>JAUZNZ010000099.1 GCA_030706735.1 Bacteroidota bacterium | reverse complement strand
GGGTACGGTCGCTGGCAAAGACAGATTGAAGCCTGTTCCCCGCTGCAGGCAATCCCGATTGTAAGCAGACGATGCTTTTCAATCTGGTTCCTTTTCACCAGTTCCGTCAGAGCCCTTTCATCGCAACTTCGTGAGATAACCGCCAGCCTGTAGCCTTCCGGGGAAGACCTCAAAATTGTCATTGCCATTTTTGCGAACAACCATTTGGGTTCTATGACAAGCGCGTCTACGTCACCGGGATTTTCGAAGATATGAGGCTGGATGACATCCCATTTGCCCTTCATCAGCCCGAGGACCCCATCCGCCTGCTTCTCTTTGAGAATTGATTCTACTATTTCTTTAATCTTATCCAGCATGGCAACTACATCCATAAGTCCGCGGAAGGCAACGATCTTAGTTCTTCAAAAAATGTTTTGACGACCTCTGCATACTGGTGATCTTCATGGGCTGTACCGAAGCTGATCAACAGCCTGTTTCCTCCGATACCCGTGGCGTCCAAAAGTGTTTTCAGGAGTTCCAGCCGTTTTACAGCCGCATGGTTCGCATGGTTGAACCGGCACCCCCCCAAATGGCAGCCCAACACCGCCACCCCGGCAATTCCGGAAGCGAAAGCCCGGATGACGGCATCCGGCTCGACAAGCGCCGCGCATTCCACCGGGATCACACGGAAATGAGCCGGAAGCTGTATTCTCTTCTTCCCTGCGCTATCAGCGCCGATCAAACCGCACCACTTGCAGGCAAAAATCAGCATTTTCATAAAGTACTCTCTTCCCCGAATGCCCGTTTGATCATTGCTCCCACTGCCCGGTAATCGTGCTCCGGCAATTGGACGGTCCCGTTGGGGCAGACGGATACGCAGTTGCCGCATGCTTTACACCTGAACTTGTTGACCCTGCTGATTGATTTCCTGCCCATCTTCTGAAGACGGCATGCGTCAAACGGGCAGACGGCTACACAATTGCCGCACCCGGTGCATGTCTCTGCATTGACTGATGCATGGCCGAACTTCTCTCCGGGAACGCGACTCAGGGACAATGCCGAAACGGTTTCCATCCCTAAGAGGGCCGCCGCTTTAACGGCTGCGCCTTCTCCCTGCATCATCGCATGATCGGATGATACGGGCCATCTGGCGGAACCGCAGATAAAAACGCCGTCCACCCTCGTTTCCAGCGGGTGGAGGGGATATATTTCCGAGAAAAAGCCATAACGGTCGAGTTGCAGACCGAGCATCCCGGCCAGTTTTACGTTATCATCATTAGGAACAAGAGGTGTGCTGAGGACCACAAGGTTGGTATCGAGCTTTATTTTAATCCCATTGATGACATCATAAACATCCACACCCTCCACGCGCTCATCCCCCAGCATCTCGGGAGGATTTGTTTCTTCAAAGCGGATAAACTGCACCCCTTTAGCAAGGGCGTTTCTGTAATAAGCTTCCAGGGTGCTGCCGGGCGTCATGACATCGCGATGGAGGATAAACACCCGGGCATCGGGATTTTCATCCCGGATTCTCACGGCATTTTTCAGACTTGATGGACAGCACATGGTCGCGCAATAGGGCCGCTCATTATTCCTCGCACCGACACACTGAATAAAGACCGCGCTTGTAATCGGAAGCGGACCCTTGAGGAATTGCCTTTCCAGCTACAACTGGGTAATCACGTTCTTCAGCTTGCCGTACCGGTAAAGGCCGTGGGGAAGCCACACCCTTGCGCCGCT
>JAUZNZ010000098.1 GCA_030706735.1 Bacteroidota bacterium | reverse complement strand
TGGTGTTTTCAAAAAGCTCGATAATAAAACACTGGAGGCATACGCCCGGCTCTTTAAAATATCCGTCGATGAGTTAATAAATTTTCCCAGAGGGAATTAAATGGCAGGCTTGAAGCCACTGGAACACAGACAATACGCCCATTGCGAGAGTGGTGTAGTAACAGCACTTTTAAAATGCCACAATCTCGATCTTTCCGAACCTATGGTGTTCGGCATCACCGGCGGTCTTACTTTCGCCTATATTCCCTTTATTAAGATGACCAACATGCCTATCGTATCGTACCGCATGATACCCGGGTCGATCATCAGGGGAGCAGTGAAAAATCTCGATGTCATATTCAAGACCAAAAGATACAGTGATAAGGGGGAGGCTCTTTTTGAACTCATTGATCTTGTCGACCGGGGTGAAATCGTCGGATTGCAGACATCCGTTTACTGGCTGCCGTATTTCCCGCCGGAAATGCGCTTCCAGTTCAACGCACACAATCTCATCATTTACGGGCGTGAAGGGGAAGAATTCCTGGTCAGCGATCCCGTCTTTGAACATACAGTCCGGATCAAGGCAGAGGACCTCCAGAACGCCCGCTTTGCCAGAGGTACCCTTGCCCCGAAGGGTTTCTTGTACTATCCTGTTCGGGTCAATTCCTCCATTGATTTGCGGGAAGCGATAAAGAAATCAATAAAGCGAACGGTTCACATGATGCTCTATGCCCCCGTGCCTTTTATCGGTGTCAAGGGCATCAATTATATGGGAAGGAAGATTGAAAAGCTCAAGACCAACAAAGACCTGAAACATATCCGCTTCTTTCTCGGCCATATTGTAAGGATGCAGGAAGAGATAGGAACGGGAGGCGGCGGTTTCCGGTTCATGTATGCGGCTTTCCTGCAGGAAGCCGGGCAAATCCTGAAATCTCAACGCTTGGAGGAGGCGTCGCGGATGATGACGGAGGCGGGTGATATGTGGCGGCAGTTCGCCCTGGCGTGCGCCAAAGCCTGCAAGGGCAGGACGGCGGATTTTGATGTGGAACATATCGCCCAACTGGTGAAAAAGTGCGCAATTCAGGAGAAGCTTGTCTACTCCCTCCTCAAAACCTTTCCAATTCAATAACTGCGTAATGTCCGCGCTGATCCCTGTTTATATGCAACATGGTCATTCCTGGAAATAGCCTGACGAACATGCTTACACCACAAGCTGTAGATGAGCCGGAATACCCGTACTCCCGGAGGTAATCAAATTCAGCAGCCGGCAGCAAAGCCCCCCTTAATTTGGCAGCTTCATAGTCATCTATCAGTGCTCCGAAAGATACCATATCCGCAGGCGATCTTTCCCTGATCCACATCATACATGAGGGGCCGTCCCTGAATGACCTGATCCCTTTAATCGCCCCAATGGATCCATCCTTCTCAGTCTTGATGTAAAGCCAACCACTCCCGTCAACCATCCGCCAGCCATGACCAATCCGTTCTTCCACAAACATCCTGGAAAGTGAAGCCTCATCGACACCGCCGATCAGGGCGCTTTTTTCCACCCCGCCGGCAAAATCCGCCTTCACCAGTTCCAGCCCCCGTTCAAATGAAAGGTGCTGACTGGAAACTATGATATTACGACCCCGGATGCCGAGGTTCTGAGCAAGATAAAACGCCGCGGTATTGCTCATAGTGTTGATGAAGCCGAATGGCTTGGGCAGAGAACGGGCCAGGTATATTTCGTCGAGGACCTGCGCGGTCTCACCGAGGTTGCCGTGCTCCGTCGTCAGGTAGACGGCGGTATCAGGATCAAGGGAGTGCTGGTGAATACATTGGCGGGCGCCGAGCAGGGTGAGGAGGATGAACCTGTTCACCCTGCGGAAATTATCCGGCGTGTAACGGCTCAATTCCTTTTTTAAATGATTAATGTCCTCGTTTGCCGAACCGGTGAAAGCTGAGGCGCTGTGAATGAAAATATCGCTCATCCCATGCTCGCCTTGTTGGAGAGGATAAGGGTAGTGCAATTGCCGCCAAACCCGAAATAGTTCAGCATAAAATTGCCCTCCTCGGCATTAATATTTTCCTTCACTGGCGTCAAATTCAATTGTTCATCAACTTCCCGGAAGCCGGGTGTGGAGGGAATAAATCCCGCCTTGACCGATTCCGTAAACAGTATCTGTTCAACGACTCCACAGGCCCCCGCGGTGTGGCCGATGAAAGGTTTGACACAAGTTACCGGTGGTAGCTCGTTCCCGAAAACCACCATCATCGCAGCCGCTTCCGTATTATCATTGCTTTCTGTCCCCGTTGCATGGGCCTTGACGGCATATATATCCCCAGGATCAAGCCGCGCCTGTCTCAGAGCCCTGTTCATTGTTTCCGCAACAACTGAACCTTCCGCATCATGGCTGGTAACGCTG
>JAUZNZ010000097.1 GCA_030706735.1 Bacteroidota bacterium | reverse complement strand
GGCGGCACGTCCATGACGACGGTTCGAAGACTGACCTTCACCATCTTATCGATAATCGGAATGAGGAGGATAATGCCAGGGCCCCTCACTCCTCCGGGAGGCGCCAGTCGCCCGAGCCTAAAAACGACCCCACGCTCATATTCGCGCAGGATCCGAATAGCGTTTCCCAGGATCAGGAGTGCGAGGACAATGACAATGATCAGTGTAAGTGGAACAGTTTCCATTATTTTTGTTTTTATTGCTTTTCAACCATTAGTTTGAGGCTTTGTACGCCAATGATCCGGACTTTTTCGCCAGCGGCGATCGAGCCGGTTGCCGATTCGGCATTCCAGTATTCCCCCTGCACCAGGATCCTGCCTGTCGGCGCTAGCACATCCGTCACTATTCCCGTTGTCCCGATGAGGGCTGCGGGGCCCGTCAATGGCTTCGCCCTCTGAGCGCGCAATCCTAATACGATCACGGTGAGGAAGAACAAGGCGGTGACGGTTGTGGCGGCAAGGATCACGGTCATGGAGATCCCCGCCACGTCAAACCCGTTGTCCGGACGTATCAGCATCATCGAGCCTAGCAGGAACGATACGATACCTCCGATGGCCACCAATCCATGGCTGGCGATCTTGATGTCAATCAAAAAAAGGATCACCGCAAATACGATAAGCGCCACGCCCGCATAGTTGACGGGTAGCGATTGCATCGAATAGAAAGCGAGGATGAGGGATATGACCCCCACGATGCCAGGCAGGATCGCCCCGGGATTGAGCAGTTCAAGCAGTATCCCGAACATGCCCAACAGCAGCAGGATATAGGTGATATTGGGATTGCTGATCAGGTCAAGGGTCTTTTCCGTGAATCCCATTTCCAGGGTGATAATGGGCGCCGAGCGGGTATGGAGGGTAGGGTAGCCTTCGATCGTCCTTCCATCCAATTGGGCGAGCAGGTCCGCGGTATTGTTTGCCAGCAGGTCAATTACGTGTTGAGCCAGGGCCTCATTTTCTGTCAGTGATACGCTCTTTCGTACGGCCAGTTCTGCCCACTGCACGTTGCGATGCCTTCTTTCCGCGATAGTCCGGATAAACGCCGCCGCATCGTTCATGACCTTGGCGTTCATCACCGTGTCTTGCTGTCCCTGCAAATCGACCGGATGGGCCGCTCCGAGGTTAGTGCCCGGGGCCATGGCGCCGATCGCTGCCGCCATCGTGATAAACACTCCGGCTGATCCGGCGTGCGCTCCGGCGGGAGAGACGTAGACAATAACCGGCATAGGCGATTCCAACAAGTCGCTGACAATCCTTCTGGTCGATTCCAGCAGGCCTCCCGGCGTATTGAGCCGTATGATAAGACATTGGGCCTTTTCCTGTCCGGCTTTTTGAATACTTCGGTGTATGAAGCCTGCTGTGACGGGGCCGATCATGCCATCCACGCGGATGGTCACAACGGTCTGTGCCAGGACTGGCAAACCGGGGAATAGTAACAGGCAAAGAACAATGCGCTTCATCGAAGCAGGGTTTTAACAAAACGGGAAGCTGACGGGTTCCGGCTTCCGACGGGCGGCTTCCGCTTCCGATAAGTAATTTACTAAAATCCAATGAAAACGGTGGAAATGGCTCCGTGAATGGGGAAATGCGCTCCTGGCGGCCATCCTGTTATAGAATCGTTATAACGATATGCGGGCATTGACTTTTGTCCAGTTCTTGCGTCTTATATAGTAAGAGACACAAAAAACTCGAACGTATATGAAAAAGCTATTAGTGATCTTGTTTTCCGTCGGTTTGGCACTCGGCGCATCCGCTCAGCGGGGCCACGGAGCCGTCCATGGCGGCGGGGGATACGTATATCACCCGCGCGTGGTGGTAGGCGTGGGCCTCGGCTATGGCTATGGCTTTGGATACGGGCCTTATTCTCCCTGGGGTTGGTATGGCCCATGGGGCTATCCCTATCCGCCCTATTATTATGGGCAGGGAGCCGTCCCGACGCGGTTAGCCTTGCAGATCTCAGACATTAAGAATGACTATAAGGCGCAGATCAAGTCAACGCGTCATGACAAGACGATCCCGCGCAGTGAACGGAGGCAGAAGATCCGTCAGTTGAAACATGACCGTGATCAGGCGATCATCAATGCCCGGAAGGATTTCTATTATAATTCGAGGAAGAATTCCAGGCCGGGGAACGGGTCGAACAATGATGGGTCGAATGGTAATGGTTCCAGTCAAAACAACGGATCGAATAAGGACGATAGTCCATACAGTAATTAGTCCTATTGATTAGTCCTATTAAGGGTTCATGTACACTGGCCCCGCCGATGGCGGGGCCTTTTTTGCGCCGGCCGCCGGCGCCGCCCATGTAAAAACCGGTGCGGCATTCGAAATTCGCATTACATTCCGTTACTAAACGGACTGCTATGATAAAGAGCCTGATCAAAACCGCATGGCGCAACCTGGTGCGTCACCGCGGGGCGACGCTGGTCAAACTGGCGGGCCTGTCCATCGGGATGGCCTGCTGCATGCTGATCCTGGTCTATCTGACCGATGAGCTCAGCTACAACCGTTTCAACGCCCATTATAACGACATCTACCGGGTCAACTTTGTGCAGACGCAGGAAGGCGGGGGACATCCCTATGCCACGGCGCCGACTTCGGTTGGTCCCGCTATTGCGCACGAAATCCCGCAAGTGGCGGCCGTTGCGCGACTATACAGCCGCGGCGGGATCATGGAGGCGAAGGAGGGGAATGGCCAGGGTGGAGGCGCGCAGGGCTCTCCGAAGCGCTTCCTGGAAAGCAATCTCTTCTTCGCCGACAGCAGCTTGTTCGACATTTTCTCGGTGCAATGGATCGAAGGCGGT
>JAUZNZ010000096.1 GCA_030706735.1 Bacteroidota bacterium | reverse complement strand
GGCAGGATCGAAGAGATGGAAGCTCAGGCCCGCGGGTAAAAAAGAGTGGAACAAGGCGAGGCTGGGATTGACCAGCAGAACAGCCAGTAATACGGCTAAGAACGTGAGCAACACGGTTTCGGTTAAGAACTGTCCCATCAGTCCGATCCGGCTGCCTCCCAGCACCTTTCGAACACCCACCTCTTTCGCGCGGCGCATGGACTGGGCTGTTGACAAATTGATAAAATTGATGGCGGCGATAAGTAGGATGAAAATGGCGATACCCATCAGTGAGTATAAGGTAGGCATGTGAGCCGTACGGATCGAGCTCTCTACGATATGGGCATTAAAATGAATATCGGACAAGGGTTCCAGGGAAAGGGCCAACTTATCGCCCGGCTCGCCGTGTCGTTTGATAAGGCCTGCAAATTGTGACTGGAGAACAGACGGCTGGGTATTCCCTGACAGTTTTGTAAAGGCCCAGGTAGCCATGTCGCCCGGCCCCCAGGAGTCGGGAGGGAAGATGTTTTGTAAAAAACTCTTCCTGATCGTGGCAGCCGAAATGAGATCTGTGAAAGGCAGGTCCGTATTCTTGTTCCAGTCTCTTACGATGCCTGAAACGCGAACAATCAGGGAGTCGTCATATACCAGTACCCTGCCCAGCATGTTGTCCAGTGGCCCTGAGCCAAAATAGAGCCTTGCCTTACTTTCCGAGAGCACGACCGCGAATGGCTCATTCAAAGCGGTGGAGGGATCGCCGGCCAGCCAGTCATAATGAAAAATGCTAAACCAGGACGGCTCGGCGATGCCCGTCAATCCGGAAGCAGACTGATCGAAATGCCTTGCCTGCTGGTCTGCGGGGCGGCCCCCGAGTATGCCGATGCTGGCCCGATAAGGAATGATCCCTGCGATGGCGTCTAGCCCGGTCAATTCCTGCCGAACCGCCGTCGTCAAGGGCTGCGGTACCTTGGCAAAATGGGCCTTGTCTCTATTATTTTCGGTCACGTCGCCCAGTACCCGATAAATGCGATCCTTATCCGGATGAAACGTATCGAAACTCAACTCATAGCGGGTAACCAGGAAGATGATAATACAAGCACAGATGCCCAGGCTTAGGCCTGCCACGTTGATCATGGAGTAGCCCCTATGCCGGATGATATTGCGCCAGGCGACGTGGACGTGATTCTTGAACATGCTGATCGCGTTTCCCCAGTCGCTGCCAAAAAAATGCCGGATTGATACATCCCTCTAAATCAATAATTTAATTTGCTGCGACCCTTTCAGCTGTCCGATTTTGATATGGTCGGTGTCTGTTATTAAAGATATCTTGCAAACACGAACTCTTTTTGATGAGCCGACGAATATCTTTGATCTCTCAGGCTATCGGATATTTTCTGATCCTTGCTTGCCTGATCCTTGTGGTTGCAGGTATTTCCTTGTTCTGGCCCCAGACCTTTTGGAGCCAAATATGGTCTTTCAAGGAGGAGGAGTTTCGGCAAATGTTACCCTATCGGGTGCTGTTCGGCTCAGGATTTTGGCTGCTGGCGATCGTGATGGGCATGGCGGCAATAGGATGGTTCAGGAGACGTCGGCGGGGTTGGCTAATGACCATCGGCATTTTTGTCGTCAATGGCTTGAGCGATGGTGCGAGGATGTTTTCAGGAAGCGTTCTTGAAGGGGCCATTGGCGTTTCCGTCACGTCTATTATCATCTACTATTTGACTCGCCCCGCGGTCAGAGCGGAATTCAATTGATCCTTGGCAAACTGTCATTATGCGCCAGCTGGCAGTACATGCGCAGCTTGCCATCCGGGCCTCGTTTCATGAGATTGGACATATTCCCTTCAAAAGTTCCCTTTACCCTTCCGTTGTCGATGCCGACCGTGAAATGGCCGTCAATGAAGACATAGTCACCCAAGTTGAGGATCTCGCGGTAGGTATTCTTAACGTTGGCGATGGAATTTGGCCGGTAGGTTCTGATCATATAGGGCCTTAGCGCATCCATGCCCACCAGCATTTTGTCGAAGTGAGGCATGTAGATGCCATCTGGCGCAAACTGCGAGGCCCTGGTCTCTCCGTCCCCCTGCAAGATGCATTTGACCAGGGCACTGTCGAAGGCCAGGATTTCCGGTTCGAGTTCTTTGCTCAGGTGGTTCTCCTTCAATCCCGGGTTGTCTTTCACCTGCACCATCGCATAGGGCATTTCTTCGGGATTGATCATTTTGTCGGAGCCGAATGCTTCCGAGATGATCCTGAGCCGACCCTGGCGATTCCGCTTCCACATGATCATGTATTTCGCGGAGTAGACATTCGCCGTGCCCATCGTGCCGCCTTCGGGTTCCGTTCCGCCCTTGATCGCATAACCCACCGAAAGGTGGCCGATCTCGAGGACGTAGCCGGGGAGTTGTTGGACCTTAAAAATCTCCTTTTTGTAACTGCCGATCTTGACGGCTCTGAACCAATCCTCGTAGAATTTCGTCAAATCGACAATTCCGAAAATGGCTTGCTTATACTCAGGCAAAAAGATCACGTCCCTTGTATAAAAGTCCATCAGGGAGTCGACCTTGGCCTTTTCGGCACAATCCCCGAACCGGGTATTGATCGATTCGACCTCGGCCCGGAGGTCATTGGTGGGATTTGGCGTGTTTTCCGCGGCATGTGAGGAAAGCGAGGTAAAGCTTGAGAGGACAAAGGCTAAGATCGCGGTAAGCTTATGGCAGGTTGGCATGTCTGTTAGGCGGCTTTGGAGAGTTTATAAGGCTTATTAAAGAGTTCCTGGGAGACCTTAAAGCGGTTCGCCAATTTCCGGATTATTTCTCTCGATAGCCCACGCCGATAATGCAGGATATCCGAAACAAGGCTCTTGCTCACAGCCAATTCCCTGGCAAGATCAACAGCCTTCATTTTATTC
>JAUZNZ010000095.1 GCA_030706735.1 Bacteroidota bacterium | reverse complement strand
TGCTGCTGCGGTCAAAGACGCTGAGGGCGACATCGTTACTAATGCCACGGTTAAAGAAGTCATCCTCCAGAATGGAGGAAGAGCGACCGGCGTGGTAGCTGAAATGGATGGTAGGACGGTGGAAATTAAATCCCCTGTGGTCGTCTGCACTGCCCCGCCAAAGGCGTTGCTAAAAATCTTGCCCGAGAGCGTACTGCCGGCGGAATTTGTTCGATTAACCCAAAAAATAATCCATACTTCTATGGTTGCCGGCCAGTTCGGCATGATGAAACCGCTGAACGCTTTCTGCGAACTGAAGGTGGACCCCAGGTCTTTCTACCATACCTCCATGTTGATTCCGGAGAGCGAAGGGCTCTTCAGGGGCCATGTTCCGCTCGACGTTGTGGCGATGTCTGCCATGGCGCCCACCACTGCCCCCGAAGGAAAGCACATGATGGGCATGGCCAGCAGCATTCTGGCCGAAGAAGCGCGTGACAAGAAGAAGGTCAATATCGTGATCGACAGAATGTTGAAGTTTGCCGATACGGCATTCCCGGGTTGGAGAAAATCGCTGGAGTTCATGTTCTTTACCGTTGGCGATACCTGCATCCTTTGGCGACACCCGGAGGATGAATGGGTGGATGTGAAATGCCCTACCATCCAAGGACTTTTTTTTGCCGGGGATACGTACGGGAAGCGTATCAACGAAGGGGGTATCGAAGGTGCTGTGCACTCCGGATTTATTTGTGCCGGCGCCATCACCGGCAAGGATTATTTGCAGCTTCTGCCGCCGGTCTTCCGCTGATCGTCAGCGGCAGGACTGAAGCGACCGCGCCTTATTTCGTCCAGCGAGTACTTGAAAAAAGAAAACTTTAAATATCGGAAAGGAGGAAAACTTGCTGAAAGAATTTAGTCTTGAAGGAAGAACGGCCATCGTGACAGGGGCCGGTAGAGGAATCGGCCGGGCTATCGCTTCAACCCTGGCTGAAGCAGGCGCGGATATTGTCGCTGCCAGCAGGACCCCTGCTGAGCTAAATGAAACAGCCAGGGAAGTCCAAAAACAAGGACGCAAGTGTATCCCCGTGCCAACGGATATAACGAATGCGGATCAATTGAAAAAGCTTGTGGAGACGAGTCTGTCTCACTTTGGTAAGATCGACATACTGGTGAACAACGCCGGAGTGGGATCCATGAAGATGACCATTCCCGTTCCTGGCGCTGAAAAAATGCGTATCGCCAAAATACTTCCCGATCTGAATGAGCCCTTGACGGATGAGGAATGGAACTTAATCTGGAACACGAATGTCAAGGCTGGATACGAATTAACCAGGCTGGTTGTTCCGCATATGATCGAAAGGGGAACGGGGAAAATTGTTAATATCGTATCCACGGCGGCCATCAAGTACACCGCGCTGCAGGGGATTTACCCGGCGACCAAGGCAGCCATCGTCGCCATCACCAGAGGCTTGGCCAATGAGTTGGCCAGGTTCAATATCACAGTCAACGCCATTGGACCGGGCGGGGTTCTGACATCCATGCTCGACAAAATATATTCGAACGAGGAGATAAGCAAAACCTATCTGCGCTCGGTGCCCATGAGGCGCTTCGGCGAGCCCCGGGAGGTAGGGTTACTCGCCCTTTACTTAGCTTCCGATGCGTCGAGCTATATGACCGGCCAGACCCTCTATCTTGACGGCGGATACACCGTTTCATGATATAAGGACCCCGAGAATTCAACCAGGGTAAACGAATATCATCCAAAAAGGAAAATAAGATCCATGAAAAGACATGACGTGGTTATTATCGGGGGCGGACATAACGGGCTGATTGTCGCCGCCTACCTGGCTAAGGCCAAGGTGGACGTTTGTGTGGTAGAGCTCCAAGACATGGTCGGCGGATGCGTGGTTACCAGGGAAGTGACGTTGTCCGGCTTCAAGCACGATATTGCCGGGGCCATTCATATGATGATCCAGGCCAATCCGCTGCTTCACCAGGACGAATTAGGCCTCAAGTCCAAATACGGATTGAAATACGTTTCTCCCGACCCGCCGGGAGCAATCGTTTTCAGCGACGACCGTGCACTGGTCATCTATAAAGACATCCACAAGATGGTTGAATCCATAAAGCAGTTTTCGGCCAAGGATGCCGATGCCTATCTGAAGTTTTGCCAATATCTGAAGAAAATTACGGCTCCCTTGAAAATAGGAATGTTTTCAGCGCCGCCGCGTTTCGGAGCCATGATGTCCTTTCTCGATTCCAGCGAGGAAGGAAAGGAATATGCGAGGCTCATCCTATCCAGCGTACAAGATGTCACCGAGGAGTGGTTTGAAAGCAAAGAGATGAGGGCTGCCTTTGGTCGATGGGCTTCGGAGGAAATGATCGGCCCGCGGGAGAAGGGAACCGGTCTCTATGCAGCGGGCTGGCCGCTATTTCATACCTGGGGATTGACGATGCCGATCGGCGGATCCGGTGTTTTCAGCGAAGCCCTGGCAGCCTGCATCCGAGATAACGGCGGCACGATCATGCTGTCCACCGCGGTCAAGCGGGTTCTCGTGGAGAATGGCGCAGCCAAGGGAGTTCTTCTCGAAAACGGCGAACAAATCATGGCTAAAAAAGCGGTGGTGGCCAATGTCAATGTCAAGCAGCTCTTCCTGCAGATGCTGACCGACCAAGAGGTGCCCGCGGGTTTTCAGAATAAGGTTAGGAAATTGAAGCCCGCTTCCTTCGCCCCCCTCGGTCAGGCGATCGCCCTAAACGAAGCCCCCAAATTCAAAGCCGGCGGCAACGTGAATAAGGCGCCTTTTGTGGAGATCAGCCCCTCTCCTGAAGAGCTCCTGCGGTCATACGATGATTATTCCTATGGGGTACCCAATGCGGGTATGCCGATTATGGGAATGGCGACTCTCGTCGATCCCAGCCGGGCTCCGGCAGGCAAGCACACCCTATTTCTCTACCATTATGAGCCCTACCACTTACGCGATGGCGGGGCTGCGGCGTGGGATAAGGTGAAGCAAGACGTTGCCGACCAGGTGCTGGAGACGGCGCGCAAGCACTGTACCAATTTGGATGACCGCA
>JAUZNZ010000094.1 GCA_030706735.1 Bacteroidota bacterium | reverse complement strand
TGCTCTTTCACCTCCGCGTCTTCATTCATGAGCGCCTTGGCATCCTCGTCGGCATAAGACACGGGGACCCCCAATACCTGGAATATCCCGGCGACCGTGGTCTTGCCGGATCCGATACCGCCTGTGAGGCCGACTCTGAGCATAGTTGCCGGTTTAGCTGATCAGGTCGGGTGGAACTCCCGGCGGAGCCCATCCCGATGGATTCCTGATGGATTATTTCTTGTCCGTGGTAACCGCCTTGTTGAGGTTCTGGGTCCATTCCATCGAGATCGCGCTCTTTTCGATCTTCAGATAGCTGCCCGGGCTGGTCTCCATCATGAGCGTACCGTCGTCGTTTATTTTACTAACGGTGCCGTGGATCCCGGCAATGGTGACGATCTTCTTCCCTTTTTCCATTTCTTCCTGGAACTTCTTCGCCATCTTGGCTTTCTTGGCTTGAGGACGGATCATAAACAGCCAGAAAACAAGGATCATACCGCCTAACAATAAGAGCTGCAGTGATCCGCCGCCGCCCGGAGCGGAAGCCTGTAACAAAACTACTAATGGAGTCATGATGTATTTGTTTGTCTTGAAATTGGTTGGGTTAACTTATTTCTTCTTCTCTACCTGCACGGAGAATCGCAGGGGATTATTGGATAAATTACGCGCATTCGCCGATACATAGAGCGTCTTGTGGTTGGGACCTACATGTCCTTCACTGTTGAAAATGGCCTTGATCAGCCCCTCTCCGCCCGGCGGGACAGGATCTTTCGGTTGTTCGGCCACCGTGCAGCCACAGCTGGGACGCACCTGGGAGATGACGAGCGGCTTGTCCCCCGAATTCTTGAAACGGAAGGTCACTTCAAGCTTCTGGCCTTCCTGGATGCTCCCGAAATCCTTGGCCGAATCAAGCCATTCGATGTTGGTGAATTGCGAGGAATCGACGACGGCCGCCATGCCGGATGTATTGCCCGACGCGCCGGAGCCCCCGAGCTTGTCGTTGCCGGCGGTCTTGTCGTTGTTCCTGCAACCCGCGATCATTGCAGTCAGAGCGAAGGAAACAATAAGAGTTCGCATATCGATGGTTTTTAAATGAAGGGTTTATGAATTCGCTTTGAAGTCGACCTTGTGCATCTTCTCGTCCCGGAGCAGGTCCTTATGAATGCTGTCAAGGATGCCGTTGACGAACTGCCCGCTTTGCGGGGTGCTGTATTCCTTGGCCAGATCAATGTATTCATTGATCGTGACCTTAGGAGGGATGGTCTCGAAGAACAGGAACTCGGAAACGCCAAGCTGCATCAGGATCATGTCGAGGGTGGCGATCCGGTCCGGGTCCCAGTTCTTCAGCTTCGGCCGGATCAGGTCCATCAACAACTCCTTCTTCTCCATGACCGTTTCCAGCAGGTTCCTGGCGAACTCCCACTTCTCCTTGCTCATGATCTCCTGAAAGTTCACGGATTGAGGTTTGTGAATATACCCGGAAAGCAGCTGGTTGATCATCTCTACGTCGTCATCCCAGTTGGTGAACAGTTCCTCTATATGGCCCATGAAGGATTCGCTGGGCAGCATCAGGTCATTGTAAATGAATTCCAGCATTTCCTTTTCGGACCTCTTTTCCCTGCCCGCCTCGCCGATATACCGCTTGTATTGCTCGGTGCCGGTGAGCTCCTGGTAGATCCGTTTGATCTGTTCCTTGTTCTCGGCAAGCTGCGGTTTGAAGGCCTGCCAGGCCTTCTTCAGTGAGGGGTCCTCGAGCATCTTCCATAAATGCTCGTTTCCCGCCAACTTGATATTGACATTCCGGTCCTGTTCCGACGGCAGGTGCTTGGATGCCCGCTTACGGGAATCCGTCTCTGCATAGCGGGCGACCTCGGTAATAATATATAGGAGGTAGGCTAAGAGTTCCCCGGATTGATCGAAATGCTTTTGCAAGATCCTGACCGGTTCTCCCGGCTTCATAGCATCTTCCTGCGCTTCCAGGGCATATAAGGTCTGCATCACTTTTACCCTGATATTTCGTCTGCTGATCATGTGAATAAGAGCTATTAGCGGCGCGAAGATAGGATATTACCCCCTATCGGATTTATCAAATTGCCATTTTTTGATTATCAAAGAGTTAACCGATCGGACCCAGCTTGGTCTCCGGCTCCATGACATCCTGCCAAATAGCGCTTCCGATCTGCAAGATTGACATTGAATAAGCGGCGGGGAGGGCCGGATCTCCTGCCGATCCCCGAAGGAACTGCAAAAATGGCCTTCCCCTGCTATTTGGTACAAAATTCGCCTACCTTTGGCACCTGCTGCACGCAGGATCGTACATCCAGATAATCTTTCAACAAATCAAAAATCGATAAAACTATGGCTAAGAAGTTAAGCGTTACCCCGCTACAGGATAGGGTAATTGTGAAACCGGCCCCTGCGGAGGAAAAGACGGCAGGTGGTATCATTATTCCTGATACGGCAAAAGAAAAGCCGCAGCGTGGCACAGTAGTGGCCGCCGGCCCCGGGAAAAAAGATGAACCGGTAACGGTCAAGATCGGGGACACCGTGTTGTACGGGAAGTATTCCGGCACCGAGATCCAGATCGAAGGAGACGACTTCCTGATCATGAGAGAATCCGATATTCTGGCGATAGTATAAACTCTAATTAAATAACTTACGATTATGTCAAAACAACTTTTCTTCGACATCGATGCCCGCAATAAAATGAAGAAGGGCGTCGATATTCTGGCAAATGCCGTTAAAGTGACCCTTGGTCCTAAAGGACGCAATGTGGTATTGGAGAAAAAATTCGGCGCTCCGTCCGTTACCAAGGACGGCGTCACCGTAGCCAAAGAGATCGAACTGGAAGACCCCATCGAGAACATGGGCGCTCAGATGGTCAAGGAAGTAGCCTCCAAAACGGCCGATATCGCCGGCGATGGCACGACAACCGCCACCGTCCTGGCACAATCCATCATCAGCGAAGGCCTCAAGAATGTTGCTGCCGGCGCCAACCCGATGGATCTGAAAAGGGGCATCGAAAAGGCAGTGGAAAAAGTCGTAGCCAACCTCTCTGCCCAATCGCAGACGATCGGCAACGATAGCCGCAAGATCGAACAGGTCGCTTCTATTTCAGCAAACAATGACAACAATATCGGCAAACTCATCGCCCAGGCTTTCGCCAAGGTCGGTAAGGAAGGGGTCATCACC
>JAUZNZ010000093.1 GCA_030706735.1 Bacteroidota bacterium | reverse complement strand
GACCAATGTCGCGCCGGTGGGCGAAGAGGCCCGGATCGAAACGGATCTCGCGGCCTTGTTGGCAAACCTGACCGTATTGTATTGGATCCATGCGCCGCCTTCATCGAGGATCGTTTTCCAGCCCATGAACCGATGGAGGGTATCAAGGAAATCGACCGCAGCCCCTTTTTCGCTTATCGCACTGTAGCGGTCCATCTGTATCTGGTCGCCGGACGAGGTAACTCCGACTCCGCGCAGGGTGGGAATCACTTTGACGATCGTGCCGTCTGCGTTAAAGAACAAGCTGTCGGCCCGGATGGATCTGGCCTTATCGAAATTCGGGGACAGGTCGTTGTTATGATAGAAGAGGTACCATTGCCCTTTGAATTGCACGAGGGATTGATGGTTTGTCCAACAGCGGGGCGATTCATCCATGATGACGCCGGTGACGGTGAAGGGACCAAGCGGGTTGTTGGCGATGGCGTATTCCAGTCGTTCGGTCTTATTCTGTACGTGCGGGTAGGTCAAATAATAAATGCCGTTGCGCTCGAACAGGAAGGGGCCTTCCTTGAGGCCTTTGTCGGGAAGGTCGCCCAGCACCTTGACGTCCGAGGCCAGTTCAGTCATGTTCTCCTTCAGCTTTGCCCCATAGATCCTCCCCTGTGCCCAATACAGGTAGGCCTGGCCGTCATGATCGATGAACACGTTCGGATCGATACCATGTACGTCGCGTATCTGCGCGGGCTCCGGGACGAATGGCCCGGACGGCTTGTCGGCAATGGCCACGCCGATGGCAAAACCTCTGCCATGGCTTGTATCGCGGGGGATCGAAGGAAAATAAAAATAATATTTCCCGTTCCGGAAAAGGCAATCCGGAGCCCACATGCTATACCTGGACGAGTCGACCCAGGGCACATTGTACTGGCTCACTACGACGCCGTCGTCATGCCAGTCCGTGAGGTTGGCCGATGCGAAGACATGATAATCCTCCATGCAAAACCAGCCGACGCGGCCGTGACCCGCCGTGGCGAGGATATCGTGAGACGGATAAACATAGATGCTATCCCCGAATACGCGCGCCGTGGGATCGGCCGAGTACATGTTCCGGATAAGCGGATTCTGAGCAAAGGCGCCGGTTGAGCCGGATGACGAAAGCCAGGCCACGATGAGCCAGGTCATACGGGTTCCGTTGCGTCGGGTAAGAAGTCGTGCCAGTAGTCGCATGTGAAGTCGCGCAAGTAGTCTCATTTGAAATAACATAATTCATTTATTTTTCGCTTGCTAATGATTGTACGGCAGCGGAGAGGAAGATATAGTCGGCGCAGCTACCTACCGTCACTTCATTTTCGCCCCAGAAAAATGGCCAGTCTTCCTTGTTTTCCGGGAAATCCGGTTTCAGGATCAAAATACCGGGCACCACTCCTCCGGCGATGAACCGGAAATCCGCCCTGTTGTTGCCATAGGTAACCTTCTTCGATCGGGCTCCGACCGAAGAGACGAAGGAAATATTCGAGTACGGGTGGCACCCGAAAATATAGTTCAGTCCGCGGTATACATATTCCGGACCGATCAGATCGGGGAAGGCCCGGTGAGCGAAGTAGTTGGTGATCGCAAAGTTGATCACGCCGGCGTCGCCTCCCCAGCCTCCTGTCGCCATCGGCACGCGATATGGGTTTTGCTTGTCATAGCTGTCCGCGATCTCCTTATAGCGGGCGACGTAGGGCCGCAGCCGGCGCAGGTAGTCCTCGTCCATATAGGGACAGGCGCGGAGCGCCGTGTTGATGCCGAAGGCGAGAGAGCGGTCGAGCATCGGCCAGATCGCCGCGATGAATCGCTGCGCATAGCGTTTGTCCTTCGTCGTGATATACAGCTGGAGCGCCGCGGAGCTTTCCATACTCCGCCTGAACCCGGCCGCAAAGCGGGAGGTATCGGACCGGCCCGAGCTGTCGTCCTCATTCCATAGCTTCTGCGCACAGAACAGGGCCCGTTCGGCCAGGCTGTCATCGAATCCCCTCAGCGCGCGGCTGGCGGCGGCCAGCGCGGCGGACGTATAATAATCCAGGAAGGCATTGCGTTCGGTGAAAGCCCAGCGGTCATCCATCGTCCCGCTCGACCGGCCATCCGTCTCAAAGGGTTTGAGCGCGGGATTGTACGGCAGGTTGTCGGTTTCCGCGGACGCGTCTCCCAGGTGATGGTATTGGTGGAGATTTGGCACCACAATCCCCCGCACGGGATGGCCGATGTTGATGACCTGGGCCACCATGTTCAGGGTACCGTGCTTGATCTGCTGCAGTACGTCGGGCTTGCCGTCAGGCCGGTGGATGTCCACATACCGGGTGGGATAATCGATATAGGTCTCATCCCGCAGGGGTTTGAATTTTTCCCAGGTATCGACGAGGCTGAGCACGGCATTGCAGTGAGAAGCGGTTTGAATGTCGAAATCGCCCGCATCGAACCAGCCGCCGACGGCCAATCCCGGGATACGTTCAAGCGACTTATATTTTGTTTGGGTCGAGGGGCCCATGCTGTAGCCGTCGAAGTGCTGGTGATTGACCGGGGCCTGCAGGGCGTCATCCAGGAAGGGCGCGCCATGCCATACGCGGTAGGCTTCGTTCACCTCCATGTGATCCATCTGAACGGCGAACCAGACGTCCAGGGTCGGATGCCAGATCTCCTCGAACACCTGGTCGCCGATCGGAAAGGCATTCGTTTGTTGATCGCCGTAGCGGATGACGTAGAGGCCCGGTTCGCGGACCGAGCTGAAATCGAAGGTCAGGTAATTGTAGCGCAGATAACGACCCCAGTCCTGCACGGGCGCTTTTAGTTTCTCGCTATTCGCGCCGTCAGGCATAATCCGGATCAGCGATGCGGTTTTCAATGGCAGGTCATGCTTATCCAGCTCGATGACCGCGGCTTTTGCCTGCGCCGGACGATAGCCGACCTGGGAGAACGCGATCACCGGGGCCCGTTTCCAGTCCGGAATGGCGTTCGGTTCGACCATCCAGGTCAGTACTTTTCCGGTCCTGCCGGCAGGCAGCAGGCTGCGCAGGACGAACCAGCCGTTCTGGGCCAGGTTGCGGCCATCGAGAAGCATGATGTCGGCGTCTTCGGAGCGAACGCGTACACGGCGCTCCGGGTCTTCGGGCGCAAGGACGATCGTCCGGCCTGTCGCCATCGGGCCGGGAACGATGAACTCATTTCGTCCCCGGTCGTCGAACGTGGTATGCCCCGCGAACTGAGGGATCTTTTTACTCAATGGCT
>JAUZNZ010000092.1 GCA_030706735.1 Bacteroidota bacterium | reverse complement strand
CGCCGGAATGACGTTGCTGACCAGCGGAGCGATGCTGATGTTTGGAGAAACGGTGGGCGGCATCAGGCCGACAGCAAGTGGCTGATGGGACCAGTCCGACCATACGCCACCGCGTTCTACGCGGCAATCGTAGGTACCGAACTGGGTCACATTGATCGAGTTGCCCGTGTTCGGGAGCGCCACGCCGTCCTTTCGCCACTGGTACGCCTGGTAGCCCGGAGCCACGCCCACGGTAATATTGACCGGATCGCCGGGACAGAATTGCGACCTGCCGAAAAGAGGCCAGGGGTTGGAGGCATAATCGTTGTTCAGGAACGGCCACCAGCCGGGTTGTCTCCAGGTATCGTCCCAGGTATCGTGACCATCGTTGGGAAAGATCTGGTAATTCAGGTTGGCGCCCGCAGCGTTCATCGCAGCGACCAATTGTGCGGTGGTGCTGGGATCGGGCGAACCATCCTTGCCGCCCTGGATCAGCCAGGTCGGCGTAAACTTCATAGCCGGAGGGGCGGTATTATTATAGCACAAACAGGCGGCCGACATCGGGACGGCGCCAGCCACATACTGAGGAAATGCGATGCTGTAATCCCAAACGCCCGCGCCACCCGCGGACAGACCGTTGGTGGTGATACGGAAGGGATCCAGTTTATTGTTCACGACCATGTAGTCCATGATCTGTGAAATGTAATTATACACAGGCTGACCCCAGAACCCATTGGGGGTCTGCAGCACGAAAACAAACCCGTCGAAAGTGCCCGCCGTGACCGCCGCATCCCAGACCTGGCCGCCATGGAAAAGCGAATACTCGTTGTCGGTGACCGGACCGCCTTCGCCATCGCCATGGAAGAAGATCAGACAGGGATATTTCTTCCCGTCATTGGCCGTCGGATTGTACGTTTTGGGGAAGCGCAGACGGAACGGGTATCCATTATAAACATAACATTTATAATTGTTGGTGTTCCAGCTGACGCGCTTGGTGCGGACCCACTTGCCGATGGTGCCAAAGGCAGGCTGGGTGGGAGGCGATGCGGGATTGTACGTGATCACCGAATCGTTCGGGTTTAAAATGCTTTGCGCCTGCACCTGGGAGGGTACAAGCCATGCTGCCAAAGCCAGCAGAAAGGTAAAACTTACTACTCGGGTAAAAGTTTTCATGATTTGGGGGCTTGTGTATTTAATGAAACGTAATTCCAATGTATGATTAGTGATTATTGACAACGATAAAATACCGGAATGGTCTCTTGTAGGAAGGACGACTAGAAAGGTTATGCGGTAGGATAATAGATGTGGATCGTAGCAACGGTGTACAGGTCGGGAACAATAGGAAAGGCAGGTTCCCCTTTCAGAAATTGGAGTAGGAAAGAATAAGTTAGGACTTGGAGAAAAAAAGGGAATTCAGGAGGATGAAAGGAATTATTAAACGATCAACATCGGTTTAGAACGCGGTAGATTTACTGTAATTCGGTCGCAAAATAAATCAATTTCTCCAATGCCGCAATGTCCCGGGATGATTTATTTTGTCAACAACTGTCAGCATTTTTATAATTCATTGACTATCAATAAATAACGCGCGCGACCCGGGGGCCGCGCGCGTTCAAGATCACGTATGTTTACCTATTCTTTTTGAGCATCGGAATGGCCCTCGTCCGACCGTCGGCAAAGCCCTTGACGATGACGAAGTAAGAGCCTTCGGACAGGGCGCCCGCATTCAGGTCGAGCCGTTGCCCGGAATTGCCCTGCGGCAGCCCATTGAATTCCTGTTCGAACAATACCCTGCCGGACACATCCACCAGCATCGCCGTCAGCTTGTCGGCGGGCTTGTCCAGTGCGAAATTCAGCCGGATCTCATCCGTGAAGGGGTTCGGATAGGCCATCACCTTCACTTCGCCCGCATCGGCCTGCGCCAGCGCGGCGGAGGACAGCGCGTTGCCCGTACCCGTCAGGCCGCGGGACCTGTCCTGGGTGGCGACCGGCGTTTGCGCAATGGTCGAGAAGGCCGAGGGCACGATATCGACCGTCATCGCATTCAGATAGGCCCTGCCGCCGTCGGAATTATAAACCGAGAAGACGATGCTGCCCGTGCTGTCCGGCCTGACGCCCGCGATCTGAACCGTCCGGCTCGTATTGTTCGTGGCGTCCAGCGTGACGACCTGCCCGCCGGCCTGGTAGGTCGACATCACGGAGGTCGTCGGATTGGCCCGGCTGCCGAAGAAATTGAGGTTATAGGTCGACGTCAGGTTGAGGCCCGTCAGGATCAACCGGGACGTGTCGCCGAAGTTCATGTAGTAGAACCCGTTCATGACATTGTCCGGGAAGATGCCCGAGTTATTGCCCGTGGTCGTACCGAAGATATTATACCCCGTGAAGTTGCTGATCATGCCGAGGTTGATCCCGGTCTGCTGGTTCTGGGTATTGATCATATTCGGTAATACGTAGCCGGGGAACATCAGCGTATTGATGCTGTTCCAGGGTGCACCTTGCGCGGGATTCTGCGCACCGTCGTTGAACTGGATCTCCAGGTTGAAGGCTACCGTGGAACCGCCGGCGACATTGCTGAAGGCCGACTGGCGCGTGCCTGCCAGGGCGCGCACTTCGTAGAAGAATCCCGATCCGGCCGTCAGGCCCGCATCGGTATAGGTCGTCGTCGTTCCCGATACCGTATTCAGGAGCGTGAACCCGCCCGTCGGGGAAGTCGAACGCCAGATCTCGAAGCCCGTCGTCGTGCTCGGACTATTGCTCACCCAGTTCAGCCGGATCGACGTCGCGGAAGGTCCGATCGCCACCAGGTTGCCCGGCGCATAGAAGGTCGTGTCGAACACGTACTGGATCTGCATCGCATTCAGGTAGGCGAACGAGGCGCCCGCATCCTGCGCCACCGTGACCTGGATCTTGCCCGTGGCATCCGGGCTGATGCCGGTGATCTGCACGGTCTGGGACGTATTGCTGGCCGCGTTAAGCTGCACCGACTGGCCGCCCGCCGTATAGTGGGTGATCCGGTTATCGGTGACGCCGCCACGGCCGCCGTAGAAGATCAGGTTATACTTGCCGATCGCCGAAAGGCCCGTGATATTGATATGTCGCGGCGAGCCGGCGCCTGAACCGTCATAATACAACGACTGCATCACATTGTCCGGGTATACGCCGCTGTTATTGCCGGTGACGGGGCCCACGTTATTGGCGCCGCTCCAGGTATCCACCAGGGTGATCCCGAAACCGGTCGAGAAGGCCGAATCATCCTTCAGGTTGGCGATGCCGGCCCCGGCATTCGGCGCACTGTTCATGTTATTCCAGGGAGCGCCTTGT
>JAUZNZ010000091.1 GCA_030706735.1 Bacteroidota bacterium | reverse complement strand
AGCACGGGAGGCATAACAGAACTGGCCTTTTCCCTGGCTACCAATATCATGGACAAATGGTATTTTGGCGGCACCCTGGGCATACCCATCCTGAATTACACCCAGGAGCAAACCTATTTCGAATCCGACGCAACGGGGAATACCAATAACGACTTCGAATCCTTCACCTACCAGGAGCGCTTCAGTTCCAAAGGCGTGGGCTTCAACGGCAAGCTGGGCGTTATTTTCAAACCGAAGCAGGAATGGAGGCTGGGCCTGGCGATCCACACCCCCACTTTTTACGGACTAAGCGATGAGGCCAGCTCCAGCCTGGTTGCGCGTACCGAACATTACACGAGCCTTCCGCAGGTATCCATCAACTCCGATTCGGTGGACCTCCTGTCCGGTACCCAGCCGGCCAACTCGATCAACTATAACCTCAATACCCCCTGGCAATTTATCGTCAGCGGTTCATATTTGTTTGGCGGGGGGGATAGAGATATCCGTCAACAGAAAGGCTTTGTAACCGCCGATCTGGAATACACGGCCAACGGCGGCTCGAGGTTCCATCCGGCCGATGTTACGGATGACGGCTATTTCAACGCATTGAACAGCACGGTAAAGAGTTATTACAAGGGCAGCTTTGGCGCCAGGCTGGGCGGGGAAATGAAATTCAACATCCTGATGGCCAGGGCGGGACTGGCCTATTATACCAGCCCATACCGGGATGGCGGACTGAGCGCCAACCGCGTGTTCATCAGTGGAGGTTTGGGCTGGCGGAATCGTGGCCTGTTCGTCGATCTGACCTATGTAGAAGGATTTGTCAGGGACGTCCACTTCCCATACCGTCTGGCGGACAAGGCGAACACCTTCGCGACATTGAAGCGGAGTGGAGGTACGATCCTGGCAACCGTCGGTTTCAAATTTTGACCCGTGCGCAACCCTGAGCGGTTAGGAAAGACGGGTTATTTCTCCATTAAGATCGTTTTCATGACGGGCTTCATCATGCCTGCCCAGATCGCATACTCCTTTCCGGAGAAGTGCAGGCTATCCCCGGCGATCAGGGATGGGTCTTCCGCGCCTTTTCGGCTTTCACTTGTCAGATCCAGGTAATGCACGCCAGATTTCGCGGCGAGCGCTGCATTGATCGTATTGAACGAATCGATCTGGGAGGAAATAAGGGCGCCGTTCAAGTCCCGGGCAAAAGGGGTTACGGAATAATCCGGTATCGACAAAGCGAGCACATGAGACGGCCGGTTGCCCGCCAGGCGGATCGATCGCTCCAGTAATGCAGCAAATTGGGTGCGGTAGGCGGATTGGGAGAGGCCCTGAAATTGATTATTCACGCCGATGAGGAGGGTAACCATCGCATAGGGTGCGGCGGCATGCCGCCCGCCGAGGGCGTCCAGCAGGTCGGCCGTTGTCCAACCGGTGGTGGCGATGATCTCGGGATCGGTACAATCGACATGGTCTTCCCTAAGCAGCCGGACTGCCCTGGCCGGGTACCGATCGTCCGGATCGACGGATTCGCCGATGGTATAGGAGTCTCCCAGGGCCAGATAGGCATTGCCGACTGGTTCCTGCCGGGGCAGGCTCCATGATCCGGCCAATATGACACAGGCTATGAACCCGATAACCTTTACCTGTACGAGCATGTTTGGGGTATTGTCCCCATATACGAAAAAAAGCGGCCCGACGGATGTCGGGCCGCAGCCTGATTTGCTTTTTTATAGCTAAACAGCTTATTAATAGTCCATTCCGCCCATGCCGGGTGCACCACCGGGGTGTGCGTGGGCTTCTTCCTTTTTGGGTTTGTCTGCGATCACGCATTCGGTGGTCAGCAGCATACCTGCGATCGAGGCGGCATTTTGCAGGGCGATGCGGGTCACCTTGGTCGGGTCGATGACGCCTGCCTTCAGCAGGTTCTCATAGACTTCCGTCCGGGCATTGAAGCCATAGTCGGCCTTCCCTTCCTTCACCTTCTGAACAACGATGCTGCCTTCGATGCCGCTGTTGACGACGATCTGGCGGATCGGCTCTTCGAGGGCCCTCTTGACGATGGCGATACCGGTGGTCTCGTCCTCATTGAGGCCTTTGAGCTTTTCCAGGGATTCGATCGCACGGATATAGGCTACTCCGCCGCCGGGCACGATGCCTTCTTCTACGGCAGCGCGGGTGGCGTGCAGTGCGTCGTCCACGCGATCCTTCTTTTCCTTCATTTCTACTTCCGTAGCCGCGCCGATATACAGTACAGCCACGCCGCCGCTAAGCTTAGCCAGGCGTTCCTGCAACTTCTCCTTATCGTAATCGGACGTGGTGGTTTCGATCTGTGCCTTGATCTGGTTAACGCGGGCGGTGATATCTTCCTTCTTTCCCTTTCCGCCAACGATCGTGGAATTATCCTTGTCGATGGTTACGGAAGCGGCACTGCCGAGGTAGCTGAGGTCAGCGCCTTCGAGCTTATATCCTTGCTCTTCGCTGATCACGATGCCCTTGGTCAGGATAGCGATATCCTGAAGCATTTCTTTTCTCCTGTCGCCAAAGCCCGGGGCCTTGACGGCGGCAACCTTGATCGTTCCGCGCAGCTTGTTCACCACGAGGGTAGCAAGCGCTTCGCCTTCGAGATCTTCGGCAATGATCAGGAGCGGGCGACCGCTCTGGGCCACTTTCTCCAGGATATGCAGGATGTCCTTCATCGCGGAGATCTTCTTGTCGTAGATCAGGATGTACGGATTATCGAGCACGGCCTCCATTTTTTCGCTGTTGGTCACGAAATAGGGAGAGATGTATCCGCGGTCGAACTGCATGCCTTCCACGACGTCAACGGTCGTATCGGTGCCTTTCGCTTCTTCCACGGTGATGACCCCTTCCTTACCGACCTTGGCGAAAGCCTGGGCGATCAGTTTGCCGATATTGTTGTCATTGTTTGCTGAAATAGAAGCGACCTGTTCGATCTTGCGGCTATCGTTGCCGATCGTCTGCGATTGGGCAGAGAGGTTGGCTACGACTTTTTCCACTGCCTTTTCGATGCCTCTTTTCAGATCCATCGGGTTGGCGCCGGCTGCAACATTCTTGAGGCCTTCGCTGATGATGGATTGTGCCAGGACGGTGGCCGTTGTCGTGCCATCGCCGGCGATATCGGCCGTCTTGGAGGCTACTTCCTTGACCATCTGAGCGCCCATGTTCTCGATGGGGTCTTCCAGTTCGATCTCTTTGGCCACGGTGACGCCGTCCTTGGTAACGGACGGAGCGCCGAATTTTTTCTCCAATACCACATTGCGTCCTTTAGGACCAAGGGTCACTTTAACGGCATTTGCCAGAATATCGACGCCCTT
>JAUZNZ010000090.1 GCA_030706735.1 Bacteroidota bacterium | reverse complement strand
GTTTGCCGTATCCATTCCGCGGCGATCTGGTCGCTCTGCAAATGATCATTCCAGGCCAGGCGGCCAAAGGCGTACCAGTTTGCCTGGGCAAAATCGTTGCCGCACCAGTTGCTGTCCGTGCCGATATTGGACACGCCCGCTATGGCCGTATGTTTTTGCGGAAAGAGGCTGCCATCCGTACAGCGCGCGACGGTACTGCCTTCGCCCTCCTGGTAAGTGTCGCTTTGCAGGCACTCTTCCCACATGGTCGAGAGGAAGACGAGGTGGACTGCGTGCCCGAGATACTCCTGGGTGATCTGGAATTCGGGCATGACGGGCGTCTTTTTCATCGCGCCGAAAAGCGGGCTGAAGGGTTCTCTCGGCTGGAAGTCGATGGGGCCATTCTTGACCTGGATGATCACGTTGTCCATGAATTTCCCGTCAAGCGGCACGAACTCCTCATAGGCCTGCTTGGCGCGATCCTTATCGTTTGCGCTATAGACAAAGGCGCGCCACATGACGATCCCGCCGAAGGGTTTCAGGGCGGCCGCGAACATATTTGCCCCGTCCGCATGCGTGCGGCCATAGTCCTGCGGCCCGGGCTGTCCCTCGCTGTTGGCTTTGACCAGGAAGCCGCCAAAGTCAGGGATCAGGCCGTAGATCTCTTTCACCTTTTCCTTCCACCATTTTACCACGGCGGGATCCAATGGATCGGCCGTCTGCAGGCCGCCGATGACTTTTGAGGAGGCGAAGTTCGGGGAGAGGTAGGTTCTGACGCCGTAGGGGCGCAGCACGTCGGCAATGGCCTTTACCCGCTGGAGGTAACCGGCCGATAATATCGCGGGCGACGCATTGACGTTGTCCAGGACGGCGCCGTTGATACCGACGGAGGCATTTGCGCGGGCGTACGCTTGCCAGCGGGCCTTGTCGCCTTCGGTGACGAGGAAGGAATCGGTTTTTCGCCAAAAAATAGAATGGCCGGCATAGCCCCGCTCCACCGATCCGTTCAGGTTATCCCAATGATCCAATATGCGGCGTTCATACGATGGATTGCAAATTTCGCGGGTGATGGGCCGGCCGGTCCGCTGGCGGCGAAGGAGCTCATAGACCCCATAGAGGATGCCGATATCCGAAACGGCCTCGATGGCATCCGGATCCAGACGGTAGCCCTCGGCGCCGATCTCCTTATTCTTTGTGATGGTCAGCGACAGGGAGGCATTGGGCTTGCCGTGCCAACCCTGCTGCAGTTCCTGCCTCGCGATCGTAAGCGTCGGGGAAGTGCGGGAGCAAATGATATTGACCGGCGAGGGCGTTGCGTCGCGGAGCCAAAGATCCTGGCCCTCCTGGGCACGAGCGGCGACGGGGAAAGCAAGGAGGATGGCGGGGAGGGCGAGCAGCCTGGTGGGCAAAGCGAGCAGCCTGGCGGGGAGGGCGAGCAGCCTGGCGGGGAGGGCGAGCAGCCTGTAAAGCGGGAAAATGATCGATCGCATCTTATGGTTTCTTTATGTGCATTTATTTCTCGTTCATGGGTACGCGGATCTGCGTGAAGGAATGCGGGGGAAATACGATAGACAGTGTTCCATTCCTGTTTTGAACGGTTTCCGTCGCCGGTACATACTGTTGCCTCTTTTCGAACGCAAAGGGTTCCGTAAGCGATGCGGCGTTGAGGATGCTGGCGCCGGCATTTCCTGCAAAGGCCCTGCTCACCGAGCTGATGTCCGCCGTAATGGACTTGTCCTTATGGCGGTTAACGACATTGATATAGGCGGTATGTGTCTCCTTCGAATAGACCGTAGTCACATCCAGGTAAGGAATGCCTTTGTATTTCTCCGTATTGAACGTATCGCATTGCACGTAAGTATCGACGGAATTGCCAAGACAATTATTGGAGAACAATTTGAAGGCATAAAACAGGGACGCCTTGTAAGTGCCATTCTTCGGGTCACTTGCCAGCAGGGAGGTCAACATGGTAAAATTGGCCATCTTGACCTGGTCGGCGTGGCGGATGAATGAATTCAGGCATTGCGCGATAGGCAACACCGATTGAAAATTTCTACCAAAAGACCCCCACTCATCCACCGAAATGCCGATCGGGTTCCTGAATCCCTTCATCGACCTGGCCGCATCGATCTCCTCCGCCGTCACCCTGATCTTCTCTTCAAAGTCCATGGCGCTCTGGCCCATGAAGCTGTAATAATCGGGAGCATTCTCCCAATAGCGGTGAATGGAGATATAATCGAGCAGATCCCCGAGGCCGGTGAGCACTTTACGGTTCCATTCCACCCATTGACCCGTAGGCTCGTAATATGACGATCCGGATGCGACGAAACGTATGCTGTTGTCAACAGACCGCATGGCCTTTGCCGCCTCCCTTGCGACCTTGACGTAGTCATCGGCATCCTTGTGCCCCAACTCCCAGGGCGCGCCGTCGACCTCATTGCCGAGGTCCCAGATCTTCACTCCATAGGGCGCCGGGTGTCCATTTTTGGCGCGGAGGTCGGAGAAGGCGGTTCCTTTCGGATAGTTGCAATATTCCACCCAGTTGACCGCATCCTGGATCGTGCCGAGGCCGAGATTCACGCAAACGATATTCTGACTGCCGATCGCCTTGTTCAACTGCATCCATTCGTCGGTGCCGACGTGATTATTGTCCACGCCGCCCCAGGCCAGGTTGATGCGGGTGGGGCGCTGATCTTTCGGACCGATGCCGTCCTGCCAGTTATACCCCATCAGATAATTGCCTCCGGGCCAGCGCATGTTGGTAATCTTTAGTTCCTTCATGGCGTCGAGGTAGTCGGTCCGGAAGCCATGATCATCCGCCAGCGGCGAGGAAGGGTCGTATAGATTTCCATAAAGGGTATTGAAGTTGACCGTGTCGGGGAGGCCCAGTCTCCTTCCATTAAAATGGATCGGCTCCATGAATACGCCGTATATTTTGGGATCGATCTCGCCGATGGCCCTGGTCACGTTGATCTCTATGCGGGCATTTTGCGCGTGGAGCATCCCGGGCAGGGCGAGCAATCCGCCCAGGGCGAGCGTCCCGGGCAGCGATAGCATCCCGGGCAGGGCGAGGAGTAAGGTTGAACCTATTCTTTTCATATGCAGTGCATTTGTTTATTCAAATCGGATCCAATCGAATTCCACCCTACCCTCTCCCTTCAATTCAACCACCAGGTTCTTTGTGCCGGCCGGCAGGTGGGCCACTGTCTGTTTGGTCGTGCGCCAATCCGTCGTCTTCGGAATGCGGATCTCCGCGATGGGAGGATCCGATGCTGCCGTGGTCCGGATGACCAATGTCGCGCCGGTGGGCGAAGAGGCCCGGATCGAAACGGATCTCGCGGCCTTGTTGGCAAACCTGACCGTATTGTATTGGATCCATGCGCCGCCTTCATCGAGGATCGTTTTCCAGCCCATGAACCGATGGAGGGT
>JAUZNZ010000009.1 GCA_030706735.1 Bacteroidota bacterium | reverse complement strand
TATCCGAAATGGCAAAAGAAGCTGCGCTCGCCGATCTGCCCGGTATGCGGCTACCTGAACCCGGAAGACAGCGGCCACGAATCCAGCAACCCGGTTCTTCCGGCCGGAAACGAAACGGACGCCCCCGGCACCGCCCATGCTACGGCCCCCGCTCCCGCCTCCGCGGCGACAAGCCTGCTCGGCATGATAAAGAAAATACCCAAGGCCATCTGGCCAAAGTATTCAAAAGACTATGAGATGGTAGCGTTCTTTGAAAAGAAGAGCAACGTATAATCATGTGCGGCATCAGCATCGCCATAAATAAAAGAAATCAGCGGGTCGCCCCGGAACAGATCAGGGCCATGAACGACAAGGTCAGCCACCGCGGGCCCGACGACGAAGGATTCTTTGCTGAAGGCCATTTTGCCTTTGGCCATCGCCGGCTATCGATCCTGGACCTCAGCCCCGCCGGTCACCAACCCATGCAACGCCGGAATTGCTGGTTGACCTTTAACGGCGAGATCTATAATTATATCGAGCTCCGGGATGAGCTGAAGAACCTCGGCCACCATTTCGTCTCTGGATCGGATACGGAGGTCATTCTCGCCGCGTACGAACAGTGGGGCGTTGACGCCTTCCCCCGGTTCAACGGCATGTGGGCCTTTGCGATCTACGATAGCGGCATCGGTGAGATCATCCTATGCCGGGATCACTTTGGGATCAAGCCCCTTAATTTCACCATCACCCCGGACTGGTTCCTGGCCGGCTCCGAGATCAAACAGTTCACCGCCTTTCCGGATTTCAAACCCGTTCTCAATAAAGAAGTCGCCATCAATTTCCTGGTGAATGGCCTGCTGAACTATTCCGATCAGACCTTTTTCTCGGGCGTCAGTGAGCTGCGTCCGGGGCACTACCTGCGATATGCATTGAATAGCCACCGTATGAGCGTACATCGTTGGTATGACCTGGATCGGGCCAGCCGCCCGGTCAAAGATCCCTTCGAAGTGGCCGTCGGACGAACCCGGGAGCTGTTCCTGGACAGCGTTCGCATCCGCATGCGTTCCGACGTGCCCGTCGGCAGTTGCCTGTCGGGCGGCATCGACAGTTCTTCCATGGTCAGCGTCATTCACTCCTGTGGCATGGCCAACGGGACCTTCGCGACGGTGACCTCCTGTTACGAGGACGCCCGCTATGACGAGCAACGTTTCAGCGACGAAGTGACCCGGCAAACCGGATACAAGGCCCTTAAGGTCTATCCCGATCTCAACCACCTATGGGACCAGGGCCATTTTGATAAGATGCTCTATCATCAGGACCAACCCTTCAGCACCGCGTCGCATTATTCGGAATTCTGCGTTTTTCGCGAAGCCCGCAATAACCGGATCATCGTGATGCAGGACGGACAGGGCTCGGATGAATTTTTATGCGGCTATGGAGAGTTCTTCGTCGCCTATGTCCGGGAACTGCTTCGCGGCTTTCGCTGGCGTGCGGCATGGCGTCTCCTCAGGTCCAAGGCCGTTCACCGGCAACGGACCCTGGGAGCCGAGCTCCGTGCATTCCTCAATGCCGCCTACGGATTCCGTCTGATCAGGTTGGCCAAACGCATCGCCGGCCGCAGCGACCATCCCTGGATGACGTCCAGCTGGTCGAAGATCGCGGCAAGCAGCCTTGTGCGCTTCCCTGAAAAAAATATTCGCGACCTCAGCCTGGCCGAGATCGCGCATTCCAGCATTCCCTATCAGTTGCATTCGGAGGACCGCAATTCGATGATGTTCTCCATCGAGTCGAGGCTACCCTTTCTGGACCCGCGCCTTGTGGAATATGGGATCGGCTTGCCATCCTCATATAAGATCGGCCCGGATGGATATACCAAATATGTCCTTCGCGAGGCCATACGCGAATTGCCTGAATCCATCCGGCACCGGAAGGATAAGATGGGCTTCGTCGCCCCCGACGCGCCATGGATCACTAAAAATAAAGTCGCCGTCCGCAAAGAGCTCGAAGAAGTGATCACCCGGACGGGCGTCTTCAGCGATCAACTGCTCGACCGCTTCGACCGCTTCATCGACGGCCGCCTTGGTTATGAGCCCATTTATTTCAGGGCCATGGCCCTCAACCGATTTTTGAAGATCTTCAAAATGGAAATAAACCCATGATCGTGATCGTCGACTACGGCGTGGGCAACCTGGCCTCGATGCTCAATATGTTCAAGAAGATCGGCGTCGCAGCTGCCATTTCTTCCGACGAACAGGCCATTCTCTCCGCGGACAAGCTGATCCTCCCGGGCGTGGGCGCCTTCGATACCTGTGCGGAAAAATTGAACGATTCGGGCCTGACTCGCATCCTCGACCGCGCGGCGCTGGAAAACAAGACCCCGATACTCGGCGTTTGCGTCGGTATGCAGTTGCTGATGGAAGGCAGCGAAGAGGGTCTGCGGCCTGGCCTGGGATGGATCAAGGGGCGCGTCATCCGATTCCGTCAGGATAAAATGCCTGCGGGGCTCAAAGTGCCGCACATGGGCTGGACCGACGTCGTACTGAGCAAGCCTTCAGGCCTCTTCGAAGGCATGTATGAGGAACCGCGGTTTTATTTTGTCCACTCCTATCATCCCGATCCGGCCGATCGGTCGGATGTGCTCGTGGAGGCGGATTATGGATACCGTTTTACCGCGGGGATGGAGCACGGGAATATCCGCGGTGTCCAATTCCATCCCGAAAAGAGCCATAAGTTCGGCATGCGGCTGTTAGAAAATTTCGTCAACCATTGTTAAATCCGCCCATACTTGAGAAACACTATTCCTGCCCTCACCGGCATCAGGTTCGTAGCTGCGTTCATGGTATTGTTGAATCATCTCGTTCCGGTGACTGGCATGGGCTGGTTCGACGAACTGATAAAGAGCATGAACGTGGGGGTGACCATCTTCTTCGTGCTTAGTGGGTTCCTGATCGCTTTCCGTTACTTTGACGAATATGCCGAAAATCCGAAATGGAAGAGGCAGTACGTGGTCTACCGCGTGGCGCGGGTCTTCCCGATGTATGCTCTGGTCACCTGCGGCACCTTTATCGTGCTATGGCACTCTGCAAAGGATCCGCGTGAGTTGATGAAGACCTTTGTGCTGAACCTGACCATGTTGCGAGGCTTTTCGGGTAAATATGTCTATACCGGCGTATCCCAGGGTTGGACGCTCACCGTCGAGGAAGTCTTCTACTTCCTGGCGCCATTCATTTTTCTCTGGAGCAGGAAGATTCCCCTGCTGCTGCAGACCCTCCTCTTCCTGCTTTTCGGGCTGGCCACGTTGTACTGGTCCGGACTGATGTCCGTCAGGGAAGTGTGGATCTGTACGTTCTTCGGCAGGAGCTTCGAGTTCCTGTGCGGCATCTACCTCTTCTTCGTGATCAGAAAGGGGACCTTTAAACCAAGGTTTCGTGTCACCTGGGTGGCAGGTCTCCTTGCTTTGGGACTGATCGTCGTGCTCTCGAGGCTGAGTTACGCGCCCTATACCTACGCCATTCAAAATCCCATCGGCCTGGGAGTGAACATTTATATCCTGCCGGTAGCCATCGCCCTGCTCTTCTGGGGACTGATCCATGAACGGACCTGGCTGCAAAGGATGCTGTCCACCAAGGTCTTCGAAGTGCTGGGACGGAGTTCATACACCTTATACCTGATCCATTACGGCGCTTTCACCGGATTGATCCACTCCTACATCACAAAGAATTTTTTCCTCGTCGTGCTGATCTTGCAGGTCACTGCCATCCTCGCCTGGAAATTCATCGAAGAACCGCTGAATCACTATATTAAGGACGCATTCCGGCGACGTAAGCCCGGTCCTCACCCCCCTGTCGCAAAATCGAATGTGTTATAACCATTGAGAAGATTAAGAGTCATACCCGCCTTGCTGATCCAAAAGGACGGATTGGTGAAATCCGTGAGGTTCAAGGATCATAAATATGTCGGCGACCCCATCAACGCCGTCAGGATATTCAATGAAAAGGAGGTCGATGAGATCGTCCTGCTCGACATTTCCGCCACGGCGGAGCGGCGGGCCCCGGATATCCCGCGCATCCGGGAGATCGCCAGTGAAGCGTTCATGCCCCTCGCCTATGGCGGAGGCATCACGACCCTGGCCGAGATCAGGGAATTGATCACTGCCGGCGTGGAGAAAGTGGTCCTGAATACCGCCGCCTTCGAAAATCCGGCGCTGGTTGCCGAGGGCGCCAAATATGTGGGCAGTCAAAGCATCGTCGTGTCCATCGACGTAAAGCGGAATCTCTGGGGCAAGTATAAGGTACATATACGCAACGGGTCCAAGGCTACAGGTCTGGACCCGGCAGACTATGCCAGACGCATGGAAGAGGCCGGCGCCGGCGAATTATTGCTGAATTCCATCGACCGCGACGGCACGTTTACAGGCTATGACACCGATCTGATCGGCCTCGTTAGCTCGGCGGTCGGCATCCCGGTGGTAGCCATCGGAGGCGCCTCCGACGTAAAAGATTTTCTACCTGCTGTACAACATGGAGCTTCGGCCGTTTCCGCCGGCAGCCTCTTCGTGTTCCAGGGACCGCATCGCGCCGTACTAATCAGCTATCCGACCCAGGCCGTTCTGAAAGAGCGCCTCTTCAGCCAGGTTTACTAACCTACAATCGCAATCCATGGTTTTATCCGAAAAGGACAACGCATACCGGCAATGCAGCCGGACGGTGATGGATAATATTGCCGATCCGGATATCACATTCGACGCCGAGGGCGTTTGCAATTATTATCATGAATACCGGACCGCCGCAGCCGAGGGCCTGTTTACAGGCAAGGCGGGAGAGGAAAAACTGGCGCAACTCGCCGACAAGATAAAGAAGGACGGGAAAGGCAAGCCTTATGACTGCCTCATCGGACTCAGCGGCGGCGTAGACAGCACGTACGTGGCCCTGCTCGTCAAACAACTAGGCCTCCGTCCCCTGGCTGTCCACCTTGACAACGGCTGGAATTCCGAGCTGGCCGTCAAGAATGTCGAGAACATCATCACCAGGCTCGGCTTCGATCTTTTCACCCTGGTCGTGAACTGGCAGGAGTTCAGGGACATCCAGCTGTCCTATCTCAAGGCGTCCGTCGTCGACATCGAAGTGGTATCCGACCATGCCATCTTTGCTACCATGTATAAGCTGGCGAAGGAACACCGGACAGGATATATCATCAGCGGGACCAATATCGTCACGGAGCAGATCATGCCGCCCTCCTGGCTCTATCGCAAAATGGACTACGCCAACCTGAAAGACATTCACGACCGCTATGGGAAGGTAAAGCTCAAAACGTATCCCTACATGGATTTCAGGAAGTACGTGTATTACTCCGCCGTGCTCAGGCTGAGCCCCGTGTCGATCCTCAACTACGTGCCCTATAACAAGGCACAGGTGAAGGAGACCATCACCCGCGAGCTCGGCTGGCGCGACTACGGCGGAAAGCACTATGAATCGCTCTTTACCAAATTCTACCAGGCCTATATCCTTCCGCAAAAGTTCCACATCGATAAACGCAAGGCCCACCTTTCCAACCTGATCTGCTCGGGACAGCTCACCCGGGAATCGGCGCTGGAAGAGCTGGCCAGGCCCCTCTACGATCCATCGGAACTGAAAACGGACAAGGAATACGTCGAAAAGAAACTCGGCCTGACCGATGAGGAGTTTGCCGCCATCATGGCGCTCCCGGTCCGCCGGCACGAAGACTTTAAAACCGACAGGCGCATCAAGGATGCGTATATGAATTTTTTACACCGCACGGCCCCGATCAGACGAGCCGTAAAAAAAATAGTATCGAAATGAGTGGTTCCCTAAAATTCGCCATCATCGGCTGCGGCCGCATCGCCCAGCGGCATGCGGAACATATTGCCAATCAGGGCAAGCTGGTGGCCGTCTGCGACGTGATACCGGAAAAGGCAAAAGCCCTCGCGGACAAATACGCCGCCGCCGCATACGACGAGGTCGGCCGGTTCCTGCAAGAAATACCCGGAGTGGACGTCGTCTCCGTCTGCAGCCCGAACGGGCTCCATGCGGAACATACCATCCGGTCCCTGCAGGCCGGATTCCACGTGCTTTGCGAAAAACCGATGGCGCTGACGGTGCAGGACTGCGGCGAAATGATCAATGCGGCCGAAAGGGCCAACAGACGCCTCTTCATCGTGAAACAAAACCGGTTCAACCCGCCCGTCGCCGCCGTCAAGAAGATCATCGAGGAGGGAAGGCTCGGAAAGATCTGCAGCGTGCAGCTGAGCTGCTTCTGGAACAGGAATGAAGAGTACTACCGGAATTCCTGGAAAGGCACCAGGGCCCTGGACGGCGGCACCCTCTTTACACAGTTCAGCCATTTCGTCGATCTCCTCTATTGGATGATCGGTGACGTCAAGGAAGTGTCGGGATTTACCGGCAACCTCGCGCATGCCGGCGTCATTGAGTTCGAAGACAGCGGCGTGGTGACCCTGCGCTTCTATAACGGCGCCATCGGCACGATCAACTATACCGTGAACGCGCACAAAAAGAATATGGAAGGCTCGTTGACCATCTTCGGCGAAAAAGGAACGGTGAAGATCGGGGGCCAATACCTCAATGAGCTCGAATATCAGGACATTGAAGGGTATGTGATCGGAGACCTGCCTCCCGGCAATCCTCCCAATCAATACGGCCAGTACCAGGGTTCGATGTCCAACCACGACAAAGTATACGCGAACCTCGTCGAAGTCCTGAGCGGCAACGGGATCATCGCGACCAATGGCTTCGAAGGGCTCAAGACGGTAGAGATCATCGACAAGATCTACTCAAACGCCAAACAGGTATGAGCGCACGCTTCAAACAAGCCGGCATCGCCCCGGACACGGTCTTCGGCGCAGACGTCACGGTGGTTCAACCCGTCAACCTCTACGGCTGCACGATCGGCGACAACAGTTTTATCGGGCCCTTCGTCGAGATCCAGCGCAATGCCCGCGTAGGCCGGTCCTGCAAGGTGCAGTCGCATACCTTTATTTGCGAACTCGTGGAGATCGGCGATCATTGCTTTATCGGGCATGGGGTCATGTTCATCAATGACCTTTTCTCCGGAGGCGGCCCCGCCGGCGGGGACACGACCAAATGGAAAGCGACGCGCATCGGCAACCAGGTCTCCATCGGATCCAATGCCACCATCCTTCCCGTGTCGGTATGCGACCGGACGGTGATCGGGGCTGGCGCCGTGGTGACCAGGGATATTACCAAACCGGGGATCTATGCGGGCAACCCGGCCCGCCTCATTCGCGCATTCGATATCCCCGATCAGCTTACATAACTATCGTTCCACAAATATGAAAATCCCATTTGTTGATCTCAAAGCCCAGTATCTCAGTATTAAGAGCGACATCGACGGCGCCATAGCCGGTGTCATCGGCGAGACCGCCTTCATCGGCGGCCACTACGTCAGCGAATTCGAAAAACGTTTTGCCGGGCTCTACGGCGTCAGGCACGTGATCAGTTGCGCCAATGGCACCGATTCCCTCTACATCCTCATGAAAGTACTGGGCATCGGCGCGGGCGACGAAGTGATCACCGTGGCCAATAGCTGGATATCCAGTTCGGAAACGATCACCCAGGCAGGCGCCAGGCCCGCATTCGTGGACGTCCACCCGGAATACTTCAGTATGGACGAATCCCTGCTCGAATCCAGGATCAATCCCCGCACCCGCGCCGTGATCGTGGTGCACCTCCAGGGTCAGGTCTGCAATATGGACGCCATCGGACAGATCTGCGCGCGCCATGGCCTGATCCTCATCGAAGACTGCGCCCAATCCCATTTTTCCGAATATAAGGGCAAGCGGGTCGGTCTCTTCGGTGTGGCAGGCTCCTTCAGCTTCTATCCGGGCAAGAACCTGGGCGCCTATGGTGATGCAGGCTGCCTCATTACCAATGACGACGCCCTGGCGGAGAAATGCCGCATGTACGCGAACCATGGCGCGCTGAAGAAGCATCAACATCAGATCGAAGGCATCAATAGTCGCATGGACGCCATCCAGGCGGCCATCCTGTCGGCCAAACTGCCCTATATACTGGATTGGACCGCACAGCGTATTCGCAATGCGGCACTTTACGAACGTCACCTCGCGGGCATCCGGGGCATCTGTCCACCCAAAACGAGACCGGATACCAAACATACCTGGCATCTGTACGTGATACGGGCCAGACACCGCGACGCATTGAAGGAATGGCTCGGCCGCCAGGAGATCGAGACCGTCATTCACTATCCCACGCCCCTGCCGGCCCTGCCCGCCTACCGGTATCTCGGACATCAGCCTTCCGATTTTCCCGTCGCCAGCGCCCTGCAGCAGGAGATCCTCTCCCTCCCCTTATATCCCGAACTGACCGAAGAAATGATCGTTCGCATAGCCGCTGCGATCCGTTCCTTTTATGCCGACCATGCCCACGCTCTCTGACAAGACCATACTCATTCTTTCACCGCAGAGCTGGGGCACGATGTTCCTCTCGAAACATCACTATGCCCTCGAACTCGCCAGGATGGGCAATAAAGTGTACTTCCTCAATCCGCCCGACTACGGTCCAGCCCGGTCCAATAACGGCCCCGCATCCCCCGCCATCCGCATCGGGCCCTCCGGGATCCACGGGAACCTCATGCTGATCAGCCATCGCCTTTGGTTCCCCTATCTCCTGAAATTTCATGCGATGCCGCTATTTCACGCCGGTATGCGCCTCCAAATGAAAAGGGTACTGAAAAAGATCGGCCGGCCCATCGATATCGTCTGGTCATTCGACCTTGGCAATCTCTGCCCGCTGACCTGGTTCGGGCCGCCCATCTATAAGATATTCCATCCCGTCGACGAACCCTCGGGACCGCAAGCTATCGCAGCCGCCAAAGGGGCGGATATCATCTTCTCGGTGACCCGGGAGATCCTTGAAAAGTATAAGGCCTACCCCGCGCCAAAACATTTCATCAATCATGGCATCTCTCCGGAATTCCTCCCGACCGGTGGCTTCCCGGTCGACAGCCCGCACGCCGTCCGGGGTGAACCCTTCAGGGTAGGGATGGCCGGCAACCTCCTTCGATCCGACCTGGACCGGCCGACCCTGATCGACATCGTCGCGACGAATCCCGCGGTGATCTTCGAGTGCTGGGGCAGCTATACCGGCGGCCAGTCCAATATCGGCGGCGGCGGCGATAAGGAGACGCATGCCTTCATCGCGGCCTTGCAGGCTCTGCCCAACGTCATCCTTCATGGGGCTGTTCCGGCGGCCGAACTGGCAAAGGGCTTCTCGCGCATGGACGCCTTCCTGATCTGTTACGACATAAAAAAAGATCAGAGCGGCGGCACGAACTATCATAAGATCATGGAATACCTGAGCACAGGCAAGGTCATCATCTCGAATAATGTCACCACCTACAAGGACATGCCCGTTCTGATGCAGATGACGGCAGAAAGAGACAACAATGACAGACTGCCGGCACTCTTCAGACAGGTGATCGAAAACCTGAGCACGTATAACGACCCGGCACGGCAACGGGAAAGGATCGAATTTGCCTGCGGCAATGCCTACTCCAGGCAGGTCGAACGAATTGCCCAGTTGATCAAGGACCGGAAATGAACACACAAACCAACGCTGCCCGCCATCCGATGCGATTGATGATCGTGGGTTCCGAACAGGTGGATGCCATAGAGAATTACTACCTCAAGTACCTGAGGCAGCTCGGCGTGGACGTCCTGTCCTTTCCGGCTCATATGCTTTTCGACCAGTACTATTACCATAGCCTGTTCAACAAGCTGGCCTTCAAATTCGGATTTTCCCGGATCTATGACCGGCTAAACCGGCAGTTCAGGGAAATCGCCACACAATATGCACCCCGCGTGATCTGGGTCTTCAAAGGCATGGAAATTTTCCCCGAAACCCTCGCCTGGGCAAAGGAGAGAGGGATCATATTGGTCAATTATAATCCGGACAACCCCTTCCTTTTTACGGGAAAGGGGAGCGGCAACAGCAATATCGCCCGGTCCATCAACCTGTTCGACCTGCATTTCACCTACAACCTGGAGATCCGCAAGAGGCTCGAGGAGGAATACCACGCCCGAACGGCCATACTGCCTTTCGGATTTGACATCGACCCTGCCGTTTACCGGGAATGCATATCCCAGGATGAAGTGCTAAGGGTCTGCTTCCTCGGCAACCCCGACAAACAGCGCGTCGCCTTCATCAACGAGCTGGCTGCGCAGGGCATTACCCTGGATCTCTATGGAAACCACTGGAACGAATGGCTGCAACAACCCCATGTCCGCTGCTTCGACCCGGTCTACGGCCTGGACATGTGGAAGGTACTCCGGAGGTATCGCGTGCAACTGAACCTGATGCGTATCCACAACCAGGATTCGCATAACATGCGCACCTTCGAGGTCCCCGCGATCGGCGGCATCATGCTTGCGCCCGATACGACCGAGCACAGAATCTACTTTACAGACAAGGAAGAAATATTTCTATACCGGGACGCCGCCGATTGCGCGGAGCGATGCCGCTATTTGCTTGACCTGCCCCGGCCCGACGCCGACCGGATCAGGGAGAATGCCCGCAGGCGTTCGCTGACTTCCGGTTACAGCTACGAGGCGAGGGCCAAACAGTTCCTGGAGCAAATCCAATCCTTCTATGCGTAAGCTGGCGATCCTGCATTTCAACCCGCTGGAGCTGTATCCGCCGGTGATGAACCTCCTCCGCTGTCTGGCTGCACAGGCAGATAAGGATCTCTCGGTGCGGGTCTATTCCACCCGGACGGATGAAGAGATTCCCATCCTGGAGATCCAACACCCATCCATCCGCATCGTCAGGCAGGGTACGATGAGGACCGCCCACGGCATATCGGGCCGCCCGGCCCTGTATGCACGCTACTATGCTTCCGTCAGTTGGGATCTTTTTCGATGGAGGCCCGACACCGTACTTGTTTTCGAGACGCTGTCCTTCCTGCCCGCTTACCTGTATTCCGGATGGCTGGCGCCCCGATCCCGCCTGATGATCCATTATCATGAGTATATGTCGCCGGAAGACTACGCAGGCGGAATGCAACTCAATAAATGGTTTCACAAACTGGAATGCCGCAGCTATCCCCGCACGGTCTGGGTCTCCCATACCAATGCGGATCGGATGAGCAGGTTCCTCCATGATCATGCCGGCCTGCGCATACCCCATACCTTCGTCGTCCCGAACTATCCCCCTGCGGATTGGGTGTCCGGCCAGCCCCATCCCATCCATGACCCGCTGCGCGTCGTCTATATCGGCTCCCTGGGCATGGACTCGATGTACGTCGCGGAATTTGCCCAATGGGTGATCGCGCAAAACGGGAAGGTCACCTGGGATATCTACGCCCTGCACGTATCCGCGGAGGTCAGGACCTGGCTAAAAAACCTTGACGCCGGCCCGGGCGCCGGCCTCATCAAGTTCAAAGGGGCCTGTTCCTACTACGACCTCCCGGCCATCCTGCCCGGCTACGATGTGGGAGTCGTCCTCTACAAAGGGATCGTACCCAATCACGTCTACGCCGTCTCCAACAAAGTACTGGAATACATAGCCTTCGGCCTCGACGTCTGGTATGCCCGCGAAATGCTGGGCACCGATCCCTATCGTACGCCCGACGACGTTTTTCCCCGGATCATTCCCGTCGATCTTACGGCCATGGACCGCTTCGACGCGGAGCGCGAGCTGGACAGGACGAACCGGCATTACCGGCCTTCTCCGTACCTTTGCGAAGAGGCCCTGGCGCCGATGATCAAAAAGATAAAAGAGGCGGATTGACATGAACATCAAGAGCAACATATTCTTTGTTTTGATCGTCATCATCGGATGCCTGTCCATTTTCACCAACTGGTACCCGGAACTTTGTTTCCTGCTGTTCTTCACGCTCGTGGTGCTGATGCTGGATAAGCTCGGAAAGGGCATCGTGCTTCGCGAAGTGGTCGCCCTGCATAGCTGCTTCATTTGCCTGCTCATGCCCCTGGCCGGTTACGCCTTCTTCGATAAGTCCGATCCGCTGGCCAGGATGTGGGTACGTTACATGCCGATCCCGCTTGAGACGTATTTCGGCTATGCCCTGCCGGCCATTTGCGCATTCACCGCCGGCCTGTTCTGGCCTTCCAGGAAGGCCCAACGTGACGACGCCGGCCCCTACCTGCAGGACACGATCGTCAAGGCGAGGACGGTCCTGCAACAGAAGAAAAACGTGGGCGTGCAACTGCTGGTAATCGGGATGGTCATGTTCAGCGTGGCGCGCTTCGCCCCCGATGTCGTGCAATTCGTCCTGGTGCTGTTCGCTTTTGCTTCGTTTGCGGGCTTCCTCTATGTTTACTTTACCAAAACGGTTCGCTACCGGAACCTGATCCTTACCATCTTCGCGGTCTATGTCGTGATGATGGCGCTGAATAGCGGCATGTTCACCATCGTCGCCTATATGGGTCTTACCCTGTTCTCCTTTTTCTTCCTGGGCCGAAAAACAAAATTCTGGAAGAAATTGCTTTGGTTCCTGACAGGTGTAACGTTCCTGTTCCTGGTTCAGTCGGTTAAGCCGGAATACAGAAAGCAAACCTGGCGGGGAGGGGGCTATTCAGGCAACAGCGCACTGTTGTTCGCCAATTTGCTTACCGAAAAATTGTTCAATTTCGATTGGCATTCGCCGGACGCTTTTTTTCCGATCTATTATCGGACCAACCAGGGCTTCAACGTGGCCCTCGTGATGCGGAGGTTCCCCGCCATCAAACCCTTCGACAATGGGAATAACCTCATGATCAACGGCGCTTCCGCCCTGGTGCCGCGCTTCCTTTGGCCGGACAAGCCGGAGGCCGGCGGGCAATTCAACATGCAATATTACGCGGGTGTCTATATCAATGGTTGGTCCACGAACGTAGGCCCTCTCGGGGAGGCCTATGGCAGCTTCGGGCTCGTTGGAGGAATTATCTTCATGTCCTTCCTGGGATTGTTCATCAGGTGGGTTTACCGGCTGATTTTCGGGCTTGCCCGATCGACGCCGTTGCTGATCTTTTGGATTCCCGTTTTGTTCTATCAGGTCACCTATTCCGCGGAAACGGATACCCTGCAGATCATGAACTCGCTGGCCAAGGCCGGATTTTTCATTTTTTTATTGTATAGGATGATCCCTTTCTGGTTCATAACGCCAAGAAGGTCCCGATTCACGATGGTTCGCCCGACAGAAGACGCTCAGCCTGGTTGACAGAGCCAGCTTACCCATACCTGGTCAAATACACGCATGCCTACTCTATGTCTGCTGTTCAGACGACCCAATCCGAATTTTTTCAGCATTGAAAAAATTTTCGCCCAATTATGCGTTGATCCCGCATGGGAGTTGCCCACGGAAAAGGCCTATGTGCCCTCCCCCAGTTCTTCGCTGAGGGCGATCTTAAAGAACCTATGGTTTGTCCGGCGCCAACGCGCCGATATATACCATGTTACCGGCGATATCCATTATGCCGTTCTTGCCCTGCCGCGTAAACGGGTGCTCCTGACCATTCACGATTGCGTGTTCATGCATCGCTCCTCGGGCCTGAAGCGGCGCCTGTTCAAATGGCTGTTCCTCGATCTGCCCGTCAGGCATTGCCGGATGATCACTACCATATCGGAGGCCACCAAACGGGATATCGTTCAATATACCGGTTGCCCGCCAGACAAAGTGATCGTCATTCCGAATCCGCTGTCCGGTTCGATCCGCTTTCAGCCGGCAGCGTTCCGGCAGCATTCGCCCGTGATCCTCTTCATCGGGGTAACACCCAATAAGAACCTCGAAAGAGTGATCGCGGCCCTGCAAGGCATTGATTGCGTTTTGACGATTATTGGCCAGCCCCCGCCCACCATGCTTGCCCTGCTGGAACGACATCGCATACGTTATGCCCAGCGGGCAAACCTGACCGAAGAAGAGCTGGCTGATCAATACATCGCGTCGGATATGGTACTCTTTCCATCGGTTTTCGAAGGATTCGGCCTGCCGGTCATCGAAGCCCAAAAGGCGGGAAGGCCCGTGATCACGAGCAACCTGAGCCCCATGAAAGAGGTGGCCGGCCAGGGCGCCTGCCTGGTTGACCCTTATGACCCGGCGTCGATCCGGCAAGCCGTCATGAAGATCATGATGGATAAGGCGTACCGGGAGGAACTCGTTCAGGCTGGCTTTCGAAATACGGCTCGTTTTGCTCCTGAAAAGATTGTGGCGCAGTATATGACCTGCTACAGGCAACTGCTCACCGGCACGATCCAGTCACCTCTGACCAAACTTGAAAAATAAATGTGCGGCATCGCAGGAATATTACAAAGAAACGGGACTGAACTGGATCCTTCCCTGATCGGGCGGATGACGTCCTGCATGTCGCATCGCGGGCCGGACGCGGATGGCTGCCTCAACGAAGGCGGGCTGGCCCTGGGACACAGGAGACTTTCGATCATCGACTTGTCTTCGGCGGCCAACCAGCCCTTCACAGACAACTCAGGGAGATATGTCATGGTCTTTAACGGAGAGATCTATAATTTCCAGGCGGTGAAGCGGCTGATCGGGGATTACGATTTCAAAACGAACGGCGATACGGAAGTGCTGATCGCAGCCTATGCCAAATGGGGGCCGGATTTCGTCACGCATATGCGCGGCATGTTCGCCCTTGCGATCTGGGACAGGCAGGAAAAAGAGCTCTTTCTCGTTCGGGACAGGATGGGCGTCAAGCCCCTCTACTATTATCTCGACGAAAACCTCCTGGTATTCGCATCCGAGCTGCGCGCCATCCTTTCGACCGGCCTGGTGAAAAAGCAACTGGACAGCGCAGCCTTGCTGGATTATTTCAGCTATCAATCTTTCAGCTATCCGAATACGGCGATCCGCGACGTCCGGCAGGTAGAGGCCGGCTCCTGGATGAAGATAAAACAGGGGGTTGTGACCGAACAGCGGTATTGGAACCTGACCGCCATCCGGCCCAATGAAGACCTGGCTGAGCCGGCGCGCGTGCACCGGCGCATCAGGGAACTGTTGCTGCAATCCGTCGAAAGGAGACTCGTAAGCGATGTGCCCGTCGGCGCCTTTCTTTCGGGCGGCATTGATTCGGCTGCCGTCGTAGGATTAATGGCGGAGGCGGGAGGCAGGCCCCCCGATACCTACAATATCTGCTTCGAAGAGAAGGAATACGACGAGTCCCGATACGCCGAGATGGTTGCCGCAAAATTCAATGCCCGGCATCACCGCATCCTCCTGAAACCTTCCGTCTTCCTCGACGAGCTCGTGAATGCGCTGGACGCAATGGATACGCCCAGCGGGGACGGCAACAACACGTACACCGTTTCCAGGGCTATCCGGCAAAATGGGATAACAGTCGCCCTTTCCGGCGTTGGCGGGGACGAACTCTTTGCCGGCTATCCTTTTTTCGAACAATATCTCCGCTTGCGGGAAAAAAGCTGGATCTGGAAGATCCCGGCCGGTATCCGGGGCCTGGTGGGAAGGACCCTCGCGTTCGGCGTAGGAGGTAAGAAAGGACGCATGGGGCAGATCCTGAACACGCCCACCTGTTCCATCGAACATCTCTACCCGATCTTCCGCCAGATCCTCTCTCCCGCGACGATCGGCAAACTGACCTCCCTGCCGGGCCGCAGCTCCGGTTCCCGCGGGGGGAACGGCCTCATTCCGGGCGCCGGTCACGGCGGTTTCGTCACGGCCGTGCAACGGGAATTGACAGCCAGGAAAAATGAACTGGCCGCCCTTCCCTTATTGAGCCAGGTCTCTGCCGCCGAATATCTCGGCTATACACAGCACACCTTATTGAAAGACACCGATCAGATGTCCATGGCCGTATCGCTGGAGGTGCGGGAACCCTTTTTCGACCAGGACCTCCTGGAGTACGTCCTGGCCGTCCCCGACCGCCTCAAGCGGCCGGTCTATCCCAAGAGCCTCATGGTGGAATCCCTGAAACCCATGCTGCCCGATGAGATCGTGTTCCGTAAGAAGCAGGGCTTTCTTTTCCCCTGGAATGTCTGGATCCGCAACGAACTGCGCTCTTTCTGCGAAGGACATATCCGGAGCATGGCCCAGCGACCGTTCATCGAAGGCGAAAGGCTGATGGATCATTGGCGCCGTTTTTTGTCCGGCGACGCAACCATCCGATGGCCTGAGATCTGGCTCTTCGTCGTGTTGGATTATTGGTTGCAAAAGAATCATGTAGAATGAATCGGTCATCCCTTCTTCTATCATTCGGGATCGCCTGCTCCCTTACGCTCGTCGCCGGCCCGCGTTTCGCATGCCTTCACGCGCAGGGACGCGAAGAGTTCAATGGCCCCTTTCCCAGCTGGGCCAATGTGAAAGATCGCTTCGGCGCAAAGGGCGACGGAAGGACCGACGACAGCAAGGCGCTTCAACGCGCCATCGACAGCCTGAGCTGCCCCCCAACCGGCTTCAATATGGGTAAACAGGGATACATGGTACTGTACCTGCCGGCCGGGACCTATTGCATCTCCACGACGCTCTTGCTCAAAGGCAAGATCGGTGTCGGCATCATCGGGGAAGATCCCGCGCGAACCATCGTCAAATGGACCGGCGGAGATAAGGATACCCTGCTCTGGGCCGACGGCTCGGCGTACTTCCGCGTCGCGCGCATTTCCTGGGACGCGGGGGGCAGAAAGGACATGGAAGGGATCGGCGTCCATTGGAAACACGCGTGGAATGACGGCCGGTCACGGAGTTTTGCCGCCCTGAACATTGAATTGTCCGACAATGTCTTTTACGGTGGTTTCAGGTTCGGCATCAGCGGCGGCACCCTGGGACAGCCGGAAGGGACAGGCAACAACGACTCGGAGGTGACCATCCGGCGATGCACGTTCAGGGACTGTGCCGACGCAGGCATCGAGATACATGGATACAACGCACTGGACTATTGGATCTGGGACTGCCGCTTCCTGGCCTGTGGCAGCGGCGTGCACTGCTCCTACGGCAATTATCACGTCTATCGCTCCTTTTTCTCGGGGTCGAAAAAATGCGACCTCCATAATATGCACGGGTATTATAATTCGGTCAGGGGCTGCTATTCCGAAAATGGACGCGCCTTTTCGCTCGACGAGGCGGTAAGCTCGAACCCTTTCAAGCGGATCTTTCAGGACAATACGGTGATCAATCCGGCCAAGGTCCCCGTGGAATACTATCATACCGGCAAGATCACGTTGATGGGCAACCGCTTTACGAAGACGATCGATACGACCTATGCCTTCACGATCAATACCATGAGCTGGGCGAGCGTGAACTATGAGGTGCTGTCCCTGCATAACCAGTATGGCTATAAGGATCCGATCCACATCTCCGCCGCGCCGGCGAGGATCTATTCCTCCGGCGACCAGAACGGCGTCCTGGTAAAGCCCGCTGCAGCAGCCTTTCTCAGGAGCATGGAACCCACTCCGGTCAAGGTGCGGCGAACAGTGTTCGAAGTTCCTGCCGGAGCGGACGGGGACACGATCCAGGCCATCCTGGACCGGGCGGCCCTCCTGAAAGGCCAGCGGCCCGTCGTGCATTTTGGAATGGGGAAATACAATGTCGGCCGCACCCTGTCGATACCTGCGGGCGCCGACCTGCAGCTTCAGGGGGATGGCCTGCTCTATGCATCGATGATCCTCCGGCGCGAACCCTCTCCGCGCCTGCAAGGGCCCCTCCTCCTGGTCAACGGTCCAAGCACCATCGGGATACAGGACCTGCAGATCGGACAAGAGGGGGTGGGGGGCCAGATGGCAGGCATCCTGTTCAGAAATGTCGACCAGCCGCAGGCGCGCGCACAACTCGACCAGGTCTATTCCCATGCCGACACGTCCCTATACGCAGGTTCCCTGAATTACCTCTATGTCGAAAAGGATAACTCCTTTTTCACTCAGGGGAATTTTGTCTCCGGGGGCCCGCTGCTCCGGCAAGGCCGCGGCACCGCACGCATCTGTTGCTATGGCGGCCAGTTTGCCGGCCTGTGCGTGCAAGCCAGGGGCCGCTTCCTCGCAAAGGATTGCTGGTGGGAGGGTCCCACGCGCGTTCCGCTCGGGCTGGAAGGCTCGGGAACGGTCTGCATCGACGGAGCCATGGTCGCACCGGATAACTCGGACAGCCTGCCGACGATCCGGATCGGAAAGTTCGATGGTCAGGTCGCCCTCATGAATATGTATGTGCAGGGCGGGATTTCGGTACGCCCGGATAATCCTGCGCTGGATCTGCTTGCCTGGAACCTTCATTTTTATCATCGGATGGACGTTCTCGGCTTCCTTGGGCCTTCACCTTCATACCGGGCCGCCTTCCTCGGCCTCAATGCGCAGTGCTTCAGGGCGAATGACCCCGCCTGCAAAAGCATTATCTCGATCGAAGACAAATTGATCGGCGTAACGGGGGCGAACGCGTATATGGATGCCATGACGGCGTTCGACAGGGACAGCGCACCGATCCTCGCCGGGCCGCTGCCGGCCGGCGTCAGCAATATCCGCATTTCGCGCGTTAGTCTTGGCACCATGAAAAGGGGGATCGTCTTTACCGGCGACTGACCTATGCAGCAGAAAAAAAAGATCCTTTTGTTCACAGACTGGTTCGAACCCGGTTTCAAGGCCGGAGGACCTATCCGTTCCTGCGTGAATTTCGTAAGCCACATGCAGACGGATTATCGGATCGATGTCTTTACCTCCGATCGCGACCTCGGCGCAAAAGAACCTTATGCGGGTGTCGAACCCGACCGGTGGCTGAGCAAGGACGCTGCCGACGTACGCATCTATTACCTTTCTCCCAGCCAGTCGGCCTGGACGACTATCAGAAGGCAATTAAAGGAGATCGACCCTGATTTCATCTACCTGAACAGCATGTTCTCCACCTATTACACGATCTATCCGCTCCTCTTATACAGGCTTCTCGGGCTGAAAGGCCGGATCGTGCTCTCTCCAAGAGGCATGCTCCGCGATAGCGCGCTGCAATTCAAACCGGCAAAAAAGCGCCTTTTTTTATCCATTTTCCGTAATTCCGGACTTCCCGGCAAGATATCCTTTCAGGCCGCCGACGGCACCGAGATGGAAGACATAAAAAGATCCTTCGGGGGGTCCGTTCAGGTCGCTCAAATCGCTAATTTTCCCCCTGCCTTCCCGGACCAGCCCAACAGGATCGAAAAGAGGCCGGGTGAACTGGAACTCCTCTTCATCGGCCGCATTCACCCTATCAAGAACCTGGACTATCTCCTGGAGGTACTCAATGAGGTGTCATGCAAGATCCGGTTGACGATCGTAGGCAGTATCGAAGAGCCCTCCTATTGGGAAAAATGCCGGGAGATCATCCGGCTCCTGCCGTCCAATGTTTCCGTGAACTATGCCGGCGAGGTGCCTCATCATGAATTGACCCCCATTATTGCCAGACATCATATTTTTGCGCTGCCGACCCGCGGAGAGAATTTCGGGCATGCCATCTTCGAAGCGCTCAGCCTGGGAAGGCCGGTACTGATCAGCGACCAGACGCCATGGAGGTGCCTGACTGCGGCGAAAGCCGGGTGGGACCTGCCCTTGAATGAGCCCGGACTGTTCCGGAAATGCATTGGCGAGGCAGGCCGCTTCGATCAGGAGGAATTCGATGAATGGTGCAGGTCAGCGCGAACATTCGCCCAGACATTCATCCGGCGAAGCGATATAAAGCAGCAATACCTGGAATTATTCCGTTGAACACCGACTACCCTTTTAACGACCCTGTAAACGACCCTTAGATGAAAAAGTTCGCCATCGTCACCTCTCATCCCATTCAATACAATGCGCCATGGTTCAGGCTTCTGGCCAGGAGCGGCCAGGTCCGCGTCAAAGTGTTCTACACCTGGAGCCAGTCACAGGCCGGCAGCAAATTCGATCAGGAGTTCGGCAAAGAGATCGAATGGGATATCCCCTTATTGGATGGCTATGAATATACCTTCGTGAAAAATACGTCCGCCGATCCCGGCACTCATCATTTCAAGGGCATTATTAATCCAACCCTGAATGAAGAGATCGCCGGATGGCAGCCGGACGCGATCCTGGTCTTCGGATGGAGCTTCGTCAGTCATTTGCGGTGCATGCGGTACTTTCATGGAAAGGTGCCGGTCCTGTTCCGCGGCGACTCCACGCTGTTGGATGAGCGCCCGGGCATTAACCGCATCCTGAGAAGGAGTTGGCTCAAATGGGTCTATAGCCATGTCGACTACGCCTTGTATGTCGGTACCCACAACAAGGTCTATTTTCTGAAGCATGGACTAAAGGAGGAACAATTGATCTTTGCGCCGCATGCCATCGACAATGACCGGTTCAGCCAACCTGATGCGCAATACCGCGAGGAGGCGGCCGTGCTGCGCAAGCAGTTGAACATGGCGGAGGATGACCTGGTCATCCTGTTTGCAGGCAAACTCGGACAGAAAAAAAACCCCTTCTTCCTCATCGAGCTCCTGAAAATGATCCCGGACCCCCGAGTTAAGGCCGTCTTCGTTGGCAACGGAACCCTTGAGGGGGAATTGAAGGCCGCGGCATCCGGAGACCCGCGGATCCGCTTTCTGGATTTTCAGAACCAGTCGCATATGCCCGGAATATACCGGCTGGGCGATATTTTCATCCTGCCTTCCCGGGGACCGGAAGAGACCTGGGGGCTCGGGGCCAATGAAGCCATGGCCAGCGGCTGCGCCGTCATGCTCTCCGAAAAAGTGGGCGGCGCGGTGGACCTGGTCAAAGAAGGAAAGAATGGGATCGTGTTCAGGGTGGGGGACCTGCAAAAATGCAGCGATTGGGTGGCGCAGCTGGCAGCCGACAGGCAGCAACTCGATGCCATGAAAAACGGATCGCGCTCCTGGATCGACTCTTTTTCCTTCGATCGGATCGTAAAAGCGATCGAGAAATTCATGGCGGACGTGCCGCAAAAGCAACATATTTAGTTGATCGATCATAAAATAGTGAAGTCAAGATGCATATTTTAGGAATTAACGCTTACCACGCCGATTCTTCGGCAGCCATTTTCAAGGACGGCCTTCTGATCGCAGCCACGGAGGAAGAGCGCTTTCGCCGCGTCAAGCATTGGGCAGGCTTCCCCTCACTGGCCGTAGAGTTTTGCCTGCGCGAGGCGGGCATCACCCTGGCCCAGCTCGACCATATCGCGATCGGACGTGACCCTTACGCCAAATTGGGAAAGAAACTATGGTTCCTTCTGAAGAATCCGGGCGGAGGTTGGCGGGCGGCAACGGACCGCCTGCAGAATGCCCGCAAAGTGTCCTCCCTCGAAGAAGAGTTCGCTGCCATCGACCCGTCGGTTGATGCCTCGTCCCTCAAAAAGAAGATCCATCAGGTCGAGCATCATCGCAGCCACCTCGCTTCGGCCTTTTTCGCCTCTCCATTCGAGGAGGCCGCCCTGCTTTCGATCGACGGTTCCGGTGATTTTACCACGACAATGATCGCGACCGGCCAGGGCAATAAGATCAGGGTGCTCGATTCGGTGGATTTTCCTCACAGCGTCGGCCTGTTTTATACGGCATTCACCCAGTTGCTGGGCTTCCCTCACTATGGCGACGAATACAAGGTAATGGGCCTGGCGCCCTATGGTAAACCCGATCATGTGGATGCGCTCAGGGATGTGCTGCTCTTTCAGCCCGACGGATTGTTCAGGCTAAACCTGAAATATTTCCGCTCCGCCACACGGGGCATCATCTCTTACGGCGAAGATCATATCCCACAGGTCGCTCCGCTTTTCTCACCGTACATGGTCGAAAAATTCGGCGCGGCGAGGGCAAAGGACCAACCGCTGACCCAATACCACAAGGATCTCGCCGCATCCGTCCAGCGCATTACCGAAGAGCTGATCTTCCATATCCTCGGGCATTTGCAGACGAGAACGGGGTTGAAGAATATTTGCATCGCGGGTGGCGTGGCGCAGAATTCGGTGGCCAATGGCAAACTCACGCGTAACACGCCGTTTACCGGCGTCTATATCCCTTCGGCGGGCCATGACGCCGGCATATCCATGGGAGCCGCACTATACGTCTATAACCAGGTGCTGGACCAGCCCCGCGCGGAAGCCGTGCGGACGGCCTATACCGGCAGCCGCTTTTCCAATGAGGACATAGAACAATACCTGCGTGGCCGCCATATCGACTACCGCCGGTATCCTGACTCCGAACTGTACGAGAAAGTGGCCGACCGGCTGATCGACGCCGGCGTGGTGGGCTGGTTCAACGGACGGGCCGAGTTCGGACCGCGTGCCCTGGGCGCCCGTTCCATCCTGGCGGACCCGCGGCGATCCGACGCCAAGGACCTGCTGAACAGCAAGATCAAACGCAGGGAAAGCTTCCGCCCTTTCGCCCCTTCGATCCTTAAGGAATATGTAAAGGAATATTTTGAGGTGGAAGACGAAGTGCCGTTCATGGAAAAAGTATTCCCCATCCGCCCGGAAAAACGCGCCCTCATTCCGGCCGTCACGCATGTTGACGGCACCGGCAGGCTGCAATCCGTGGACAGATCGGTCACTCCCCGCTATTATCAGCTGATAGAGGCCTTCCGAAAGAAGACCGGCGTGCCCATCCTGCTCAATACCTCGTTCAATGAGAACGAGCCGATCGTGAATTCGCCGGAACATGCGCTGGACTGCTTTTTAAGAACGGATATGGACATGCTGGTATTGGAGAACTGTGTGATCACGCGCCGACCCGGCGTCTGATCCAGGCGCCTGAGCCCGGCGCCCGCGCCCCGACCGTCGCACCCGGACGCAAATTCCCGACTGCACCTTACCTTCGACAGCAACATGAAGATATCGATCATCACCGCCACCTATAACAGCGCAGCCACGCTGAGGGATACCCTGACCTGCATCCGGCAGCAGGAGCATCCCGATATCGAACATATCCTGATCGATGGCGGATCGACGGACGACACCCTGAAGATCGCCGCGGAATTTCCGCACCTCGCCCAGGTCGTGTCGGGCCGCGACAAAGGCATCTATGATGCGATGAACAAGGGTCTGAGCAAGGCCACCGGCGACGTGATCGGCATCCTGAATTCCGACGACGTCTACACGGGCCCCGACGTGCTTTCTCTCGTGGCAAAGGCCTTTGCCGATCCCACCGTCATGACCAGCTACGCCGACCTTCAATACGTGGATCAGGCGGACCTGAACAAGGTCATTCGGACCTGGAAAACCGGGCCATTCCGGAAAAAGAGCTTCTACTACGGTTGGATGCCGCCCCATCCCACGTTCTTCGTGCGCAGGGAGGTCTATGACCAGGTTGGTCTCTTCGATATCTCCCTGCGATCTGCCGCAGACTATGAGATGATGCTGCGGATCCTCGTCAGGCACGGCATGTCCGCACGATACATTCCGAGGGTTATTGTCAGGATGCGCACGGGTGGGATGAGCAACGCCTCATTCCGGAATCGCCTCCGGGCGAATAAAGAGGACCGCATAGCCTGGAAATTGAATGGATTGACCCCCTATTTTTTTACGCTGTTGATGAAACCGCTTAGAAAGCTTCCCCAATACTTCATTAAATAATCCCACACAACCAATTCATAATTATGCCAAAGATCGCATTGGTCACAGGAGCCACCGGGCAGGACGGCGCCTATCTCTGTGAGCTGCTACTGGACAAAGGCTACCTCGTGCATGGCCTCAAGAGAAGGAGTTCATCGTTCAATACCGAACGGATCGATCATCTCTACCAGGATCCCCATGAGTCCAACGTACATTTCCATCTGCATTACGGGGACCTGACGGATTCGACGAACATCATCCGCATCATCCAGGAGACCCAACCGGACGAGATCTACAACCTGGGCGCCATGAGCCATGTGCAGGTCAGCTTCGAGACCCCGGAATATACGGCTAATGCAGACGGCATCGGCACGCTACGGATACTGGAGGCGGTCAGGCTCCTCGGCCTCACCGCGAAGACGCGTGTGTATCAGGCGTCGACTTCCGAACTCTACGGACTGGTCCAGGCCGTTCCGCAAAATGAAAAAACGCCCTTTTACCCGCGCTCACCCTATGCGGTCGCCAAGCTTTACGCATACTGGATCACCGTGAACTACCGCGAAGCCTATGGCATGTACGCAACCAACGGCATATTGTTCAATCATGAGTCGCCGGTAAGAGGCGAAACCTTCGTAACGAGGAAGATCACGCGTGGAGTGGCGAAGATCGCCCTCGGTCTGCAGGAAAAGATCTACCTGGGCAACCTCGACGCCCAGCGCGACTGGGGACATGCAAAAGATTATGTCGACGCCATGTGGCGGATCCTGCAGCAGCCCGTACCGGATGATTATGTCATCGCTACCGGCGTCACCACGCCTGTCAGGGAATTTGTACGCATGGCATTCAGGGAAGTGGGCATCGAACTAGAGTTTCGCGGCGAGGCCGAAAAGGAAGTGGCGGTCGTAGCATCCAGCAGTAACCCCGACTTCATCGTCCCGGCCGGCAAGGAGGTCGTAGCCGTCGATGCCAGGTACTACCGCCCGACGGAAGTGGACCTGCTGATCGGCGATGCGGGCAAGGCGCGGGAAAAACTAGGCTGGAAACCCGTCTATGACCTGCCCATGCTGATCCACGAAATGATGAGCTCCGACGTTCACCTGTTCCGCAAGGAGAAGGTCCTGAAAGACTCCGGATTTCATGTGAAAGGCCAACACGAATAAAACAACATGCAACCCAACGACAAGATATACGTGGCCGGACATCGCGGCATGGTGGGCTCCGCCATTTGCAGGGCGCTCGCGGCAAAGGGATTTACCAACCTGGTGACCCGCACCTCGGATGAGCTGGACCTCCGCAACCAGGCGGCCGTCGACGGATTCTTCGAAAAGGAACGGCCGGACCTGGTCTTCCTGGCCGCGGCCAAAGTGGGCGGCATCCTCGCCAATAATACCTACCGTGCCGAGTTCCTGTACGAGAACCTGATGATAGAGAGCCATATCATCCACGCCGCTTATCGCTGCGGCGTGAAAAAACTGATGTTCCTCGGCTCATCCTGCATCTATCCTAAAGAGGCGCCGCAGCCGCTGAAGGAGGAATACCTCCTCACGGGCCCCCTCGAACCGACCAATGAGCCCTATGCGATCGCAAAGATCGCCGGGATCAAACTCTGCGACGCCTATCGCGCACAGTACGGATGCAATTTCATTTCGGTCATGCCCACCAACCTCTATGGCCCCAACGACAACTATGACCTGCAAAACTCCCATGTGCTGCCGGCGCTGATCAGGCGATTCCATGAGGCCAGGCTCAACGCGGCCCCTTCAGTCGTCCTTTGGGGCTCGGGCAGGCCACGCCGTGAGTTCCTTCACGCCGATGACCTGGCGGATGCCTGCCTTTTCCTTGTGCAGCATTATGATCAGGAAGGTCTCGTCAATATCGGCACCGGCGTCGACCTGGAGATAAAGGAACTCGCCCTCCTGGTAAAAAAGATCGTCGGCTACGAGGGCGAAATAACCCATGACCTGACCAAGCCGGACGGCACGATGCGTAAACTCATGGACGTCAGTAAGCTCCACGGCATGGGTTGGACGCATCGCATCGGCCTGGAAGAAGGCATCCGGCAGGCTTACGCGGATTTTAGATCACAGCATTAATCCCAGACTCACCGCATCAATCCCACGATCTTGTTCTCCCTCTTCAACAAAAAGACAAAAGGTCGCCCCAATGACCTGAGCGGGCTCGGCGCGGATCTCCATTCCCACCTGATCCCGGGCATCGACGACGGCGTAAAGACCATGGATGAAGCCCTGAGAATGATCCGGGGCCTTGTCGATCTGGGGTACAAAAGGATATATACGACGCCGCATATCCTGAAGGATATCTATCCGAACACCCCGGGGATCATCGCCGAAGGGCATCGTGCCGTCACCGCCGAACTGGCCCGCCAGCAGATCTCCGTCGAATTCCATGCGGCCGCCGAATATTTTATGGACGACCACTTCTCCGACTCCCTCGAATCAGGCGACGTCCTCCTCACCCTGAAGGGCAATATGATCCTTGTCGAGCTTTCGATGGTCGTGGCCGCCATCAACCTGAAGGAACTCCTCTTTAAGCTCCAGATAAAGGGCTACCAGCCCATCCTCGCTCATCCGGAGCGTTACCTCTATTTCGGCGCCAACAAGGGCTGGTACGACCAGATCCGCGACACCGGCTGCCTCCTGCAGGTAAACCTGCTGTCCATGATCGGTTACTACGGGAAAGCCTCCCAGGCGCTGGCCGAATACCTGATCAAGAAAAAATACGTCGACTTGCTAGGTACCGACCTGCACCATGAACGCCACCTGAACGCGCTCACCTACTCCTCCCGCCTCCAGGGCATGGTCGACAAACTCCTCGACTCCGGAACCATCCGCAACCCGCAACTCTAGGTCTCCCCCTTGTCAAAACTTCATCTCCCTGCCTGAATCTCAGGCCGCATTCGACCCCTTTCCGGGCCAATCCTGACAGGCTGTCTTTCCTGGCCCCTTTTTTTGGGATGGCCTGCCTTTTGCTGTCTTATTTTCCTAACCCAGTGATTTTCGTGGAGTTGCTTTTTAACTAAACCATAAAACGAGAGGCTTTGTCCTATCGCGTTTTATGATTAATTTTATCAGTTAGACCGTTAAACTGTTTTTTTATATATGGCCTCTTTAGAATTCAATCAATTACTTGTCAATAATGCAGAGTTCCTGAAACCCTTCGCCATTACGCTCACCCGTGATTCCGAGGCGGCAAAGGACCTTTTTCAGGAGACCCTCTACCGGGCCCTGGCCAACAAGGACAAATACAACGTAGGCACCAATATCAAGGCCTGGCTGTACACGATCATGCGGAATATCTTCATTAACAACTACCGCAGGAAGGCCAAGCAAAACACCATTTTTGACAGCAGCGCCAACGAATTCCTCCTTAATTCCAACCAGGCGGCGGTCGCCGGCGCGGCGGAAGGAAATCTGCGTGTAAAGGATATCCAGGCTGCCGTCCACAAGCTCCCGGAGATCTTCCGCAACCCCTTTCTGCTCTATTTTGACGGGTTTAAATACCACGAGATCGCGGAAATGCTGCAGGAGCCCCTGGGTACGATCAAGAGCCGCATCCATTTCGCGCGGAAATTATTAAAGGCCCAGATACAGCGTTTCTAGCTTTCAGGGTGCCTATCCATTAAACACGACACATGCTGCGGGACGAAGTGATCCTCGTGAACGAACGCGACGAGCCGATCGGCGCCATGGACAAGATGGAGGTTCATCGTAAAGCACTCTTGCACAGGGCTTTTAGCGTATTTATCTTCAATGCAAGGGGAGACATGCTGATCCAGCAGCGGGCCCGAAAGAAATACCATAGCGCCGGCCTCTGGACCAATGCCTGCTGCAGTCACCCCCGCCCCGGGGAAGGCACCAGGGAGGCCGCCATGCGCAGACTGAACGAGGAACTGGGTTTTACGACTGACCTCGATAAGATCTTCGAATTCACCTACCGGACGGAATTCGAGAATGGCCTCACCGAATTTGAGTTCGACCATGTATTCGTCGGAACCCATGATGGGGTCATCCAGCCCGATCCGAATGAAGTAAGCGACTATTGCTATCGATCGCTGGACGAAATAGAATCCAGCCTTGCCTCACACCCGCTCAATTACACGACCTGGTTCCATCAGGCCTTTCCACGGGTACGCCAATGGGTCGCCGAAAACCCGGCTATTCGCAAAGGCTCAGGGTCTCCGTACTCTGCGTACTGATCTGGATCATTTTCACCTTTCCTGCAGCGCCGGCCACGTCATAGTGAAGGACCATGGTACCATATTGCATTTCGTATGCATCCCAGAGATCATCTTTTATTTTGGGATTTCCCAGCTTGGTGAACAACGTGCCGCGCTTGGTTCCGAAGAGAGGGATGCTCATTTTTCCCGTGAATTTGGGACCGATCTCGATATAATCCCTTTTGGTATAGAACGAAATGTCCCTGTCCTTGAAATAAATGCCGCCGCCGCATTTGGCTTCATAACTTTCATCGACCGCGCTCGTGAAACAGGGGAATTTGGTCTTGATCTCGTCGGGTGTATTATTCGCCTTGAGTTCATTCACGGTGCCATTCAACACATCCACATAGAAATCGGGGCATTTTGCCTTGGCCTTGAGCTGGCTGAATCCTGTAAAAAAAATGCCTAGGCAAAAGGCAAGCAGCAGCCCTTTCTTGAATTGAGGGTTCATAAGCATGGGTTTTTTCTCCTTTTAACTGCAAATTCAGTGCTAAATTATGTCCCCGGGGCCGCCCCGGAAGAAATAGTTTTAATTTAGATAAGCAAAAAAAGATCAACGATATGAACAATAAACTCCTGATCGTATTCGCCTCCCTCCTGATCGTCCCGGTCCCCGCACTCTTTTTTTCATTTGCCCCAAAAGGCGTGGAAAAAGAGGCCATCGGCCGTGAATTGTCCCGGATCGAAAAATTGGTACTGGCCGCAGCCGATGCCATGCCGGAAGACAGATATTACTTCACCCCGGAAGATCTGCACATCAAGGGAAGCCTCTTTACCGGGGTAAGAACCTTTGCGGGACAGGTCAAACATCTCGCCACGGATAACTACGACATGTGGTGCGCGATTACGGGAGACCCCATCCCCGCCGGGATTGTGGATGTGAACGGCCCGGCAGAGATAAAAACGAAAAAGGATATTATGGTCTACCTGCAGGGATCGTTTGCAGAGGGTCATAAGGCGATGGCGTTACTGAATAATACAAATGCCCTCGATCCCATCCCCTTCAGAGGGAGTAATATGGCGCGCGCGGACCTCACCTATTTTGCGCTGACGCACTCCTGTGATCACTATGGCCAGTTGGTCGTATATCTCCGGCTTTGCGGGATTTCGCCTTCGCCCGCGCGCTAGGCCGTCGCGGCGATCCGACCCCATGCGGGCCGCCGGCCCGGCTCATTTCCAGCTTAGGGCAGCAACCCCTGCACCAAAAAAAAGATCCCGACGCAGGTCAGCAGGAGTCCGCCGTACCATAGGGGCTTACGCCTGGTTAGAATGGCGATGGCGGAAATGGCGATGGCGATCTGAAAGGCAGTAACAGCGGAAGCCAGGGGAACGTGTTTGCCCAGGTGCCATTCGGAGCTCTTCTCCGCCTCCTCGGCCTTCTTCTTTCCTTCCTCCTTATCTTTTTCAAACTTCGCGAGCTCCCTGGCATTGTCCTCGGGGAGGGCGGCAGCTGAGCCGGCGGATGCCGCCGGACGCGTGGCCGCCAGCGCATGCAGCAGCTTATCGGAATTGACCGCCACCTCCTCTTTGATATTCTTCGACTGGTAGTAATTCCACTCGTCGGAAGCCTTGACTCGCTCGATCAGGGCTTCATTGGCATGATGTCCCGCGAGCAATCCCGCTACGGCGGCCAGTACAGCCATAAAGGCGGTGGAAAGTGCCACATACAGGGTCCATCGCTCCCTGACCTCTTCGGCTTTTTCCTCGATAGCCTCGTGGAGATGATCCGTGGGAACTTCTATTTCTTCCATATAGACGGCTTTTGATTTATTTGCTAAGGTACATGCTCCTGTCCTTATACAATTGCCGGAAGTAGGGGTCGCGAAGGTCCTTGATGAACCGGATCGCCTCGCCGGTCGATTTCATTTCCGGTCCAAGTTCCTTGCTGACGCCGGGGAATTTATTAAAGCTGAAAACGGGCTCCTTGATGGCGAACCCCTTCAATTTTTTCTCGAACTTGAAGTCCGCCAGTTTATGCGTGCCCATCATGATCTTCGTAGCGATATTCAGATAAGGGATCTGGTAAGCCTTGGCGATGAACGGCGTCGTCCGCGAGGCGCGGGGATTGGCTTCGATGACATGCACTTTATCGTCCTTGATCGCGAATTGGATATTGATGAGGCCCTTGATGCGCAAGGCCCTGGCGATCTTCTCGCCATACAGTTCCATCGTGGTCACCACCATCGGGGTCAGGTTGAAGGCCGGCAATACGGCATTGCTGTCGCCGCTGTGAATGCCGGCCGGTTCGATATGTTCCATCACGCCCATCACGTGGAAATCTTCTCCGTCGAAAATGGCGTCGACTTCGGCCTCCTGGCAACGATCGAGGAAATGATCCACCAGGATCTTGTTGCCCGGGATATGCTTCAGCAGGCTGACGACCGCCTTTTCCACCTCATCGTCATTGAGGACGATCCGCATCCGCTGTCCGCCCAATACATAGCTTGGCCTGACCAATACCGGATAGCCTACCCGGTTGGCGACCTGAATGGCTTCGTCGACGTCGACGGCCGTACCATAGTCGGGGTAGGGGATGCCGAGCTCTTTGAGCATATCGCTGAACCGTCCCCGGTCTTCGGCGATATCCATGCTGTCGAAGGACGTGCCGATGATCGGGATGCCCTTCTCCTGCAACCTCTCCGCCAGCTTCAGCGCGGTCTGGCCGCCAAGCTGTACGATCACGCCTTCCGGCTTTTCATGCTCGATGATCTCGCGAAGGTGTTCCCAATAGACGGGCTCGAAATACAATTTGTCGGCGATATCGAAATCGGTGGACACGGTCTCGGGATTGCAGTTGACCATGATGGCCTCGTATCCCGACTCCTTTATGGCCAACAGCCCATGGACGCAGCAGTAATCGAATTCGATGCCCTGCCCGATGCGGTTGGGGCCCGATCCCAGGACGATGATCTTCTTCTTATCGCTGACCTTGCTTTCGTTGGCATGGCCGTCTTCGAAGGTAGAATAGAAATAGGGCGTCCGGGCCTTGAATTCGGCGGAACAGGTGTCCACCATCTTAAAGATCCTGGTGATGCCGGCGGCCTTTCTTTTTTCGTATAGCGCATCCTCGTTCCCGTCATTCATGATCCGGCACATTTGTTCATCGCTGAACCCCAGGCGTTTCGCCTCCCGCAGCAGACCCGTGGGCAGCGTGTCCATCCGGTACTTCGCCAGCTCTTTTTCCATGTTGCAGATCTTCTGGATCTCGTACAGGAACCAGCGGTCGATCCCGTTGGTGGCCTTGGAAATGGTGCCGACGGAAATACCGGCCATCAGGGCATCCTTGATCCGGAAAATGCGATCCCATTTCGGCGTCTTGATATATTCCAGCAGTTCTTCGGCACGCATCAGGCTCTTTCCGTAATAGCCGAGTCCCACGGCATTATTCTCCAGGCTCTGACAGGCTTTTTGCACGGCCTCGGTGAAACTGCGCCCGATGGCCATGACCTCTCCCACGCTTTTCATCTGCAGTCCCAGCGTATCGTTCGCTCCCTTGAATTTATCGAAGTTCCAGCGCGGCACTTTTACGATGACATAGTCCTGTACCGGCTCGAAATAGGCGGAGGTCGTGCCGGTGATCTGGTTCTTCAGCTCATCCAGGGTATAACCGATGGCCAGCTTGGCTGCGATCTTCGCGATCGGGTAGCCGGTGGCCTTGGACGCGAGCGCCGAGGAACGGCTCACGCGGGGATTGATCTCGATGGCAATGATCTCTTCCGTATCGGGATTGAGGGCGAACTGGACATTGCAGCCCCCGGCGAAATTTCCGAGGTCCCGCATCATCCGGATAGCCGTATTGCGCATAAGCTGAAATGCGGTATCGCTGAGGGTCATCGCGGGCGCCACGGTTATGGAATCGCCTGTATGCACGCCCATGGGATCGAAGTTCTCTACCGTACAAATGATCACGACATTGTTGTTGGCGTCCCGGAGCAATTCGAGTTCGAACTCCTTCCAGCCAAGGACCGCCTTTTCCACCAGCACCTCATGGATCGGCGAGGCCTGCAGCCCCCTGTTCAGGGCCTCATCCAACTCATCCTTGTCATGTACGAATCCACCTCCGGTTCCGCCCAGGGTAAATGAGGGTCGGATGACCAGCGGAAAACCGATATCCTGGGCGAATTCCTTTCCTTCCAGCCAGGAGTTGGCCGTCTTGGCCGTTGCGACGGGCACGCCCAGCGCGATCATCCATTGCCGGAATTTCTCCCGGTCCTCCGCTTTGTCGATCGCCTTGATGTCCACCCCGATCAGCCTGACCTTGTATTTCTCCCAGATGCCCAGATCTTCGGCCTCCTTGGCCAGGTTCAGGGCCGTCTGACCCCCCATCGTGGGCAGTACGGCGTCTATCTTGTTCTCCTCGAGGATCTGTTCGATGCTCTCCACCGTCAACGGCAGCAGGTAGACCTTATCGGCCATCATCGGGTCGGTCATGATCGTGGCGGGGTTGCTGTTGATCAGGATCACTTCGACCCCCTCCTCCCGCAAGCTCCTTGCGGCCTGCGTGCCGGAATAATCAAATTCGCAAGCCTGACCGATAATGATGGGACCCGAGCCGATAATGAGGACGGAACGAATGGAGGGATCTTTGGGCATGTTGGAACAAAAATAAAATTGCGCAAAGGTAAGGCAGTGGGGGAAATTTTCCCGATTAAATTTCGATCTGCCCCCAACCGCCGCCAGGCGCGATCCCCCGGCCAGATCCCGCCGCGGCCAAAAATAAAAAAACCCCGTCCACCAAAATGATGAACAGGGCTTGCCCTATAAAATAAGTGTAGTATTACGAATGGTTAACTCTTATGATAAGCGGCCATCTCAATATCATCCAGCAATACGCCTCCCTTCCTGGCAATGGACTTCCGTTCCGCCATCTGCCGCCGGTTATCATACTTGCTCCTGATCCTGAAGACCCACTTTTGCCGGGCTTCCTCTCCCTTCAGCAGCCCGACCATGCCTCCGATGGTCACTGCCAGGAAAACTACCATTTTGTTTTTAATGCCGTTCATGACTGCTTCTTTTGGGGTGGCTTGTCCCCACCCGATACTAAGACAACAATCACTAGCCAAAAGCTGTACCAAACTTTTCAAAATCGTTGCCCTTTTCGTAGTATTTTTTTTCGGATGCCTTTCCACTGCATTTGCGGGGGATCGCGATTGCCCGATTTTCCCATCGGTCGGCTCCGGCCTTTATTTTTTGGAAATTCCTTCCCGATTCCGGATTAAATTTGCCTTTTCTAACCGTTCCACAACGCGCATGATGAAGCATCTCCCGGCATTGGCCTGTATCCTTTTCAGTCTGCCTGTTTTTTCGCAGGGGCCGCCGCCCGATCACTACCCGCAAGGCTATTTCCGGGATCCCCTGGACATTCCCATTAGCCTGGCCGCTAATTTTGGGGAATTGCGACCCAACCATTACCACATGGGATTGGACATCCGGACGCAGAAGAAGGTCAACCTGCCGGTCCATGCGGCGGCCGACGGCTACATCGCCCACATAAAGATCGAGCCGGAGGGATTCGGTCAGGCGATCTATATCAACCACCCCAACGGGTATACGACATTATATGCCCATCTCAACCGTTTCTTTCCGGCACTCGCCGCATACGTCAAACAGCAGCAATACAAGATGAGATCCTGGCAGGTCTCTCTGGATATTCCTCCGGGCATGTTCCCTGTCCGGAAAGGCGACCTGATTGCCTACAGCGGCAGCACGGGGGGTTCGCAGGGACCACATCTTCATTTCGAGATCCGCCAGACCGCGGGCGATATCAATCTCAACCCACTCTTATTCGGACTTCCGGTACCCGATAACGTGCCACCCGTCATACAGCGCCTCGCCTTATACGATCGCGACCGTAGTCTTTATGAACAAGCCCCCCGCATCTTTCCGGTTCACAGATCGCCTTCGCCGCCCTCATCCGGGAACACCGCCACCTTTTCCCTGGGACAACCGCTGATCAGCGTGGACGTTCCCCGGATCAGCTTCGCCATCTCCACCTTCGACAGTCAGTCCGGCTCCGCAAACCCCAATGGCATCTTTCAGGCAACGATCCACGAGGACGGTCAACCCCTCGCCGGCTTCCGGATGGATCGCATCAGCTACGAGTACACCCGCAATATCAATGCGCATATCGACTACGCCACCCGCGAAAAAGGAGGCCCCTGGCTGGAGCATTTATCCAGGCTCCCGGGATATGGCGCTCCGTCGATCTACCTGCCGTTTCTCCCGGACCTCGTCGGGAATGGGGACGGAGTGATCGATCTGCATGACGGCGCCGTCCATCTCATCCGGATCGAGGTGAAAGACGCGAACGCCAATGGATCGGTACTGGCTTTCCGGGTACAATATGCGCGGCCGTCCGGGGGAAAGGACTCAGCCATCATGCTGCCGGATACGACAGGCTTGTCAGGCAAGACCGTCTACCCAAACATGCTCGATGGCCTGGAGACCGGCGATTGTGCATTTTATATCCCGGAAAAGGGTGTCTATGACCTGGCCTGGATCCGTTTGGTACGATCTGACCCCGGTGAAAGCGCGTCTTCCGAAAATCGATCCACAATGACCGCGACCCCTGCGGTCTATACTTCTCCGCGCTATACGATCGGCGATCCGTCGATCCCCTTGCAGGATCCCATGCTGGTTCGCATTCGTGCGGGCAATGACCTGCCGGATTCCTCCAGGGACCGGGTTGTCATGGTTCGCACCTCGCGCGGCGAACGAGACCTGCAGCGACCGGAATGGCAGGGCCGATGGGCTTCCGCCCGCTTTCGCGAATTCGGCGACTTCCGGCTGATGGAAGATCGCGTCCCCCCGGTGATCGAGCCGCTCGGTTTCAGGGATGGCGCCGTGCTCAGTAAAGCCGGCGGGATCGCGTTCAAAGTGAAGGATAACCTGGGAGGGGTCCACGCCTTCCGGGCGGAACTGGACCCCTCTGCCGGAGGCGAAGGACAATGGCTTTGCTTTACCAACGACAAAGGGCGGGCCTTTATTTATACGTTCGACGAGCATTGCCCCCGCGGCAGGCATGTGCTGAAGGTGACCGTACAGGACGCGGCGGGCAACAGCACGACAAGCATCTATCATTTTACCCGTTGACCGGGACCTCTGCAAGGTTCTGAAAGATTGGGCCAGCGATCAAAAGAACAACAGATGACCAACATCAAAGAGGGCGACAAAGCCCCGGCATTTACAGCGAAAGACCAAAACGGACAACTGGTCTCGCTGGCCGATTACAAAGGACGTCCCCTCATACTCTACTTCTATCCCGAAGACGACACGCCCACCTGCACGATACAGGCCTGCAATCTGCGCGACAATTATGCGCTCCTGAAACGGGAAGGGCTCAGCGTTCTCGGCGTGAGCCCCGACGAAGAAAAAAAGCATAAGAAATTCGAGGCCAAATATGATCTTCCCTTTACCCTGCTTTCCGATCCGGCGCACAAGATCATCGACAAATACGGCGTCTGGGGTGAAAAACAGCTCTATGGTCGTCATTATATGGGCCTTCACCGAACGACCTTCCTGATCGACGGGAAAGGCATTATCCGCAAGATATTCGAAAGGCCGAAGAACAAGGCCCATGCCGCGGAGATCGTCAAGGCATGGAAGGAGATCCATCCGTGAACCACTCCACTTCGCCGAATCGGAATATCCTATCGGGGCTGTCTTGCGGGAGCCTGTCCTGCGTGACCAGCTCTCCTTTTTCGGTAACATGCCCGATCGTCGTTTCGAAGAGTCGATCCGCTTGTTTCAGCGTTACGGTACGGCCTCGTTTGTATAAGCGGGAATTATAATCTTCCATGATCGTCGGCCCCCCGTCGCCTCCAACGCCCCCGTCGCTCCCCTCTCCCTGAATGCTGGCGCGCAATTGCTCGTATCGTCGCTCCAGGTCTCCGCCAAGTTCTCCGGCGATCTTGACGACATCGAAGGTCCGGCCCGTGATCTGTTTCAGACTGACGGGATTTCGCAGCGTTTCCGGGAACAGGGTCTGATTGACATTGATCCCGATCCCGGCGATGGCAAACAGCCAATGATCGCCCCGGAAAACATTCTCGATGAGTATTCCCCCTGCCTTTCTGTCACGCCAGTAAAGATCATTGGGCCACTTGATTGCCAGTTCATTGCCGGGCACCAGGCGGCTCAGCAGATCATGGCAGGCCAGGCCGATGGCGGCACTGAGTTCGAATTGTCGCGCAACAGGCAGGAAAGCAGGCTCGAGCACAACACTCATGACGATATTCTCTCCCGGCCGGCTGGCCCATGTCTTGCCCCGCTGTCCCTTCCCGGCCCACTGCTCATGGGCGAAGAAAATAGTGCCATGAGAAGCCGAACCGGCATGAACCCTGGCCATGGCATAGTTGTTGGTGCTATCGACCGACCCTAATTCAATAAAAGCATGACCGATAGGCAAAAGATCACTATTTTTGAGATGTACGAAATTAGGCCCTGCCACTCAGAAAAGTTGCGATTTGCCTCCGAATAAAATATAATTAATCACAAAACGTCTTGATTATTGGAACAGCTTTCTATGTTAGCTACCCGGAAACGAAAAACGGTAGCCAGATTAACGAGGAATTCAAAGATTTTCAAAGCTATTGTACACGCGATCCAGCAAAAAAAAGGTGAACATATCGTATCGATCGACCTCCGAAAGATCCCCGAAGCCGTAGCCGACTTCTTTATCATTTGCGAGGCCACCAGCACTACCCAGGTGAAGGCCATTGCCGAGAACGTGACGGTGGAATTAGAGAACGCTTGCGGAGAGCTTCCGTATAAACATGAAGGCAAACAGTCCCTGCAATGGGTATTGATCGATTATGTGAACGTGGTGGTGCACGTCATGCTGCCCGAAAATCGCCGCTTTTACAAGCTGGAAGAGATGTGGAGCGATGCCCCCCAGGAAGAGCATCTGGCCTAGAAATTGCCTCCTGCCCGGCAATTTAACAGTATATTTACTCGTTTGAATGGTTTTTTCGAACCTTTTCAGTCAATGGGTTTTATTATTAATAAGCAAATACAGGGATAAATTCAACATGCCACAGGAAGATTTGAAACCGAACGATAAAACCAACTTTACACGATTCAGGCCCAGGGGGGACGATGATGGCAGTGGTAACAGGAAAGGGCCGAAGTTCAGCATATATTGGATCTGGGGCATTATTGCCGCCGTATTGATCGGCTTTAACTTATTCGGAGGACTTTCTCCGGACGCTCATCAGACTGACGAATACAAATTCCGCAAGGAAATGCTGGCCAAAGGGGACGTCGACAAGATCGATCTCGTCTCCAATAAACAGGTGGTCAGGGTCTACATAAAAAAAGACAGCCTTCAGAAACCTTTCTATTCCACCGAGCTCAAGAGCAACGGCTGGTCGGGCGGAGTCAACAAGGATGGCCCGCAATTCGAGTTCAAGGTCACCGATGTCAAGGAATACGAAAAAGTGCTGCGGGATTATTTCGTCAAGAACCCGCAACTGGAGGTGGCCATCAACTCCAAGAGCGAAGGCGAATGGTTCGGGCCTCTCCTGAATATCCTGCTGCCTTTGCTGATCATCGTGCTGATCTGGGTGATGCTCATGCGCAAGATGGGCGGCCAGGCCGGCAGCGGTGGCCCCGGAGGCATCTTCAACATCGGCAAATCAAAAGCCACGCTGTTCGACAAAGGGACCAAGGTGACGATCACCTTCAATGACGTGGCCGGCCTCGACGAGGCCAAGGTCGAAGTGATGGAGATCGTGGACTTTCTGAAGAATCCAAAGAAATATACGGCCCTGGGAGGCAAGATCCCCAAAGGCGCCCTGCTGGTAGGCCCTCCGGGAACGGGCAAGACCCTGCTTGCCAAGGCCATGGCCGGCGAGGCACAGGTTCCTTTCTTCTCGATGAGCGGCTCCGACTTCGTTGAATTGTTCGTGGGCGTAGGCGCAAGCCGCGTGCGCGACCTGTTCAAACAGGCCCGGGAAAAAGCGCCCTGCGTGATCTTTATCGATGAGATCGACGCCATCGGGCGCGCCAGGGGCAAGAACGCCATCATGAGCAATGATGAGCGCGAGAGCACATTGAATCAGTTGCTGGTGGAGATGGACGGGTTCGGCGGAGACAGCGGGATCATCGTTCTGGCAGCCACTAACCGCCCGGACGTGCTGGACACGGCCTTGTTGCGGCCAGGCCGCTTCGACCGGCAGATATCGATCGATAAGCCCGACCTGAAAGGCCGGGAAGCGATCTTCAAAGTGCACCTTAAGCCGATCAAGATCTCCAGCAAGCTGGATATTCATAAACTGGCCGAGCAGACGCCCGGTTTTGCCGGCGCCGATATTGCCAATGTATGCAATGAGGCGGCCCTCATTGCCGCCCGCAAGGGTAAGGACAACGTCGAAATGGAAGACTTCCAGGATGCGGTGGACCGCGTGATCGGGGGGCTGGAAAAAAAGAATAAGATCATCTCTCCGGATGAAAAGAAGATCATTGCCTATCATGAGTCCGGACACGCCATCTGCGGATGGTACCTGGAACATGCCTACCCGCTGCTAAAGGTCACCATTGTTCCGCGAGGAGTCGCTGCACTGGGGTACGCGCAATACACGCCGAAGGAGCAATATCTCTACAATACCGACCAGCTTTTCGACCAGATTTGCATGACCCTGGGCGGCCGCGCCAGCGAAGAGTTGAATTTCGGCAAGATCTCGACCGGCGCCCAGAATGATCTGCAGCAGATCACCCGTATCGCCTATTCCATGGTGACGGTCTACGGCATGAACGATAAGGTCGGCAATGTCAGCTTCTACGATCCCCAGGCAGAGAATACCTTCACTAAGCCCTATTCTGAAGAGACGTCCAAGATCATCGACGAAGAGGTGCGCAAGCTCATCGACAAGGCCTATGAGGCGACCAAGGAACTGCTGACCGCCAAGACCCGGGAAGTGAAACTCCTGGCGGAAGCCCTTCTCAACAAGGAAGTGTTGTTCCAAAGTGACGTGGAGGCCCTGATCGGCAAGCGTCCTTATGAGGAAAAAAGAGCGCTGGACGTTACCGACCATACCGAGAGCGTGCCGCCCACCGGCACAAAGGGGATACCTCCGGCTCCGGTGGTGATGCCTCCGGTAACGGAATGAACAAATCCTCTCCGGGGAAAACCCGGGCAAAAGAGTCGCCATGAAGATATCCTTCGCCAAAGAAAATACGTTAAAAAAGATCAGACAGGCGTTGAGTCACCCGACGCCTATTCCTTTTCCAAACAGTGAAGGCAACAGCTCCGTATTTCAACCCCCCACCCAGGAACCCGAGATCGAGTTCGCCGAACAATTCACCAAATTACTCGGAAAGTTTGTCTATTGCGCGGACCATCGGGAACTGAATGAACAGCTGCGTGCGCTGATCATCAACCGGGACTGGAAACGGCTTTGGTGCGCCGACACGAAGTGGAAATCCATCCTGACCGATCCGGTTATCGCGGGCCCCATCATCCGCCCCGTGGAATTGAGCGATTGCGATGCCGCGATCACGGGATGCGAGCTGCTGATCGCGCGAACAGGCAGCATCGTCATGAGCGCTGCGGACCCGAGCGGACGCACGGGCAGCGTATATGCTCCTGTCCATATTTGCATCGCGTATACCGATCAGCTGGTTTACGACATTAAAGATGGACTCATGGCACTGAAGGAGAAATATGCCCAACGCCTGCCTTCCCTGATCACGCTGGCTACCGGTCCCAGCCGCACGGCCGATATCGAAAAGACCCTTGTCGTCGGCGTGCACGGTCCAAAGGAGGCCTTCCTCTTCCTCGTGGATAAGAAATTGTAAGTATCTTTATTCGATGCAGATCCCTCCGGGAAAAAAAATAGTTTTCCTGTCCGATTTTCACCTTGGCGCCCCTGATCACGCCATCAGTCTGGCCCGGGAAAAGCATATCGTCCGCTGGCTGGAGACGATCCGTCACGACGCCGCGGAGATCTTCATCGTTGGCGATCTTTTCGATTTCTGGTATGAATACCGGACGGTAGTACCCAAGGGATTTGTCCGCATCCTGGGTAAGCTGGCTGAACTGACTGATTCGGGCATCCCCATTCGCTTCTTTACCGGCAATCACGACATGTGGATGAAGGGTTATTTCGAACAGGAACTCAATATTCCGGTTTATCATGAGCCCCAATATTTCGAGTGGGGCGGCAGGAGATTCCTAATCGGCCATGGCGATGGCCTGGGACCCGGCGATCATGGGTACAAATTCCTGAAAAAGATCTTCCGCAACCCTTTTTGCCGCTGGCTGTTCGGATTGCTACCCCCTGCGATCGGCGTCGGGCTGGCCAACTATTTCAGCCGCAGCAGCCGGGCCGTGACCGGGCAGGTCGACGATCAGTTCCTGGGAGAGGACAAGGAATGGCTGATCTGCTACTGCAAGGAGGTGCTTCGCACTACGCCTGTCGATTATTTCATTTTCGGCCATCGCCACCTGCCCATCGACTTTAGCCTGCCGGGAGGGAGCCGGTATATCAACCTGGGGGATTGGATCAGGTACGATACCTATGCGGAGTTTGACGGGTTGCAACTCTCCCTCCTCTCCGCATCGAAGGACAAAGAGAATAAGATCGTCCGGAAATAAAAGCAGCTCAATGGCGTTCTCTCATCATAAGCGTCCTCCCATAACATGCGTCTGAAGACCTATATCGCCTGCCTTCTGTTCCTCACTGCCTTCTCCCTGAGAGCGCAACAAACTACCGGTTTCACGCTCACACGAACCATATTGGCCGAACTGGCCGATTTCACCGTGGACAACCTGGGGAATATCTACCTGCTTAGCAAGGACAACCAGCTTAAGAAGCTTTCTCCCGAAGGGGATTCCCTGGCCGTATTCAACGATGTCCGCCGCTACGGGAAGATCACGTCCATCGATGCGACCAACCCGCTCAAGGTACTGGTTTACTACCGCGAATTCACTACCATCCTGGCCCTCGACCGGTACCTGAATAAGGTCAACATCATCGATCTGCGCAAACTCGGCATCCTGCAGGCAAAAGCCGTTGGACTGGCCTATGACAACAATATCTGGGTCTATGACGAGCTCGACGCCAAGCTGAAGAGGATCGGGGACGATGGTTCCCTGGTCGATCAGACCACTGACTTTCGCCAATTATTCGACTCGGTGCCGAATCCCGCCGTCATCAGGGACCAGGGCGGACTGGTGTACCTCTATGATCCCGCCAAAGGCGTCTATGCCTTCGATCATTACGGGGGATTGAAGGAACATAGCGCGCTCACCGGCTGGATCGACTTCACCGTGATCGAAAGGAACCTGCTGGGCAGGAACCGCCAGAAATTCTTCAAATACCAGGTCGGCACGCTCGATTATCATGAAGAACCCATCCCGCCGGCCTTCCGGGACGCCATAAAGATCGTCATGACCTCCGGCTCATTCTATGTGCAAAAGGAGAAGACCCTGGAAGTGTATTCCCGCCGCTGACCCCCGCGCCCCCGCCGCGACGCTCCGATAATTGCGTAACTTCGCGGCGAAAATTGCCCTTCGTATGCACGATTTCTGGAGCCAGCTCATCTTCGACAATCCACTGAAAAGGTATGTCTTCATCGTGGGAACGATATTGCTGGTCATCATCCTCAAAAGGTGGATATCCCTGCTGATCGCCCGATTCCTGTTCCAATTCATACGTAAGATTGATGCCGGCCTCGACAGCTCGTCCTTTCTCGCTCTCGTGGTTGGACCCATCGGTACCTTCCTGATCCTCTTCGTTTCGATCTCGGCGATCGAAAAACTGCATTTTCCGACCGCGCTCGATTTCGATATCTATGAAGTGAGTTCACAACAGATCATTCACGCCCTGGCCATTTCGGTGATCATCATCGGCTTCATATGGCTCCTGATGCGGCTCGTCGATTTCATCGCACTGATCCTGCAACGCAAGGCCAGGGATTCGGGCGATCTGCGCGACAATCAGCTGGTCGTTTTTTTCCGTGATTTCCTCAAGGTATTTATCGGGATCATCGGCATCCTGATGGTGCTGCACCAGGCCTTTCATGTGGAGGTCGGCAGCATTACGACCTCCCTCGGCCTGGCCGGCGCCGCCGTTGCCCTGGCCGCAAAGGAGAGCATCGAGAACCTGATCGCCTCCTTTGTCATTTTTTTCGACAAGCCCTTTACTGCCGGCGATGTGCTCAAAGTGAACGGGATCTCGGGGACCGTGGAACGCATCGGTCTGCGTAGCACCCGCATCCGCACGGACCAGAAGACCTACGTGACCGTCCCTAACAAGCAAATGGTGGACAGCGTGGTCGATAACCTCAGTCTGAGGACGCAGCGAAAGGGGGAGCTCAGGCTCGAACTGAGCCTTTCCACGCCATCGGCTGTCCTGGACGAATTGATCGCAGGGCTGAAGCAGATCCTGGAAAAAGACAAGGTGGAGAATAGTACCGCATTTCTGAACGACATTTCCGGGAATGCCTACCTGGTCAGCGCCGACTATTTCACCGCTCCCGTGACCCAGGATGATTTCAATGAGATCAAGCAGCAGGTGAACCTGGATACCCTCCGCTTGCTGGAACGCCTGCAAATCCGTATAGCAGGGGCCAGCACCGACGTGCGCGTAACCGCCGGGGAAGCCAGGCCAAATCTATAGTTGCGCCTTCCATTCCAGCAGAAAGGCCTTAACCTGCTGCAGGCGGCGGATGGCTTCAAACCGTTCTTCGGCCTTCTTGTTCTTTTTCAGGAATTCCTTGGCGCCTTCGATCGTATACTTGCGCTGGCGCAGGAGATGATAGATGAGGTGGAGATTCTTGATATCGACGGGGCGGAAATGCCGGTCCCCTTTTTTGTTCTTCCGGGGTTGCAGGATGCTGAACTCCGTCTCCCAGAATCGCAGCAGGGATTGATTGACCCGGAACATGTCCGCCACTTCCCCCATCGTATAATATTGCTTTTGGAACAGATCTTCGTCATCGGGGATATCGATGAGGTCGGCCTCGGCCGTGACCTGTTTCAGCGATTTACGGCCCCTCTTTGACTTAACGGCTCTGACGGGAGCCGGGACGACCAGGGCTTCCCGGACCGACTCCGGTTCTGTTGACCCTCCGGCTAAACCTCCGGCGACCGGCATGTCCGCGGCGACCGGCATGTCCGCGGGGGTCGCCTGCGCCTCATTCTTCAGGGACTTGATGCGAATGCCCACTCCGGCGGGTATATCGAGGCCCTCGGCCGCCAACACCTTCACCGGCATGTCCTCCACGGACCGGGCCGGTTGTCCTTCGACACTCCCTTCCAGCTCCTGACCGCCCGCAGACGCCAAATCGTTGTCCCTGACCGGAACGGCGGATGGCTGCTCGCTCTCAGCGAGAAAATTAAAAGCAATTTGCGGCAATGGCTTATTCATTGAATGAGAATGCGCTCAAAAATCGTTCCGGTTAAATGTAAATTAATCAAAACTTTGATTGCTTGACGAGGCAAGTTTCAGCAGGCGGTCATATTGCTCGGGGGTGATGTCATTATAAAAGTAATACACGGGATCGACCGGATCGCCATTGCGATGCACCTCATAGTGACAATGGGGTCCCGTGCTCTTGCCTGTACTTCCCACATATCCGATGATCTCCCCTCGCTTGACATGCTGGCCCGGCCGCACCTTCACCTTGAACATATGCCCGTATAAGGTGCCGTAGCCATATCCGTGATTGATCGCGACGTGATTGCCATAGCCGTTGCCGGTATTTCCAGCCACTTCCACCGTGCCATTGGCCGTGGCATAGATCGGCGTGCCCTGTGGCGCCGCAAAGTCGAGACCCGCGTGAAACTTGGTCGTTTTGTAAACGGGGTCTATACGGTATCCGAAGCCGGAAGCGATCCGGCTCAGGTCCTTATTGCTTACCGGCTGGATGGCAGGTGTGCAGGCCAATAGCTGTTCCTTATTCTTGATGAAGCCGTCGATCTGGACATAGGATTTGGTCTGGGCAGCCATCCGGGCGCTCAGCTTTTCCAGGGTGGATGCGACCGACGAGTACAGGTTCTCCTGGTCCATGCCCTGCACCAGCCGTATCTCCTTTTGCTGCTCTTCCGCCCTGGCCCGGGCGCTATCGGGTATCGGGGCCGCCTCAAAAATGGCCCTGTAGACGTTATTGTCCCTCTTCTCCAGCTCGCTCATCTGTTCCTGCATCTTTTGCACCTTCTCGTTCAATACGTAGTAGTTGTCATTCAATATGTCGTTCCGGTGCATGAGGCGCTTTTCATTGGCCGAGGGGAAATAATGGTAGGCGAGCGATACGAGGATGAGCGCGGTGACGATGGCTGCCGATAAAAAGCCCAGTACGCGCAGCAAAGTGACCCGCAAGGGGGTCTCCAGCTTTTCGTAGCGGAGCGTATTGGTATTATAGTAATACTTGATCTTCTTCATCCGCAAACAATGGCCACCCGCCGGACGATGGCAGGCGGGAAAAACAGCGCGATTTGGCGTACCTTTGCACGGCTCTTGCGAGACTGGGCGTACAAATATAATTGTAGCGAACCAAATTACAACCAAAGATTGTTCCGTTTATGATGACCAGCGCCGAAATAAGAAGGAAATTCCTTGATTTCTTCCGAACGAAAGGACATACGATCGTGCCCTCCGCGCCCATCGTCATAAAGAACGATCCCACCCTGCTATTCACCAATGCGGGCATGAACCAGTTCAAGGATTTCTTCCTCGGCAACAACAAAGCGCCCCATGCGCGCGTGGCCGACACGCAGAAATGTCTCCGCGTGAGCGGCAAGCACAATGACCTCGAAGAGGTAGGCGTGGATACCTATCATCACACTATGTTCGAGATGCTGGGCAACTGGAGCTTCGGCGACCCGTCCCGCCCCGGCCTCGACGATCCTTCCTCCGTATCGGATGAAGGCTATTTCAAGAGATCCGCCATTGCCTGGAGTTGGGAGCTGCTTACCGCGGTGTACGGCATATCCAAAGATCGCTTATATGTCACCGTTTTCGAAGGGGATACAAAGGAAGGTCTTCCACGGGACGAAGAGGCCATGGCCGAATGGGAAAAGTGGATATCTTCCGACAGGATCATCCTCGGGAATAAGAAAAACAATTTCTGGGAAATGGGCGATACCGGGCCCTGCGGGCCCTGCACCGAAGTGCATGTCGATTGCCGGCCCGACGAGGAGCGCCGCAGCCAGGACGGCAAGAGCCTGGTCAATAAGGATCATCCCCAGGTCATCGAGATCTGGAACAATGTCTTCATTCAGTTCAACCGCCTCAAGAACGGCCGCCTCGAGCCCCTGCCCGCCAAACACGTGGATACAGGCATGGGCCTGGAGCGATTGGTCAGGGTGCTGCAGGGCAAGACCTCCAACTACGATACGGACGTATTTTCCGGAACGATCGCAGCGACCGAACAACTCACCGGGAAAAAGTATACGGCCGGCGACGGCCGGCCCGACATCGCTTTTCGGGTACTGTCCGATCATATCCGCGCGATCGCCTTCACGATCGCCGACGGCCAGCTGCCTTCCAATACCGGCGCAGGCTATGTGATCCGCCGGATCCTCCGCCGCGCCGTGCGGTATTATTATTCTTATCTGGATGGCAGGCAGCCGCTGCTGCACCGGCTGCTGCCCGGCCTTGCCCAGCAGTTCGAGGACGTATTTCCCGAATTGAAGAAGCAACTCGATTTCATCTCCAGGGTCGTGAAGGAGGAGGAAGAGGCCTTTCTAAGGACACTCGACAAGGGCATCGAGCGCTTCAACGCGTTCATCGGGCCCGATGGCGCCAGCCTTAGCGCCTCATCGGATCATCGCGGGGACATTCTTGCTCAACGCGCAAAAAAGAGCATACACGGCTATTTTGCTTTCGAGTTGTACGACACCTTTGGTTTTCCCGTCGATCTCACCGAGCTCATGGCCCGGGAGTCGGGTTGGACCGTGGACAGAACAGGATTCGAAAAAGCCCTTGAAGAACAAAAGACCCGATCGCGCGCTGCGGCGGCCGTCGACACCGAAGACTGGGTGAACCTGACCGATATCCCGCTGACCGAATTCGTCGGCTATGATTCCCTCGAACTGAACAGCCGCATCGCGAAATACAGGAAGGTTAAGGCAAAGGGCAAGGAAGCCTGGCAACTGGTGCTGGAGGCCACTCCCTTCTATGCCGAGAGCGGCGGGCAGGTGGGCGATACCGGCACCTTGCAATCCGGCGGAGAAATAATCCGCGTCACCGATACGAAAAAGGAGAACAACCTGATCATTCATTTTACGGAGGAACTCCCCGCTGGCCTGCAACAGGGCATATTGCTGCGAGTCGATCCGCAGCGGAGAAAGGCCATTGCCATCCATCACTCGGCGACCCATCTCCTGCACGCGGCGCTGCGCAAAGTGCTTGGCACTCATGTCGCTCAGAAAGGCTCCCTCGTGAATGAAGAACAGCTGCGGTTTGATTTTTCGCATTTCGCCAAATTGACCGACGAAGAGATCGCCTCCATTGAACGGCTCGTCAATGAAAAGATACGGGAGAACATTCCCGTCGTGATAAAGGAGATGCCCAGGGAGGCGGCCCTGGAAATGGGCGCCATGGCCCTTTTCGGAGAGAAATATGGGAACCGGGTGCGGGTGGTGATCATCGACCCGGCCTATTCCGTGGAACTCTGCGGCGGTACGCATGTCGGCGCCACGGGGGAGCTGGGTCTGTTCAAGATCGTCCACGAAAGCGCGGTGGCGGCAGGCGTCAGACGGATCGAAGCCGTCGCCGGAGTGGCGGCAGAGAACTACGTCTCCGGACAATTCGCGCAGATCCGCCAGATCCGGGAGACAATGAAAAATCCGAAGGAATTGCTGAGATCGCTGGAAGGCCTGATCGCCGAGAATGCCGAATTAAAACGTCGCCAGGAAAAGGCGGAGGCCCGCCAGCTCGCAGACCTTAAAGACCGCCTCGTCACCAGGGTGCAGGTCGTCAATGGCGTGAATTTTATTGGAGAGATCGTGGAAGTCCCCCAGGCCGATGCCCTGAAACGTCTTTGTTTCGACCTTAAAAATGAATTGAATAACTACCTGGTCGTCCTGGCTGCCAACCTGGAAGGCAAGGCCGCCGTAGCCATTCTCATCGATGAGAAATTGGCGGCAGACAAGGGCCTCCAGGCGCCGGCGATCATTAAGGAGCATATTGCCCCACTCATCAATGGGGGTGGGGGCGGTCAGAAAACTCTCGCCATGGCCGGCGGCCAGGACCCAAGCCGCCTGCCCCAGGTCATCGCCCGGGTCAAGGCCTTATTATAGACCCCCCGCACGCGGCTTCTCCGCGCCGGCCACCCCGGCTCATTTTAACATTTCCGAAATTCTTCGTATTTCAGAAAATCCCCTATATTTGATATACGAAAATCGACGTAGATAATTTCTTCATTAAAAAACCGATGGAAATGAAACAATATTTATTACGGATCTCCGGCCTCGCAGCGCTCATCCTGATGGGCCATGCCGCCGCGTTCGCCCAGGACAACGAAGACAGGGACACCCTGAACGCAAAGGGGGGTCATGGGGACAACGAGACCATTATTATCAAGTCCAGGGACGACAAAGACGTCAAGCTGAATGTCGAGATCAAAGACGGAAAAGTATTTATCAATGGCAAGCCCATGGAAGAGTTCAAGGGCGAAGGGGTGACGGTCCGTAAAATGAGGTCCACGGGCGATGGCGATGCCTGGTCCTTGATCGGGGATGAAGACCAGGCTCGGGTGTATGAGAACCTGGTCGGACCACGTTCGCCTTTCCGCAACCAGAGCAAGGTATTTACGTTTAGCCCGGCGGACACCAATCGCCCGTTCCTGGGGGTCAGCTCCACCAGGGAAGATGACGTGGAGGGCGCAAAAATAGAGCATATTACGAAGGGCAGCGCCGCGGAAAAGGCGGGCCTGAAATTGGGCGACCTCATCACACGCGTCAATGACATCAAGATCTCCGATCCGGAAGATCTTACCGACGCCGTCCACAAATTCAAGCCCCAGGATAAGGTAACGATAACCTACAAAAGGGAGGGCAAGGAAGAAAAGACGACGGCCAGCCTCGGTCGCATGAAGTCCACGTACAGTTTCAATTATAACTACAGGATGCCGAAAATGGAGAACTTTAACTTCAATATGCCGCATCCCGAGATGGCCCCCATGCCCCGCGCATACTCCTTCTCTTATAGCGAAAGAAGGCCGAAACTGGGCATCAAGGCACAGGACACGGAAGACGGAAAGGGCGTCAAAGTATTGGATATCGACGAGGATTCTCCCGCCGACAAGGCAGGCATCAAAGAGGGGGACATCATCACCCATTTCGATGGCAAGGCGGTCAACAGCGCCGCCGAACTCGCCGACCAGGCCAGGGAGAGCAAAGACAAGAATGAATTCAAGCTCAATCTGATCCATGAAGGCAAGGCCAGGGAAGTGGACGTAAAGATCCCGAAGAAATTGAAGACCGCCGAGCTTTGATCTTACCGGTCAGGGCAACCTCAGAAAGTCCAGGACAATAAATCGCTGCAGGGCGCTACGGTAAATGATCTACCGGCGGCGCCCTGCTTATTTGCGCCCCTTCCTGTCTTCCCTCTCACTCGGATTTGCCCCTCTGCCGGGAAATACGCACCGAATATGGTAAATTTGTGCCGTGCAAAACGTATACGAATTGGTCGTTGGCCTGGAAGTGCATGCGCAATTGCTGACGCAGACCAAGTTATTTTGCGGCGACGGCGCCTCTTTCGGCGCACCCCCCAATACGCAGGTCAGTCCGGTGACCCTCGGTCATCCAGGCGCCTTGCCAAGGCTGAACAGAACGGCCGTTGATTTTGCCATTAAAATGGGCCTGGCATGCGGCTGCGAGATTGAACGAACCAACTACTTTGCCCGTAAGCACTATTTTTATCCCGATCTCCCCAAGGGGTACCAGATCTCACAACATACCACCCCGATCTGCAAAGGCGGCAAAGTCACCGTCCGCACTGCAGAGGGTGAAACGACCATCCGCCTGAACCGGATCCACCTGGAGGAGGACGCAGGAAAGAGCCTGCACGATGTCGACCCAAATAACACGGCGGTGGACTATAACCGGGCCGGCGTACCCCTGATCGAGATCGTGACGGAACCGGATATCCGGAGCAGCGAGGAGGCTTCCGCCTATCTGACCGAATTGCGCAAGACCCTCCGGTATCTCGGCATTTGCGATGGGAATATGGAAGAGGGCAGCATGCGTTGCGATGCGAATGTGTCAGTTCGCCTCAAAGGGGAGAAGGCCTTGGGGACCAAAGTGGAGATAAAGAACCTGAATTCCATCCGGAATGTTCGTCGCGCCATCGAGTATGAGGCCAAACGGTTGATCGAACTGGCAGAGCAAGGCATACCAGTCCAACAACAGACAAGGAGCTTCGACGCCGCCGAAGGCACCAGCTTCGCGATGCGGGACAAGGAGGAGGCCAATGACTATCGTTATTTCGCCGATCCGGACCTGCCACCTTTCCATGTCTCGGACGAACAGCTGGAAAAGATCAGGGCCGGCATTCCCGCGTTGCCTGCGGAACTCACCCTCAAATATACCAGAGAACTGCAACTGCCGGAATACGATGCCCGGACCGTCTGCGACGATAAGGAAACAGTCGACTATTTTGAAAAACTGATCGTCGAGACGCCATACTATAAGGCGGCGGCCAATTGGCTGCTCGGTCCGGTGCGGTCGGTCCTCAATGAAAACGGTCAGACCCTCGATGATTTTCCGGTAAGCCCCGCGTCCATGGCTGCCCTGATCGCCCTCGTCGAAGAGGGAAAATTGAATTTTTCCATCGCCGGTTCCCGCATCCTGCCGCAGTTGATCCGGGACCCCGCCCAAGACCCCCTCGACCTCGCCGTCTCCCTCAACCTGTTGCAAAGCTCGGATGTGGACGAGGTCATGGCCTGGGTGGAAGAGGCCCTGGCCAAAATGCCCGACAAAGTGGTCGAATACCGGAAAGGGAAAAAGGGATTGATCGGCCTGTTTGTCGGAGAGGTGAAGAAATTGTCCAAAGGAAAGGCTGACCCCAGGTTGACCAATCGCCTGCTGCTGGAAAAACTTGACAACGGATAGGCGCTCACGCCCCGTCAGATATTAATATTCAACGAATGACCATGGTAAACAGACCGACTCTATTCTTAGCCGCCGCCGTATCCTTTTGCCTGCTCGCCGCATGTCGCGAGAAAACGAAGGGCGGATTGAACGTTACGGGCACATTCCGCAATGCCGACAAACTGGCCTCTCTCGAAGGTCCGGTGACCAAAGTGTACTTGCTGGAAGTGCCTTACGGAAAGGACCAACCACCCGTGGCCCTGGATTCAGTCCGGATCAGCGGAAACGACGGAAATTTCAGGCTCTCCACCATGGCGCGGCCACAGGGATTGTTCGAACTGGTTTTCGGAAAGGACCTGCTCGAGGTTCCGTTGGTCAATGATGAAAATGATATCCATCTCGACGTCGACCTGGGGAAGAAAGACGATTTTTATACGGTGACCGGCTCGGCGGCGACGAGCCAGCTGAAGGACCTGATCGACGTATTTGGGAAAAAGAACTTCGAAGTGGATAAGATCATGGCCGACGTGGATAGTATGAGGCAGGCGCATGCCTCGGACAGCGTATTGCTGATCATGATGCAGAAGCAGAACGCGATCGTTCAGGATCTGAATACCTACCTGCTGCAGTTCATCAATACCAATAACAATCCGACCCTCGGCGCACTGACCCTGGGCTGGGCGTCCCATACCTTCTCCCGCACTCAATTCCTGGCCGCCCTGAACGACATGGTGAAAAAATATCCGGATAACGTGGCCATCCGGGGTATGAAGCAGGCCTACGACCAACAGGTGGCCGATATGGATTCGCGGCAGCAGGGCAATGATTGGACAGGCAAGCCGGCTCCCGATCTGAGCCTTCCCGATGCGAATGGCAAGTCCATATCTCTGGCCAGCTACAAGGGAAAATTCCTGCTGGTGGATTTCTGGGCCAGTTGGTGCGGGCCCTGCCGTGCGGAGAATCCGAACGTGGTTCGGGCCTACCAAACCTTTAAGAACAAGAATTTCGATATTCTCGGCGTATCGCTCGATACCGATAAAGACGCCTGGCAGCAGGCCGTTCAGGCCGACAATCTATCCTGGACCCACGTGAGCGACCTGCGTTCCTGGAACAGCAAGGCCGTGCAAACCTTCGGCTTCAATAGCATCCCCTTCAATATCCTGATCGATCCGCAGGGCAAGGTGATCGCCCAATCGCTCCGCGGCCCCGATCTGGAAAACAAGCTCGCGCAGGTGCTGAAATAAAAAAATGCAGCCCGATCGCAGGCTGCACTTGTCATTTTGTGTTGGAACGTTATCTCGCCAATATCGTTTGCTCAGGGCCGGGGGTCAGATTCGCGGGTTTCAGCACGATATAATAATTTACCTGTATGGTCGAAAGGCAGGCCGAGAAAGTGCCATTCTGTGCGGGATCGGGATAGATCCACAGTGTTTGGCCGGCGTACGACGGACCAAACACACTTCCGGCGTCCACGCCGGTATTCTGCGGGACGAACGTCACCAAACGATTTGCCGGATCGGTCCAATCCAGGCTGAAGTTCAGATCAGGGAACCCCGCATTGTAAAAATTGCCGATCTTGATCGTCCCGGTGGTGCCCGTCGTCGTGCCCGGAGTGACCGTCGCGGTATAGGGCCCGCCTGTCCCATCATCGAATGTATTCTTGTATGCCCCGCCAAGATCCGAAAGTGTTACATTACCCTCATTGCAGGCCCCTCTCACCTGTAAAATAAACGTGGGATTGAAGGTAGAACTGGGGACGGTGGCCGTCTTGTCATCGCTAAACTTAAAAACAAGCGAATCGATCCTGCCCGTGCCATTATACGCCGAATAATTGGCCTTTAGCAGGATATAACCGATCGCCTGGTTCGCCGGGATCGTAACCGTATTGCCGCCGGTAATCGTGTACTGTGCAGGAGAACCTGCGCCGGTAGGGGAAGTGACGGTGAACGTGATCGTACGATCGGTCTTGGCCACCGAGGTCACGCCGACCGGAATACTGTCCACCACATTGGGTCCGGTTACGAAGTAAACGCCGGAACTCTGGTTTAAGAAGGTGGCCTGCGAAGGCGGGATCGTAATGCCAGTCTTTTTACAGGCGGCTACCAGGATGCCGATCAGAAGTATCAGCATCGACAGGCTGGCAAGGAGACGGAATGAATTATATTTATTTCGCATAAACAAGGATTGACATTTAAATTAATAGCCCGGATTTTGGGCCATGTTCTTATTGGCGAACATCTCATGCTGCGGTATGGGCAGCGCGAAATGGTAATCATTGGCCAGCAGGTTTTGCCAGTTCACGCTTTGTACGTCCGAAGAAAGCCTGTTGATCGGCAGGCTGTTTCTTTTCAGGTCGAAAAAACGGAAACCTTCAAAGCACAATTCCTTGAAGCGCTCGTCAAGGGCTGCGTTGATGGCATCTGACTTTGTAGCAAAAGTGACCGGAACATAGCCTGCGATCCGGGCCGCCCGCAACTGATTGATATATTGGGCTGCATGGACCAGATCGTTTTGCTGTGCATAGGCTTCGACCAGATCCAGATACGGCTCCGCCACCCTCAGCAGCTTCAGATCATTGATCTGGGGGCCGTTTGCCGATCCGGGGTACTTATTGACGATGGCTGTATCGTTTGATGCAGGATTAATAAGGAAATAAGCCTGGAATCGAATATCCTTTACTCTGTCATATTCATTCTTTAATTTATCGGAAGGCTCGAAGAAGACATCCCCGTTCGTATCTGTCCAATAGAGCTGCGGAGCAGCCTCATTACGATACTTCCAAATGGTCTCGATCTCGTTCTTATCGAACCAATAATCCAGGAAATCCTGACCGGTGGCCAGTGTCTTGCCCGAAAGCTGGATCGCCTCGTTGGCATGCGTGACGGCGCCTGCCCAATCCTTGGTCAGTAGAGAAACCCTTGCCTGGTAGGCGGCGATCGCCGCCTGGCTAAGACTGACCACTCCATCGGTTGAACCGGGTCCGTTAGGAATTTGGGGCTCGGCCCGTCCTGCCGCCAGGTCTATGTTGATCTGGGTGACCACGTCGCCCACCTTCGCACGTGCAGGCTGACCAAGCAAGTCGGATTTGAGCATGATCGGAATGCCAAGGGAGTTCGCATCGTAGCCCGTGGACATGAACCGGATCAGCACCTCATAATGGGCAATTCCGCGAAGAGCAAGCAACTCCGCCTTGGTCCGCTTCTTCAGGTTGGCATCGGAGGTGCTATTGGCTGGAACCCCATCGATGACAGCCAGGATCTTGTTGATATCGTCGATCATTCCGTAATACGAGGCGAAATCGGCATTGTGTTCGCCTTCACTGGGAGAATACTGCCATTTGAACGTGAATTGGCCCTGCCCCCGATTGGCATTGGAGAGCTTGGTCTCGTCGGCAAGGATCGAGCCGATATAGATCTTGTTGCTTGCACTATTGGCCGCATATACTCCGAAAAGTCCTTTTTGCAGGTCCGCCACCGTCGACAATGCCTTCGCAGGCGGGATCGAGTCGGAAGGCAGCAGGTCCAACTGCTTCTTACAGGAACTCAACGCACTGATCGAAAGAAGCAGGCCTATGTATATGATCTTATTTTTCATGCTTTACTATTAAATACGGGTTAATTAAAAGGAGGTTGTCAGGCCCACAGTAAATGTTCTCGGAACCGGATAAGCGTACTGAGCGATATTGTTCGCATATTCCGGATCAAAGCCTACCCAATTGGTCCAGGTGTACAGGTTCTCTGCCATGACATAGAGCCTGGCCGTCGAAATGACCTTCGTCTTGCTCAACAGGGCCCTCGGGAAATTATAAGCCACGGTAAGGTTCCTGAAGCGCAGATAGCTGGCATCCTGGACATCCTTGGAGGAAAATTGCCTTTGCGACAACGGACTCTGTATATCCGTGACGTCTCCCGGCTTTTGCCACATGGAAAGTACATTCGTCCGCACGTTATACCCTTGCAGCACAAAGGCGGGGTTGGTCTGGAAGAAATCCTGGTTGTTGAAGATGCTGAAGCCTTGCTGGTAGGTAAAAAAAGCCTCCAACGAAAAGCCTTTGTAATACAACCCCGTATTGAATCCGCCGATCCAGGGGGCATTGAAGGTGCCGAATTGCGCGACACTGTTGCTGGTATTATAAACAGGGGTGACCTTCCCGCTTGAATCATAGTAGAGGCCCTGGCCGGTGGCAGCATCCACGCCGGCCCATTTCGGTATGAAATGGCTTCCCAGCGGCAGTCCCACTTTGACCAATTCCGTGCCCTGCTCGAATTGCTGCACCTGTCCCAGACTGGTTACCTTATTGTTGTTATAGCTGACATTGCCGCCCACCGACCATCTGAAGTCCCTCAGCCTCACCACGTCAACATTCAGGGACAGCTCTACCCCCTTGTTGAGTACCGTGCCGGCATTGACGGGAATGCTGCCGAAACCCGAGGTATAGGATAATTGCTGCGGGATAATATTTCCGGCCGTCACTTTATGATAGACATCCAGGCTGCCGCTGATGCGCTCCTTGAAGAATCCGAAGTCGATCCCTGCATTTAGGGTCTTGATGCGTTCCCAGGTCACGTCGAGGTTGCCGGCATTGGAAGGGACCGTGGTCGGGTGCCCGGCATAGGTTCCGGCGGCATATTGAGGCAGGTATCCGAAATACCCGAAAAAGAAACCGTCCGCGTCTGCGGCCTCGCCGTAAGATACGCGGAAGCGCAGGTTATCGATCTTGTTCCAGTTCTGAGCAAAGTCTTCCTTTAACACGTTCCAGGTTACGCCTCCCGAATAAAAGTTCTGGAAACGCCGGTCGGACGCCAGCTGGGATGTGCCGTCCCGCCTGAACGTGGCGTTCAACGTATATTTCCCCATGTAGGAGTACTTGCCCAGGAGCATCGCTGCATAAAGGGCCCGTTCCTGCTTGGAACCGCTTGTGCCCGCGATCAGCAGGTTGTCGGGAGTACCCTGCGTAACGCCTGCGGGCGTATTCAGCAAGTTCGGATCGATCCCATAGCCCGTATAACCAAAGCCGGACTGGTGGTCCTTTGTGTATTCCGAGACGACCTGCAGATCGAGATCATGCTTCTCATTGATTACCTTTCTGTAGCCGGCCACCGCACGAACTACATACTCGAAGTAGTTGCTGATCGATGGAGCATAGCTGCCGCCGCCGAGCGTATCAGCCGGCGTATTGCCACTGGGTCCAACCGGGAAGCCCTGCGTGTTCGCGAAGAACGTGCCGGGCGTAATGGTACTGACATTCGTGGTCTGGCGGTAATCCATCCCCAAAAAGCCGCCGATATAGATATTCTTGGTGATATCGTACGTCGCATTCAGGCTGAAGTCTGCCTTGATCTTCCCGTTGTATTGCGTGCTGCCCTCGACCTGCGCCTCATAGGCGTTCGCGCCTGTCTGAAACTGCCCGGTGGCTATGCTTCCGTCCGGATTGAACAGTTTCTGGTAGGGCAACGCGAGATAAACAGCGGCAAATGAATTGGCCAGCGTAATGGAGTTTTCCGATTGGATGAAATTAGCCGTGGAATAGCTTGCCCCACTGCTCAGGTTCAACGTTAGCCTATCCGCTTTATGATCCACGTTTGCACGGAAAGAATAACGGGTCAGATCCGACTTGAGCGCAATGCCCTGCTCTTTGTAATATCCACCGGTGAGATAGAACTTGGTGTTCTCCGAACCGCCGGTTATGCTAAGGTCATGCCGTTGAAATGTTCCTTCGCGCTCGAAGGCCTTTTTCCAATCCGTGTTGATGCTTCGGAGACTGTCCAGGATATGCGCGTTCTCCTGGAGAACGGCGGCAGGTGCGCCGAAATTAGCCGGATTGAGAGGCGAATACAACCACCCAGGCAGGTTCGTATTTTGAAACTTGCCGATATTCTCCTGGATTTTCAGGATCTGCGCAGAATTGGCCATATCGAACTTTTCCTTTCCAGGTTGCGTAATGCCCGCCTGTCCGCTATAGGTAACGATCGAACGACCCGCGCGACCGCGTTTGGTAGTGACCACCACGACACCGCTGGAACCACGGTTGCCATACTGCGCCGTGGCCACCGCATCTTTCAATACCTGTATGCTTTCGAAATCCGCGGCATTCAGCCCCGCAAAGTTTTCGGCTTCAACCGGCATGCCGTCTACGATATAGAGGGGATCATTGCCCCCGGAAATACTGCCCTGGCCCCGGATCTGAACCCTCGTCGAACCCGACTCGCCGGGCTGGCCCGAACCCGTCGTAACCAGCATGCCGGGTACGCGCCCTTGCAGGATCTGGTCGAAGGTGGCGATCGGCACGTCATTGATGACGGCCTTGTCGACAATGGTCGCAGCCCCGGAGTATTCCGATTTCTTGATCCTCGAATAACCCGTGACGACCACTTCGCCTATTTCTCCCAAATTGATCTTAAGAATGATGGTCAGATTGGCGGATGAACCTACGGAGACTTCCTCAGTAGTGTAACCGACAGAGGAAATGACAAGTCTCCTGGTATTCGGGCCGACCTGGAGCTGAAAGCTTCCGTCCGTCGCGGTCGTTACCCCATTGCGCGTTCCCTTGACAAAGACCGACACCAGTGGGATCGGATTCCCTTTTTCGTCCAGCACCTTCCCCGTTATGACCCGGGTCTGCGCTGATAGCTGTCCAAATAACAGGACAAGACTGCATAAGATGAATGCAATTTTCCTCATAAGCATAGTATTTAAAACAAATTAATAAAAATAAGCTTGTCCCTTCCACTCCGCATGGGCCCATTGGTTAAATAAGGCACATGAATGGATAGGATCGCTGCTAACAAATCATTCTGATCAAAAAAAATAGTATTGATTAACCTGCGGATTGCCACATGATAATTTAATATCATGCGTCCTTTCAATAGTAGAGTATTAAGTATGTTTTCTCAGTGGACTACAGCAGACTAAAATTAAGGAATTTCCTCAATTCTTTTCCTAAGGTATCTTGGTATTTTAGTTTTGCAGCCATCCCAAATAAAAAAACCCATAAATGATGGTTCACCAAAATTTATGGGTCGTTGGGGAGTGGTCCCGTCCAGAATCGAACTGGAATCCAGGGCTTCGGAGACCCTTATACTATCCATTGTACTACGGGACCATCGGCCGGCTCAGGCTTCAGCGCCCTGCCTCAACGCAGGGGACGGCAAAATTAAGGCAAAATAGTCAGGTATCGGCATCTCCCTGACGGTTCCTAGCCATTTTTGGGCTTGTGCTGCTCTTTTTCCGCGGGAACAGGGTTGGATAGCACCTCATGGCGCCAAACCCCTCCCTCGTCGGAGAGCCTTACCACGCAGCCGTAGTGCAGAGAAAAGACTTTAAAGCTATCAATCAGCGGGGTATTCGTCATCTCCGAAAGAATGCTCCGTATCGGCCCGCCATGACTGATGATGGCGATCGCATCCCCGGCCGCCTGAGCACCCCCTGGATCCCCCGCCTGCCCGTCCCGGATACTCCGGTAGCAGTGGTTCACCCGCTCAAATAGGTCCAGATAGCTTTCTCCCCCGGGAATTCGAAGCTGTACGAAGTCCTTCATCCAGGGGTCGAGGTCCTCCTTTGGCAACTCATCCCAATGCTTCATTTCCCAATGGCCGCAATGGATCTCCATCAGGTCGGGATGAAGCCGGACCGTATGGGCAGGGAACAAATACTCCGCCAGCCTCGCGCATCGCCGCAGCGGACTGCTGTGCACGCTGACGATCCCCGCCGGCAAATGACGACGAATGACCGCAGCCTCCTCGCTCAGGCTATCCGTCAGATCCAGGTCGGTCTGCCCATAGCAGGTGCCCTTCGCGACGGCCGGAGTGGTATGTCGGATCAGGTAGATTTCCATATGGCAACCAATCCAAGATAAACGACTATTTCGGCAACCTGCTGGATGGCGCCCAGGCAATCCCCTGTATATCCCCCGATCCATTTCCTGAACCAACGCAACATGCCCAGCGTAACGCCAAGTACCGGAAGCACTACAAGCAGACCATACCAGGGGAAAAACAGAAAGGGCGCCAGGGCGAAGATCGTGGCCGGCGCCAGTTCCGCCATACCCACGCCGCCGCCGCCAGTCACAGGTCCCGACTTGCTGTGCTCCACATCGGTAACATTAACCGACCAGCGCATGGCCAGTACCGGCATCAAACGGCTAAGGCTATGGCCCGCCACCATGGCCAGGAGCAAATTCGGATTGTTCCAGGCATGCCCTCCATTCACCGGCGACCACCGGAACAATTCCCTTAACAGGAGGAATTTCGCGCCCAGCATGCACATCAGACCGATGGCCCCATAGGCGCCGATACGGCTATCCTTCATGATCAACAGGATCTTATCCTTGGTCCACCCGCCGCCGAATCCATCGCAGACGTCCGCAAATCCATCCTCATGGAATGCGCCGGTCACCAACATGCCCGCGATCATCGAGGCCAGGATCGCCGTCTCTGCACTTAGCCAACAGGAAAAAGCTAAAAAGGAGAGCACGCTGATCCCGCCGACCAGCCATCCGACCGCCGGCAGGTACCTCGGCGCCTTTTGCAGATAGGTCGGGCTATGATCGATCGACGAGGGGACGCGGATCCTCGTAAAATACATCACCGTCGTCAGCCATATTTTCCATTGCTCTTGCATCCTATTCTTTGTTGCTCACCCCCGCCGATTCGAAAGAGGCCATTTCATTTAGAAAATGCACCGCCGACTGGACGATAGGGAAAGCCATCGCCGCACCGGTTCCCTCGCCCAGGCGCATGCCCAGGTTCAGCAACGGCCGCACCCCCAGAAAGCGCAACATCTTTTCATGGCCCTGCTCCCCGCTGGCATGGGTGAACAGGCAACAATCCTGTACGGAGGACTCGATGGCGCGCGCCAGAAGCAGGGCAGCCGTGGTGATGAAACCGTCCACGAGCACCACCATCCTCAGTTCCGCAGCTCTCAGATACGCTCCCGTCATCATCGCGATCTCGAATCCGCCCACGCATTGCAGGATCGTATAGGGATCAGCCGTCGGCCTCCCACCCGCCGCCAAACCTCCACCCGCCGCCGACGCATGGCTACAAACCCTATCCCGATGCCGCCCGAATGCACGGACCAGCGTTTCCATTTTTTTCTTCAGCTGATCCTCGTTCACCCCGGTTCCGCGTCCGACGCAATCTTCGATGGGAATGCCGGTGAGGAAGCTCATGACCAGGGCGGCAGAGGACGTATTCCCGATGCCCATCTCACCCAGACCGATGCAATTGCATCCGGAGTCGTAGAGCCCCTGCACGATCTTCTTCCCTTCTTCGATCGCATGCCACATCTGCTCGCTGCTCATGGCCTCGCCGTCCAGATAATTTTGGGTGCCATACCCCATCTTGGCGTCGATGAAGCGGGGAAAATGCTTCATGTCCCCGAAATCGGCGTTCACTCCCGCATCGACGATAGTCAGTCCGATGTCGTGCTGACGGCAAAACACATTGATGGCTGCGCCGCCCCCGATAAAGTTGAGCACCATCTGGGCGGTAACTGCCTGGGGATATGGGTTGACCAGCCCGGTGGCCGCAATCCCATGGTCCGCGGCAAATACGATGATATGCGGCATCCGGAGTGCCGGCCGGAGCGTCCCCTGTATCAGCCCGATAGAAAGTGCGACGTCTTCGAGTACCCCAAGGGCGCCGATGGGCTTCGTCTTATTATCGATCTTATGTTGCAGCTCGGTCTGCAATGCCGTAGTAGTTATAAAATTATTCATGTTGTTTTTTTAATCGATTCGGCCTGCCACGCCGGCAGCAGGTCGCAAAAATAAAATCCACTTGGCGCTGCCGGGTCCGTAAAACAGGAGTCCGCTGCACTGGTCGTCACCGGCGCCCGGTATTCGCGATACACAATTTCCCCTTTCTGAAAGGCCACCGGCCGGCTGAATATCGGCCCTTCGAATACGAAAGAATGATACTCTCCATTCTCGCCGCACGGATCGACATCCCCGGGCAGGTCGCGCAGCAAGGCTTCATCGATCAGCCGGCCGCAGAAGCTCTTGTCCAGCCACCGGCTATTCACACAAACAATGATCGCCTTGAATCCCGAGTGGATGAATTCATGCAGCAACCCGGTCGTATCGTCCTTCCATAACGGGAACACGCAATCTATGCCTGCCGCCAGAAGTTTCTCCTCCCTGTACCGCCGCAGGTCTTCCAGAAAGATATCCCCGAACAGGGCATGCGTGCATCCCCTGCCTTTCAGCAGACCGACCTTTTCCGCGATGCCCCGCTCGTATTGCGCCATGTCCGGCTGCTCCGGCAGTTCGACCGTCTCCAGGGGGATGCCGACGGACGCGGCCTGCGCCATCAATAATTCCCGGCGCACTCCATGCATCGAGATCCGGTCGTAAGAGGCATTGACGCTGGTCAGCAGATAGTCGATCCGGTACTTCCCCTCCTGCATCGCGCGGTGCAGGCATAGCGAACTGTCCTTCCCGCCGCTCCAATTCATGTATGCGCTGATCATGCGTCAACCCTCCCTTTTACCGTTAGCGGTATGCCGCTGACCATGAAAATGACCGTTCCCGCTTTATCGGCGATATATTGGTTCATCCAGCCCTGCATGTCGGTGAACCTCCTGCCCATTTCGCTCTCCGCATGCATGCCCATGCCGATCTCATTGCTGATGACGATCAGCCGCGCATCCAATTTGCATAGTTCGTCGATCTCTTTCTTGCCGGCCTCCAGGCAGACTTCGATATCATTCCCATGGTCTACAAAGAAATTCGTGAGCCAGAGGGTCACACAATCGATCACGGCCACCCTGCCCGTCAGCGGCAGCCGGCCGATCGCTTTTTCTTCTTCAATCGAGGTCCATCGGCTATCCCTGTCGCTTTGATGGCGTTTGATCCGTTCCCCGAATTCGGGGTCCCAGTGCCGCGCCGTGGCGACATAGACGGGCTCATCGCTCCATTTCAGCGCGAGTTCCTGGGCATAACGGCTCTTGCCGCTCCGGGCGCCTCCTGTAATGAAGACGAGCGCTCTTCCTTCATGCCTTCGCATACGTTTGATTTTTTGGCGATACCGTTACATATTTTGACCGCAACGCGTCCGGAATCGGGAAGACGCCGGGATGGAACAGTGCGGCCAACAGGCTGATCCCGTCCACCAGGGTCGCGGGACTCGGTTGCGTAAACAGATCATAGTCGGCTATGAAGACTGCTTGGTTCGCGACCGCCTTCAATCCGGCCCATTCCTTCTTCTGCTGAAGCAAATGCAATTCTACCATCGCCCGGCCCGTCCTGAATCCGCAGGGAGCGATCACGATGACTTCCGGGTCGTACCGCACGATCTTCTCCCAGGACGTGACGATACTGTCCCCGCCCGGATTGGACAACATATCGACGCCTCCGGCATAGGCGACCTGGTAAGGGATCCAATGACCGCAATTGTAGATAGGGTCGATCCATTCCATGACCAACGCCCGCTTCAGCGGCGCACCGGCACGCCTGAGCTCGTCCACGATGGCGTCGATCTTTTTTTGAAGACCCGATAAATAGGAGTAGGCCGCTTCCTCTCTCCCCAGCGCGGCGGCGATCACCACCGCCGTATGAAAAACCTCTTCCAGGCTCGCCGGGCTCAGCGGGATCAGCCGCGGCGTTTTTTTCAATTTGGCGACGGCGCTGGCCGTGCAGGCCGTATCGATCTGGCAGACCTCGCAGACGTCCTGTGTAAAAATAAGGTCGGGGGCGATCCGCTCAAGCAATTCCTCTTCAACATAATACAAGCTCTTGCCTTGTGCCTTGGAGGCCGAGAAGATCTTGTCGATCTCCACGCTGCTGTAGTCCTTCCCTTCCAGCACGCACCGCACCACGGCCGGCTTTTCAGCGGCCTCAGCCGGGCATTCAAAGGTCACTCCGTAGAGCAGATCCTGCAGGCCCATGTCATAGATCATTTGTGTCGCCGCAGGCAGAAAGGAACAGGCTTTCATGATGGTAATATGCTTATAAATGTAAGTAAATGCCGGCCATGAAATTGAACTTCATGCTGTTGTAACCGGGGATGTCGAAAAATGTTTGGTTCGTCATGTTCTTCAGGTCTGCAAACAGCTTCAGGGTGCTCTGCAACTTGTATTCGATGTAGCCATTCAGCGTATAATAGGCATAGGTGTCGAAAGTTGAGGGAGGCCCGCCATATATGGGTTCGATCCGCTTCCCCACGGCATGCAGGGAGAGGCTGCAGAATAATTTCCTGTCCGCTTGCCATCCCGCACTGAGGTTGACGACATTCTTGGGCCTCCGGTACAGATCGTAAAAGGTAGAGTCTTTTCCATTCACCGGCGTGGTGACCTGACCGGTAGTATAGGTATAATTGCCCGAGAAGGTCCATTTGCCCGCCTCGACACCCGTTTCGACCTCCACGCCCTGATCCTTCTGCTTGTCGAGGTTCATATAATAGCCGTTCGGGAAATTGGGATCGACGGTATAGTAAATGATATTATCGGTCGTCGATCTCCGGAAGAACACCGCCCTTGCATTAAAATGGGTGAGACTATACTGGACCCCGGTCTCCAGGCTGATCGTCCTCTCCGGCTTCAACTCTCCGAACGGGTTTGCGTATTGGGAATATAATTGGTACAGCGTCGGCGCGGAGAACCCGGAAGAAAGATTGGCGAATAGTTTCACGCGGTCACCCGCCACGAAGGAGGGATTGACCGACCAGGTGAATACATTCCCGTACTTATTGAAGCTATTGTACCGGCCACCCAGTTCCAGGTTAAATCCTGCCAGGTCTTTCAGCAAAAAGGACGCATAGCCCGCAAACTGCCTGACCCTCGCGCTGTCTCCGCCGATCGCGCTCTTCAGGGACACTGGCCCGTATGGAGGGAAATAGGAATTATAATAGATGAACAGGGTGCTCTGGCTGATCCCCTGGTTTCGATAGTCGGCCCCCACCAGGAGTTCGACCTTTTTGGCCAGGCTAAAATGGCCGTACAACTCTGCATAGTGTGACTTCCCGGTATAAGACCCGCTGGAGAAAGTTCCGCCGGAGGCGATCGTCTGGGCCGAATCGTCCAGGTAGTCGCGCGTCACGTCATTGTAGCTATAGTTGACATGCAATGTTCCGCTTCCCAAAGCATAGTCTGCCCCCAGGCCAAACTGGGTGTTCTGGTTGCCGGTAGTATTTGAGCGGTCATCAGTATAGGCTCCCGCATCGAGACCGGCCCTGTACTTGCTCCACTGAAAATGGCCGTGCAGGTGAAGAGCCTCAGTCACCCGTTGATCGAGATGGAACATCAGCAGGTTCTCCGTGAACCCGTCATGGTCGAACTGCCCTTTTCCCGAAGAATCATACGCCGAGGAAATGCCGTCGCTCCGCAGGTGGGTATATTGAAGGGCATAGCTCGTGTTGCCCGGGCTTCCGTCGATTCCCCCCGACAGCTTATACGTACCGAAGCTGCCCGCCGAGAGATCCGCCGAAGCATTCAGCGGCTTTCCCTTGCCTTTTCGGGTGATGATATTTATCACGCCGGCCACCGCATCGCTGCCATAGAGTGTGGATTGGCTTCCCTTCAGGATCTCCACCCTCTCTACTTCGTCCGTGTTGATCAGGTTCAGATCGAATGCCGTATTGGTCCCCGACGGATCGTAGGCAGGGATGCCGTCGATCAGGATCAGGGTCTTGCCGGCATCCGCGCCCTGCAGATAAACTTCCTGCGGGGTGCCCAGACTGTTCTGCGACCCGCTCACGGTCAGACCCGCCTGCGTGTTCAATACTTCGCCAAGCTGCTTCCCGCCGCTTTTTTCCAATTGCTCTTTTGTGATGACCGTAAGTACCTTTCCCGTTAGATTTTCCTTCACGGGATACTTCGTGGCCGTGACCACGACCTCGTCCAATTGCTTAAAGCCGCTGTCTTGAGCTTGCGCCCATGATGACCCGCAAAGGCTCGCTGCCAGTGCCAGGACAATGATGTGTTTCTTGCTCATTTCAATTAGTTTGTTTGCCGCGCACCGACGCGCGGCAAGGGTTAATGGAATGAGCCTTCGGAAAAAACGAAAACGATTGGAATGGTAAAAGGGGCTGTGGTCAGCGACATTTTACACTCCATGCTTTTCACCCGAAAGCTTTGAATGATGGATTGATCCTGGCAGGTCTTCTGGCTCGCTTTACTATTCGATACCTTCCCATCGTTGCTTGGACAGTGGTATGCAGATCGAACAGGGCAACCCCGGCCGGAGAGGTCGGAGGCTGCTGGGCTTACAGCTACGGGGATAGCGCCGGATTTTCACCGGACTTCCCTATTAAGGACGCCGAAGCGTCCACCAAAATCGGAACGAATTTACATTATTTCGGCATCGCTGCCGGAAAATTTTGGCCCATCGCATCGAGCAGGCCGGCAATGTTAGGGAAGGAGCGGCTCACTCCGGGATATTCCCATGTCCAACACATCGATCCGGCCCCGGCGATCTCTCCGGCCTCTGCCCGTATCTCTCCTCCCGCCCCTGGGGTCACGGTAATGGAATGGACCGTCTCTTCTGTCGTTTCCTTTCCCTCCACGACCGTAAATCCATATCTCCCCAATGCCCTCTTTGTCCAGAATGCGGCAGCGGCAGCGGGCGCTCCCCGGGCAATCAAACGTACGCGCGGTCCCTGCTCCTGGTCGATATGGAAAGTACCGCTGGACGTATCAAACCGGATCCCCTCCTTGTAAAAAGCCTCCCCGAACACACCCGTAAGCACCAGGTCTTCCGGCGCGCCGCGGTCGAAGCCCCCCTTGTCGCGCAACAGCCAGATCTCATCGGCAACCTGCAGCGCCAGGTCCAGTTCGTGCGTGGAGACGAGTATCCCTTTGCGCGTTCGCCTGACCAGTTGATGCAATAGTTGCATCAATTGAATGCGGCTCGGCAGATCCAGGTGCGCCGTCGGCTCATCGAGCATCATCAATGGCGTATCCTGCGCAAGGGCCCGGGCCAGCATGACTTTCTGACTCTCACCGTCGCTGAGGGTGATCAATTTGCGTTGCTGAAATGAGCTGACCCCGGCCGCTTTCATCGCCCATTCGATCACGGTCAGGTCCGCTTCGCCGAGGGTGCCGAGCCAACCTGAATAGGGGTACCTCCCCAGCGATACGAGGGCCTTGGCGGTCAGATTGCTGTTGCGGACCGGGTCGGTCAGCACCAGGCTTATTTTCCGCGCCAGCTCGGGTGGGCTCAGCCTCGCGGCCGTCGCGCCGTCGATCTCCAACTTCCCTCCCAATGGAGGCTGCAGCCCCGCAAGGGTCCTGAGCAAGGTGGACTTCCCCGACCCGTTGGGACCCAACAGGCAGATCAATCGCCCCTCAAACAGATCGACATCCAGCGGACCGGCAACGACCGTGGAAGAATATCCCACGCGCAAGGCCCTGGCCCTCAGTAGAAGCGTCTGGTTATTCATGAATAGACCCTCCTGTAATTTCTGCGAAGGATGACGCCGATCACCACCGGAGCGCCGATAAGCGCCGTGATGATATTGATGGGCAGGACATTCTGGCTCCCCGGCCATTGGGCGATCATATCGCAAAGCAACATCAGCAAGGTGCCGATAAGGCAACAGCCCGGTATCAGTATCCGGTGGCTGGACGTATTGAACAGGCTTCGGGCGAGATGGGGAACGGCAATGCCGATGAACCCGATCGGCCCGCAGAAGGCGGTGATGCTGCCCGCCAGCAAACTGGTGCTGCAGATAATAATGATCCTTGCGCGCCGGGCCGACAAGCCCATGCTGCGTGCATAATTCTCCCCCAATAAGAGGGCGTCGAGCATTTTAGAGGAGAAAAAGGAGATCAGGAGACCGGCAAATACCGCGAGCGTAAAAACAAGGAGCTGACTGCCGGAGACGCCGCCCAATGATCCAAAGGTCCAAAGCAGGTAGTCCTTCACGAGGTCCGATGAACTGAAGTATTGCCAGATGCTGATCAGAGACAGGGTGATGGTGCCGATCATCACGCCCACGATCAGCATGACCACGTTGTCCTTGATCCTGCCTGCGATCGCTACCACAAGCATCAGGATGCAGGCCGCGCCCAGACAGGCGGCGGCAATCACCAGCCAGCTGCCGGCAATCCCCAGCTCCTTGATCGTGTACATGGTGACGATGCTTCCGCCCGCCAGCATGACGGCAGCCACCCCGAGACTCGCGCCGGCGGTGATCCCCAGCACATCCGGCCCCGCCAGGGGGTTGCGGAACAGCGTCTGCATCTGCAGGCCGCTTACGGACAGGCCACAGCCCGCCAGCACCGCCGTGATCGCCTTCGGGATGCGGATATTCACCATGATGTATTGCCAGGTGCTGTTGTCGATCCGCATGGAGAGCAGGACCCGGCAAACGTCCTTAAAAGGGATCCGGGCCGATCCGGTCGCCACATCCAGCAGGAAGATCAGCAGGAGCAACAGCAACAGGGCTGCCAGTCGGAATGTTTGACGTCCCGGTCTCATCAGCGTAATTGTTTATAGTAATGCAATTCCTGCGCGGGCAACAGGTCCGGGTGCAATATCCGGATCATATCCGCCAGGATCAGGTCGGGGCTTACGCCGCCGGACTCCCAATAGTCATTGGCCCCATTTTCATCCGTCTGCCTGTTGTTATTGAAGAGGTTGCCGTTCTTGTAGGCCAGAAATTGCGTATAACGCGAATCCCTGGCCGCTATATCTGCCTTCGATACCGCGTCGCCGATATCCAGCCAGTAGGCCGCGGTCAGGGCTTCGGGCGCTACCGATTCGAAGTCGAGGGCAAGACTGCCGGTTCCCCGGGTGTCCGACCATTTGTACGAGGCGCCTGCGTCGTGCAGGAGGCAGGCGACATAGCTTTCGCCGGCCGGCATGAACCAGGATCCCTTGAACGGCAATCCGATAATGACGTGCGGCTTTTGCGTAGCGGCACGCCCGACGCGGGCCAGTTCACTATAGGCTGCGCTCACGCTGTCGAATTTTTGATCCACCTCTTTCTCCCGATCCGCCAGTGCCGCCATGACCTTGACCCATTCCGCCCTGCCGAGCGGCGTCTGTTCGAGCCAATCGTTATTGATCACCGCCGGTATTCCGGCCCGTATCAGCGCAGCATATTTTCCGGCGGGTCCGCCGGGATTGGCCGTACCGATCAATACATCGGGGCGCATGGTCAGGATCAGTTCGATGTTCAGATTCCCGTCCAGCCCCACCTGGCGGACCTTTCCTTCGGCGATGCGGCGCCTGACCGCAGGAGAATAGATATAGGCAAAGCTGCCCAAACCGGTTATGCGATCCGCGATCCCGGCAAAATGGGCCTCGGCCACATGGATCGAGAATAGGGCGACCATGCTTTGCACAGGCACCCTGATCACTCCCGCGCCCGCGAAACCCGGAGGCGCCGGATAACCTCGTTCCACGAGCAGGTAACGCAGGGTGTCCAGGCCGGTCGCCGACCGGTTGAAGATACTCAGCAGTTTATAATGGCTAAATCGCTCGATCGTAAAACCTTTTGCATACCGGATATTCTCCATTTTTCCGACCTCTCCGTCGCCCCCATGAGCCCCGTCGGCTCCCCCGGCCGGACGCCCCGCCCCATCCCGGCACCCGGAAAATAAGCATGCGACAAAAATGAGCGTCCCTGCTGCACGAAAACCTGTATTCATATAAAAAGTTGCGTAAAACAAGAGGCCTTCCATCCCAGCCTTTTCTCCCGAAAGTCCGGAATGATCGAATTGACCCTGGCAGGTCTTCTGGCTTTGCTCCTCGTCCGGCACCTTCCCATCGTTGATTGGACAGTGGTATGTAGATCGGACATTTGGAATGCACTAGGGGCACTCAGGAACTTACAGCTACGGGGATAGCGCCGGTTTCACACCGGCTTCCCTTTTAATCCGCAATTTGCGGAACCAGCATCGCCGGCAAATCTACATCAAAATATCGATCAGTCGAAGCGTCACCTGGCGATCCACGCCAGCGACAATCCGATGAAGTAGTTCGCCCGGGGGGCCGCATTGTAATAGCGGCCGGCGGCTGCATTGATATCGTTTCCCAGGCTATAGTTCGTCGACAAGGCATTGTCTTCTCCGCCAAATACATCGACCCTGAAGCGCCGCGACCAGATCGCGCGGTAGCCGAGGCGGTACCCAAGCAGATTATAGGAACCGGCATAGGCGCTATTGGCATCATTCAGGGCGATCCGGTCCGCATAGGTGAATGTGATGTTGAGATAGAGCCCCGACCGGGTGACCAGGTCCGCGCCGGCCACCAGGGTCTGCGGCGGCACGGAGGGCAGCCGGTGACCCGAATAACTGCTGGTATCCTGGATGAAGCTGCGGTAATGGAAGTCATGCCAGGTATGGCTAAGCCAAACGCGCACATTGCTGAACGCCCGTTGGGCGTTGTCGGCGATCTGATAGGATAGCGTGCTTTCGATCCCATGCTGGTTCGTGCCGCCCGCATTGACGGAATACATGATCCCGCTGCTGTCGATCCGCTGCACGATCGCATTGCGGATCTGAAAGAAAAAGGCATTCACGTCGAAGAATAACCGCCCCCGGAAGAGGCTTCCCCTCGCGCCGAGCTCATAATCGACCCCGTCTTCCGGCTGCAACGCCGGGCCGATGATGCCGTTTGATTTCTCGACTTCGGATACGGTAGGCGTCGAAAAGCCACGGGACGCGCTGCCATAAACGGACAATTCGGGGCCTATTTTCTTCAGTACCGAGATGCGCGGGGCGACCTTGTTTTCAAAGGCGACCGTATGCGGCGCGGGCGGCGCCACCGAAAGCCGGGTGATCCGGTACGCCGACTTGTTCAAACTCGCCCCCGCCGTGAATATCCATCCTCCCGGCATCTTCAGGTCGGCCTGAGCGAATAGAATAGTTTGCCAGTTATTGGTATGATCGTCTGTCTGTAAAGTGTCCGGGGTACCTCCCTTGTTGGGATAGTCCCTTGTCTCGAACCACCCCTTTTGCGCCTCTACCCCTCCATTCACCTGCAGCTCGCTCCCTCCTCCGGCGCCCCCCGCATCCGCGCCTATCCGCGTCTTGTATTGGAAAACGCTGCGTCCTCCGAAATGCGGCTCCTGACGGATCTCATATACGCGTATTCCCGGATTGCTGAAGTCGGTATACGCGCCATATACTGCGGTGGTATTCTGCCAATGAGCCGATAAGTGAAACTCCTGGCTGAACCCTGCGGTAAAGTTCTTTTGATAGATCGCGGCTTGCGCTTGCACGGCCCCGGGTTGCGTACCCGCAGGTGGTCTTGCCTGACGCGGGTTCTTGCTGAACTCCGCAATATTCAGGGCCCCGGGGGTCTGGTAGTAGAGGTCCCCATATAGGATAAAGGCATGAATCGTTTGCCGCGCGCCGGCCTTGATCAGGGTTTCCCAGCTGGCGATATCCCTTCGCATGTTCGTCTGGACCCGATAACCGTCACTGGTCTGATGCGAATAGGCAACGCTCGTCCGGTGATCCTCGTCCCCCAGCCGGACATTCAAATTCATGCTGTTGCTGGCAAAGCTGCCATTCAAATAATCCAGGTTGACCCCTTTCTGCCATACCGCAGGCATGCTGTTGATCAGTACCGCGCCCCCGATGCCGGCGCCATACAAACTGCCCGCTGTTCCTTTGATGACTTCGATGGATTGAAAGTTGTAATATCCCAGCTGGTTCAGGTAAGTATTCCCTCCGGGATCGGTAAGCGGGATCTCATTCCAGTAGATCTTGATATCCCTGACGCCGAAGGGGGAACGCAGTGAGCTGCCCCGGATATTGAGGCGATAACTGCCCGGCGAACGCTCTTCCATTCTCACGCCCGGCACCGTATTGAGGGCAGGCAGTACGCTGGTATTCGAGTACCGGTTGAGTGCGGCCTTGCCGACGAAACTTACAGGCGCGCCCACTTCGGAGAGCTTCCGGTTTTGCTCGTAGGCCTTCACGATCACCTCCCGCAACGGACGGGTATCCGATGAGTCCGCAAAATAGGATTCCTGAAGGACCGGTTTTTTATTTTCCTGTTCCGGTACGGTCGATTGAGCCCCTATCGTCGAGGAGGTGAGAAGGAACAGCAGTAGCAGGTTGATCTTTTGCATTGAATTGGATTTGGGGGAACTGCGGTTACGAAGTTAGAACAGAATATTCATTATCTTCCACCCACCGATTATTTACCGCATGAGCAATCCGAAAAAGCTGAACCTCTTCGATCTGACCATGATCGTGGTAAGCCTGGTGATCGGGATGGGCATCTTTCGGACACCCGTTGTCGCCGCGGCGAAGACAGGTACTCCGGCCCTGTTTTTCCTCGCCTGGCTGATCGGCGGCCTGGTGGCCCTCTGCGGCGCACTGACCTATGCGGAGATCGGGTCGAGATATCCCGTAACCGGCGGCTACTATAAGATCTTCTCTTATGGCTATCATCCTTCTCTGGCCTTTGCGATCAATTGCATCATACTTGTCTCCAATGCCATGTCCACCGCCGGCGTCGCGGTGATCGGCGCGGAATACATCGGCCGGTTCTTTTACCCGGACCTGGTTCCTCAACTCTTCAAGGAGGAGGTCACCGTCGGGGTCGTCATCCTTTTTTATGTGATCAATATGCTCGGCCTGAAGATGAGCAGCCGCGTGCAGAACGTGCTCGCCATGATAAAGATCACCCTGGTTCTCTTATTGCTCCTCTCTGTCTTCGGTCATTTCCCGGTCACGGTGCAATCTGTCGCCCCTCCCGGCTCCGCGCTATCCCATGCGACAGGCTCCCTGCTCCCGCAGCCCCCCCATCCATTCGGCTGGCTGAAAGCGCTGGGGATCGGGCTGATCGCGGTATCATTCACCTATGGCGGTTACCAGCAAAGCATCAATTTCGGCGGAGAGGTCAGCCGGCCGGTGCGCACTATTCCCCGGGGCATCGGACTGGGCATCGCCATCATCCTCCTTCTCTACCTCTCGCTTAATTTTGTCTATGTCCGGGTGATCGGCTTCGAGAACCTGAAAACGGCCGATTCCATTGCCGCCGTGCTCATCCACCATTTGTTCGGGCCCGTCGGTGAGTCCATTCTTCGCGTGCTGATGTTCCTGTCTGTACTGGCTTATGTCAACGTCCTCATGATGAGCAATCCCCGTGTCATGTTTGCCATGAGCGAAGAGGGCATCCTGCCCGCCATCTTTAAGATGAAGACCAGGAGGCACGACGTGATCGTTTATTCCCTGACGGCTTTCTCCCTCGTGATCGTCCTGACCCTTGTCTTCAGTTCCACGATCGAGAAGATCATCAATTATGCCATTTTCCTGGACTCGATCGGCATGTCCACTTCCGCCGCAACGATCTTTATTTTGCGAAGACGACGCGTAGGCGAAGAGGGCGATATCTATAGGATCAGGCTTTATCCCTTGCTGCCCCTGATCTTCATCCTGGCCTATGTCGGCGTCGCCACGAGCATCGTCCTGGATGACCCCGGCTCGGCAGGCTACGGCATACTGATCTTCGGGGCGTTTTTTGTTTTGTATTTTGCGGTGCGGCTCATACAAGCATGGCGGAAGCCGTCGGGGCAGGCGCCGCTGACCTAAAGTTCGGGATATGGACATTTCATACATACTCAATGAGCTGGGAGAGGACCGGGAAAATTATTTTCAGGCCATCGCACCTCCCATCATGCAAACCAGCAATTTTAGGGTGGAGAAGGTATCCGAACTGAAAAAGCTGTTCGATGACGAATATAGCGGCTATCTGTATAGCCGGGGGCTCAATCCGACGGTGGACATCTTGCGAAAGAAGCTGGCAGTGCTCGATGGCGCCGAAGACTGCCTGGTCTTCAACAGCGGGGCGGCAGCCATCTTCGCGGCCATACTGGCCAACCTCCGCTCGGGCGACCACGTCGTATCGGTGGAAAAACCGTATACCTGGGCCCAGCGAATGTTCGACGTCGTTTTGCCGCGATTTGGGGTCACTACAACCTATGTTGACGGCACGGATATCGGAAATTTCGAGCGCGCCGTATTGCCCAATACCCGGGTCATCTATCTCGAATCCCCCAATTCCTGGGATTACAAACTGCAGGACCTCGTTGCCGTGGCGGAACTCGCCCGTTCGGAAAATATCACGACGATCATCGACAACAGCTATTGCACCCCTCTTTATCAGCAGCCGTTCGCCCTGGGTATCGACCTCGTCATGCAGACCGCAACCAAGTATATCGGCGGCCATAGCGATACCCTTGGAGGAATATTGACGGGCAGCCGCGCCATGATCAAGCGGATCTTCGACAGCGAATACCTCAACATCGGCAGCGGCATTCAACCGTTCAATGCATGGCTGCTGATCAGAGGACTGCGGACCCTGCCGGCCAGGCTCGACAGGATCACCCAAACCACCCGCTCGGTGATCGCCTTCCTGAAGGGACACCCCCTTGTAGAGAGCGTCCTTTTTCCGCTCGATGAGACCTTCCCTCAATATGAGCTGGCCAAAACCCAAATGCGGGGCGCCTGCGGGCTGCTCAGTTTTATCATGAAAGCACAAAAAATGGAAGAGATCGTCCGTTTCTGCGAATCCCTCCGGCATATCATGATGGCCGTCAGCTGGGGTGGCCACGAGTCGCTGATCCTGCCCAGATGCGCGTCTTTCGGACCGGGCGACTTCGATCCCGCCGACCCCGGGCATCGGATGCTTCGGCTATACGTCGGACTGGAAGAGGCGGACTACCTGATCCGGGACCTCGCACAGGCCTTCGACGCGACCTGATAAAAACCTGGTATTATAGATGATTTCACGTTTGCTGGCGATCATGGAATGCGTATTTTAGCAGAATTTTCCAGGAGCCGCCTGTCAAAAATCGGCTTCCGTTGGAGAACTACCTTTAAATTTGAGGCATGACCGTGAAAAAACTGTTTCTGGTAGGGTGGATGGTACCGGGACTACTGCTGAGTTACATGAGCCGCGCGCAGGACAAGTGGGATCTGAAACGCTGTGTAGAGTATGCCGTCACCAATAATATTTCCATCAAACAGGCGGACGTGCAGGCCAGATTGGCTGCCCTCACCTTCCGGCAAAGCCGCCTGGCCCAGCTTCCGACTCTCAATTTTAGCGGGGCGGCGGGATATAGCTCAGGACGTAACCAGGATCCGACAACTTTCGGCCTGACCACCATCAGTTATGCCTTCAACCAATATTCGCTCCAGTCCGGCATCAATTTCTTCAATTTCAATAACCTGAAGTACAATAAGCAGGGAAGCCGGTATGCCTGGCTGGCCGCTAATGCCGCCACCGAAAAACTGATCAATGATGTGTCCCTCAGCGTGGCGAATGCCTACCTGCAGTTCCTGCTTTCGGTGGAAACATCAAAAACGGCGGAAAACCAGCTCAAACAGTCGCAGGCGCAGCTCGCCATCACCCGCAAGCAGGTGGCTGCCGGTTCCCTCCCCGAACTCAACGCAGCCGAGCTCGAGTCCCAGGTGGCCCAGGACAGCGCCAGCTATATCACCGCCGTGTCGAACATTCAGCAGAATGTCTTGAACCTGAAAGCCTATATGAGCATCGATGCGGCCCAGCCCTTCGAACTCGACACCCCCTCTGTCGACAAGATCCCCATCGAGAGCTTTACCGAATTGCAGCCCGAGATAGTCTATACCCTGGCCCTCCATAATCAGCCCCAGCAAAAGGCGGATGCCTTTCAGATCCAGGCGGCCGCAAAATATGTCGAGGCTTCCCATGCGGCTATGTTGCCCACCTTCTCCCTGTTCGGAAGCCTGGGCACCAACGCGACCAATCAGACCCTCGAATTAGCCGGCGTGAACCAGGTTCCGCCTCCGGCGCAGGCCGTAGGCTATGCCAATGTCGGCGGCACCCACTACGATGTCTTCTCCACTATCGGTGGATTTAATTATGTATATGACAAGCAGGGTTACTTCAGCCAGCTGAACCAGGACTTTCGCCAGCAGATCGGCATCCAGCTCAACGTCCCCATCCTGAATGGCGGGAGCCTAAGGATCAACTATGAACGGACGAAAGAGAACCTCCGTAACTACCAATTGCAGCAACAGCTCGATAACCTCACCCTCAAGGAAAATATCTACCAGGCCTACAACCTGGCCGTCGCCGCCCTCCAAAAATTCGAGGCCAACAAAAAAACGGTACAGGCCACGCAACGAAGCTTCGATTATGCCAATAAAAGATATGCGGTCGGCATGCTGAATACCATCGACCTGCTCACCCAGCAGAACAATTATTACAACGCCCAGATCAACCTCCTGTATTCCCAGTTCGACTATGTGTTCAAGATGAAAGTGCTGGAATTCTATAAGGGAATGGGAATAAAATTATAATTAACTTCAGTTTATGAACAAGAAATTGCTTTGGATCATCGTAGGGATAGTCGCGTTGATCCTTATCCTGGTGCTCGCAAAGAAGAGTGGCATAATGGGCCAGGATGAAGGGCTTAAGGTATCCATGGAAAAAGTCATCAAACGGGATATCACGGAGATCGTCACGGCCAGCGGTAAGGTATATCCTGAAAAAGAGGTCAAGATCAGTCCCGACATTTCCGGTGAGGTCGTAGAGCTGAAGGTCACGGAAGAAGGCGATAGCGTGAAGAAAGGACAGGAACTAGTCAAGATCAATCCCGACATTTATAGCGCGCAGCGCGATCAGGCCGCTGCCCAGGTAAACCAGCAGGAGGCGCTGGTCTCCAATGTGAAGGCCCAGTTGCCTGGCCTCAAGGGCACGATGGACGCGGCTCAAAAGACCTATGACCGGCAAAAACAACTCCTCGACCAAAAGGTCATCTCCGTTTCCGAATTCGAGGCGGCGGAGAGCGCCCTGAAGACGGCCCAGGCCAACTATGCCGCTGCGGAACAGACCGTCAAGGGGAATATGGCCAGCGTCGCCAACGCACGGGCCAACCTCGACATGGCTGCGAAGAATCTCATCCGGACCACCGTCGTATCTCCCATCGACGGCGTGGTCTCCCTGCTGGAGATCAAGAAAGGAGAAAGGGTAGTGGGCAACTCCATGATGGCAGGCACCGAAATGATGCGCGTCGCCGATATGAGCAAGATCGAAGCCGTGGTCGATGTCGGAGAGAACGACATACCCAAGGTCCGCCTGGGAGACTCGGCGCTTATTGAAGTGGACGCATACAATAACCGGAAATTCAAGGGAACGGTTACTGAAATTGCCAGCAACGCCGCCACGGCCACCGCCTCGGCCACCTCCACCAATGACGTTACAAATTACAAGGTGCATATCCGGCTGATACCCGCTTCATACAAGGACCTGATCAACCCATCCAGGCCGAAGAGCTTCCCGTTCCGGCCCGGCATGAGCGCCAGCGCGGACATTCAGACGAATACGCATGTCGCGGTCTTATCGGTGCCGATCAATGCCGTGACCACACGGGAGAAGAATTCGGACAATACGATCCAGGACAAGAGCGCTGACCCGAATGCCCCGCCTGATAACGGCAATGGCAAAACGAGCCCTTCGGCGATAGATCCTGATGAGGTGGTGTTCGTTCTTCAGCCCGACAATACGGTGAAAAAGGTAAAGGTCAGGACCGACATCCAGGACATCAATTACATCGAGATCGTGGATGGGGTGAAGGAAGGAGACCAGATCATCGCGGGACCCTATAGCATCGTCAGCAAGACCCTGAGGACAGGAACGAAGGTCAAGGTGGTTCCGAAGGATAAGCTGTTCGAGCCGAAAAAGGACTAGCGAAAAACCTCAAATTTACGGCATGCGCTTGGGAGTCATAGGCAGCGGCAGTTGGGCTACGGCGTTAGCAAAGATCCTTACCGATAACCGGATTCCCATCAACTGGTGGATCAGGAACGAAGACCATATCCGCCACCTTCTTGCCAGGAGGCATAATCCGCAATATCTTCCATCCGTTCATTTCGACCTGGATCTGCTCGCGCTGAGCAGCCGGATCGATGAGGTCATTGCCGCCTCGGACTGCCTGATCATGGCCGTTCCCTCCGCCTACGTCGACTCGCTATTAAAAACCCTGGACCGGGGCGCCCTGAAAGGCAAACGGCTGGTCTCTGCGATCAAGGGCATCCTGCCCGAGCACAACCAGCTCCTGAATGATTACCTCTCCGCCCGGTTCGGATTCGATCCCATGGACTATTTTACCGTAATGGGTCCCTGCCATGCCGAAGAGGTGGCCGTTGAAAAGCTCTCCTATCTGACATTTTCAGGCATGGATGCAACCCGTACCCGGGAAATAGCGTCCTATTTTACGACCGAATACATTAATACGGTCGTAAATAATGATATAAACGGCGTTCAGTTTGCCGCTATCCTCAAGAATATCTATGCCCTCGGCGCCGGGATAGCCCACGGACTGGAATATGGGGACAATTTTCTCAGCGTTTTGATCGCCAATTGTGCGGACGAAATGGCTGGATTTCTTAGAAAAGTCGGTATCCGGAACATCGAAGTGGGCATCCATACGGCGGCGGATCCCGTATCTAATAAGAAGAGCGGTAACTATGCCGCCTCCGTATACCTTGGGGACCTGCTGGTTACCTGCTATTCCCTGTATAGCCGGAACCGGACCTTCGGGAACATGATCGGCAAGGGCTATTCGGTAAGGGCGGCGCAGCTGGAATTGAACATGGTTGCGGAGGGGTATAATGCCAGCAAATGTATTTACCTGATCAACAAGGAATTGGGGGCGGAGATGCCGATTGCCGAAACCGTCTACCGGATCTTGTGGGAAAATGTTAAAGTACAGGAGGGATTTAAACAAATCGAGCCATTCCTCGTCTAATCCACAGGCAGGCATGAAGATTGCAAAAGTAGATAGGACACACAACAGAAAAACAAAAGACCATGTTACCACTTTCTTACCAGGGATTCGGATTTACGGCCATCTTGCTGATGGTGCTGATCCTTTCGGTAGTGGAAGGGGTCAAATACATCCGGGGCCGGATGCATCGTCATACCGCCGAAGCAAAGCTGCCTGAACCGATCGAACCGCTTGAGCAACTAAAAAGGAACCCGGATTCCCGTCCCTGAGTTCAACCTTCATGCCGCGTCCCTTATCCCTTCAAAGCCGCTTCGTCGAAGAATAGATCCGCCGCGATCCCATCCGCCAATAACTTTCCCTCGCGCGTCAAGGTCATCCGCACGGCTTCCCATTTTCCTTCTTTGCTTTTCAAACCCTCGTCGCCTTTCAAATTCTCATTGCTTCTAAAACCCTTGTCCATCCTGGTTTCCGGACTCGTCCTTAATCCCGCGACGCGCTCTGATCGGACCCCGCTGCCCCATTCGGCGCCGCCTCGCAACCCGTCTTCATCCCTCGCGGGCAAGCGTCCCCTCCATTCCATCCGGCCGCTGTCCACATAACGGCCGGCCTTCTCCGCAAGAGCTTCTGCCGCTGACTCCCCGAATTGTCCGGCCACCCAACCCAGATCGCAACCTTCGACGGTTCGCAGCGAGATCATGATGTATTCGTTCAGCCGTTGCACAATCGTCAGGTCTTCCTTTTCGTAGATGGGCAGACCGGATTCCATAGAGCCGATGTACTTTGTATTGTCGGCAATATTCCATTGCCTGGACGTTCCATTGAAGGAATGGGCCGAAGGACCGAGTCCCAGATAGGGAAATCCTTTCCAGTAGGAGGAATTATGGCGGCTCCTCCGCCCCGGAAGTGAGAAATTGGAGATCTCATATTGCTCGAAACCTGCTCCATCCATAATATCCATCAGCAGCAGGAATTGCCTGGCCTGACACTCGGGATCCACCGGCTGAGCCTTTTTTTGCCGGATGAGATGATCAAGCGCCGTCCTGGGCTCTACGGTGAGGGCATAGCAGGAAAGGTGGGGGACGCCAAGCCCCAGGGCCTGCTCGATATTCCTCCTCCACCGGTCGTCAGTCAACGTGGGTCCCCCATAGATCAGGTCCACGCTCAGTTCGCCGAAACCCTCATCCTGCGCAGACCGTATGGCGTCGAGGGATTGTGCCGCGCTGTGGGCCCGGTTCATCCAGCGCAGATCCGCATCATAAAAGGATTGGACGCCCAGGCTCAGGCGGGTAATGCCCAGGTTTCGCCACGATCGCAGGGCGGCAGCCCCGACGTCGTCCGGATTGGCTTCGAGCGTGACCTCCGCCGCCGGCGAGAGCGAAAACTGCTTCCGGATGGCATCCAGTATCCGCGCCAGGGCCTCCGGCTCCAGCAGGGAAGGCGTGCCGCCGCCAAAATAGACCGTGCCGACCTCCTCACCGTCAATATAAGCGGCCCGGAGGGCAATCTCCTTCAATAAAGCATCCGTAAAATCGTTTTTACGTTTCAGCGTCGTCGAAAAATGGAAATTGCAGTAGTGACAGGCCTGCCTGCAGAATGGAATATGAAGATAAATGCCTGCCATAGGGTTTGCCTAATTTTAGGGAATTTTACCGACCAACGAGTCATGGATCGAACCACAAAATTAAGGGGATACGGCCGTATGCTCTTATTATTGCTGCTGCTGAGCGGTTACAGAGGCTTTTCACAATACCGTTTGAATATCCAGCCCGTGGATAAGGATTCTCTATTCGTCCGCGGCAAGCTGCTCATCCCTGCGACATTCAGGAACCGCGCCGCCTGCTCGGAATATATATCAACCCTACCCGCCACCCTGCAGGTGAAAGGGTATATGACTGCCTCGGTCGATAGCGTTGGGTATGACAGCGCAGGCGCGACGATCCGCCTCTACATAGGACCCGTATACCGCTGGGCCCATATCAGCACGCGCAAAATTGACCCGGCATTGCTTTCGGCCGTTGGCTGGAACGAGCGTAGTTTTTCAGGTCGACCGTTGGATTTCGGCGCCTTCCGCAAGAGGCAGGAGGCCCTGCTGGACTATCTGGAAAATAACGGCTATCCCTTTGCAAAGATTGGCCTGGATAGCATCGCGATCGATGAACAGGACAGGATCTCGGCTGACCTGAAAGTAGATAAAGGATTGCTGTACAAGATCGATAGCATACGCGTGTACGGTACGGTGAAGCTGTCGGGAGATTTCCTGCAGCACTACCTGAACATTCCCAATGGCAGTATCTATCGCAAGGATAGGCTGGCTGCCATCAGCAAGAAGATCATCGAACTGCCCTATGTGCAGGAGCAGCAATCCTGGAATCTGACCATGCTCGGCGATGGCGCCGTGGTCAACCTCTATCTCAAACCGAAAAAGAGCAGCCAGATCAATGTGCTGGTCGGCTTTTTGCCAAGCAGCGATCCGGTATTGGGCAACAAGATCCTGATCACCGGGGAGGCGACCATCGACCTGAAGAACGCACTGGGCAGCGGAGAGACCATTGCGCTCAATTGGCAGCAGCTGCAGGCGCAGTCGCCCCGCCTGAATATTTTATTCCAGCAGCCCTACCTGTTCAAATCGCCATTCGGGCTGAACGCTTCCTTTGACCTCTACAAGCAGGATTCTTCCTACATCAATGTCGACCTGATGCTCGGCGCTCAATATGCCCTGTCGGCCACGCAAAGCGGCACCGTATTCCTACGGGACATGATCACCAATGTGCTGAACATAGATACGCAGTCGGTGATCTCGAACCATGCCCTGCCGACGGAGGCGGACATCAGTTCCGTTAGTCTGGGCATGACCTACGAATTCAACAATACCAACTACCGCTTCAACCCCAGGAAAGGGAATGAATTGCAGTTCATCGGCTCTGCCGGGACCAAGACGATCCACAAAAATGCCCAGATCCAGAAGCTGAGCGATCCCTCGGACCCCGGCTTCGATTTCAATACCCTGTATGACACGGTCAAACTGAGCTCCTATCAATTCCAGGTCAGGCTTGCGGGAGCGCATTATTTCCCTGTGTCAGGCGCCTCCACCCTCAAACTCGGTTTCAACGGAGGAGCTTATAGCAGCCCCACGACCTACCGGAATGAGCTTTTCCTGATCGGCGGTTATAAATTATTGCGCGGATTCGACGAAGCCAGCATATTGGCCGCCCAGTACGCGGTCGGAACCATGGAATATCGTTACCTGATCGGCCTGAACTCCTTTCTTTTCACCTTTATCGATGGAGGATGGGCCAGGAACAGGGTCCCGGGATATGAACTGAATAATGCATACTTCGGGATGGGGCTTGGCCTCGCCTTCGAGACGAAAGCCGGTATCTTCAATATTTCCTATGCGGTAGGCAAGCGCGACGATACCAACCTGAATTTGAGGGACGCGAAGATCCACCTGGGCTATGTAAGTTTCTTTTAGCGCGGTAAAATGATTTCGGGTAATGGGCGCACAAAACTATTTTTGCAAACAACTTGATAACGGTAGTGATCCTTCATGAAAAAACCTCTATTTCTCTTTTTCCCCTGCCTCTTCTTCCTCAGCCATCTTTTGGCCCAGTCCGATTCGGGCGCCAGGGACACGACCCAGAAGGTCAGGCGTGAGCCGGTTACAACCTCTCCGTCGACCTCGACTTCTCCGCAAGTCAGGACCTCTCCGCCGGTCAGGCGTCCGCCAGTCGCGACCCCTCGGGCGGATTCACCGTCGCCGGGAGCGGCAAGACCCGACACGGCACGAATGCCCGACACGGCACGAAGACCCAATATCGCGCTAAACCCAGACTCGTTAACTAAGCCTGACACGGCCCTGGCCAGGGCGATCAAGTTACGGAGCGAGGCACTGGGTTCGAATTCCCTGTTCAACTTTACGGGATCGCCGGTCACGGAACCCATGAAATGGAGGCGCCCGGATTCGAAGGATACGGTATTCTACCTGCTGATAGGGATTCTCTTCATGTTTGCCCTGATCCGCATTTTCTTCGAGAAATACTTCAATAACCTGCTGACCCTTTTCTTCAGGGCGTCCCTGCGTCAGCAACAGATCCGCGAGCAGGTGCTGCAGGCGCCCCTGCCTTCGCTGCTGATGAACGGATTGTTCATTATTACCGGGGGGCTCTATGCGGCATATCTCCTGCACTACTACCGGTTCGGCGCCTCGTTGAATTTCTGGCTCCTTTACCTCAATTGCATGGTGTTGCTGGGAATGATCTACCTGGTCAAGTTTGTGGTCCTAAAATTTAGCGGCTGGGTTTTCAATATTTCCAGGGCCACCGATACCTATATTTTTGTGGTTTTTCTGGTCAACAAGATGCTCGGGATCTTCCTTCTCCCTTTCTTGATCCTGATCAGTTTTTCCACCGGAACGGCCCACGAGATCTATATAACTCTTTCTGTTATAATGGTTTTTGTCTTCCTGGCCTACCGGGTGCTGGCATCCTATCGCCCGATCCGGAATGAAATAAAACTAACTCCGTTTTATTTTTTTATGTACCTTTGCGCCTTCGAAATAGCACCCCTATTATTGATTTACAAGGTGTTATTGAGTTATTTGGAAAAAGCTTCTTAACTTTGCAATTCTAGGGGAACACACATGATTAAAAACGGGGATAAAAAAAGGATTTTAATCACACAACCCAGGCCTGAAACAGAAAAGTCGCCATATTTCGAGTTAGCCAGGAAATATGACGTGGAGTTGGCTTTTCATCCCTTTATTCGCCTGGAAGGCATGCCTGCCAAGGAATTCCGCAAACAAAAGGTGGACATTGCCCAGTACACCGCCGTCATTTTCACCAGCCGCAACGCCATCGATCATTTCTTCCGCGTCTGCGAAGAAATGAAGATCAGCGTATCTCAGGACACCAAATATTTCTGCATCACGGAGGCCGTCGCACTCTACCTTCAAAAATTCATCCTGTACAGGAAGCGGAAGGTATTCTACGGCGCCGACGGATTGAATAAGAGCATGTTCGATGTGATCAACAAGCATAAGGAGAACGAGAAGTTCCTCTACCCATGCTCCGAAAATCAACAGGATGGCGAGATCGTCAACTGGCTCAAGGCGAACAATTGTGGTTTTGCGACCCCGTTCATGTACCGCACGATCAGCAATGACGTGAAGGAGCTGATGGATCAGAGCGAATACGACATCATTTGCTTTTTCACGCCGAGCGGCGTCCGGAGCCTTTTTGACAATGTTCCCAAATTCAAGCAGAATGGCACCAAGATCGGTGCGTTCGGCAGCAATACCTCCCGCGCCGTCGAAGAGGCGGGCCTGACACTCGATATCAAGGCGCCGCTGCCACAGGCTCCTTCCATGGTATCCGCGCTCGAAAAGTATCTCGCTACGGTCGGAAAGAAGAAATAGCGATCGGGTGCGATTTTTGCAGTCTCTTCAGCCGCGAACCTGAAGTCTGTCATGCCAAATACAAACCGATTAGCAAAGGAGACCAGCCCTTATTTGCTTCAGCATGCCCATAACCCGGTGGATTGGTATCCATGGGGAGAAGAGGCATTGGACAAGGCCAGGGCGGAGGATAAACCGATCCTGGTGAGCATCGGTTACTCAGCCTGTCATTGGTGTCATGTCATGGAACGGGAGAGCTTCGAAAATGAGGAGACGGCCCGGTTCATGAACGAGCATTTTGTCAATATCAAGATCGACAGGGAGGAGCGCCCGGACCTCGATCATATCTATATGGAAGCGGTACAGGCCATTTCCGGTAGCGGCGGCTGGCCCCTTAACGTGTTCCTGACCCCGCAAGGCAAGCCCTTTTACGGAGGCACTTATTTTCCGCCCCGACCCGTCCACAACCGATCTTCCTGGATCGAAGTCCTCTCGGCCTTGTCACGGGCCTACCGTGAGAAGAGAGAAGAGATAGAAGGACAGGCAGAGAGCCTCACACGGCATATCGCCGCATCAAATGCTTTCGGCAGCCGGAAGCCCGGCGAGCCGGATCCGGCCAATGGCAAAGGTCGCGCGGCCGATGGCCCGTTCCTCCCGGACACCCTTCGTTGTATCTTCGAAAACCTGATGAAGACAGCTGATAAACGATTGGGCGGTTTCGGCCACGCCCCCAAGTTCCCGCAGACTTTTTCGATCAGGTGGCTGCTCCACCATTATTATTTTACCGGCGACGAGGCGGCCTTGCAGCAGGCTTGCCTGAGCCTCGACAAAATGATCCTCGGAGGCATCTATGATCAGCTCGGAGGGGGCTTTGCGCGCTACTCCACCGACGAAGAATGGCTGGTGCCGCATTTCGAAAAGATGCTCTATGACAACGCGCTCCTTTTGGCCGTGCTGGCCGATGCGTATCAGCTGACCGGGAAAGAGCTTTACAAGGAGACGATCGGGCATAGCATGGCATTCATCCGTCGTGAGCTGAGCTCACAAACGACGGGAGAAGAGGGCGCCTTCTATGCTGCGCTCGATGCGGATAGTGAGGGAAGGGAAGGGAAATACTACGTCTGGGAAAAGGGGGAGATCGATGCGATCCTCGGGGAGGATTCGGACCTTTTTTGCTCCTTTTACGGCGTGAGCCCCGGAGGCAACTGGGAAGGGTTGAATATCCTTACCAGGCCCGGCGGGGCTACGGGGCTGAACGCGCTTTCCGACAGGGACCGGCACAGGCTGGAACTGGCGCGAGACAGGCTATTGGAGCACCGCTCCCGGCGTGTCCGGCCGGCCCTCGACGACAAGATCCTCCTTGGCTGGAATGCCCTGATGAATATCGCCTGCTCGAAAGCCTATGCGGCCCTGGGAAATGAGGAGTACCGCGAACTGGCGATACTGAATATGGATTTCTGCTGGCGCCGCCTGAAAGGGAAGGGGCTGAATTATTTCTGTCACGGCTATAAGGCCGGTCAGGGGAAATATCCCGCCTTCCTGGACGACTATGCTTACCTGATCTCGGCCCTGCTCCACCTGCAGGAGATCACGGGAGACCCTGGGTACCTGATCAAGGCCAATGAGATCATGATGTATGTTCTGGATCATTTCAGCGAGGCCTCGACCGGGTTCTTCTATTTCACACATGAGGCGCAGAACGACCTGATCCTGCGTAAGGTAGAAGTTTATGACGGGGCGATCCCTTCCGGCAATGCGACGATGGCCTTTAACCTAGCATATATGGCTGTTTTGTTCGATAAACCGGAGTGGGGCGACCGCTGTAAACGCATGGCGACGGCCTTGGAAAGGATGGTGACCGAATACCCCGGGTCTTTTGGCGTTTGGGCAACCCTTTACCAGGCGCTTACGTATTTAATCCCGGAGGTAGTCATTACCGGAAGGACCCTGGAAGACATCCGTAAAGAGTTCTTAAGGCAAATGATCCCTTATAGGGTATTTCAGTCAGCCACTCAAAAAAATACCCAGTTCCCCTTATTGCTCGATAAGCCGTCCGGCGATACTCCGCTGATCTTCCTATGTAAAAACTACTCCTGCCAACCCCCTGTAAATGAAGTAGATAAGTTAGTCCGTCTCCTCCGTGATGTGCAAAATTTTAGCGGTAAAATTGTACAATAATTATATATGCGCCACGTTAAAGAATATTAGCATCCCGAAAGCTTTGACTTTCGAAAAATTAATTTTAAACTTGTAGCTCGATGTTGTCTAAAGATTTTTTTTGCCCAATACCCTTTAATATTATGAAAATGAAAAACCTATCCCTTTTGATGGCCCTCGCTGTCCTGTTTATGGCGGCCGGGTGCGGAAAAATAGGCAAATCCCATAAGGGATTACCCGATGACGGACAGTTACATGGAGTCTCTCCGGCGACCGCCTACAATTTAGCTAAGCCCCCCGGCATGGTATATATACCGCCCGGAACCTTCCATATGGGGCCAAGTGACGAAGACGTCAACTACGCGTATACAGCAAGAAACAGGCAGGCCTCGATCAGTGGTTTCTGGATGGATGCCACCGAGATCACCAACAATGAATACCGCCAGTTCACCAACTGGGTACGGGATTCTATTGCGGCTACCCTCATGCAGTATGGCAAGGAGATCGACGGCAAGTTCCAGATCGATTGGAAGAAGGCCCAGACCATCAAGTGGGGCGACAAAGCGACCATGGAAAAAGTGGCCCAGATGGTAGTGACCCCGGACAATCGCATCTTCGGCAAGGTCGAGATCGACCCCGCCAAGATCATCTTTCACTCCGAGACTTTCGATCTGAAGGCCGCTGCCTTGAAGGAAAATGAAGGTAAGCCCCGTTCGCTGTTCATCCGTAAAAAAGATCTCAAGGTCTATCCGGACACCCTGGTGTGGATCCGCGATTTCAGCTATTCTTATAATGAACCCATGACCAAGCGGTACTATTCCCACCCTGCTTTCGGCAATTATCCCGTGGTAGGCGTGAACTGGAACCAGGCTACCGTATTCTGCGAATGGAGAACGCAATACCTGAACTCATTCCTCGAAAAGACAAAGAAGGCCACCGAGTCGAATTTCCGGTTGCCGACAGAAACCGAGTGGGAATACGCTGCCCGAGGCGGCAGGTCCCAATCGATGTTCCCCTGGGGTAACTATTACCTGAGGAACAAAAGGGGTTGCTTGCTGGCCAACTTCAAGCCCGGCCGCGGTAACTACCCTGAGGACGGCGGTTTCTACACCGTGCGTGCCGACGCCTATTGGCCTAACGATTTCGGCCTGTATTGCATGGCCGGGAACGTGGCCGAATGGACGTCTTCCTTTTACTACGAGGGTGCAAGTAATTTCCAGCACGATATGAATCCCGACATCCGCTATAACGCCCAGGATACCGATCCTCCCCGAATGAAGAGGAAGGTGATCCGCGGTGGCAGCTGGAAGGATGTAGGGTACTACCTCCAGACCAGCACGCGCACCTATGAGTATCAGGACACGGCCAAATCCTACATCGGCTTCCGGTGTGTGATCGACCTGCCCCCGACATTGACGAACAATCGTAGATAATCTTTATTCGTTAAGTGCAAAATTTTTTGAGAAAAAACGCGTTTTGATTTTAAACCAAACATAAAAAATCAACAGGAAATCTTTTATCCTTAACCCTTCTTAAACCTTTTAAAAACAAATCTAAACATTACAACTATGAGCGCTGGAATATCAAAATCTACCGAAAAATTAGTCAATATTATCGTTTGCGTCGGTGCGGCCGTAGTTATTTTCGGAGCCCTGCAGAAGATCCTGCACACCAAGCTGGCTGACTTCTTCCTGACCGCCGGTCTGTTGACGGAAGCCCTGATCTTTATGGTGTATGCGTTCTTACCCCCTCCCGGAGGCGAAATGCATGCCCTGGTGGAAGCGCTGCCGAAGCTGGCTGCTGGTTCCAGCGGTAATCCCGCCCTCGAAAAAATGGATAAAATGCTGCAGGAGGCCGATATCACCCCGGCAAACCTGGGCAAATTAAGCGAAGGCTTTAAGAAATTCGGCACCACGATCGAACAGATTAAGGATGTGTCCGGAGCCCTGGCTGCTACGAGCGAGTACACGAACAAGACGAAGGAAGCCTCTGTAGCCCTGGATAGCATGAAAAGTGCTTACCAGAACGCTACCAATACGGTATCCAGTCTGAATGCCGCTGCAGATAGCACCAAGCAGTTCCATACGCAGGTGCAGGTGCTGACCAAGAACCTGGGTTCGCTGAATGCCATCTATGAATTGGAATTGCAGGATACCAATAACCACCTGAAGGCGATGAACAGCTTCTATGGTAACCTGGTACAGGCTTCCGAGACGATGCAGGGCAGCGTGAACGACGCCAAGAAAACACAGGAACAGATTGCTCTTCTCGCGAAGAACCTGGGCAGCCTGAACCATGTCTACGGCAATATGCTTAGCGCCATGCAAGGTCGCCAGGCATAATCATCAGCAGCCCGTTTTGTCCGGACCGTTTTGAAACTTATGAAAAACTTTATTCGATCAAAATAATTCACTAACCCATGTCTTTACCTAAAGAGCCAAGGCAAAAGATGATCAATATGATGTATTTGGTGCTTACAGCCCTGCTGGCACTAAATGTATCCGCCGAAATATTGAATGCCTTTAAGACCGTAAATAACAGTCTCCAGGAATCCAACAAGGTCGTCACGGCTAAGAACGACTTGACATACAAGCTCTTTGCGAAGGAGCAGCAGGATCAGCAAACCAAGGCGCAGGCCGATGTTTGGGCCCCCAAGGCATACCAGGTGCAGAAACTCTCTCAGTCGATCTATGACGAGATAGAGAAGTTAAAAGAAGACCTGAAAGATGAATCTTCCCCTACCATGAATAACGGCGTGAAGGAATATAACGAGTCCAACCTGGACGCAGCCACCCGTCTTTTCGATACGAAAGGCGAGGGTAAAAAACTTTACGACAACCTGAAGCAATACAAGGCGGCCATGTTGGCCACGATCAATCCGGACGATGCGCAGTTCGCGAGCGAACCGTTGATCCAGTCTGACCTGAGAACGGCAAAAGCAAATTTCGCGGCTCAGTTGCCGTTGGATCTGCGGGTTCCTAAGTCCCAATCCGGCAATGCGCCTTCCGGCGACAGCGCCAAGGACTGGACGATGAACTACTTCCACATGACGCCGACCATCGCCGCCATGACTATTCTGAGCAAGTTCCAAAGTGATATTAAGAACTCCGAAGCCCAGATGGTAGACTATTTCCATAAGAAAGTAGGCGAAGTAAAGGTCATCTTCGACCGGTTCCAGGTTCTTGCACAGGCAAGTTCCAACTATGTGATGCCCGGTGATGAATTGTCTGTAACGGCCGGCGTAGGTGCCTTCAGTGCCGCCGCTAAGCCGACCATTACCATCAACGGCCAGGTTCAGCCTATCGGCCCCGACGGTACCGCTTTGTTCAAAACGAAGGCCGAAGGAGCAGGCGAGCATACTGTAATGGTGCATATCGAATACGCTAAACCCGACGGGTCTATCGATAAGGTAGACAAACCCGTTAAATATACGGTTGGCCTCCCTTCCGGCGCCTCTGTCTTCCTCCAGAAGATGAACGTGCTGTATGTGGGCGAAGATAACCCGCTGACCATCTCCGCGGGCAGCTCAGGCCGCGAAAAAATGCACGTAAGCTTCACCGGCAGCGGTGAGATCAGCAACACCGGTGGTGACAATTGGATGGTCAAGCCCACTGCCCCGGGTATGGCCAAGATCGTGGTGACCACGAATGGCAAGGCAGCTGAATTCGAAATGCGTATTAAATATCTGCCGAACCCGACCGGATATGTTGGTACACATACCGGCGGCCCGATCTCTTCTGCCGAATTCAAGGCGGACGGCGGTCTGATCGCCAAACTGGATAACTCGGAATTCCTTTCTCCCTTTACCGTTGTCAGCTACAAGCTCAGCGCGATCGGGGGCAACATTCCGAACTACCAGCAGGCTCCCAACGAAGGGAACCGCTGGACCGGCAGGGCCGCTGACCTCGTCAGCCGTGCCTCTCCCGGTACGAACATATTCTTTGACGAGATCCGTGTAAAGGGACGCGATGGCCGGGTCAGGGAACTGCCCTCCATGGTGTTCAGCTTGAAATAAATAAACCTGTTAGGTTCGTCCCGGCTCTTTTTCCTGCCGGGACGAACTTATCTAATTTTGTACGAATAAATTCAGCGAGATGAAAAAGTGTTTGATCAGATTTTGCCTGCTGGTAACGGTAGTGGCGCTGGTGGCCGGGACGGCTGACGCGCAAACCAGGCGTCCCGCGAAAAAGAGATCGACGGCCGCCAAGAAGAAGAATACCAGCAAGGACCAGGGCGCTGCCAATGCAGCCGTTGCTCCTGCCAAGGATACTACCAAGCCCGTGGCGGCGATTCCGCAGGTGGATATCAAGTTGGATACCCCCCTCCGGTCTCTGCGCAACGACGCCATCATCACGCAAAACCTGGTAAAGGACCGCACTCCGCTGCCTTACGAGAATATTCGCGAAGACGATGCCGTGTACCGTCAGCGCGTATGGCGCGAGATCGATGTTCACGAAAAAATGAACATGGCCTTCGTCTACAAGGCAAAGGAAGATAACGGAGATCAGCGTTTCATCAGCATCTTGCTGAACGGGATCAAGAGCGGCCAGATCACGCCCTTTGATGCCGCGGTGGACGACCGCTTCACCACGCCGATGACCTTCAAACAGATCGCCGAGACCATGGTGGGTAAGCCCAAGGTCATCTCGGTGCCCGACTCCAAGAATGACCCCGACGGCTCAAAAGGCCTCATGAGAGATACGGTCATCGTTCCGGAATGGAACCCCGACCTGATCGAAAGATATCAGATCAAAGAAGAATGGGTGTTCGACAAAGCCTCCTCCCGCATGCAGGTTCGCATCCTGGGCATCGCCCCGGAACTGACGATCCTGAATGATGACGGAAGTTTCCGCGCCGTACTGCCGATCTTCTGGGTATACTATCCCGACCTTCGCTCCATGCTCGCCAAATGTGAAGCCTACAATGGTAAGAACTATGGGGGCAGGATGAGCTGGGAAGAATTGTTCGAGAGCCGCATGTTCGCCAGCCGGATAGTCAAGTCGACCATCGACAACCCCGGCGACCAGATGGTGGAGAATTATATCAAGGATCCGATCCTTCGTCTGCTCGAAGGAGAGAATATCAAGGAGAAAATATTCAACTACGAACAGGATCTCTGGTCTTACTAATAAAATAAAGGAACCACTTATATAAAAGGGGCAGCGTACAACTACGTTGCCCCTTTCTTTTAGGGGTTTTACTACTTTCCTCCAAGGACATTGGTCGGACAACTACTTCGTTTTTAGTAAGTTGTCGGGCCAGCCTTTTTTTAAAAATACCCAAAATCGGGTATTGGTAAATAGAATTGTTTTACTATTTTTACATTGGTTTTTCATAGGATATTGGATTTTAAAAACGGGGCTGGATGTCTATCCGGGCCCCTTTTATTTATACGTCATCCTGCGGCTCTTCCCTGTCCTCTTTCTCGAACCAGTTTCTCACCAGCTTTGCCTTCGAAGGGCCTATTATCGCCGCCAGGGCCTCTTCTGACGTCTCCCTAACCTTCCTGACCGAACGAAATGCCTTTAACAACTGGTTGGCTGTTTGCTGGCCGATCCCTTCTATTCGTTCCAATTCATTTACGAAGGTACCCTGGCTCCTCTTTTTCCGGTGAAAACTGATCCCGAAACGATGAACCTCGTCTCGGATCCGCCGGATGAGCTGAAGGCTGTCACTATTATAGGGCAGTTTGACCGACTCCGTGTCGGCCGGAAAAAAGATCTCTTCTTCATTCTTCGCCAACCCGATCACCGTCATCATGCCGGTCAGCCCCAGCCCGACAATGCTTTCCATGGCCGCGCTCAATTGTCCCTTCCCGCCGTCAATGATCACCAGCTGGGGCAGGGATTGCCGCTCATCCAGCAGGCGCTTGTACCGGCGATGGACGACCTCCTTCATCGTCGCAAAATCGTTGATGCCCTGGACGGTCTTTACATTGAAATGCCGGTAATCCTTCTTGCTCTCCACTCCATTTCTGAAGCAGACCATGGCTGACACGGGGAAGCTGCCCTGGAAGTTCGAATTATCGAAGCATTCGATATGCACCGGCAGGTCGGACAGCTGCAGGTCCTCCATCAACGAATACAGGACTTGCTTTCGCTCATCCGGGCTCTTGCCTTCCAGTAGCAGCATTTTTTTCTTTTTCAGCTCTTCCCGGAAATGGCTCACATTCTTTTCCGACAGGTCGAGCAGCTTCTTTTTATCACCGCCTTTAGGCACCGTGAGCCGGATGCCTGTTTCAGGATAGTCGACCGCAAAGGGAACGACGATCTCCGGGGTCGTGCTGTTGAACGTGTCGCGCAGCCTGGCCATGGCAAAAGCGAGCACCTCCGCATCCGATTCTTCCAGGTGCGTTTCAACTTCCGTGGTATGGGTCTGAACGATCGTGCCGTTCTGTACCATCAGGTAGTTGATATAGGCGAGGTCGCCATCCCGGGCGATCGAAAAGACATCAGCGTCACGAAGGTGACTGCTGACGATGACCGATCGCGATTGGTAGCTTTCGAGGTGGCTGATCTTCTTGCGCATGATCTCCGCCTTCTCAAAATCCATTTTTTCGGCCAATTCCTTCATTTCTCTTCTGAATCGCTGGAATACCGGGCCCAGATTCCCTTTCAGGATGTTCTTAAGTTGCTCGAGCCCTTCCCGGTAGTCTTCTTCTGTCTGCAGCCCTTCGCAAGGGCCTTTGCAATTCCCCAGATGATACTCCAGGCAGATCTTGAACTTGCCTTTTCTGATATTCGTTTCGCTGAGGTTGAGCTTGCAGGTGCGAAGCTGGATATTGTTCTTCACGAGGTCCAACAATTCCCTGACCTTCCCGACCGAGGTAAACGGGCCGAGGTATTCAGAGCCGTCATTGATCTGATGGCGGGTTAGGAACACCCGGGGGAAGGGCTCCTTTTTGATGACGATATACGGATAGGTCTTATCATCCTTCAGATTGATATTGAACCTGGGTTGAAATTGCTTGATCAGGGAGTTTTCCAGCAGAAAGGCGTCCTGTTCCGAACTTACGATAGTAAATTCGATATGGCGGATGCGTTGCACGAGCTCATGGGTCTTGTAGGTCGTAAAGGTCTTGGTAAAATAGGAGCCAACCCGCTTTCGCAGGTTCTTGGCCTTCCCGACATAGATCAGCTCCCTACTTCCGTCGAAATATTTGTATATACCCGGCTCGCCCGGTATCGTATGGGCAATATGACTGAACTCTTCCTGGTTCATGACAACTTTATTGGGAGACGCCCGACGGATCGCTGTCCCACACCACCTTAAGCTGCCGGACAAGGGCCGCCTGGCCGGGAAGTTGCTGCGTGGTAATGATAAGAAAGTTCCTTCCGGCCTTCCAAAGCATTTTCTTCGTGACCAGCGTATCGCCTGCGGAGAACGATTTTTCCATATAGATGCTTTTCAACCTGTTGTTGGCCTCCGGATCGAGGAGGATATCGACCCTTTGCACCGGCTGCTCATTCTTCAGCGAAGAATAGGTAAAGGTCACGGAATTTGTCGTCCGATCCGCAAAGGAGGTTTCAGAGAACCGCTTTTCGAAAGCCGGCGAATCCAGTTCCGGGGCAAGGAATTCCTGCGCCAACTGATCGAATACGGGGGCGCTGATGAAGGCCGAATCGGTCCGGTTGTTCCGGGTCGTGTATTTCAGTATGGCGATGGGGGTTGAATCCACTGTCCTGATCTCGTTACGGAGATAGTCGGCAACGGGAAAATAACTTTTTTGGACGCTGTCAGTAACGTCGGGGGACGCAGTACCCACGGAAGGAGCTCCGGCATCCGCTGCGGAAGGGTTTTTGTTTCGGCAGCTGGCTGCCAGCAGGAGCAAAGCGCCAATACAAAGTACATTCTTCATCGGGAAATGAGTCGCAGAAAAGGGTCGAAAGGAGCTTGGTTTCACGCGGCAAAGGTAAAGTAAATTTTGGACACCCAAAGGCGCGGGGGATCAATGGCAACGCGCGGGACCATCGGTCCAGCATCAGGGGAGCGACTTGGCGAACCCGACCTTCAGACCATACTGCTGAAGATTTTCGCGGATGGGGTATTGGTTGGAATAGCTCGAGAAGATCTGGTAGCGGAATTCGGGTCCGGCCAGGATGCTGATCTCTTTGTTGATCCGATAGGTTAGAAAGGTTTCGATCCCTGCATTGACGTTCCATTTTCTAAACGTGCCGGGGTCGGTCGAATAATGACTGTAATCGGGTGTCAGCAGATAGGAGTTGTTGTTGATCAGATAGCTTGGTTGAACCGACGCAGCCACGTTCAGCTGCCACCGGTCATTGCCCAGTATTCTAAGTTGCACGCCGATAGGCGCCGACAGTTCGTAATATTCATTGTGGAGGTATTGCACCTGCTGGCTTCCTGAACTGGCCAGGGTAGTAACACTTGCCGCCGAATCCGATGGCGGCAGGCTGTTCGATGATTTCGGATCGGCAATGAAGGCCTTAAGGGAGAAACGCGTGTAATTGAATTGCAAACCCACTTTCAGTGATAGGTTGCGTCCGACCTTATGAACCAGATTAGTACCGGATGCGAAGCCCAGTGCGGGAGTATTCACTTTATAATCGGCAATGGTCATCGGACGTCCAAGCGTCGGCCTGGGGGGTGCCGGAGCCCCGTTTGCGGCCTTTGGGTTCTGATAAGCGCCTCCGGCCAGCGTTCTGAAGGTCAGGGTCGGGGTAATGAAGAATTCCATAAGGTCATCGCTCTTATGCGAGGCCGGAGTCAGGCTATAGACGGCATAATCCTGCAGCCAGTTGATCCGCTGAGGGCCGGAGACCGTATCGACAATAACGGCCACGGCATCGGCTGCCACGGTAGCTTCAGCCTCTTCAGCAGCACGCGCTCTAAACAGTGCGCGGGAATAAGCCGACTGGTGAAGAGGGATTTGAAAACCAGGAGCCGGATTGGTTCCGGGGAAGAGATCAGGTACCAGGTTCATATCGACACTGGCCAACGGGTCTTGCCCCCCGATGCCCATCCGCAAGCGGCTCAGGTATCTGGCGTATGCTCCGGCAGGCTTGCTGTCTGCAGCGCCGGAAATAGTGGAAGTGTGTATGCCGGATCCGGCGATTGGTTCATTGGCTTGCCCCGATGGCGCGAGGGATACGAGCACAACGGGCCCGTCGACCCCGGTCGCAGCGACGGCGTCCGGATCAGGATCGGGGCGACCCGTTACAGGATCCACGACGCTAAGATTCCTCACCTCATCGAGGGCAGGTTCATCATTCAGGAGCCCTGATCCCTGTCCGTTATGATAAAAGTCAGCATGCGGTCCCGCCTTGTATTCTGAGAAAGCGACCGGCAACGCAGTATTCTCCTGCGGGGACCTTGTATTGGCAGCAGTGGAGGCGAGAGTGGATTTTTTGGTATTGGCCGTATTGCCGGCATGGCCTGACGGCCCGATCAATTCTTTTCCGGCTATGACGATGATGCCGGTGACGAGTACGGACATACCGGCGATGAACCATCTTTTCTTAGTGTGCAAAGAACTATAAACTCCCTTCCAGGCTTTTTCAGAAGGGTACATTTTGTATTGTTCTGTCTTTTCCCGGATCAGTTGTTCAAATTCATCACTATAGAAATTACTTTCCATCGTTGCTAACGTTTTGGGATCTTTTTTTCATGGATATGGATCAGCTATCTGACGGCAACCAGCCACTCTGCCTTCTCCCTTGGCTTCTGGAGGATCCTTTTCCTGATCAGGATGTCTTCCAGCATTTGTTTTGCCCTGGTATATTGCGAACGACTGGTGCTTTCTTCAATATCGAGCATATCGGAGATCTCTTTATGAGAATACCCCTCGATAGCGTACAGGTTCAACACGGTCCGATACCCGATCGGCAATATCCGGATGCATTCGACGATCTGCTTGGCCTGCACGATCGAAGGAACGCTTTCCTCGCGCACCTGGATGCCGCTTGCATGAACGATATCCAGGCTTTCATTGAACCGTTTGTTCTTTTTCAGGTTGTTGATGCAGGTATGGACGATGATCCGCCTGATCCAGCCTTCAAATGCACCCTTATTCTGGAAGGTATGCATCTGCGAAAACACTTTAATGAAACCTTCCTGCAACATGTCCTCCGCGTCCTCCCGATTGTGGGCAAACCGATAACAAACCGCAAGCATCTTCGGACTGTACCTATTGTACAACTCCCGTTGAGCAGCCGATTCGTTTTTTAAACAGCCTTGCAGGATGGCATCTTCGGTCATAGAGAAACCGCATTGGTTGCTCTGTAATTTAGACAATTTTTGTGATGTAAAGCTGCCTCGGAAATAAAATAATGGCGGCCTAGACGAGGAGTTCCCCCGTCATCTCCTTTGGCGGCGCGATCCCCATCAGGCGGAGGATCGTGGGAGCGAGATCACCCAGCTTGCCCGGCCGGAGGGTTTCCGGGGTGTCCTTGCCGATAAGGAATAACGGCACCGGGTTCAGGCTATGGGCCGTATTTGGGCTGCCATCCTCGTTGATCATGAAATCCGCATTCCCATGGTCGGCAGTCAGTAATACCGTATAGCCACTCTTCAGGGCGGCCGTGACTACCCTTTCCACGCATTGATCCACGGTCTCCACCGCTTTGATCACGGCTTGCCAGACTCCTGTGTGACCGACCATGTCGGCATTGGCGTAATTGAGGCAAATGAAGGCCGCTGTCCCCTTTTCAATCTCGGGAAGGATGGCATCGGTCAGTTCGACGGCGCTCATTTCGGGCTGCAGATCGTAGGTGGCCACCTTCGGGGAGGGGATCATGATCCTTTCTTCACCGGCAAAAGGGGTCTCCCGCCCCCCGCTGAAGAAGAAGGTCACATGCGGGTATTTTTCGGTTTCGGCGATCCGTATCTGGGATAGTCCATGGGAGGCGATGACCTCACCCAGCGTGTTCTTCAGGTCGTCATTTTCGAAGATCACATGAACCCCTGCAAAGCGTTGGTCATACTGGGTCATGGTCGTATAGTTCAGCGATAACTTCTTCATTCCCTGGTCCGGCATGTCGGTTTGGGTCAGCACCTGGGTGATCTCCCGGCAGCGGTCGGTCCGGAAGTTAAAGCAGATGACGGAATCCCCGTCCCTGATCGTTCCCAGCGGCTGCTGCCCTTCATCCACGATCACCGTCGGCTTGATGAACTCGTCCGTGACACCATGGGCATAGTTCTGTTCAAGAACGGCCAACGCATCGGAGGCCTTCGGCCCGATGCCATGCACCAAGGCGTCATAGGCCAGTTTTACCCTTTCCCATCGCTTGTCCCGGTCCATGGCGTAATAGCGCCCGCTCACGGTAGCGATCTTTCCGACACTGCCGTTCAGGTGCAGCTGAAGTGATCGGATAAATCCCAGGCCGCTCTTTGGATCGGTGTCCCGCCCGTCTGTAAAAGCATGAATAAAGACCTCTTCCAACCCTTTGGAACGGCAAAGGTCCACAATGGCCTTTAAATGGGCGCTGTGAGAATGCACCCCGCCATCGCTGACCAGTCCTAACAAATGGAGCGGCCTGCCCGAGGATTTTGCTCGGCCAATGGAATCCAGCAGTACGGCATTTCGGGCGAACGATCCGTCCCGGATGGCCACATTGATGCGCTGAAGTTCCTGATATACAACCCTTCCGGCGCCCAGGTTCAAATGGCCCACTTCAGAATTGCCCATTTGGCCTTCCGGCAAGCCTACCGCCTCTCCACAGGTTACCAGGGTCGTATTCGGGTATTTGGCATAAAGCGAACTGACAAAGGGGGTGCGGGCATGCTGGATGGCGTCCGAGGACCGCTGTTTTCCGAGGCCCCAGCCGTCCATGATGACCAGGATCACTTTCTTGATAGGCATATAAAAGGGTTTATTATCAATGTTTCAGGCGCGGCAAAGGTAGGAAGAATGCCCTTAATTCCGGCCAGACCGGGCCCGGGGCAGGGTCGATCGATACCCTATCGGAGGTATTTTTCCTGGCGGACGACAGTTTGGCATATTTTTGGGACTAGGGAGGCTGACCAATATTTTATTATATGAAGAGCATCCTTGGATTAGCGGTTTTAACCTTGTCGCTTGTCCTTGTTTCTTTCCGCCCTGACTACTATCATTTGTACCCTGGTCATTCGCATACTGATCATTCGTACCCAGCGAACTATAACCTGGATGATGTGGCGGTGGCGATGCGGTCGGGGAATGCAGGTCAGTTATCACAGTACCTGGATACCCGGGTTGATATATCCCTCCCTGAAAAGAGTGACACGTACAGTAAGAGCCAGGCCGAAATGATCATCCGCGATTTTTTCAGCACCAATGGAGTGCAGAATTTCCAGATCAGGCATAAGGGAGAGAACGGCGGATCGGAGTACTGTGTGGGCATCTTGCAAACCAAGAACGGCGACTACCGGACTACATTATTCATGAAACAAAAAGGCGACAGGCAACTATTGCAGGAACTTAGGTTCCAGCTCGCGCAATAAAAGAGCATTATTACAAAGAGCATTATTCTTTAAAAAACCGCCGACCCTCCCGCTGATAGCCGGAGGGTCTTTTTTTTGTAGATTTGCCTATGCGATCCCCGGATTCCTATCCAGCCCGTTCTCAGCCAATCGCCCCGGAAAGTGACGAACGCCTGTTCTTCCTCCTGGAGGCGGCACTGAAAGAAGACATCGGCGATGGGGACCATTCCACCCTCTGCTGTATTCCTCCTGACGCCAGGGGGAAGGCCGTTCTGAAGATCAAGCAGGCTGGGATCATGGCCGGAATGGACATAGCCGAAAAGATCCTGAGGCATAAAGAGCCATCCGCCTTGTTCACCGCGTTCAAAGAGGATGGCAGGCCCATGCAGGCCGGAGAGAAGGCCTTCGAAGCGGAAGCTGGCATACATACCCTTCTCCAATGCGAGCGCCTGATCCTGAATTGCATGCAACGAATGAGCGGCATAGCCACGCTCACCCGCCAATACGTCGATAGGTTGCAAGGATACCATACCCGCGTCCTGGATACCCGCAAGAGCACGCCCAATTTCCGGCTGCTCGAGAAAGAGGCGGTCCGCATCGGCGGCGGCGTCAATCATCGTTTTGGCCTTTTTGATATGATCATGCTGAAGGATAACCATATCGATTTTTGCGGCGGCATCGAGACGGCTATCGGGGAGGCCATTCGTTACCGCGATGAATCCCGTCCGGAGCTGAAAATAGAGGTGGAGACACGCAGCCTGGACGACGTGCGTCGCGTGCTCTCCACCGGCGGCGTCGACCGCATCATGCTGGATAATTTCACCCCGCGTCAGGTGGAAGACGCTTTAACGCTCATCGGCGGCAGATACGAGACCGAGGCCAGCGGGGGTATCCATCTGGACAACATCGAGGAATATGCGAGGACCGGCGTAGACTTTGTCAGTATCGGCGCGCTTATCCACCAGGCACAAAGCCTGGACATGAGCCTGAAGGCCATCGTGATCCCTCACTCATAACCATCATGCATCCATAATCAGCTCATGCAAAAAAAGAAACCCGAACGCGATGGTATTGTCTATTCCACAGATCCCGGATTCAGCCCCGAGTCCGAAGAGGAGAGCCCGCAGGTGACCCTGGCCCCGTCGCAGCAGAAGCTTCAGATCAGGTTGGATACCAAACAACGCGCGGGCAAGGCGGTGACCCTGGTCGAAGGATTCATAGGGACTACGGCCGATCTCGACGAATTGGGCAGGAAATTGAAGGCCCATTGCGGAACAGGCGGCTCGGTCAAGGACGGCCTGATCATCATCCAGGGCGACCAGCGGGAAAAAGTGAAGCAATGGCTGGGGAAGAATGGATTTTCCTCCACCAAACAATGCTAAATGTTCTTTTTCATAAATGTGGCCTTGTGCATCCTGAGCGGGCTGGTGAGCCTGGTCAGTTTCGTGCTTTATGTTCAGGCCCGGATGCACGAACAGGAGCGCAAGGAGGCGCGCTACCGTTCCGTTCATTTTGCCTCCCTGACGTTTTTTGTCGCATTCGGCGTAATGATCCTGATCCAACTGTCCAATCGCCTGAAATGAGAAATAGATAAGGGTAATCTTGTATTCCTCATGTTTTTGTCGCACTTTTGGGGTCTACGCAATAAGCCTTCTATGAAATATGTTAAACTAATCGCCGGTTCCCTCGTCCTCTATTTTTTGATCCTCTCTGGTTCTTCCCCCCTCGGATCCTGCACCAAACACAGCATTGAACACGATACGACGATCGTTCACATACATGACACGACCATAACCCATGTCCACGATACCACGATAAAGATTGATACGGTCTATGATATTACGACCGGGTTAGTCGCTTATTATAATTTCAATGGTGGAAACCTGCATGATAGCAGTGGCAACGGCAACGATATCGTCCTGAACAACGGAGCGACCCTGACTGCTGACCGTTTCGGCAGAAGCAACAATGCCTTTCAATTCAACGGCTCGACGACCTACATGCAGGTGCATAACAGCCCTACGCTCAACCCCGCGGATGGTATTACCTTGATGGCCATCATAAGGGTGGGTGCATTTAATACCGCAACGAACTGCAATGCCAATGATGTCATTCAAAAAGGCGAGCCTGACCCCGTCAATGGATTGTACCTATTGCGTTTTGAACCTCCAACCGTCTGCTCTGCGCCTTCGATCGACAGCGCACATGAGTACTTTACTGCCTCTTATGGAGACGATGTTCCGCAGGGAAATGCGGCTGGCCTCATCGATACCTCGGTCATACACGCTGGAACATGGTATTCTGTTGTGTTTACCTATGATGGGATCACATCCAAATTATATTTAAACGGCAAATTGAAGACTACGAGTCAGAAGAGCGCCTCGTTTACCGCCAATTCTCAGGATCTCTTCATCGGGATAAGCAATTTTGGGCCCTTCCCCTATGCTTTTAATGGAGCGATCGATGAAATACGGATCTATAACCGGGCGCTTTCGCAGTCTGCAATTAACCAACTCGGCCAATTGACCCAATAGCGCCTACTCACTTCGTCAACCCGACCGCTTCTTTTCATTAACAGGAAAGAAGTAAATTGCAGCATGATCAAAGGCCTAAACCCGGTCAGGCGCATTGTCAATCCCAAGTTCAGCTTTCTCCGGAAATATTTCGGAAAGCAGCCATTCAGATTGCTTGATGTCGGGGCCGGAAACCATTCTGCGGCAAAGGTCACCGCTCTTTTCCCTAATTGCGAATATTATGGCCTGGACATGGACAGGCAGTATAATAATGACGACGGCGACTTCCGTGCTATGAAGGGTTTTTTCGAGCTCGACCTCACTCGTCTGGACTATTCGGTCATACCGGACCGCTATTTTGACGGCATGCTGATGGCGCATGTCATTGAGCATCTGCCCAACGGCGACGAAGTGCTTCCTCGCTTGCTGACAAAATTGAAGCCTGGTGGATATTTCTATATCGAGTATCCCGGCGCAAAGAGCCTTAGCCTGCCCTCGATGCGCGGTACGCTGAATTTTAAGGATGATCCCACGCATGTGCGGGTCTATTCCGTCGCGGAATTGCGAAAAATATTCGAAGCGGAAGGTTGCACTGTCCTTGCTGCGGGTACCAGAAGAAGTATATGGAATATCATAGCGACACCGGCAAGAATGCTGAATTCGTTGGTCCGCACCGGTCATCTGCGCGGCAATATCTTTTGGGACCTGCTCGGCTTTGCCGAGTATTTACAGGTCCGGAAGAACCCTGGGCAGGCACCCCTCACTCCTTAACAAACTGCGCCGTCGCCCGGGCCGAAGATCCTGTCACACTTACAAAATAGCTCCCTGACGGAAGCCCCGTAATGTCCAAAACCTGGTTCAAGGCCCCGTTCTGCCCGGCTAACTTCCATACACGCACCGTTTTGCCTTGTGCATCGGATAACGTGACTTGCACGGACCCCTGCGACGAGCCCATTCCGCTGCCGGCCATCGAAAGCGTGATGCTGTTCCTGGCGGGATTGGGGCTGACGCGTAGCGCGGTGGTCTGACCCGGTACCGTCACTTCGAGAATGGAAAAATACGTCGTCTTCCCATCCATATCGGTCTGGGACAGCCGGTAATAATTCTTTCCGGCAAGAGGAGACCGATCCACATAGGAATAGCTTTGTGCACCGGCTTGGTTCGTGGCGCCGACCGTATCGACCGTATTGAACTGCCTGCCGTCCGAAGACCTTTCCAAAGTAAAATACCTGTTGTTCTCTTCCTTCGCTGTGCTCCAATTGACGTCGACCTGCGATCGATCCGGCGACAAGGCGGCGGTATAAGAGGTCAGCTCGACCGGCAGGATGCTGCCTCCGATGACGACATTATTCCCGACACGCTGAAATTGCAGCATCCATTGGTAAACCGTCAGGCCGGATGCGTTGGTCAGCGTATTATACGTCTGTACCCATCCTCCATGCCCGCTGACTGGAAAGATAGTCACCGCGGCCGCAGGATTCGCGCCGTCATCATTCATCTCCTGGACATAATCGATCGAATAGTAAGCAGGAACGGTAGGGTCATCCTGGTTGTTCGTGGCCCATACCGGCAGGTGATCCTGGGCCATCGCGGCGGCCCGCTCCGATTCGGGATAGGACGCGCCGGCGACGACCAGCAAGCCCGCCAATCGCTTGACGTAATCGACGGTGCCATCGTTGTAACTCGCATATTCCCAGGCAATGCCCCCGCCCATGCTCAGCCCGGTCAGATACATCCTGCTGGTGTCTACCCGATAATGGGCAATGGCGTAATTGATGATATCATTCACCGCTGTTTGCTCATCGCCCCAGACAGGCCATGTATTGAGCTGGGGCGAAATGACGATGAAATTATAAGATTGGCCATTGACCGTCACCGGATCGGGGAAGGTCCCGTTGTTGATCTTCATGGGAGGACCGTTGACGAGGACACTGGGCAGTTGGGCCGGACTTCCGTCCCCGATCTCCCCCTGACCATGCAGAAACACCATCAGGGGATATTTCTTCGACGTGCTGTTATAATCCGGAGGCAGCGACTCGTAAAATCCATGGCAGAAGGCATCGATCACGGTATTGCTCCTTGCCGTCTGGGTTCGCGTCTGGGAGAACAAGGAAAAGGGGATAAAAAGGGAGAACAAAAAAAAGAACGAGTTCCTGCGCCCGATCGGATGGTAACGTTTCATGTCAGGGTTTTTTTCTGGTTGTTTACTCTTTGACAAATTGCGACGCCGCATGGATCGAAGACCCTTGCACATCGATGAAATAATTTCCCGCCGCTAGTCCGGAAATATCCAGGAGCTGGTCCCAGACCGGCCCCTGCTTGTTGAATATCGAGGTCCTGATCAGCTTGCCCTGCGCGTCAGATAGTCTAACCCGGAGTGTTCCCTGCTCGCGGCCGGTCAACTCCAGCAAGATGCTGGTTCTCGCCGGATTGGGGCTGATGCGCAAGGCTGTGACCAGGGCGCCGGCAGGCAGGCTCACCTCGAGGGTTGAAAAATAGGTTGTCTTTCCGTCGATATCGGTTTGGGATAACCGATAAAAATCCTTCCCCGGCAACGGCGTCTTATCGACGAAGGCGTATTGCCGCGGACCGTCCTGACCTGCGGAAGGGACCGTATCAAGGACCGTAAAATGCTGGCCGTCCGCCGACCTTTCCAGGGTAAAGAATTTATTGTTCTGTTCCCTGGCCGTGTTCCAGTTCAGGTCGACCTGTGATTGATCCTGGGATAGGGTGGCCGTGAAGGAGATCAGGGTAACGGGCAATATGACGGAGTTGCGGGTAAACTGGAGCAGCCACTGATATACGTTGAGGTTGCCGATGCGGGGATTGGTGAATGCCGGGTCATAGGTCTTGTCCCACGCGTCATGGCCGCTGACCGCAAAGATGGTGTCAATGGCCCGCGTAGCAGGCGGAGGATTGGAATTGTTGATGTCGATGACGTTGGCGACCGTATATCGGGAGGGAACGATCGGATCGTCCTGGTTATGGGTGGCGTACACGGGGAGGTTGGCCGCAGCGATCGTCCCTGAGCCATCTCTATACAACGTATCGGCTCCGGAAACGGGCAAGATCGCTGCAATCTTCATAGCAAAGGAACCATTGGTTCCGCCATAGGCGGGATAATCCCAGGTTGCCCCTCCACCCATGCTCAGGCCGGTAAGGTAAATGCGGGTGGCATCGACCCGGTAATGTGCTATGGCATAGTTAATGACGGCGTCGACATCGTCTTCCGAGGGCCAATCGATGAACTGGGGTGACAAGACAATAAACGAGAAACTGTTCCCATTCACCGTAAAGGAGGTAGGGAATGTCCCGGCATTGATCAATTTCGGCGGACCGTTGCGGAGGACCAGCGGAAGATCCGACCCCCCATTGCCAACTTCCCCTGCCCCATGCAGGAAGACCATCAGGGGATAGGTTTGCGAACCGCTGCCGTATCCCGCCGGCAGATATTCATAAAAGCCATTGCTGTTTGCACTGGTGGAAATGAAACGGGCGGTCTGCACCTGTGCACCCGCATATTGAACCATGCCTGCGGACAGGCACAGACAAAAAAATGCCCGTGAACAGAACCGGTAAAATTCTTTCATAATTGATAAATTGACCAATGAAGGCTTAACAGGAATTCACGGAATAGGCAGGGAGGGTTCTAAAAGGAACGAGCTGTGGGAACCATGGAGCTAATTCCGTGCCAAGGGGCCCGGGAGGGCATCCGGCATGGCCCCATCGGGTCAATATATGGTAGATTCGGGCAGAAATGAGGCCTTATTGACCCTGGGCAAGCGAGTACGCTTTCTTGCCTCCCCACATATTGAGTAATTCGGAGGAACATATCTTAAAATCCCCACTGAGGCTGACATACAATCCCAGGATATCCTGCTGATGCAAGGGCATCCCATCCAGGCTCTCAAAACGGGCATTGTATTGATTGACCAGGTTGGTATACACGGATCCTGTCGGCCAGACCTGGGTGCCGCGGTTACTGATACTGATGAGGTTGAATTTCACCCCGGCGTGCCGCTGACACTTCCTGGCAATCGTTTCAGGTTGCTCCGCGCTCTCGATGAACAGATCCACTCCGAAAATGACCTCCTTTTCCATTTCATCGGATACCATCATCTCATTCCGGGTCAGCTTAAAGGCGGTCGGCGTGGGTGTCATATCCTTTACTACGGGCTTGGCGCCGAGCTCGGGCGTCTTTCCAAAATTTCCTATGATCGCTTCGGCGAACTGGCTGGTATTTAATGGAGCCGTGGTCTTATCGCCGAAATCGCCGGTATGTATCCCCTGTTCCAGGGTAAAAAGCAACGCATTCTCGATAATGCTGGCGCTTTGCATAAAACCCAGGTGCCGCAACATGGTGATCCCGCTCAGCAGGAGGGCCGTGGGGTTGGCGATATTCTTGCCGGCAATGTCGGGCGCCGTACCGTGAACGGCCTCAAAGATGGCGATATGATCCCCGATATTCGCCGACGGAGCAAACCCCAGCCCCCCGACCAGACCCGCGCAAAGATCGGAGATGATGTCGCCCTGGAGATTGGTCAATACGACGACATCGAATTCCTGAGGCCGGACCACCAGTTTCATGGCTAGATCATCCACGATGATATCGTCAGACCGGAGATCCGGATATTCTTTGGCCACTTCGTGAAAGCATTCCAGGAACAGCCCGTCCGTAAGCTTCATGATATTAGCCTTGTGAGCGCAGGTGATCCGTCGGGTGCCTTTCTTCTTCGCCATTTCAAAGGCATACTTGATCACCTGCAGGCTCCCCGGGCGGGTGATGAAGCGGCGACTCAGGGCGACATCCTGCGTCAGCATATGCTCGATGCCGCCGTAAGTGTCTTCGATATTCTCCCGGACGATCGTGATGTCGATGGGTATTCCCGCCTTGGAAAAGACGGTGTCCACGCCGTGCAGGGTCTGAAAGACCCGCTTGTTGGCATAGGTGTTCCAGGTCTTGCGCGCCGTCACATTCACGCTCTTTACCCCTTTTCCCTTCGGGGTTTCCATCGGGCCTTTGAACAGGATGCCCAGTTCCTCGATGCTGTGTTTGGCCTCGGGAGTCATCCCGTTGGAAAAGCCTTTGTCGAATACCCACTTGCCCATATCCACAAATTCATATTCCAGGGGAACCCTGGCAGCATTAAAGATCTTCAGTACGGCTTCCATGATCTCCGGCCCTATTCCATCTCCCTTCGCAACTGCAATTTTCATATCAAAAATATTTATATGTACGTTTTTTAAGCGCCTTAACCTGAAAAAATCGTAAAAAATCCAAAATTTTAGACATTTCACCCAAAAATACCCGCTAATAAGTATAAAACAGTTAAAATTTCCAGATCAGGCCAAAACAGAAGCGTTTTTGATTATTTTTAGATAAATTTGTTATGATGACAAACAAGATCTCAGACGGAGTCGAAGTGAGCGTGGAAACGTTCTACCAGCCGGATTACTCTAATCCCCTGTCCGGAGAGTATATGTTTGCCTATCGCATCACCATCGAAAACCACAACCCCTTTTCTGTTAAGCTTCACCGCCGCCACTGGCACATCTTCGACAGCAACGGCAGCCATCGCGAGGTCGAAGGGGAAGGAGTGGTCGGGATTCAACCCATCCTTAGCCCCGGCGAACGGTACCAGTATGTGAGCGGCTGCAACCTGCGCACGGAAATGGGCAAGATGCACGGCTGCTATACGATGGAGAACACCAATAATCAAAAGAGCTTCGACGTCAATATCCCCCTCTTCGAGATGATCGTTCCGTTCAAGATGAATTGAGTCGGCCCATCGTTGGCGCCTATCGGACCCCCACTTTACATCAAGCCTCTTCCGGCAACTCGTCACGTTGCATCCCCGTGCGGTACAGCATATAGCCCATCAATGCAAAAAAGCCAAGCCCCAGCACGAAATAACCCGGAGTCCCCAGCCAGTCCGTCAGGAACTTCTGTGCGCTCAGCTTTTTCAACCCGTCCGCAACCCATTTCCACTGCCCCAGAAGCGCGAATACCACGCCCATCAACGCCCCGCCGGCCACCAGGCCCGTTGCATAGAGATTGCCCTTCTCCAGATCCTCTTCTCCTTCACGGCTCTTGATCCCGCGCTTCTTCTTCAACCGGTCAACCATACCCCGAATTGCGCCGCCAATAAAGATTGGCAGCGTCGTCGAGATCGGCAGGTAAACGCCGATCGCGAAACTGAGCGCCCTGACCCCGCAAAGTTCCATGACAAAGGCAAGAAAGACGCCGGCCAGTACGAAATTCCAGTCCAGGTTCCCCGTCTGTATTCCATTGATGATCGTCGCCATCATTGTAGCCTGCGGTGCATTGTAGGTAGTTCCGATCGCATGGTGGATCCCTTTGGCGGCCTGGTCGGCCGTCGGCACGTCGAGAGCCTTGATCGTAAACCCGATCGCGATGGCCGAAACGATCACGCCTATAAAGAGGGCCAACTGTTGATAACGTGGGGTGGCCCCGACTAAATAGCCTGTCTTCAGATCCTGTGACGTAGCGCCTGCATTGGCCGCGGCGATACAGACCATCCCGCCCACGACAAGCGCCATGGCTTCATAGGCTTTTCCTCCCCAGCCGATTGCCAGAAAGATAAGGCAGGTGCTCATCACGGTGGCAATGGTCATCCCGGAGATCGGGTTATTGGAATTTCCGATCAGCCCCACGATGCGCGAGGAGACCGTCACGAAAAAGGCGCCAAAGACCACGATCAGTATCCCGATCAGCGCGCGGTTAAGTATCGAATCACCAGGTATAATGGAAAGCAAACTGATTAGAACCACAAGGCCGATGCTGCCAAACAACACCACCTTCATGCTCAGATCGCGCTCCGTCCGTATTCGGCTATCCCCGCCCTTTTCTCTGACTCCGCCGATGCTCTCCTTGAAGGACGATATTATCGTAGGGATAGTCTTTATCAGGGTGATAAAGCCGCCCATCGCCACCGCGCCGGCGCCGATCTGCCTTACGTATGCGCGGTAAATAGCCGTCGCGGGATCGGCAAAAGTATGGGTCAATGGATTCCAGCCCCCCTGTCCACCAGCCTTATGAATATCGGTAAGAAAGCCCAGTTTCACCTGTTGCAATGCGATATTGATCGGGTCGATCAGGGACGCCAGCAGAGGTTGCAGCACCAGCCAACTCAGCACGCTGCCCGCCACCAGGATTCCCGCGATCCGCGGACCGATAATATAACCGACTCCCATATATTCAGGCGTGATATCTGCGGAGACCTGCGCGGAAGGAAATATTTTGTTTAACGCCTTATTGTTCACCGTGTCGAACAGTGGAGTATCAACAACTACTTTAAACATTCTTTGAAGCAAGGCATAGACAAATGCAAACCCAAGGCCGGTAAAAGCCGTCCTGGCAAACGACCCGCCCTTTTCTCCCGCCTTCAGCACGGAAGCACAGGCTGTTCCTTCCGGATAAGGCAACGTCTCGTGTTCCTTTACGATCAGCGAGCGGCGCAAAGGGATCATCATCAGCGTGCCCAGCATGCCGCCGAAAATGGCGAGGATGAAGATGACCCCGTAATCGAAATAATTGGCGGCATCCGTGGTAGAAAGGAATAAAAAGCCCGGAAGGGTGAATACCACGCCCGCTGCGATGCTTTCGCTGGCGCTGCCCGTCGTTTGAATGATATTGTTTTCCAGAATGGTCGTGCGGAATAATTTCCTGCCCAACGTGATAGCCAGAACGGCGATCGGGATCGATGCGGAAACGGTAAGCCCGGCCTTCAGGGCGAGATAGACGGTGGAAGCCCCGAACAGGATACCGAATACGCTCCCCATCGCCAGGGCCTTGAAGGTAAATTCCTTCATTTGCGTTTCCGCAGGGACAAAAGGTTGGAACTTTTTTTCAGCCATATGTTGGATTTAGCGTTTCAGTGCCTGTGCCTGCGCGCTTTACGTGGTTCCCGTCTTTTCAACCAGGATCCGGTTGAGCGATTTCACCCTCGAAAAGATCAACACGCCCCCGATCACGGCGGCCACGATCCATACCAGGAAATAGATTTTCTTATCAGGGAATTTATTCCAGGAACTCGTCATCAACCCGGCCACCTTACTGCCCAGGGACATCGTAAGGAACCAGCCACCCATCATCAGCGAGGTAAGCCTTGCAGGCGCCAGCTTCGAGGTCAGGGAAAGACCCATCGGGCTCAGGAAGATCTCGGCGAGCGTGATCATCAGATAAGTGCCCCATAACCATAGCGAGGAAACCTTGTAGTGATAGATCGATGCGACGGACAACACGGCAAACACCATCACCAACGAGGACATCGCGGATAAGAATAAGGCGATACCGAATTTGGACGCCGTGGTCGGCTCTTTCCCCCTTTTCCGCAGCCAGCTGAACAGCAGCACCAGGAGAGGGGTCAGCGTCACGATAAACAGAGGTCCGATGGATTGATACAATTCCGAATTGGACAATTTCAGGTCGACGCCGGGCGGGGGCCAATTCGCTTTGGGAACATTATTGAAATATGGATCGGGACCGACGGTCTTGAGCATATTTCCCGCACTATCCTTCATCTCCACGAGATTGGAATCAACCTGCGTGACTTCCCGGGGCTGCGTATTTACCTTTTGCAGCAAGTGCATGTTATCGGCTAATTTTTCGGTCACGCTCCAGGAAATGGTACGGTCGGTATGCTTTTCCGCCCACAGCGTGTAGGCCGTGAAATTCTGGTAAAAGATCGCCCAAAAGATGACCGATATGGAAAAAATGAACAGCAATGCCCCGATCCCTCGTTTATCCTGCCCCCTGGCCCGCACCCAAATGGAAATGAAGAACGAGACCACCGGAACACAGGCGAAGACAAAGGCATCGCTCGATGGACTGCCCATGATCGTGGTGTGAAAGACCTTCGAAGGCAGAAAATAGCCAACCACCGCGGCCAGGAAGCCGGGTAAGAAAACATAGGCCAGTATTTTCGATAAAGGCATATCTTCTTTTTGCGGCTCCTTTCTCACATCCCCCACCCTTATTTTCTTCAGGTTTGCGCCCAGCGTGATCAGGCCGATCACAATGCCGGCGCCGGCCGCGCTGAACGCGGCGCCCCAGCCATATTTGTTCCGTAAGTAGGCGGCCGCAAAATTGCACAACAGGGATCCGATATTGATCCCCATATAAAAGATGTTGTACGCATTGTTCTTTAACGGCTTGAGATCTTCCCGGTTGTAGATATTCCCCAGGAGCGTACTGATATTGGGCTTAAAGAACCCGTTGCCCACGACGATCAGCCCCAGCGAGACGTACATGGCGGTGTTCCCCGGCAACGCAAGGCCGAAGTAACCTGCAGCCAGCAGGCCTCCTCCGAGGAAAATGGATCTGATATAGCCCAGGTACCTGTCTGCAATATAGCCGCCGATGAACAAGGGAAGCCAGATCAGGGCGAAAAAGCTGCCCGCAATGTCCGCGGCGGTCTTTTCGTCCATTCCCTTACCGCCCTTATTGTCGATCAGGTAGATCAGCAGGATGCCCGCGATCAGATAATAGGCAAAACGTTCCCACATCTCCGTCAGGAAGAGCACATATAAGGCCTTGGGGTGACGGCCCGCTTTGATGGGTTCATTCATATTGCGGAAAAATCAGCACCTAAAGTACAGATAAATAGCATAGCATGCGCCCCCGGAAGAATTTTCGCTTCCACCTCTCAGAAAATTCATTTCAGAATGTCCGTATGAAATTCGAATTTCGGGTCCGCAAACGAGGACGTAGCAACAATAAACGAAAATGAATATTTTACTGTTAGGCTCTGGAGGGCGCGAACACGCACTGGCCTGGAAACTCATTCAAAGCCCTCTTTGCACGCGGCTGTTCATTGCCCCGGGCAATGCCGGGACCATGCAATGCGGGACGAATATCGACTTGTCGCCCACGGATTTTGAAGGCATCAAGAAGCTCTGTACCAAAGAAAAGATCGGCATGGTGGTGGTCGGCCCTGAGGAACCCCTGGTTAGGGGTATCGTCGATTATTTCGCGGCGGATGCGGCCCTCAGGAAGATTTCCGTCGTCGGCCCGTCGGCCAGGGGAGCAAGGCTGGAAGGCAGCAAGGCTTTTTCGAAGAAGTTCATGGAACGTTACAAGATCCCTACGGCTTCCTACCGGGAATTCGATGTCACGAATTATGCAGACGGGATCGCCTACCTGCAGCAACATCGGCTTCCGATCGTCCTCAAAGCGGACGGCCTGGCCGCAGGCAAGGGGGTAGTCATCTGCCAGAGCCATGTCGAGGCAGTCGCCGAATTCGAATTGATGCTGCAGGGCCATAAATTTGGTGAAGCCGGCAGCAAGGTGGTCGTGGAAGAGTTCCTGAAAGGGATTGAATTGTCAGTCTTCGTGCTGACGGACGGGCAGCATTTCGTGATCCTTCCGGAAGCAAAGGACTATAAACGGATCGGAGAGGGCGACACCGGCCTGAACACCGGCGGCATGGGAGCGGTTAGTCCGGTCCCTTTTGCGGATGAGGCCTTCATGCAAAAGATCACCGAGCGTGTGATCGTGCCTACCGTCGAAGGCCTGAAGAAGGAAAATATCGACTATAAGGGATTCATTTTCGCCGGCATCATAAAAGTGGGAGAAGACCCCTTTGTAATCGAATACAATTGCCGCCTGGGCGATCCGGAAACAGAGGTGGTGATGCCCCGGTTGAAGAATGACCTGGTAGCCTTGTTTCAATCGATGGCCGCAGGTCGTCTGAATGAGGTCAGGATAGAAAAGGACGACCGCATCGCCTGCACCGTGATGGCCGTAAGCGGCGGATATCCGGGCAGCTATGAAAAGGGGTTGCCCATTACAGGCGTCGAAGGCCCCGGCGCCTCCAATACGCCGGAGAGGCCGGGTGGGGCAGACAGCCTGATCTTTCATGCAGGTACAAAATGGCAAAAAGAGGGCATTGTCACCAGCGGCGGGCGGGTCCTCTGCGTGACCTCTTTTGCCGAAACGGTGTACGAAGCCGTCGACAAATCCAGGGACGTTCTCGAAAAGATACATTTCGAAGGGATATACTACAGGAGGGATATCGGGTACGAATTCCTCTGAATGGCCGGGCACAGCCGCGTTCGGACAAACCGTCGCTCACCGTCAAACCAAGTAATGCCGAAAGAGGTTCACTATAGCGATTACCTGCAATTGGACAAGATCCTCAGCGCCCAGCGCCCGGAGAGCGCGGAACTCGGTTTGGCGGCCCATGACGAAACGTTGTTCATCGTCATCCATCAGACCTACGAACTATGGTTCAAGCAGCTCCTGGTGGAGACCGGATCGGTGATCGACATCATGCAGTCGCCGGCCCTGGACGACAATTCGCCCGAATTGCAGACCGTCGTTCACCGCCTGGGCCGCTGCGCGACCATTCTGAAAGTCCTCGTACACCAGATCGACATCATGGAAACCATGACTCCGATGGACTTTCTGGACTTCAGGGATATGCTGCGGCCTGCGTCAGGCTTTCAAAGCTGGCAATTCAAGCTGCTGGAGGCCAGGTTGGGTCTGAAATACGAACATCGATATGGACAGGAGTACTATATCTCCCAACTTCGCCAGCCGGAGATAAACAGGATCAAAACGGCCGAAAAGGAAAAATCCCTGCTCCAATTGCTGAACGAATGGTTGGAACGCATGCCTTTTTTCAACGAATCCACTAATTGGGAGCATTTCGTGAACAAGGGTCCCGATCCGTTCTGGTCGGAATACCGGCTCCGATACCAGGAAAGCCTGGCCGACCGGGAAAAGGATAACCTGTCCCTGTTCGATGCCGTATTCTATCCGGAGGGTTCCGGACAGCCGGTGCCGGCCGGAGAAGACAAACCCCGGACCACGCGTTCATTGTCTCCCGCCGCTTGCCGCTCGGCCTTGTTCATTATGCTCTATCGCGGTTACCCGATCCTGCAACTGCCTTTTCAATTGCTCCATCAGCTACTCGAGATCGACGAACAGCTTAGCACCTGGAGGTACAGGCACATGAGCATGGTACACCGGATGATCGGCACACGCATCGGAACAGGAGGCAGCACGGGGAAGGATTACCTGAAAGCAGCGCTGGAGAGCCATCATTTGTTCAAGGAGATCGCCGGTCTCACCAGTTTTCTGATCGAACGAAGAAGACTTCCGCCACTGAGCCCCGAAATGGAAAAACGTCTTGGGTTCATCGCCTGAACCAGGACCGCTCAGCGTTTCAAAAATATTTCCTGGGTTGAGCCTTTGTGGAAAATAATGCACCAAATCAAGCGTTCTACCTTGTTAATTCGAATTATTTCCTTCAATTTTGCTGACATTATAAATCAACACTATAAATCTGACCTTTATTTAAAATGGGATTATTCAATTTCCTTACACAAGAAATAGCCATGGACCTGGGTACCGCCAATACCCTCATCATACATAACGACGAAATAGTGGTGAATGAACCGAGCATCGTAGCCCTCGACCGTAACAACCCCAAAACTGTGCTGGCAGTTGGCAAACGGGCGCTCATGATGCACGAAAAGACCCATGAAAGCATTCGCACGGTACGGCCCCTTAAGGACGGGGTGATCGCCGATTTCAATGCGGCTGAGCTGATGATCAGAGAGATGATCAAAATGATCTACCCGAAGAAGCCGCTGTTCCCTCCGAGCTGGCGCATGATGATCTGCATTCCTTCCAGCATTACCGAGGTCGAAAAGAGAGCGGTTCGCGATAGCGCGGAACAGGCGGGCGCCAAGGAAGTTTACCTGATCCACGAACCTATGGCCGCGGCGCTGGGCATCGGCATCGACGTGGAAGAACCCGTAGGCAATATGATCATCGATATCGGCGGCGGCACGACGGGTATCACGGTTATCGCCCTGGCGGGCATCGTCTGCGACCAATCCATCCGGATCGCCGGAGATGAGTTTACCGCAGATATCATGGAGGCTTTGCGCCGGTACCATAGCCTGTTGATCGGAGAACGGACCGCTGAACAGATCAAGATTCAGATCGGAGCGGCGCTAAAAGACCTGGACAACCCTCCCGATGACATTCCTGTAAACGGCCGGGACCTCGTCACGGGCATCCCCAAACAGATCATGGTTAGCTTCCAGGAGATCGCCGAAGCCCTGGACAAGAGCATATTCAAGATCGAAGAGGCCATTCTGAAGGCCCTGGAAACGACGCCACCGGAACTGGCAGGGGACATTTACCGTCGAGGCCTCTACCTCACCGGCGGCGGAGCCCTCCTTCGGGGACTGGACAAGCGCCTGAGCCAAAAGATCAAATTGCCGGTACATATAGCCGACGACCCGTTAAAGAGCGTCGTCCGCGGAACGGGTATCGCCCTGAAGAATTATGACCGGTATCCGTTCGTCATGCGATAGTTCCAAGATGCTAAACTCGAAACCAGGTGCGTAACGTTTTCCTCTTCATCAGAAGGCATACCAACTTCCTCTTTTTCCTGGTGCTGCAGATCATCGCCCTTTCCATCCTCTTCCGTTACAACAAGTTCCATGAAGCGATCTTTATGAATGCCAGCACGGAAATTACCGGCAGGATCAACGAAAAGTACAACACGATCGAATATTATTTCCAGCTCAAGAAGACAAACGAATCCCTGCTGAAAGAGAACCAACGTCTGAGACAGTTGCTAAAGGAGAATTATGAGGCGCCCGATTCAGCCAAACGGCTGATCATGGATACGGTAAAAGTCGATTCGGCCCGTTCGATAGTGAAGTACCGCATCCTGGAGGCCAAGGTGGTGAACAGCACGACCGCCTCCCAAACCAACTACCTGACCATTCACCGCGGAACAGACGAAGGGGTACGCCCCAATATGGGCGTCATCAGCCCGCAAGGCATCGTAGGCACCGTGATCAATGTCAGCTCAAATTTCGCGACCGTGATGAGCCTGCTCCACCGTCAATACAAGGTGGTGGTCAAGCTGAAGAACGGAGGCGAACGCGGGACGGTAGAGTGGGATGGCCTCAGTCCGCTCTTCGTCACCCTCAAGGATATCCCCAAGAGCGCGAAGGTCGCCAAGGGGGATTCGATTGTCACCAGTCAGACCTCCTCCAAATTCCCGGCAGGTATCCTTGTCGGCACAGTATATGAGATCGTAGAGGACAATACCAGCAATTTCTACGTGTTGAAAATCCGGCCGGCGACCAATTTTTTTAATATCGAGTACGTGTATGTAATTGATAATCAACAATATGATGAGCAAAAAAAGCTGGAGGACTCTACCCGCAAAACGATCCAATGAGTGAGCTGTTGAAAAATAGTATCCGTTTTGTCCTGTTTATCCTGGTCCAGGTATTCATCTTGTTCAAGATGCCGCCGCTCCATCGGTTCATCACGCCTTATCTCTATTACCTGTTCGTCCTCTGGCTGCCCTTCAGCCTGTCCAGGAGTTCCCTGACCTTTATCAGCTTCGTATTCGGACTTAGCCTGGATTTCTTCAGCAAAACGCCCGGCCTTCACGCGGCGGCGTGCACGCTGATCGCCTACGTGCGCCCTTTTATCATCGGGCTGCTGATCTCACAGGAGGGCGCCGATAAGAACTATATATCTCCTTCCATGGTGAGCATGGGATGGGCGCCCTATGCCACGTATGTACTCGTATTGACGCTGCTTCACCATATCTACCTGGTCTTCCTTGAATGGATGTCATTTGGTTCGTTCATCTATTTTGCCGGAAAGGTCATCGCCTCAACCGCCGTGAGCCTGCTCCTCGTCTTATTAACCGAACTCCTGTTTTACAGAAAGCAAAAATTCCGGACGAATACGATCTAAATTAAATACCTTATTTCGCATAGTATATTTTAGTCTTTACGCGTTAAACATCCGTACTTCGTAAATTGTATGTAGTACCTGTTGTATGTCTGTATTCAATCAGTCCCGTAGCAATATCATCCGCCTGATCTTCGCGGGCATGTTCCTCGTCATTGCCGCTCAATTATTTCACCTGCAGATCATTTCGGGCAAGTATAAAAAACTGGCCGAAGAGAATGCCCTCTTCCGAAAGAGCATCTATCCCACGCGAGGGATCATTTACGACCGGAAAGGCCGGTCGATCCTCAACAATACGATCATGTACGACCTGATGATCACTCCTTCACAGGTCAGGAATATCGACACCGCTTACTTTTGTCAGCTGCTGGGCATCGATACGGCGGAATTCCGCAGCCGCATCCTGGATGCACGGTTTAAAAATGGTCCCTTCAGGCCTTCCATCTTCGAGGACCTGTTGCCGCCCGATATGTATGCCCGCCTGGAAGAGAATATCTGGAAATTTCCAGGTTTCAACCTGCAGGAGCGGCCGGTCCGCACCTATCCCTTTGACGCGGCGGCCCATATCATGGGCTACGTGGGGGAAGTCGACTCGGCGATCCTGAAAAGGTCCAATAATTTCTACCAGTTGGGCGACTATGTAGGCCGTAGCGGCCTGGAACAATCCTACGAACGGGAACTGATGGGTCAGCGCGGGATCGAGTTCTGGCTCAAGGATAACCGCAACAGGCTGGTAGATCACTACCAGAACAAGGCGCTCGATACCCCGGCCGTCGCAGGGAAGAATCTGCGCACTTATATGGACATCGAATTGCAACAGCTTGCCGAAAGATTGCTCGCAGGCAAGGTGGGCGCCATCGTAGCCATCGAACCGCGCACGGGCGGTATCCTGGCCATGGCTTCCGGCCCGGGTTATAATCCCAATTCGCTGACGGGACCGGCAAAGCAGGAAAATTATGGCCGCCTTGCGCTCGACGTCTCCGGCCCCCTGCTGAATCGCGCCATCAAAGGGCAGTATCAACCGGGGTCCACCTATAAGCCGCTCGGCGCCCTGATCGGGCTCGACGAAGGAGTCATCTCGCCGGCCAGCGGTTATCCCTGCCTTGGCCTGTACACCGGATGCGCCCGGCCCGTGAAGTGCGATGAACACAAGCCCGGACACGCCGCCAACCTGCGCCTGGCCATCGCCAACTCCTGCAACTCGTTTTTTATAAACGCCTTCCGGTTGGAGGTTGATAATTCCGAATTTCACAGTTCGCGCGCAGGCCTGATGAAATGGAAGGAATATGTCAATGCCTTCGGCCTGGGACACCGCATCGGAGTGGACCTGCCCAGCGAAGATGCCGGTAATATCCCCGATACGGCGGTATATGACAAGGAGTACCACCGGTCCTGGAATTCCTGTACCATGTACACGATGGGCATCGGCCAGGATAAGATGACAGTCACCCCCCTGCAGATGGCGAACACCATGTGCATTGTAGCGAATAAGGGATATTTTTATACACCCCACTTTGTCGAGAAGATCGATGGTGCTGGGGAGGACGATACTATATTAAACCGCTTCCGTCAGAGACATGAAGTACTGACCCATATTCCCGATGCAAACTATGAGGTTGTACAGAGCGGAATGCAGGACGTTGTTGAGATCGGAACGGGACGTCCGGCCAGGATACCCGGGATCGACATGTGCGGCAAAACGGGAACCGCGGAAAACTACCGCATTTTCGAAGGGAAAAGAATAAAACTCAGGAACAATGCCGTCTTCGTGTGCTTTGCGCCTCGCGACAATCCCCGTATCGCGGTCGCCGTCGTGGTGGAAAATGTGGGGTACGGCGGAACCTATGCGGCGCCGATCGCTTCTTTGATCGTTGAAAAATATCTAAATGACACATTGCGTGCGGAGAGCAGGGAAAAAGTGGAGTCGATTGCCAGTAGTGATCTGATGCCCACTTATCTGGTCAGAGCGCAATTCCTTGCCGATTCCATCCGCGCCGCGACATGGGCCTTGCAGACAGGAGACAGTACCCGCCTTCAGAAATATACCAATCGCGCCAGTCGCGCGGCATTGCTGGATACCATGCACAAGATCCATACCTTCATCCCCGTGCAGCCGAAAATGCCTGCGGATAAGCCGAAACAAACGCCAACCCCCAAACCTGAACTACCGGTAAAAGGGGCCGGCGATTCAACAAGATAGTATGAGCCAACGCAACCCCGCCATATCGAAAGGTGTCGACTGGTCCCTCGTCTGGATCTGGTTCATCCTTTGCAGCCTGGGGATCATGAGTATCTTTGCCGCCAGTTACCGGGACGGCGATATCGTTCTCCAGGGCTTTATTTCCCTTAAAACAGACTACAGCCGCCAACTTCTCTTCTTTATTCTGGGCGGCATCGCGGGGATTTTCATCCTGCTTACGGACAGTAAGTTCTTTACCGCTACGGCGAACCTCGGCTATGCGTTTGGCATCTTGCTGCTTCTGCTAGTGTTCCCTTTTCACTCGCGGATAAAGGGTACGGAGTCGATCATCAAGTTTGGTTCGGCGTTCAATCTCCAACCGGCCGATATGTGCAAGATATTTGTCAACCTGGCTCTCGCAAAGTACCTGTCCCGGGTGGAGACGAACTTTACGCGTCCGCGTTCACAGATCATAGCAGTTGTCATCGCTCTGACCCCGGCCATGTTCAGCATCATGCAAAGCGAAATGGGTCTTGCGCTCGTCTATTTCTCCTTTTTCCTGGTGATGTTCCGTGAAGGCCTTCCTTCGTCGGTGCTGATCATTGGATTCTCCTTTGCCGTTCTGGTGGTCGCTACCCTGCTGGTAGAACCAAATACGCTCGCACTCGCGCTAACCGGAGTTGCATTGCTGGCTATCTATATCCTGCGAAAGCAGATCAAACGCAGCAAGGGCGTTTTTATGCTTGTCGCAAGCATCTGGTTCGTTTGTGTCGGCGTTCAACGCTTTGTGGTTCCATTCCTATTCGAACATGTTTTCAAGCCTTATCAGGTCCAGCGTATCTACGCCCTTATTGGCAAGGACTATGTGCCAAAGGACCAAGCCACAGAGGTGGCGCTCGAAGACGAGCAGAAAAACATCACTCGAAGGAACAGCAACAACAATAATTATAATGTCAAGCAAAGCAAGATCGCGATCGGCAGCGGTGGGCTTATCGGCAAGGGCCTGCTCAAAGGGACGCAAACCCGTTTTGACTTCGTGCCGGAGCAACGAACAGACTTCATTTTCTGCACTATCGGGGAGGGATTCGGGTTCGTGGGCAGCATGCTGTTCCTTGGGATATATATGCTGCTGCTTATGAGGATCGTAGCCGTCGCCGAACGACAACGGAGCGTATTCAGCAGGTGTTATGCCTATGGCGTCGCCAGCGTTCTTTTTTTTCACATCGTGATCAATATCTGCATGACCATCGGGCTGGCGCCGGTGATCGGCATCCCCCTGCCCTTTGTCAGTTATGGCGGAACATCCCTGATGACATTCAGCATCATGCTGTTCATCCTGGTCCGTCTCGATGCGGATCGGCAAATGGTATTGCGATAGCGCGTAAATTTGCCCGATGAAGATCATTCCCCTGTCCGAAGGCGCCTTCACCATCGATAAGACCAAACAATTTGTTCCTTTCAACCTGGATTCAGACGATCTTCAGCATCGGCCTACCGGCAGCCTCCTGGTCGAAGTACAACCATTTGCTCTGGTCGGCCCGGAAGATATCCTGGTGCTTGACACAGGACTTGGTTCTGAAAAAGCCGGGCGATTGCAGATCCATCAAAACCTGATCAATGCCGGCATCGATCCGTCCAGGGTCACCAAGGTATTGCTCAGCCACCTCCACAAGGATCACGCCGGAGGCGTCAGCATGGCGGGTAGGCTGTCATTCCCCAATGCCCGATATTACGTCCAGCGAAAGGAGCTCGAATATGCTTTCGAAAAGGGGCCTTCTTCTTACCATACGGATGAATTGGCTGTTTTGCGGGATTCCCCCCAGGTCGTTCTACTGGACGGAGATGGGGTTGTGGACGGATATATCAAATATGAAATGACCGGCGCGCACTGCCCTTACCACCAGGTCTTCTGGATCGTCGACGGAGGATCAACCCTATTTTTTGGAGGCGACGTGGCGCCGCAGCTGCAGCAAATGAAAAGCCGCGTGGTAGCAAAATATGATCATGACGGAAGAAAAAGCATGGAATTGAGGCAGGAATGGACGGAAAGAGGAAAGATCGAAGGCTGGATCTTTTTATTTTACCACGATATCAAAACGCCAGTTTTTAGTTTTTAATCAAATTTTAATATTTTTGATCGCAGGCCAAAAAAGGCCTGCCCTGGAAAGAGCCGGCCGTTGCTAACCTATGAAAAACACCAAGTTCAAATATCGTTATAACCCGGGTGGGTGCTGAAATTAATCGGTAAAACAGCAAAATATCGGGGTCTATTCGTCCGTTTTTTGTCGAACGGTTCTTGGTTGCCTATGAAATGGTGAGACTCAGTCCCGCCTTGTCGCTACTTATATGGCCCGTTTATTCGTCCGCCCCTTCGCTGTTGCATTCGCAATTGTTTGCGCTGAATCCATTCCCTTTGTACAAAAGCCGCAAAATCATTTTCAATGATGAAAAATTGATTCGCCCGGGCTGGAGAGAGAGCCCTTCCGAACTCAAGGCTATACTTCTTTTTGATCACCAGCCTCGCCTCGTCGAAAGCCAGTTCGTCCTTATTGATCCGGTAGTTTACACGCGCCTGGCGCATCTCCGCCGCATATTGATTATAGATCGGCCAAAAACGCTGAGCTTCCACAGGGGACAAGTTCAGCCTTTGGGTAATATAGCCGATATGCGCGGATTCGAGCATACCGCCGCCCCCTGGACCCGGCTGAGGCAAATCGCCTCCTCCCTGGGCCAGACACGACAAAGTAAGCCAGATAGTCATCACCAATAAATATGCTGACTTTCGCATGATCAATTCGTTACCAGATCTTTTGGAGATCCATTGTCTTCAAGGTAATGTTGTAGTTCATCATCCGATACATCCCCCAGAATATTCTTGACATCCGAATCACTGATATCCAGGGTAGACGTGACGTTGTTGCCTGCAAGGACCTCAGATAAGGAGATATGCTGGTTATCCAGATAACTTTCGATCTCCTGATCGCTGGCTTTAGACAATAGACCAACGGTCGGATCCTGATTGTCCCCGATCAAATTCCCGGACCGGTTAAACCGAAGCCACCCGGCCGTCAGGATCAATCCTGCCACGATCGCCGCCGAAGCAATCTGCAGCCATTTCCGGCTTCTGCCGATCGAAACGACCCGGGCTTGTCTCCCTATGGAGATAACCGGCACAACAGGGTCTTTAATGACAGTAAGTACCGCCTCGGGAACGCCGTCGAAATAGCCATTGGGCACTTCATAGACATTTACATGCTGAAGTCTGGTCATCAGATCAGAAAGATCTTCCGGGTCTTGACGCACCAAATCGCCGGCGTGTACGCCTGATAATATATTCCCGGTCAATTCACCGAAATATCCTTCCGGCACCTGAAAGGGAACCTTCTTATCCAGCTTGCTCAACAAGGAAGACAAACCAGCTAATTCAACACCGGCAGAGTCTTCCTGACCGGCTTTTATGCGAGCCATCAGCTTGTCGGCAAAACCGGAAAAATACCCTTCCGGAACGCTATAAGGAGTCTGCCTGACTCGTCCCAAGACCTTTTCGCTCAAACCATCAAAATACCCCTCAGGGATCCCATAAGGCGTCCTCCGGTCAAGGCCGGCCACCAACTCGCTGATAAGTCTCAATTCTTCAAATATGTCATCCTTGTTCTGCATGTCCTTCTGTCAGACCCCTTTGCATGAGCAAAGTTTAATGATTCAGTATATAATCCTCAACTTTTTTCACCGCGTGGTGGTAAGACGCCTTTAACGAACCTTCTGACGTATCCAGTACCCGGCTCATCTCCTCGTAGGGCATCTCGTCATAGTACCGTAAATTGAATACAACTCTTTGTTTTTCAGGTAATTGCTGAATTGCTAATTGAAGCTTCCACTCCAGTTTGACTGGATCGAAATGTTTGTCCGCAATGACCTTGTTGGAGAGGTTGCTTTCGCCGTCATCGAGAGATAGCGTGGACTTCTTTTTTTGCTGCTCCAGGTAGCTCAGGCACTCGTTAGTGGCGATCCGGTACAGCCAGGTGTATAGCTGGGAATCCTCCCGAAAGTTTTCAAGGCCGTTCCAAACTCGTATAAAAACATTTTGTAATACATCATTGGCGTCCTCATGTTCGATGACCATCCTGCGGACATGCCAGTATAGTTTTTCCTGGTATTTCTTAATGATAGCAGTGAAGGCTTTTTCCTTGGTGTCAGGGTCCCTGAATTGAATTAACAATTCCGTGTCTTGGATGATCACCCCCATTCGGTTAGCAATTTTATTAACAATAGCCTCAGACCAAAACCGGCCTTCTGAGTTTAAAACACCTAAATTAATGTTTATTTATTTTTTCGTGACAAAGCCTTTTCGGCCGCCGCCAAAATATCAGGGGTGTCGAGCCCGTATTTCTGCAATAGTTGCGTCGGCGTCCCGCTCTCGCCGAAAGTATCCTTGGTGCCAACGTATTCTATTGGAATCGGCAAATTCCTGGCCGCCACCTGTGCGATGGCGTCCCCCAACCCGCCAATGACATTATGTTCTTCGGCTGTGACCGCACAGCGCGTCTTGCTGATCGAGCGCAGAACGGCCTCGCCGTCAAGCGGCTTGATCGTGTGGATGTTGACGAGTTCCACCGAAACGCCTTTCTCCTGGAGTATCTTCCCGGCTTCGATCGCCTTCCATACCATATGGCCGCAAGCGAATATCGAGATATCCGATCCCTCTGAAAAGACTTGGGCCTTTCCCAGTTCGAATTTCATCCCTTCCGTGAAAATTGGCCAGACAGGGCGCCCGAATCGCAGGTAAACCGGTCCGACATGATCGGCGATCGCCATGGTGGCCGCCTTCGTTTGGCTATAATCACACGGAACGACCACCATCATCCCCGGAAGCATCTTCATCATGCCGATGTCTTCCAGGATCTGGTGGGTAGCCCCGTCTTCACCCAAGGTGACCCCGGCATGAGAGGCGCAAATCTTCACGTTCTTGCCGGAATAAGCAACCGATTGACGGATCTGGTCATAGACACGGCCGGTTGAAAAATTTGCGAAGGTCGTCGTATAGGGGATCATTCCACCTACGGTCATACCCGCCGCCACACCGATCATATTGGCCTCCTGGATCCCGCATTGTACATACCGCTCCGGAAATTCCTTGATGAATTGCTGAAGCTTCATCGATCCGGCAAGGTCTGCCGTTAACGCAACAATATTGGGGTTCTTCCGGGCTATTTCTACAATCCCATCTCCAAAGCCGCTGCGTGTATCTTTCTGACCGGTGACCAGTATCTCTTTTAACATGGATCGATTGTTGAATGATTTAGTAGATCGTTTCAGTGAACGGACTGCAAAGTAAAGGAGAAGTTTTCATTCTCAATTCAACTCCGAAAATTTGCCGTTATAGAATTTTTCGTCCGCTTTTAATTTCTGCTCCCATTTCCAGGCTGTGGCCATCATGTCCTCGAGCGAATATTGAGGCTGCCATCCCAACTGTCGTTTGGCCAGGTCGTTGTTTGCATAAATAGCGATCACATCGCCGGTCCGCCTGGGACCGATCGTGTAGTTCAGCCTGATGCCGCTGACCTTTTCAAAAGCGCGGATCGCTTCCAGTACCGTAACGCCATTGCCGGTCCCCAGATTGAAAACTTCGCATTTCTTCGTCCCCTTCTTTTCCAGTAAATATTTAAGGCCCAGGGTATGCGCATGGGCTATATCGCAGACATGGATGAAATCCCGGATGCAGGAGCCGTCCCTGGTATTATAGTCATTGCCATGTACGGTCATCAGGGGAATCCTTCCGATGGCGGTTTGAGTGATTGCGGGCACCAGATTTGCCGGCCGGCCAAGGATCATTTCCCCGATCAGGATGCTGGGATGCGCGCCAACCGGATTGAAATAGCGGAGCAGGATGCATTTGCTGTGCGTGGTCGCCTTTGCAAACTCGTTGATGATCTGTTCGCCCATTTGCTTGGTATACCCATATGGCGATTCCGCAGGTTTGGGAGGCGTCAGTTCTGTGACCGGTATGGAATCCGGGTTGCCATAGACAGTGCAGGAAGAGGAAAATACAAAATAAGGAATGCCAAATTCCTGCACGCATTTCAGGAGGTTGATCAGGGACAGGAGGTTGTTCTCGAAATACATAAGGGGCTGCTCCACGGATTCTCCGACCGCCTTGTAGGCTGCGAAATGAATGATGCCGGCGATATTCTCATTTTCCTGGAAGATCGCGAACGTGTCGTCGTAGTTGCACAGGTCGACCTTATAATTCTTGATCTTCCTTCCGGTGATCTTTTCGACTCCCTCCAATATCCTGGAGGACGAGCGGGCATTATTATCGACGCAGATCACTTCGAATCCGTTCTCGATGAGATCCACGATCGTGTGCGAACCGATGTATCCACATCCCCCGGTTACCAGAATCTTTTGCATTTATTTATTGATTGATGATATTGATCAAATACTGTCCATAACCACTTTTCAAAAGAGGCTGTGCCATTACTTCTACCTGCTCCCGGGTGATGAAACCCTTTCGCCAGGCGATCTCTTCGATGCACGCGATCTTGATCCCCTGTCGTTGCTCGATCACCTGCACGAATTGTCCCGCCTGCATCAACGAATCGAAAGTGCCCGTATCCAGCCACGCCGTGCCCCTGTCCAGGATCGAAACCTTCAGCCTGCCTGTTCGCAAATATTCTTTATTTACATCGGTGATCTCGTATTCACCCCGGGCGCTTGGTTTCAATTCCTTCGCAATGCGCACCACGTCATTATCATAGAAGTACAGGCCGGGTACAGCATAATTGCTCTTGGGGTGCGCCGGCTTTTCTTCAATGGAAACGGCGTTCATATCCTTGTCGAATTCCACGACACCATACCGTTCCGGGTCGCTTACCTGATAGGCAAACACAATGCCGCCGTCTGGTCGCGTATTCTTTTCCAGTTGCTTGCCCAATCCGGCTCCATAGAAAATATTATCGCCGAGCACCAAGGCCACCGGATCGTTTCCTATAAAATCGGCTCCGATGACGAAGGCTTGCGCCAACCCGTTTGGCTTGGGCTGCTCCGCATAGTGGAACTCGAGGCCCAGGCCTGAACCATCTCCAAACAATCGTTTGAAAAGAGGCAGGTCATGCGGAGTTGAAATAATCAATATTTCCCGAATGCCCGCCAGCAATAAGGTGGACAACGGATAATAGATCATCGGCTTATCATAAACGGGCATGATCTGCTTGCTGATGGCATAGGTAATTGGATGCAGACGCGTACCGGACCCCCCGGCCAGGATGATTCCCTTCATGGATGGTTTATTGTTTGCAATTTGGATTTAATATGATAAAGATAAGCCAACTAATGATCTTTTACCGGAACAGGTGAACTACAAAATAGACGAATGCAGCCAGTAAGGCGCTCACAGGAATGGTCAGGATCCAGGCCCAGAGCAGGTTGATGGTTACCCCCCACCGCACGGCGGAGAGACGGCGCGTCGCCCCGACCCCGATGATGGAACCGGAGATCGTATGTGTAGTGGAAACCGGAATGCCCAGTTTGTCCGACAGAAACAGAGTCAGCGCTCCTGCGGTTTCTGCGCTGACGCCTTCCAGCGGCGTGACCTTCGTGATCCTCGTTCCCATGGTCTTGACGATCTTCCAACCTCCGCTCATCGTTCCGAGGGCAATTGCCGAAAAGCTGGCCAACGGCACCCACATGTTGCCATTAATGAACTGCATAAAAGTCATGCTATGGCCCAACGACTTATGGTAAAAGATGATAGCCGCCCCGATGATCCCCATTACCTTTTGTGCATCATTGCTGCCGTGCCCCAGGCTAAGGAGGGCGGAAGACAGGAGCTGCAATCGGCGGAACCAGTTATCGGCACGGTATGGGTTGGTCCTCCGGCATATATTGATAATGAGCACGCAGATAAGGAAACCGGTAAGCATGCCAATGAACGGGGCGACGAAGATAAACAGGAAAGTGGGTACGACCTTGGCATAATTGATCACGGCGAGGCCATGCTGGCTCAAAGCCCCCGCATGCGCCAGGGCCGCCCCCATAAAGCCGCCCAGCAAGGTATGGGAGGAACTCGAAGGGATACCAAACCACCAGGTAAGCAGATTCCAGCAGATGGCTGCGATAAGTCCCGAGAAGATCACATCCAGGTTGATGAATTCCGGGTTGACCGAACTGGCGATGGTATTGCCGATCTTGAATTCCTTGAGAACATATTTAGCCATGAAAAACGCCCCAAAGTTGAAAAGGGCTGCCCAGAGCACTGCTTGAAAGGGGGTCAGCACTTTTGTGGAAACAATCGTGGCGATTGAATTGGCTGCGTCATGAAATCCGTTAATATAGTCGAAGACAAGGGCAAGAATGATAATTATGATCAAAAATGTCATAGTGAAGCGTCGAGGGGCAAGCCGCAAGCTACAAACCGGCTCATATTATAAATTGAGGATGCTAATGGTATGTAAGTCCCGCCCCCAGCTTGTAGCTTAAAGCCTGCGGCTATCTCCCTACGCATATTTAATAATAATGGATTCGATGACATTGCCCGCGTCTTCGCATTTATCGGTGACGATCTCCATGACCTGGTAGATCTCCCTTTTCTTGATTACCTCCTTGGCGTCCGGTTCCGTCTCGAAGAGCCGCTCGATACTCAGATCGAAAATGTCGTCGGCCTGGTTCTCGATACTGTTTACCTTGACAAGTGCGTCTGTGATCTTGCGCATATCCCGCATGTTTCGCAGTTCCATGACCGCAATGCGGATCTGGGCGGCACTTTGCTCGATGAGGTCGGCCATTTTCTGAATGCCGCTGTCGTTGGGGTTGACCTTATAGAAATTGATCTTCTTGGCGGTGGCATAGATATAATCGCATATATCGTCCAGGGCGCTGGCCAGGTAATGAATGTCCTCCCGATCGAACGGAGTGATGAAATTCCTGCCTAACTCAGTGAAGATCCGGTGAGTAAGGTCGTCATTGACATGCTCCTGATCCTCCACCTGCGAGATTACAGCGGCCCTTTTGTCGAAATCGGGTTCCGCAACCACCTCTTTCATCAATCTCCCCATCTTCCCCACACTATCCGCCACTTCCTCGAACAGGGAGTAAAACACCCTGTCCTTCGGGGTGAACAATTTCATGAAAGAATTAAATGCCATGTCAAAAAATTTGGGCAAAAATAGAACTATTAAAGGATAATCTCATGCCATCGTTCACGGATCTTTAACCTAACCGTAACCTCCCGGCAACATAGCGGTAAACCCGGACTTGTAGCTTTATCTAAACTAGAGCCACATGTCACTGCTCAATTGGCTGGATCACCTGGATAAATTGCTCTTTGTACTGATCCAACACGACTCAGACCATCCCGTTTTGGACAGGATCATGCCGGTGTTGCGCGATCCTTATACGTGGATCCCTCTCTACGCGCTGTTGCTTTACTATGGGATCAGGAAGGGGAGGAAGAAAGCATGGATCTTTATAATGCTAAGTTTGCTGACCTTTGCGATCACCGACAGTGTCAGTGCGCAGCTATTGAAACCTCTTTTTGAGCGCCCCCGGCCTTGCTACGAGCCGGAACTCAGTACGCTGCTCCGGGGCCTGGTGGACTGTGGCGGCTTGTATTCAATGCCTTCCAGTCACGCGGCCAACCATGTCGGTCTGGCGGCCTTCTGGTATTTTTCCATAAGGACGATGACCGGGAAACGATGGACCTGGCTATGGTTCTGGGCCGGGGCCATCGGGTATGCACAGGTCTATGTAGGGAAACACTATCCCCTGGATATTGTGGCCGGATCCATCTTCGGGCTCCTGACCGGAATAGGGATGTCCAGGATCTTTGCTTATTTGTGGAACCGCCAGGATACCGGGCGCTTAAGCGGGGAATTGGTCCTTGAATACTGATCTGACATATCCTATCGATGGGTGGAACAAATGGTATAAAGGCTTTGGCTGGCTTCTCGGGGCAGCTATCATGGTCAATGCCGGCGCTTTGTTTATACCTATTCTTGAACCGGATGGAGCTCTCTATGCAACCATTGCCCGCTCCATGGCACAGGCGGGGGATTTCATCGATTTGAGGGTCGGGGGGAGCGACTGGCTCGATAAGCCTCATTTCCCTTTCTGGGTGGCGGCCCTGAGCTTTCGCGCTTTCGGCATAAATAGCTTCGCTTATAAGTTTCCGGCCCTGCTTTTCTGGGCAGCCGGCGGCTATTATACCTGGCGCCTCGCTCTTGTCCTGTATGGCAGGTCTGTGGCCCGCTTTGCCGTTTTGATCTACGTTTCTGCCGCACATCTCGTGATCTCGAACAATGACGTCCGTGCGGAGCCATATCTTACCGGATTAATCGCCGGCGCCGTCTATCATTTCTTCAGGGCCTCCCGCAATAGGAGCAAAGGAGGTGGATTGCATATCGTGGCGGGATCGGCCCTGGCTGCCTGCGCGACAATGACCAAAGGGCCGTTTGTCCTGGTTACCATAGGCGCCGGGCTATTAGTTGACTGCGTAAGGACAAGGGATTGGCGACAGTTCCTGCTGCCCCGCTGGTGGCTCGCTCTTGTCCTGATCGCCATTTTTATTAGTCCGGAGCTGTATTGCCTGTATCGACAGTTCGATATGCACCCGGAAAAATTAATTTTTGGCCGGCAAAACGTGTCTGGCATCCGATGGTTCCTATGGGATAGCCAATTCGGCCGGTTTATGAACAATGGACCCATACGAGGCAGCGGAAACCCCTTCTTCTTTCTTCACACCCTGCTTTGGGCCTTTGCACCCTGGTCTATTTTGTTGTATTACGCCATCGTTCACAAAAGCTGCAAATGGCGGGTCGCCAACAGAGCCCCCGTACCGGGGGATTTCCTTTGCCTGGGAGCCGCCCTGATCAGTTTTTCAATGTTTTCTCTATCCAAATTCCAGCTGCCCCATTATTTGAATATCCTGTTCCCCTTTTTCTCCATTTTGACTGCCGAAAAGTTGGATCACCTTGAAGGCCAGGTATCTCGCCGGGCCTTTACCATGATCCAGAATGGAATTGCTCTGCTGACGGCCATACTCCTGTGCGAGCTGGCCTGGTGGTTCCACTTCACGGCTTATAAGGGTCTGATTGTCTTGTTGCTCGCTCTATCCGGCCTTGCGGCATTCCTGGTTTCTCCCCGTATGAAAATGGACAAAGGGGCTGTAGGGAAACTTCAAACTGCCGTTATGCGCAGTTTTTGGCTGGCCCTCATCGCCTATGCCTTCCTCAATTTCTGCCTTTATCCTGCCATGATGCATTATCAGGCAGGTATGGTGGCCGGCAAAAGCCTGCGAAGCCGGGATGGCATTCCGCCACAGGAAGTCTATATGCTTCGCGAGGCGCCTTCGAATTATTCATTTACCTTTTATTGTCCCGGAACGATACGGTACCTGCCGATGGACAGCCTACGGATTAATGCAGGTGCCGGTCCAGTTTGGGTTTTCCTGTCTTCGACTTACATGGACTCGCTCCGGTCCAGGGGATATAACATACAGGCATTGAGGCGATTCCCCAACTTTCACGTCAGCGGGCTGACTGCCGGTTTCTTCGACTGGCGGACAAGGCCACATGCGCTGGATGCCTGGTTCCTTATCAAGCTCGGTGATAGTTCGGGAGGGGCGTCCCGCGACCAGGTTTCGAAATAAAATATAGTCGGGGTTATTCTATTACTTGTGGTCTTTCTTTGTACATTTACCGCATAAAGAATATAATCATGAAGCTTTTTGTCGCAGGCCTTTCGAGTGATCTTGATGATGTGGATCTTAAGGAAATGTTCGAGCTGTATGGTGAGGTGAACTCGGCCAAGGTCATCCTTGACAGAGAGACCGGCAAAAGCAGGGGCTTCGGATTTGTAGATATGCCCGACGACAATGAAGCCCGGCAGGCTATCGAAACGCTTGATGGCGCTGGCCTGAAAGGAAAAAAACTTTCGGTGAAAGAGGCTGAAAATAAGCCCGGTGGAGGTGGCGGCGATCGCGGTGGCGGCGGCGGCTATCGTGGCGGTGGGGATCGCGGCGGCGGCGGCGGTGGATACCGGGGTGGTGGCGATCGTGGCGGTGGCGGTGGATACCGGGGTGGCGGCGATCGCGGCGGCGGCGGTGGCGGCAGAAGATATTGATCCGGCATCCTGTCGCAGAACAAAAGTATAGCTGAATCTTACTAACTCATACGAATGTGCGGGCTCCCTGCCCAATCCTCTCATTGCCGCAAAACTTAACATTGCGTGTATTATTTAATGGTTAATTTTAGGCAATCACCTTATTATTAAAACATTTTTCGTATGAATCAGCAAGGAACAGAAGTCACCCTCCCTTCTAAAAAGCAGGTCCGAAAGGAAATATTCGAAAAACTCTCCGGAGCCCTGGCCGAATACAAGCAGGAATTGGGAGAAAAGAAACTCGCCACAAGGGTTAAAAAAGCGAGCAAGCTAATTAGCCGGGATCTAGAAAAGGCTACCAGGCGTCAACGGCAAAAGACAAAGAAGTCAGTAGTGCCAAAGGCCAAGCGTGTCAAATCCGCAAACGATAAGTCCGCGCAGAAGTCCGATCATTAATTCATCTCAAGATGATCATATGGCCGCGTTCCGATGAGGACGCGGCCGCTTCATTTCCAGTCTGGACGTCTCCCCCCATTGGTCGATCAGCTCCAAAAACCCGAAATTACGATCGCCAGGACCGCCAGCGTCAATAGCAGATACAAATAATCCTTTTCCAGTAAATATCCGATCACCGATGCGGCTATTCGCATGATGGGCGTAGCGACCAGAACGAGTAATCCGAGTAGGATAATTGATCGCCCCTTCCCGTGCAAGGCATCCGCAAACGAATTACTTATTATTGATGTGGCTTGCGAGCCAGCTGCAAATTTCCGATAATGGGGATATTCCTTTCCATGTCGAAACAGATAGAAGGTCCCGCCCGTCAGGACGATAACTGACGCTATCAGGACGCCAAACCGGAGAAGGTTGCCGATGATCTTGCCCATCCTCGAGTCGTCTGATTTTTGATTCGTTGTGGTCATGATCAGATTTTATGATGCAGCCCATTGTAGATCATTTCCAGGGCAAGCGCAAAAACTACGAGGGCAAACAGTTTCTTGAGACTGCCCGTTTTGGCGGTGAATAGCATTTTGGAACCGAGGAATGCGCCGATGAGCACGCCCAGTACAATGGGCATGGAAAGCCCGGGATCGATGTATCCTCTCCGCAAGTAGATGCCCACACTAGCGGCCGCCGTAACGCCGATCATAAAATTACTGGTGGCGGAAGACGCTTTGAAGGGCACGTGCATGATGCTATCCATGGCGATTACTTTCAGTGCGCCTGATCCGATACCTAAGAGTCCGGATATGATCCCTGCCAGGTTCATCATGAAAAAACCTCCGATAACGTTGCGGACGGCATAGGAGGTGGTTCCTTCCCCGGATGGATAGCTGCCATTCAGCTTTAATTTCCGGGATAGCCGGCTTTGCGGCCTTGTTTCAATATGATCGGGTATATGGAATAATGACATGAAGGCCGAACCGAACAGTATTGCGCCAAAAATCACCGCAATAACGGATGTAGGCAAAAATGTCGCAAGCCAGGCACCTCCAACGGCTCCAAGTGTCGTGGCCAATTCCAGGAACATGCCCAGGCGGAGATTGGTGATGCCTTCTTTAACATAGGCTGAAGCAGCGCCCGAGGATGTGGCTATCACGCTCATTAAGGAGGCGCCGATCGCATAGTGAATATCGACCTTAAGCACGATCGTAAGCAATGGAATGATAACCACCCCCCCGCCGAGACCCGTAAGGGATCCCAGCAAACCGGCGATTAGCGCTCCCCCGAAAAGTACCAGAGTGAACAGGAGGATGGTCATAACAAGGAATCAAACAAGCTCCATTTATGAAAAGTTAAGGATTTTTTCAGGAAAAAGCGGGCCGACCTATGGACGGATGTTCTACCTTCGCGGTGCATGAAGCGAAATTTGCCCATAATGTTGGCGATCCTATCCCTCTCTCTGACGGGTCTGGCATCGGTTTCAGCAGGTGGGCTCAGGCAGGTGGACCTGGCCTCTCCCTCACTCTCGCAAGACAAGCCATTGCAGGACAATATACGATGCGATCATGCGATAGTTTCTTTGGCCGCAGATCATTTCCAGTCTTCGATCCCTTCCTACCGTACTTCTTCGCACAAGACTAACCATAAGGAGAAACGACATGGAAAGACCCTGGTCAGCCAGGCTATCATCATTGATTTTTCCGCGCCTTCCATTCCGTTCTTTTATTGTAATAAGAACTTTTGTGCCTATTTTCCGGGCGGCTGCATCCGGAGGTACCTTAGTCCTCTTTTTCTTCGTGGTCCCCCCGTTTGGTAATTCACTTACTGCCTATTCTTCCTAATCTGTATCCTTGCCTTTCCGGCCGAGGTCGGAATATTTTACAGTCATAATATGAAATGAAATATGCAAAAGGAAAATTTGCGTTCTCCGAGCAATTTGTGCCCGGGTGTCTTATATGAAAAGGGCAGGCCATCCTGGTTGACCAGGTTGATCGTTGTCGCGTTCATCGCGGTGATCCCTGTTCTTGCTCAGGGACAGGGGAAGGTTCCGGCGTCTCCCGGCGATTCCTTAAAGCTTAATCCTCTGAGCCTTAACAAAGCCATTGAATTGGCCGTTCAGAACTACCCGTCTATTCTCGCCAGGCAGGCGCGGGTCCGGTCAAGCCAGGCTTCCATCGTGGAAACGAGGGATCACCGTCTGCCATCCCTGAATCTATATGAACAGATCGACGGCGGTACCAGCAATAATCTCGGCTCCGCCTACTTTTCAGCAGGCATTGTGCCTTCCATTTCCGGGGTGAGTGCCAGGCCCGAAAACCTGGGCACCGTCTCTTCGGGCAATGTTGGGGTGGCCTATCTGCAGTGGCTTTTGACGAATTTTGGCGGATTTAAGGCCGAAATGAATGAGGCCTATTCCCGGTTAAAGGTGGATAGCATGGATGTGTCGAGAGAGCAGTTCTATATCGCATTCGTCGTGCTGCAATCCTATCTCGACCTGATCAGGAATTATGAGCTGAGCCTTGTGCAATGGCAGAACCTGCAAAGGGCGGATACCATTCGATCCGCTATCCGCAACTATGTACTTAGCGGTCTTCGGCCCGGCGTGGATAGCAGCCTGGCAGCGGCGGAATATTCAAAGGCCAGGCTGAATTTCCTGGATATTTCCAATCAATTCAGCCAGTCCAAGGTGCAACTGTCCTTGCTCACGGCTCTCGATACGTCCGTGATACAACCCGACCTGAACAACGGCGAATTGTTGTTGGCGTCGATCACTCAGGTACCCGGAACGGATTCGTCCTTTTCAAGCCATCCTTATCTGAATTATTATCGTTCGATCTATGAAAATGGGCTTGCCCGCGAGCAATTGATCCGCAGATCTTACCTCCCCAGGGTATATGTCCTGGGTGCAGGTTGGATAAAGGGTTCCAGCATCAATACCGACGGCAGTTTCGACAAGGATCTTTCTTCCGGACTTGGATATACCCGGTCCAATTATCTGGCCGGCGTAGGCATAACCTATGACCTGTTCAATCTCCGACGGGAGAAAGATAGGATAAACGTGCAGAGATTCGAGACGGAGGCGGCTTTGCATACCTACGAGCAACAAAAGCAATCTCTGGCGAATGCAAATCTTCACGCTTCAGTGGATCTCAGCACGGCCCTTGCCAAGTTCAACGAGATCCCGATCCAACTGGGCGCTGCGACGGATGCTTACCGCCAAAGGCTCACGCAGTACAATGCAGGCCTGGCCAATATCATTGATCTGACCAACGCGCTGGACGTCCTTAATCGGGCACAGATCGATATGATCAATACCCGCAACGGCGTCTGGCGGGCCATTGTTCAAAAAGCATATGCCGGGAATGGCATCTATCAACTTTTGTCCACATTAAAATAATTCGATTATGTCTTTAGTGTCGAGCGGGTTGAAAAAACCGATCGCCGTCATAGTGGTCACCTTCGGGGTGCTGCTGTTCTCGGTGCTCGCGATATTCACTATCCCCATTGATATCTTTCCGAAGCTCAATCTTCCCACGATCTACGTGATCGAACCATACGGGGGGATGTCGGCGCAACAAATGGAGGGGTTCTTCGCCACCCGGCTGCAGGACCAATTCCTGTATGTAACGGGTATCCAGAATATTTCCAGCAAGAATATCCAGGGCCTCAGCATGTTGAAGCTGACTTTTTTTGAAGACGCCAACATGGCCGAAGCGTCCGCAGAGGTCGCCCTGCAGGTCAATAGGGCGATGAAGTTCTTTCCTCCGGGCGCATTGCCGCCCCAGGTGATTCGTTATGACGCCTCGTCTTTGCCGGTGGGGGAATTGGTCTTTAGCAGTCCTAATCGGTCAATGAAAGAGATCTATGACCTGGCCACTACCCGGGTGAGGCCCATGTTCTCGACGGTAAGGGGACTTTCCGCTCCTCCGCCGTTTGGGGCTAACTCCCGCTCGATCGTGGTCAGTGCGGACCCCGTAAAATTGCGGAGCTATAACCTTACACCCGACGAGGTGGTGGAAGCGATCGCAAAGGACAATGTCATGACCCCGTCCGGGAATATTCGAATCAATAATACGATGTATGTGACCACTATCAATTCACTCGAATCGAAGGTGAAGGATTTTGGGGACATTCCCATTATCACCAACGGCACCAACACGGTGTTCATACATGATATAGGGACGGTAACGGATGCGTCCGATGTGACAGTGGACTATGCCCTAGTCAACGGCAAACGATCGGTTTATATGCCTGTGGTGAAAACGGCCGATGCCTCGACCTGGGATGTCGTAAAGAACCTGAAAGCCAGGATCCCTGAAATGCAAAGTCTTTTGCCGGAGGACGTACACCTCAGTTATGAATTCGATCAGTCCGTATTCGTGATCAATGCGGTAAAGAGCCTCATGACCGAAGGCATTTTGGGAGCCATTCTAACCGGCCTGATGGTGCTGCTCTTCCTACAGGATCTCCGCAGCAGCCTCATCGTGATCATCACGATCCCGGTTTCCATTCTAAGCGCGGTGATGTTGCTGAAGCTCGCGGGACAGACCATTAACATCATGACCCTCAGCGGGCTCGCCCTGGCCATCGGTATCCTTGTCGATCAGGCGACGGTTACCATCGAGAATATCCACCAGCACCTGGAGATGGGTAAGTCCAAGCGGCAAGCCATCTATGACGCCTGCGAGGAAATCTCTTTTCCTTTATTACTGATCTTGTTATGCATCCTGGCCGTATTCGCTCCCGCCCTCATCATGACGGGAGTTCCCAAGGCCATGTTCCTACCCCTGTCCCTGGCGATCGGGTTCGCGATGATCGCCTCTTATTTCCTTGCCCAGGCCCTGGTCCCTGTTTTGTCGAATTGGATGCTGAAAGCGGAAAAGTTCATGTACCGGCACGGTCACAAACATCCTCATGCTGTTCAGGCCCTGGACGCAGCCGAAGTCGACGAGGTGAGCCTGCATTTTAGCAATGAACGGACGGTGCCGGAAAAGAATAGTCGCTTCGAGCGTTTCAAAATGGCCTATTCCAGGCGAGTCGAACGGCTTATGCGCAGCCGGCGGCTCACCGTAGCGCTGTATCTGCTGCTGGTATTCGGCTTGACCGGGATCGCATTCTACGGGATCGGCAAGGACCTGATGCCAAAGATCAATGCGGGTCAGTTCCAATTGCGCATCAAGGAACCCGATGGCACCAGGCTGGAAAGAACCGAGGCGGCTGTGCACCAGATCTTACGTATTGTGGATAGCACGGTCAGCGGTCATGTCGCCATCAGCTCCGCTTATGTGGGGCTTGTTCCCAGCAGTTATGGAACCAGTAACCTCTATGTTTTCAATAGCGGTACGCATGAGGCCGTGCTGCAGGTGGAGTTGGATCATGACTATAAGGTAAATATCGAGGCGTTGAAAGACGAGCTTAGGCAGAAGATCAGCAACAGGATTCCTGGCATCCGGCTTTCTTTCGAACCGATTGACCTGACGGAGAAGATCATGAGCCAGGGAGCGGCCACACCCATCGAAGTTCGTGTTGCCGGCAAGGATATGAAACAAATAGAAGGATATGCCGATAGATTGGTGGACAAGATGAAAGAATTGCCTTATTTGCGGGACGTACAGATCGCGCAGCCCTTGAAATACCCGGTAATAAATATTACCCTGGATCGCCTGAAGGTTGCACAGATGGGCCTGGACGTGAGCAGCCTTGCCAGGTCCGTTACTGCGGCCACCTCCTCCAGCCGTTTTACGGAGAAAATTCAGTGGCTGGATGAAAGAGCCGCTTATACCTATCAGGTACAGGTGGAAATTCCCGAATACATTATGAACGAAGTGAATGACTTGAAAGAGATCCCGTTGGTAAAAGGCCAGTCGCGGCCTGTCCTGCAGGAGGTGGCCGATTTTTCCATCGACACCATGCCGGGCGAATATGACCGCGTTGGTCCCAGGCGATTTGTAACCGTAAGCGCCAATATCCGAGGGAAAGACCTGGGGGCAGCCACACAGGACGTTCAAAAAGCGATTGCCAGCCTGGGAGAACCCCCCAGAGGGCTTGTAGCGCAATTAAAGGGTACTTCGAACTTACTGGTGGAAACCCTGGATGGCCTGCAGACCGGACTTATCGTCGCCATTGTGGTGATATTTCTGCTGCTGGCCGCCAACTACCAATCCTTCAAATTGTCCCTGGCAGTGTTGACGACCGTTCCGGCGGTCATTCTGGGCTCGCTCACCGCGTTGTTATTGACGGGCTCTACGCTTAATCTCCAATCCTATATGGGCATGATCATGTCCACCGGCGTGTCGGTGGCCAATGCGATCCTCATCGTCACCAATGCCGAGAAGCTGAGGCTTGAATACCGGGACGCGACCAGGGCGGCGGTAGTCGGTGCATCGATCCGGTTGCGGCCCATCCTGATGACCAGCCTGGCGATGATCGCAGGCATGATCCCCATGGCTTCCGGCCTGGGCGAGGCGGGCGACCAAACTGCGCCCCTGGGCAGGGCGGTGATCGGAGGATTGCTCTTCTCGACCTTGTCCGCCCTGCTTGTACTGCCCCAGGTGTATTCGCTTCTCATGAAGAAGGCCACCTATGAATCGCCTGCATTGATGCCTGAATTGCAAGAACAGTCTTCTTTGGCGACAAATGAAAGTTAATCACTGCGAAAATAAAGACTAATTTATGTTATCTATCAGAATTCCATTCATTATCCTGCTGACGGCATTTGCCGCCGCAACGTTATTCACGGCCTGCAGCCATGACGATAAAGGGTCCACGGACAGGGATCCGGCCCCGAAGGACAGCGCGTCGTCACCAAAATACCAGATTGGCGAGGTCGCTGAAGGCAGGTTGGGTTCCACCGCCAATCTGCCTGCTGTACTGAAACCCTTCGAACGGGTGGACATTTATCCCAAGGTGAACGGTTTTATCAAAGACATTCCGGTTGATCGCGGATCCGAAGTGCATACGGGGCAACTGCTCGTCAGGCTGGAGGCGCCCGAGATCGAGCAGCAATTCTATTCCGCCAAGGCCAAATACCTCCAGGTGTACTCTTTGTACCTCGCGAGTAAAGATGACTATGACCGCCTGGTGGTGGCCAATAGACTACCTGGTACCGTCTCCGCGCATGACCTGGAACTGGCGCACGCCAAAATGGTCGCCGATAGCGCATCGGCACAGGGCGAGATCGCCAATTACAGGGCCCTGGAAGCTACGAGCGGATATCTCAGGGTGACAGCGCCATTCAACGGGGTGATCACCGAACGGAATGTGCATCCCGGGGCTCTGGTTGGACCGGCACAGAAGGCGGAGGACCGGCCGATGCTTGTCCTCGAACAGCAGAATAAGCTGAGATTGGTGATCGATGTCCCGGAGGTGTACAGCAATCAGTTATCAGGTCATTCGCTTGTGCGGTTCCATGTCAGCACCTTGCCGGGAAAGACCTTCCAGGGTACCATCAGCCGTTCGGCGGGTTCGCTGAATATGAAATACCGCTCCGAGCCCATCGAAGTGGATGTCAATAATGCCGACCGCCTCCTCAAGCCGGGTATGTTCGCGGAGGTGGAATTGCCAGTCAGCCGTAATACGAACTCCCTGATCGTGCCTGCTTCGGCCGTCGTCACCTCCCAGGAAAAGCAGTATGTGATCTGCATCCAGGGCGATAAGGCACATTGGATGGACGTTACGAAAGGTAATTCCCGCCATGATTCGATCGAAGTATTCGGCGACCTTCATCCTCACGACCATATCATCATCAATGCCAATGACGAGATCAAGGATGGAGCGATCATCCGTTAAACGATTTACCGCAGATTATTTGCCGGGATAATTTTCCAATAAGCCGTCGTGCCGGGTTTTCGTTCGTCTGTGCCTTTCACCAGCAGTGTATCTCCTGGTGCCAGTTTACCGAACACTTCCATGCCGGAATCCGTGTTGATCCCCTGGCGGATGTCTATCCAGTCTGCCTTCCCCTGCGTCACTTTTATGACGAATTTTTTTTCGAGAGTGGTTGCAATGGCTGAAACAGGAATGATAAACGAGGGGCCGCTGCGTTCAATGCTGATGCGGCTATTCGCGAAAACTCCAGCCTTGAGCAAATGATTGCTGTTGTCTACGCCATACTCCCAGAGTTCCGTGCGTGTAGCGGGATCAACCGTTTCTGTTTTGCGGGTAAGGACGCCCGTAAAAACCCGCTCAGGATATGCGTCGACGCTGAACTGAACTTTGCGGGCAGCACTGGCAGATGACACATACATTTCAGGAACAGCTATGCGCAAGCGCAGCTTGTTGTTATTTTGCACTGTCAGAAGCATGGCATTAGAGCCCACTAAAGCGCCTGGATCTGCTTTTCTTGTGGTTACCACGCCGTCAAAGGGGGCGGTGATATAGAGATAGCCGGATACTTCTTTGTAGGCTTTGGCCTGTTGCCGGACAGCCTCATAGGAGGCGCTGTCGGCTATTTCCTGGTTGCGGCTTCGTTCCAGGTCAACGGGGGCTACGATCCCCGGAGAAGGACTCTGGGAAGCCCTGAATAAACGGTCAAAATTGTCTTTGCTGGCCACCCATTTCGCTTTTGCAGATTGGATAGCAGACTCAGCTTGTACAAACTGAGTATTTATTTCCGGCGCTTCAATGACCGCCAGGGTCTGCCCTTTATGTACCCGGTCTCCGATGTCCACTTTCATGGTTCGCACGAAGCCCGACACCTTAGCATAAAGATCCGTTTGCTCATAAGGGATCAATTCTCCGGGCAATTCAACCGTCTTCTTAAGCGTATCGGCCCGAAGTACGAATACCGGAACGGTATCCATCGTTGGAGCATCATTCGAATGCGTAGTTGCGTCCTGCCTTCCGCTGTCACTGCAAGAGATCAGGAGAGTTGACAGTGCCCCAAAGAATATTGACCTAAGATCAATTACGTATTTCAACTTGTTTGATGTCATAGTTTTTACTGTTAGAGTCGTCAGGATCCAGGGATACCGGTACATATTCTTTGCGTCCTACCATCCACTGATACACACGTGGCAGGAAAAACAGGACGCTGAAGGCGGAAAAGAGCATTCCGCCGATCACGGCAATGCCCAGCGGGGCTGTCTGGTCGCCTCCCCGGGAAAGCCCAAGGGCCATTGGAAGCATGCCCGCGATCATAGCGGTACTTGTCATCAGGATGGGGCGCAAACGATTGGCTGCTGCTTCGATGTGTGGTGACTTCGCGTGAGCCATCCTGGAATGTTCTGCATAGGTAATAAATAGTACTGCATTGGCGATCGCCACTCCTACCGCCATGATCATTCCCATATAGGATTGAATGTTCATCGTGCTGCCAGTAAGGAAGAGCAGCAATAGCGACCCCGAAATCACTGCCGGTACGACGGAAAGGATGACTGTAGCTACCCGGAAGGACTGGAAGTAGATTGACATGGCGAGAAAAATGACAACAACTGCGATTAGTAAGCCGAATTGCAGGCTTTGAAGAGTTTGCTGCAATAGTTCCGGCTGGCCGCGCAACAGGATTTTTGCTCCGTTGGGCAATTTACCCAAGTCTTCGATCGCCTGGCGCACCGATTTGAAAACGGCTCCCAGATCGTCCTGCTCGATATTTGCGGTGATAGTGATGTAGCGCTGCTGATTCAGACGGTCGTATTCACCGGGAACGGTCGTATGTTTCCAGGTGGCCACTTCATTCAGATAATGCGTACCCGCCCCATTTCCGGAAGATACCGGAATCGCCTCCAGTTGTGCCGTACTGTTCATGCGATACGGCGGATATTGCACTTGTACCTGATAGGCGGTACCGGTCGTTTTGTCCAGCCAATAACTGGGAGTAGTGAAACGGCTGGAGGAGGTCCCTGCCACTATCGAATTTGCCGCTTGCGTTCCGGAAATACCCAATTGGCCGGCCCGCACACGATCAATATCCAGCCTGATGGCGGGGTAGTCAAGTGGCGTGGCGATCTGTAGGTCGCGTAGCGCCGGAATTGCAGACAATTTTTGCAATAAGCGCTGTGCCGTTTTTTTGCCTTCCTCCAGGTTCCTGTCAACGACCGCTATCTCCACCGGATTGGTGTTTCCGAGGTTGAGCACCTGCTCTACCATGTCCCCGGGTTCAAAAGACACTCTCGCACCGGGCATTTCATTAGCTACCGCCTTCCTAAGCTGTTCCCGGAAGCTTTGGATAGGGATTATTCCTGTTCGAATCTTGATCTTGGTAACCGATTCATTGGGGCCACTGGTCCATAGATGGATCAGGTTGACCGGGTAGCTGGATGGTTGCGTTCCTATGAATCCGGAAGTGATTTCCACATTTGCCTTTCCGGCGATACGCTCCGTAAGGGACAATAATTTTCGGGTAGCATCTTCCGTACGCTCGAAGCGGATGCCCGTCGGTAAGCGCAGCCGTACCTGCGTTTGGCCACTATCTGTTCGGGGAAATAGTTCCGTTCCGGTGGACCTGAATAATAGAAAGATCAGCCCCGCGGATATAGTTACAAACACAACAGTGAAAATACCATAATTGCTATGGAACACTTGCTCACCCCGCATATAGCGGTCCCTCGCGCGGTCAAAAAGGGTTCGTTTATCTTGAGCCTGGCTCTTTGCCTGCCCATGTTTTAATAGCCAATTGGCCATTACGGGCACAAATGTCTGGGAAAGCAGGAACGAGGCGATCATGGCAAACCCTACTGCCAATGATAAAGGCAGGAACATGGCCTGCGGGATGCCAGTCATGAAGAAGGCAGGCACGAATACGGCGAGAACACTTAACAAGATCAATAATTTGGGACCCGCGATCTCTTTGCAGGCATCCGCGATGGCACGCGCCTTGTCTTTGCCCATTTCCACATGCCGGTGAATATTTTCAATGGTAACTGTTGCCTCATCCACGAGGATGCCAACAGAGAGAGCCAGGCCGCCCAGAGTCATGATATTGATGGTTTGCCCGGTGAGGTAAAGGAAAGTCGCTGCCGACAGCAGCGCCAGCGGGATGGTCATGATCACGATCAATGCGCTGCGCACATCGCCCAGGAAGAGTAATACCATTATACCTGTGAGGAGCGCCCCCAGTCCACCCTCAAACAACAGGCTTTTGAGCGAATTGATCACATATCCGGACTGGTCAAATTCATAGGTCACTTTGATGTCTGACGGAATCGCCGCTTGCATGTCTGGCAAAGAAGCCTTCACCCGCCGGACCACATCCCAGGTAGAGGCGTCTGCCCGCTTGGTCACCGGGATATACACGGAACGTTTTCCATTGACCAGGGCATAGCTGGTCGTAATATCCGTTCCCATGCTCACGTTGGCAATATCCCGGATATATACGGCCGGACCGCTATTCAACTGCAACGGAATATTTTGCAGGTCCTGCAGGGTTTCGATTACGCTGTTCTGAGGAGTAAAATAGGTGGTATCACCGATGCTCACATTCCCCGCAGGGGTGATGGTATTGAACCGGACCATCGACTGGACCACCACGTCCGCAGATAGATTATATTCGCGCAGCTTCTCCGGGTCCACGGTCACCACCACGGTCTTTTGATTGCCGCCGAATGGGGGAGGGGCCGAAACGCCGGGCAGGGTCGAGAACATGGGACGCACGCGGAACAAGGCAAGATCCGATATTTCTCCCAATGAGCGAGTGTCTGAGCTGAAAACCAATTGGCCTACAGGAACACTGCCCGCGTCGAAGCGGGTGATAAAAGGCGGAACCGTTCCCGGAGGCATAAAGGCTCTTGCCCGGTTGACGTAGCCTACGACCTCCGCGAGGGCCTGGCTCATGTCCGTCCCTTCATTAAATTCAATCTTGATCAGGGCCGCCCCCTGGATGCTTCTGGAATCGACATATTTGACCCCTGTGATATATAGAAAGTGGTATTCATAATAAGAGGTTACAAAGCCTTCCATTTGTTCCGGGGAGAGGCCGCCGTAAGGTTGTGCCACATATACGGTCGGAAGTCCCAGTCGGGGAAAGATATCTATTTTAGAGTTGCTGATAGCCAGCCATGAAAAAAAGCCGATAGCAATCACTGTTACCAGGATTGTTATAGGATGTCGCAGAGCTGAAATAATGAGCTTTATCATACACTATCAGGCTTATTTCAATTGGTCGGTAAAAACGTTTAAATTCCCTGTAGCTACGCCGATGTCCAATAATGATCGCCATACCTGCAAAAATGCGCCCGCCTCCATTACTTCCGCGTTGAGCAGTTGATATTGACCCTGGGTCAACCGGGTAAAATCCACCAATCCATTTTGATAGCTCAATTCCAGTCCTTCATAGGACAGCCGTGCCGCCCTGGACAGAACCGGCGCCTGGCCCGCGATCTGCAGGTTCCGCCGATAATTGGATTGAGCAGTCTCCACTTGCCGTTCGAGGTTCATCGATACCTGCGACAATTCCTCCTGATCCGCCAGCAACAGCGCGCCAAATTTCCTCTTCTCGATCTTCACTCTCGTAAACTGAAGGATAGGGAAGCTTAACTGAATGCCTGCGCCGTAGTTGTTACGGGATAAGGTCCAACCATCGGCTTTGTTGATCGTTCCATCGGGCCCGATGCCCGATCCCCGGGAATACGCATTGGCCCAAAGATCCAGTTTTGGCCTCCAGGCTCGGTCCGCTTCTTTCAGGTTCGCGGCGCTAACCGCCATCTGTGCCTGTTGATAAAGGTAGCCGGGGTTTTGCGCATATCCTCCCGAAGTATCCGGGAGCAAAGGCAATTGCGCGGCCATTAACGTATCAGAGAATACCAACTCGTCCGGAGTGCCCGGCAGCCCGGTCAGCCGGCAAAGTTCCAACGCCTGGGATTGGAACTGGCGCTGCGTGTTGAGAAATTCCATCATGGCCTGGGCAAACAGGGACTGGAACTGGACGGAATCCAACCCTGGTCGCAAGCCTTCCTTGGCGAGAGCCAGAGATTGCCGCAGACCCGCTGCCGTTCGATCCATGTTCGCCTGCTGACTCGCCAGTATTCGTTGAAGATAGACCAGATCCAGATACACCAGGATAGCTGCGTATCGCTGCCCAAAAAGCGCGTTGTCATAATAACTCCCCGCCACTTTGAACTGCGCGGTCGCCCTCTCGACTGCCGCCGCTCTCTGCCCGAAAGTAAGCGGCGTCCATTGCAAATACGCGGTCAAAGCCGTCCCCGGGACCAGGCTATAAGAATTACCCGCGAATACCGGACCCGAAATGGGCATTAATAACCCCGGATAACTCATGCCCGTGATATTATTGTCGGTGGCATACCCGGCCTGATAGCCTGCTGTCAGGTCAGGCACAAGCGTATTTTTGGCCAGGTTGACATTATACCTCGCGGCTGCCAACTGCTCGCGATAGGCCCGGAGTTGGGGTTGCCCGGACTCTACCAGGGCCAACACGTCCCTGATCGAAAGCACCCTTTTTTGGGCAAGCATAAACACAGGGATCAGAAGACAAGAGCAAGTCGTGAAAAGTACCTTGCGTTTAGCGCATAAACAATTAAAAGCCATGATGGTATTTACTGACTAATAGTAAAAGTAGGCTAGCGGCCACGCAAGAGTATGGTAGAAATCAGTATATTAATGGTAGATTTGAAAATTCTCAAGGGGAACATGAGCACCAACCTGCATATTAAAGACAAGAGCGAGAATAGTCTCTTCTTAAAAGTCGCCCCTTTCCGGAAGGCCATCAGAAAAACGGAGCCTCACAAACATAACAGCTACTTCGAGATCATCTATCTCGCCGCCGGCAAAGGCTATCACTCGATTGACAATAAGAAATATGAGGTCAGACCACCCGTCCTTTTTTTCATCCGTCATGAACAAGTGCACCATTGGGATCTCGACGAAGACACGGACCCCGATGGGTTTGTCCTGATACTGAAAAAAAGCCTGTTTGAAAACAGTCTCGACGGCGAGCTAAAGCTCCTCTTGACCCGGATCAGTAAGCTATCCTGTGCCTACCTGGAAGAAAATGAGGCCATTCATCAACTCTTCACCCTCCTTATAAACGAAAATGCCGCTCAAAACGAAAGCTCGCTTTTTTTTATGGAGGGCATATTGAAAGCCTTGTTTGTAAAGATATGGCAGTTGGCCCGTCCCGTCGCCGAACGCACTCCGCATCAAACCGGACTCTACCGGGCCTTCATCGAATTGCTGATTCACGACCAACCTAAAAAGAACAAAATAGCCTTTTATGCCGGCCTGCTCAACACTACGCCGCAGAACCTAAATGCGGTCTGCCGTAAAGCGGCTGCCCGATCCGCCGCCGAGGTCATTGCGGAATACATCATTGACGAGGCCCGGCGCCTGCTGGTCTATTCCGACAACACAATATCGGAAATATCATTTATCCTTTCCTTCAAGGACCCTTCACACTTCGTCAAATACTTCAAACGGTACACTACGCTTACACCTCTGGCGTTCCGTGCTATTCGGAGATAGTCTCCTTCCTCCGTCGCTCTAGCGGACATAGCGTCTCGTGCGGTCTGCTGGGCTGGCCAGGTTCGGTCATAATAATACATGAATTGCTGATTTGCAACTATTTAATGAAAGTCTCGCGAAGCTGCCCAGCCGTTTTTGTTAACATTAAGGTAACATTCCGGTAACATTGGGGTCATTGCATAGGTATTGCTTTGCATCCGAATCGTTTCAGCTCTACTGTTGACAAAACTATTTTCTAATCAACCAAGACTTTTATGAAAAGGAGAATTATTCTGCCTTATTTTTTTCTTGCGCTCTTATCATTTTCTGCCATCTCTCTAAAGGCCCAGTACCTATGGAACTCCGATTCCGCTTTTAAGGCCGGCGTGCCCAACTCCGGGAGGCTTTGGGGCTATGTTTTCGGGGATTATTTCCATAAGGGCCATAGTGATTCCTTAAATCGGGGAGGAAATAACCAATATACCAATGTAAAAAAAGGTCTGGATGAATTTCAATTTCGCCGGATATATATCGGGTATGATTACAACATAAGCAAAAAATTCTCTGCCGAGTTCCTTTTTGCCGCTGAGGACGATTTCACCGGGACGGGAGATGTGCTTTCGGACAATAAATTCACTCCCTACATTAAATTTGCCAATGTCCGTTGGAAAGATTTCCTTTTTAACGGCAACGACCTCGTTATCGGGTTACAACCTACACCCGCCTTTCCGTATATGACCGAAAATCTATTCACCTTTTCCCGGCCGGTGGAAAGAACCATTACAGATATACGCAGGACCCCTTCCTTCGATTTCGGGGCCGGCCTGCAGGGAAGGTTCAACTCCAAGGATAAATCTGCCTTCTACGGGTACAATCTCCTTGTAGCGAACGGGTCGAGCGCCAAACCGCAGGCCCTGAACACCAACCTTTACAAATGGTTCTATGGAGACGTTTTCGTGGGGTTCCTTCAGCGTCACCTCATTCTCGATCTTTACGCAGATTATCAAAGACAAAATTGGGTGCCTGGCACGCATGGACATTCCGCCCGTCAAATGACGAAGGGCGCATTGATCTGGGTCGACAAGAAGTTCACGATCGGCATCGAGGGGTACACAAATGGGCTGAAACAGGCCGAGGTTGGCACCGCCGGTGCAGTTAAGGATACGTTGGATGGCCGGGCAACGGGATTAACCTTATATGCGCATGCCAATATTGTTGGGTCCAAGCTCCGCGCCTTCTTCAGGTACGATTTTTACAATCCCAATACGAAATACGATAATACGACCTATACCAAATATTCGGCACTCTATTCGCTTGGTACTGCTTATGAACCGAATAACAAGGAAAGGTTCCTGTCCGCGGGATTCGACTATTCCCCGGTCAATAATATACATTTTATCCCCAATATCTGGTATAATAAGTATATCGGCCAGCAGGCAAACCTGACCGGAGCAGCCGCACATGATTATGACGTGGTGTACAGGCTGACCTTTTATTTTACCTTTGGAAAGCTCTTCGCGAACCCGAGCTATTCTTATTATCCTTTTGCTCGTTAACCTATAACTCAATAACCAGATCATCATGAAAACGATCCTTTTCAGCTTTAAAAGCTTCTGCACAGCGAGTTTGATCTTTGTTTCCCTCAGCCTCCTGTCGTGCGGTGGCGGTGGAGGCAGCGCCTCGGGCAGCGACAGTACGGCTTCATCCGCAAGCAATGACGAAGCCATCATCGGGGCAGGCAGCTCCTTCGATAATCCGTTGTTCTCCAAAATGTTTTCGGAGTACAACAAATTGAATGGGCTGAAGGTGAATTATCAGTCAGTGGGATCAGGCGCGGGAATTGCCCAGCTGACCAGTAAGACGGTCGACTTTGGCGCTTCGGATGCGCCGATGAATGGCAAGCAGGACTCGGCTGTTTCCTCCCCCGTGATCCATATCCCGATTACGGCCGGCGCTGTCGTAATGAGCTACAATCTGCCAGAGGTAAAGGATACGCTATTATTGACTCCAGGTGTCCTGGCCGATATTTTTCTCGGGAAGATCACCAAGTGGAACGATCCGAAAATTGCCGCGATCAACAAAGGGGCCAAATTACCCGCTACCTCAATCCTGATCGCGCACCGTTCCGACGGCAGTGGAACCACGAATATTTTCACGACCTATCTCGCCAAAGTCAGCCCGGAATGGAATACCAAGGTTGGGAAAGGTTCCTCGGTCAATTGGCCCGCAGGGTTGGGCGGAAAAGGCAGCGAAGGTGTGGCCGGGTTGATCAAGCAAACCCCCGGGGCGATCGGGTATATTGAGATCGCTTATGCGATCCAGAATAATATGGCTTTTGCCAAGGTGCAAAATAAGGCAGGTAATTTTATTACGCCCAGCATTGCCAGCGTAACGGCTGCTGCCAACATCCAGATCCCGGCGGATTCGAAAGTATCCCTGACCAATACAGATGCTGCTGATGGATACCCCATTTCCGGGTTCTCCTGGGTGCTGATCTACAAAGAACAGAAATATGGCGATCGTACGGCCGACAAGACCACTAAATTACTTAAACTTATATCCTGGATGATCCATGACGGCCAGCAATACAGCGGTGCACTCAACTATGCACCCCTTTCACCTGCCGCCGTGAGTGTAGGTGATGCGATCCTGAAATCGGCGACCTACGATGGTAAGCCGATCTTGCAATAATTATGGAGGAACCTTTATGGACAGATCTGTTGAGAATGATGCAATTACCCGCAGCGACCTTTCACTGCGGGTAATTAGTTCTGCGGGAGCCGGGCAATTGGTGAAAGCGAAGGCGAAAACAAGGCGACCTTTTCGGCAGATACGCACCGAGAATGTCTTTAAACGTACGCTGGTGATCATGGGAATTCTCATGGTCATTCTGGTCCTCGGCATCCTGCTGACCCTGGTCGTGCAGTCCCTGCCTTCCATCAAAGCACTGGGCCCTAAATATCTTTGGGGTAAGGTCTGGGATCCCGTACAGGATATCTACGGGGCATGGCCCTTCCTTCTGGGCACATTGATCAGCTCTTTCCTGGCCTTGTTCATTTCCATACCCTTTTCCATTGCTGTAGCCATATTCCTGGGTGAATATTATCCCAAAGGCTGGCTCCCGAACCTGTTAAAGAACACCGTCGAGTTGATCGCCGCGGTGCCATCGGTCATTTATGGCTTCTGGGGACTGGCCGTGTTGGTTCCGATCGTGCGAAATTTCGAGAACAAGATCGGCGTCCAGCCGGTGGGCGTGGGGATCTTCAGTTCCTCCCTCATCCTGGCCGTGATGATCATTCCCTATGCCGCCTCCCTCGGCCGCTCAATGATCCAAATGGTGCCTTCCACCCTTAAGGAGGCCGCCTACGGATTAGGCGCTACCAGGTGGGAGGTGATCCGAAGCGTAGTCCTGCCGTATACGAAATCCGGGTTGTTCGCCGGTATCCTATTGTCCCTGGGGCGGGCTCTCGGTGAGACAATGGCGGTCACCATGGTGATCGGGAATACCAGTATCATCCCAAAGAACATTTTTTCACCGGGGAACACGATGGCGTCCGTCATCGCCAATGAGTTCACAGAGGCCGATAAGGCGGTTTACCTCTCTGCGCTCATCGAATTGGGACTGGTGCTGTTCCTGGTGACGGTCGTGATCAATATGATCGGAAAGAAAATAATAGATCGATTTACAACCGAATAAGGGTATATGAATATAGGCAGCGTTAATTACCGGATCGGTAAAAGCATCGGATTTCAGCTGGCGACTATATTGTTCGCGTTTGCCTGTGTGGTACCGCTATTGGCCATCCTCTTTTACATTGTTAAAGCGGGGATCACGAAGATCAACTGGCATTTTTTGGTCAATGTCCCCAAGCCCGTCGGGGAAATAGGAGGGGGCATCGCCAATGCGCTGGTCGGTAGCGTGATCATTATTCTTGTGGCTTCGGTCATTGCGGTCCCCATCGGCATCATGACCGGGATCTTTCTCAGCGAGAACCGGAAAAGCAAGCTGGCTTATTGGAGCCGTTTGTCCGTAGACATCCTGCAAGGAGTACCTTCGATCGTGATCGGCATCATTGCTTATTTCTGGCTGGTTAAGCCGCTTCGCGGGTTTTCGGCATTGTCCGGCAGCGTGGCCCTGGCCATCATGATGCTGCCCATCGTAGTCCGTTCCACGGAAGAGACGCTGAAGTTGCTGCCTGATTCCTTGAAGGAGGCGGCTTATGCCCTGGGTATGCCTTTTCATCGCGTCATTTTTAAGGTTATCGTTCCATGCGGAATCAGCGGCATTCTATCCGGCGTCATGCTGTCTATAGCGAGAATAACCGGAGAAACCGCGCCGCTGCTGTTCACCGCATTTGGAAATCCTTACCTGACGACAAATATCACCAAACCCATGCATAGCCTGCCGCTATTGATATTCAATTATGCTACCAGCCCTTATAACGACTGGCATGACCTCGCATGGGGCGCGTCCCTTATCCTGCTGATGTGGGTCCTACTACTGAATATTTTTACCAAGCTGATAACAAGAAAATGGAAAGTACAATTGTAAAAGACAGTGTGGTCATCAAGAGCAGGGATTTCAATGCGTATTTCGGTACGAACCATGTTGTGAAGAACGTAAATATCGATATTCCCCGGAACCAGGTTGTCGCGGTCATGGGACCTTCCGGATGCGGAAAAACTACCTACCTGCGTTGCATAAACAGAATGCATGAGCTGATCCCCGGGGCCAGTTCCAGGGGGGAAATGAAGATCAATGACGAGGATATCTATGAAATGCATCCCATATTTGTGCGTTTAAAGATCGGTATGGTCTTCCAGCGTCCCAATCCCTTTCCTAACCTGAGCATCTATGACAATGTCATTGCAGGATACAAATTGAACGGCATCAAGTTGGCCCGCACGGAGCGGGACCGCATTGTGGAGCATTCCCTGACCCGCGTGGCCCTCTGGAATGAGGTCAAGGATTCGTTAAATAAGAAGGGATCCTTCCTCTCGGGCGGCCAGCAGCAGCGCCTTTGTATCGCAAGGGCTGTTGCGATGGAACCGGAAGTTCTGCTTTTCGACGAACCTACTTCAGCCCTGGATCCGATATCTACCTCAACGGTAGAGGAACTGTTCCATGAGCTCAAGACCAATTACACCCTGATCATCGTGACACACAATATGCAACAGGCAGCCCGTGTCAGCGACCGTACGGCTTTTTTTTACCTCGGCGAGCTCGTCGAATATGACGAGACGAAAACAATGTTCACCAATCCCAAGGACAACAGAACCCAAAATTATATTACCGGCCGGTTCAGTTAACGGCGGAGTCAACTATATTTATATACATACGATCAACTATGGCACAAATCGAAACAGAATTGCAGCTCCTCAAGGTTGAAGTCACTTACATGTATACGCTCGTTCGTTCCCAATTGAGCAATGCCCGTCTTGCCTTCGTGAATTTCGACAAGGACCTGGCGCGCGAAGTGACACAAAAGGAAAAAAGGGTGAATGCGACAGAATTGAAGATTGACCGGGATTGCGAGAACATCTTTGCCTTATTCTGTCCGGTGGCGATCGACCTTCGCTTCCTCCTTGCCGTTTTAAAGATCAACTCGAACCTTGAACGTATCGGGGACATTGCCGATGGAATCGCCAAATATGTCATCAAAGCGGACGGGCCATTCAAGAAGGAGTTGCTGGAAGTCAGCCGGATCCTCCAAATGTATGACGAATCCGTTGTCATCCTTGATGACACGCAGAATGCCTTTGAGCAGGAGGACACCATATTGGCACGCGGGGTCTTCAAAAAGGATGAGTTCCTGGATAATATCAATCTCGGCGCAACGGGTATCCTGGACAAGTACCTTAAGGACCATCCGGAAGATACCCTGCAGGCGTTATGGATCCTCTCGATCATCCGCCGGCTGGAGAGGGTCGGTGATCAATCGAAAAATATTGCCGAAGAGATCATCTTCTATCTGGAGGCAAAGGTGCTTAAACACAATAAAAAGCATTGAACGTTCACTCCGGTCAGCGTATCCCTGACCTTAATACAAGCATAACGATTCAATAAACTCCTCATAATACTGACCCTCTATATTTGCCTTAGATTAATTGGTTAGTCGCTTGTTAATCGATGGTTATATATGTAGAGTTGAATTTTCTCATGCAGACGCCGCTTCATATCCATGATGGCGGCTCTTTTATTTAGGGGCGCGCTCTTCTGCGAAAAATGCCGCGCGCCCGAACGAGATCGCCTAGTTGAACACGCAATCGGGGTAGAGCATGTCCAGCATGTTCTTGTCCTGACTCCCGGCATGCTGCATGACATAGCTCACAATGGAATCAGTCGAGTGATCGAGGGTCAGCGATGGTCTTTTTTGGTCTGCCATCCAGGCAGAGAAGGTATTTGCAAAGTCGGGCCCCAAGGCCTCCAGGACCGGAACCCCCATTTTTTGCAGAGCGGCGGCATTGCAGAACTGTTCATATTGACCGCGGATCGGGAGAACCAGTAATTTTTTGCCCATGTATAGCGCTTCTGCCGGCGTTTCGAAGCCTGCCCCGGTGATTATGGCCTTGCATCGGATCAGGCTTTTGTTGAAGGCCGACCCGCCGACCGGAAGAAATAGGATATTGCCCTCCCGCACTGGTGAGCTCACTTCTTTCGAAAAGACCTCGAACCGGTGGTCTTTCAGTGGCGCCAGATAGCTGCCGACCGTCATGTCATCATAGGAGGAAAGATAGACGGTGATATGGCCCCTGTCTGTGGGGTCGGCCTGCAGAATCTCTTTTTTAATCACCGGCGGAAGGATGAAATCGTCATATTGCCTGAAATGAAGCCCGATATATTTGGTTGCCCGCGCATAGTTCCGCAATATCCATTCTCCCATGCGGTCGCGGTGCGTTGGGCGTGGCGTTTTGGGCGAAACAAAGCTGGCCTGGTGGCCGAAATTTACGGACGGCACTTTTTTGAACGCACAGGCGAGGGCCGTGATGCTTTCAAAATCGTTGATGACCAGATCGTATTTTTCGACGGGCAGGTCCCTCACCTCTCGCAGGATCCGCAGGGGCGCGAACTTTCTGATCATCTCCAGATAGTTCAACCCCCCACTGTTCGTGTAGAACAGACAAAGTCCTTTACTGCGGTATTTGACCGGGGCATCGAGTTCCAGCGTGTAGTTCGCGCCGCTGAGGAAAACGTCAACCTGCCCATAGCGCTCGATATAGGGCAAAATCTCCATGGCCCTGCTGATATGGCCATTTCCGGTTGCTTGCACTGAATAAAGAATTTTCATGGTAGTAAGTTTAGATAGCAGCCAGAGAATTAATATAAAAATTGATCTCATCCGTTAAAACGCTGAGTGACGGCCTCATTTCAACCGTCTGTGTCGCGGGGAAGTTCTTATCCTGGTATTCGAAAATGGTCCATTCGTTCTGCTGGTACTCCAGGGCTGTCAAATGCTCCACCCAGTCCCCGGAATTCAAATAGGTCACTTTTCCCGCCTTCGTCTCGACCAGCTTCTTTTGCGGCTGATGGATATGACCGCAAATCACATAGTCGTACTTTTTCTCGATGGCCAGTTCGGCAGCTATCAGTTCGAAGTCGTTCACTTTGCTAACCGCTTTGTTCACCCCTGCCATCACTCTTTTAGAGATCGATACACGCTCCTGTCCAAAAAGGTTGAGCACGTAATTTATGCAGCGGTTAAACCGGATAAGCACTTGATAGCCCCTGCTCCCGAGCTTGGCCAGTATCCTCGCGCTTCCTTTCGTGGTATTGTCAAAGACATCGCCATGGAATATCCAGGTCATCTTATTGTCAATCTCAAGGACCAATTTGTCAGTCAGGGTAAAGTTGCCTATTTGGATGTCGGTGTAACGCCGGAGCATTTCATCATGGTTGCCCGTGATATAGAACACCCGCGCTCCCTGAGTGATCAAATTGATGATCTCCTTCAGGACAAGCATGTGTGCGGCCGGAAAATAACGTTTGGTGAACTGCCACCCGTCGATAATATCTCCGTTCAGAATGAGGATGTTTGGTGAGATGCTCCTGAGATAGTTGGTCAGCTCCCTGGCCCTGCATCCGTAAGTACCCAGGTGAATGTCGGATAGCACGACGACATCGACGGATCGCTTTTCCATTCTTGTGGTTTTTCAAAGGTCTATATATACTATTACCCCAGTTTTATCCATTGGTTAACAAATTGTGAGGTATTTATGAACGGAATATTACCGAAAGCCCGAACTGTTAACGTTTCCTTAAACGCATGCTAACCTTCGCTTCACATTGCCCGGATAATTTCGCCTCCGGTTAATCCCCGTTTTCCTCAACTAAAAACTTACTGTTTATGAGTAAAAGTGTTACTCTTCCCTTTAAGGTTTGGGCATTTCTGATAGCGGCATGCATGCCTGTTCTCGCCTTTTCGCAGTCTTTGTTCAACGGACAAGTCATTTCCAATGCCGATCAGTCTCCTGTTGCCGGTGCGACCGTTTCCGTCAAAGGAAGTAAGATCGGAGCCTCCACAGGTCTTGATGGCCGTTTTGCCATAAAGGCGAAGACGGGCGATGTCCTCGTTTTGACTGGCGTGGGTATTGCAACCCGGGAATTTACCGTCGGGCAAAGTGGCAACGTCGTTATTGCGGTCGGCGTCAACGCTAAAAACCTGAATGAGGTAGTAGTGACGGCGACGGGTATCAAGAAGGAGGCAAAGCGCATCGGGTATGCAGTTCAGACGATCGATGCGTCGACCCTTACTCAAGCCAGGGAAGGAGATCCGATCAATTCGCTGAAGGGCAATTCGGCCGGTCTGGAAATAAACATCAACCAGGAGCTCGGGCACGCGCCTGATGTGATCATCCGCGGAGAGAATGACCCGAGTGACCGGCCCATGTTCGTCGTGGATGGGGTTCCGATCAGCTCCGATACCTATAATCTGAACCCCGACGACATCGAGTCGTTCACGATCTTGAAGGGCCCGAGTGCCGCCGCTCTCTATGGTTTCCAGGGAAAGAACGGGGCGATCATTATCTCGACCAAGAAAGGCTCGAAAGGTAAGGGGCTTGTTATCAATTTCAATTCCAGCACGCAGATCAACAAAGGATTTATCGCCCTGCCAAAATACAATGACGAGTATGGGCCGGGCGATAATGGAAAATATGCCTACGGAGGCGGCGGTTCCAGCCCGGCGTCCTATTTCGGTAGCGGCGCCGTGGGTGTTGGGGTCAATGACTATGACTACGACGTATGGGGGCCTCAGTTCCGGGGACAATTGATCCCGCAGTACGACGGAAAATATGACCCCACTCAGAACTACACAACTACTTTTGCGGACGGCAGCACCTACACCGGTCATGTAGCTCCGACTCCCTGGATCGCCCGGGGCAGGGACAATCTGAAGAAGTTTATTCAGACGGGCATGTTGTCAGCGAACAGTCTCTCCGTGAGTTCTTCCACGGAAAATACCGATTTCCGGCTTTCTCTTGGGAACACCTATCAGCAAGGGATCGTTCCGAATACCAAGCTGAATGATGCCAACTTTACAGCCAGTCTGGTACAACGATTCAATAATAAGTTCAACATGACCGCCTATTTCAACTACAGCAGGCAGTCATCGCCAAATGTTCCTGACGTCACGTATGGCCCAAACAGCATCATTTACAACATCATCATCTGGGGCGGCGCCGATTGGGCCATGAAGGATATGCGTAATTACTGGCAGCCTGGCAAGGTAGGCGTGCAGCAGAATTACGAAGAATACTACCGGTATAACAACCCGTATTTCATGTCCGACGAATGGCTGCGCGGCCATTACCAGAACAATGAATACGGGTATGTATCTCTGAACTATAAGCTCAATGAGAATTTCGATTTCCAATTCAGGCCCAGCATTTCCACCTATGATATGTTCAATTCGGAAAAACTGCCCTATTCGGCGGACGTATATGGTCGTGAGCTTCGCCAGGGGGATTACCGTGAAGACAGGAGGAACCTGTTCGAATCCAATGAGGACCTGCAGGCCAGATACCACAAAAGCAATATAGCCGGCGTCCTGAATTTAGCCGCTCTGGGCGGAGCGACGGTCCGGAGCCTGAATTTCAACTCCAATTTCGAGTCTACGAATTACCTGAACGTTCCGGGCATTTATTCCTTTACCAATACGCTCAACCCACTGTCAGGTACCAGCTTCCATTCGGACATGCTTGTCCTGAGCGCCTACTACTCAGTAGATCTGGGATACAAATCGTATGTGACGGCTAACGTTACGGGCCGCGTCGATAAATCTTCGGCCCTGCCCGCCAATACGAACAGCTATTTTTATCCTTCCTTTAACCTGGCCACGGTGATATCCGATTACGTCCAGTTGCCCCGTGCAATCTCGTTTTTCAAGCTGAGGGCATCCTATGCAGAGAGCAAGAGCGGCGGCACCAGTCCCTTGTTCTCTCCGAATGTAAGCGCGACGCCGGCAAGCGGCTATGGCTATTTCTGGGCCTCCCCCTACGGAGGTCCGGCTTACCAGTTCGCGCAGACCTATCGCCTTTCGCCGACTTATTCCAACCAAAACAGCGCGACCTTTACCGATCAAACAGTCAGCAAGAGCATCTTCACGTCGGAGCGTAAGGCTACGGAATTCGGAGCAGACATCCGTTTCTTGAACAACCGGATCGGACTCGATCTGACCCATTATCATTATAAGAACACGGGGATCGTCAACCAGGGCACTTCCGCCTCTTCGGGTTATTCCTCATACCTGACCAACGGCAATATATATACCAATGACGGCTGGGAGGCTGTTTTGACCGGCCACCCTATCGTAAACCCCAATGGTTTCAGCTGGAGCATCATCGCAAATTTTGCTACTTATATCCGTAAATGGGTGAACAACTCGAACCCGGATAATTATGAGTTCAACGGAAAGCGCGTCGATCTGGTCTATTCGGATGCCTTTGT
>JAUZNZ010000089.1 GCA_030706735.1 Bacteroidota bacterium | reverse complement strand
TCTGATAAGCCCATGGATTATAAGAAAAAAATAGCTGACAAAGCATGGTCCGATATCCCTACCTGCAAGTCGCAGGGAGTCGATGTGCAATACCAGATGCTGCGCGCCTTCTTCCTGCCGCTCGGAACCACCAAGGAACAGGTCGCGTTCTACGCCGACCTGCTGAAAAAGGTCTCCGAAACGGCGGAGTGGAAGGACTACACCGAGAACATGGCGCTCACAAGGCACTATGCCACCGGAGACGAGTTTGTTGACTTTCTGAAAAAAGATATGGCAAAACACGTACAGCTGATGACCGAAGCCGGGTTTGCAGCCAAGAAATAGCTTAGAATCACACCGGTTCTGGCGGGTCCGGGTGCTGGAGCCCGATCCGCCGAACCGGCGCGCTGTTTCTCCGTTCGTCATGGGAGGTAGTGCATGGAACAGGAACAAACACAGGAACGACGCCGTTCGACCAGGTTGACGTATCAGGCAGCGGAGTTGGTCGTGGCCGTTATCATCTTCCTCGTCGGCGTTGTGATGATGATTGACAGTCATAGAATCGGGATGGGTTGGGCCCCTGAAGGGCCTAAGGCGGGATACTTTCCGTTCCGCACCGGGGCCATCATCAGTATTTCAAGCGTGGTTGTTTTTCTCAGGGCACTTTTCGGCAAAAACCGCAATCATGAGCTCTTCGTTTCTTGGGACCGCTTCAAGCTGGTGCTTTGCGTGCTGATACCTGCTGTTCTCTATGTATTGGTCACCCAATTCATCGGCATCTATGTCGCCTCCGCCTTGTTCATCGGCGGGTTCATGCGGGCGATGGCCAAGTTCGGCTGGCTTAAAGTCATCCTGGTCGGCGTCTGCACCAGTGTACTGCTTTTCTGGATGTTTGAAATTCAGTTCATGGTTCCGCTGCCCAAGGGGCCGCTGGAAGCCCTGTTCGGTTATTAAGCGGTTTTCACCAATTCCCTCTGATATCATGGAAATAGTCTCTGGTTTAATTTTCACCTTTTATTTTGAGTTCTTACGCCATGCGCGGCGCCTGCCCTGAGTGAAATCGAAGGGCCCTATGCGCTATGCGATTTTTGAAAGCGTTACCGTTTAGGAGGATTATCAAATGGAGGACCTGGCAAATCTATTCCATGGTTTTTTGCTTATATTTAGCTGGTATAACCTCGGGATGATGGCGATTGGCCTTATACTGGGAATAATCGTCGGCGTGCTGCCGGGCTTGGGAGGGCCGAACGGCGTTGCCATCCTGCTGCCGCTCACGTTTACCATGTCTCCCACCTCGGCAATCGTCATGTTATCGTGTATCTATTGGGGCTCGTTGTTTGCAGGGGCCATTACCTCGATCCTGTTCAATATTCCCGGTGAATCGCATTCGGTGGCCACCACGTTCGACGGCTACCCCCTGGCCCGGCAGGGCAGGGCCGGTGAAGCTCTCACTGCCTCCTTCACCGGATCGTTCTTCGGCGCCCTTTTTTCCATTTTGATGATCACCTTTCTTGCGCCGCTGGTGGCAAAGTTTGCGCTGAAATTCGGTCCACCTGAATTCTTTGCCGTCTATTTTCTTACCTTTGCCAGTTTCATCGGCACGGGCAAGGACCCATTCAAGACCGTCGTCTCCCTGATGCTGGGCTTTGGCGTGGCACAAATCGGCATGGATAACGTCAGCGGCATGCTCCGCCTCACCTTTGGTTGGTCCGAGCTGCTGCGGGGCGTCGATTTCCTGGTTGCGGTGATCGGCTTGTTCGGCGTCGGAGAAATCCTGGTCAGCATGGAAGAGGGTCTTAAATTCGAAGGTCTACACGCCAAGATCAACCCGAAGGTCGTGTGGCAAACATGGAAGAAGCTGCCAAAGTACTGGCTGACGCTGCTCTTAGGCATGGTCATCGGTGCATGGATGGGTTTCAAACCGGGCGGCGCAACAGCCGCATCCTTCATGAGCTACGGCCTTGCCAAACGCTTTTCAAAAAATAGCGCCAATTTCGGCAAGGGCGAACTGCAAGGCGTGCTTGCACCCGAGACTGCTGCCCACGGGGCCGGCTGCGCCGCGCTGATGCCGATGATGGCGTTGGGCATCCCCGGCTCTGCCACTGCAGCGGTGCTGCTGGGCGGCCTGATGATCTGGGGGCTGCAGCCGGGTCCGCTGTTGTTCATCGAGCAAAAGGACTTTGTCTGGGGCCTGATCGCCAGCATGTATCTGTCGAACGTCGTCGGCCTGGTCATCGTTCTGTCCACCGTGCCGCTATTCGCGGCGATCCTTCGCATCCCCTTTTCGATCATCGCCCCGGTCATTGTCGTGGTGTGTGCGATCGGCGCCTTCACCGTGAACAATGCCATGTTCAACATCTGGGTCATGCTGACATTCGGCGTTATCGGTTATGTCTTCAAAAAGCTGGATTATCCATTGGCACCTCTGATATTGGCCATAGTGCTTGGAGACCCGACCGAAGTCTCGTTCCGCCAGGCCATATTGGGATCCCAGGGAGCATTGAGTATCTTCTTTTCAAACTGGCTTGTCGGCGCGATTATGACCGCCGGGCTCCTCCTGCTGTTCTGGCCGGCGATTTCCCTTGCATGGGGCCGAGTCCGCCGAGCCTTGTTTTAGTCGTTCGGCAAGTGGGGAAGACCCTGGATTGTCGTGCATCAAGCAAAGGAGGGTTCCTTCATGTCTTCGTTCTCGAAAGTCCTCTGTTCCCTGGGTTTACTGGTATTGATGGTGGCATTGGCCGGGTACTGCCAAACTGCGGCGGCTGCCCAAAATGCGGGAGGGGAAAAAATGACTTTAGAGGTGTGGCATGCTGATTCATTGGCTGGCCCGATGAACGAAATGAAAAGAGCGTTTGAGGGGAAAAACCCCGGCATCATCGTGAATCTTACCTCCGGTCGGTCCAGAGAGCTGGCCGAGCGAATCCTCAAAGGAGATGTCTGCGACGTCTTCACACCTTCCGATCCGGCGGTGGTTAAGAATATGTTCGGCAAGAAGGTCGGCAGCAAGGACGCCGCATCCTGGTACGTCGTATTTTCGGCCAATGAACTGGTGATTATCACGAAAAAAGGCAACCCACTTGGTGTGAAGCAAATGACCGATTTGATCAAGGACGAGGTAAAGCTTGCGCGGGTAACCGGTGAAAAAGACATGGCCACTAACCGGACGATTGAATTTATCAAAAGAGCAGCGGCAGCCGAAGGCAAGCCGGATGTGTCGCAAAGGATAATAGACAGGGCCGCAAAGGAAGAAACTATTCCTGATGTTTTGAAAGCGGTTAAAAGCGGTAAGGCCGATGCCGGTATCGTCTATCTGTCAGCCGCGGTGACGGTTGCCGATGAAACGGATATCATTTCATTTCCTGCAAAGGTAAACCTGAGTGAAAATATCCGGAACGTGGCTACAATTCCGGGTACTGCAAAGAATATCACTTCAGCGAATCACTTCATCAAACTGATGCTCTCTGCAGAAGGGC
>JAUZNZ010000088.1 GCA_030706735.1 Bacteroidota bacterium | reverse complement strand
GTGGCGCCATTCAACAGGATGCGTGGCGAGACGGCCGTGAAGTCGCCGCCGATGGCCGAGGAAGGTCCGACCTGGACGACTGTTGTCGCACCCGTAAGGCTCAGGTTAACCGGAGCAGAGCCCAGCTGCGTGAACTGTTTCAGGATCAGGCTGCCGCTCGAAAAGCCGCCTGCGCCGATCTGCACGGTATTGCCCGCGGACAGGGTCGCCGTGGACGTGCCGGTCTGGCAGAACTGTACGCCGGTGGCCGAACCGGTGCTGCTCACCGTGATATTCCCATTGAACATATTCCCCGCGGAATTCCATCCGAGGGCGATATAGGAGGAGCCGGTGGTATTGAAGGTGACATCGCTGTTAAAGACATCGGGGGAACCGTTGCCCATGATGATGTAACCCGTCGTCGTATTGTTGATGATGGTGCTGCCCTGGAAGGTATTGCCGCCGTTGCTGGCGTCGTTGCCGTTGCCGGTCTTGGTGGTGGTCACCTTGCCGTTGAAGGTCGCGCCGTGGAAATAGATATCGGGCGTATTGGTCGTGAGATCCCCGCCGATGACCGAGCCGCGTGCAAAAAGGAGTGCGGTGTTGGTTCCGGCAAAGGAAAGATTCATAGGTGCATTACCCAACTGCGTGAACGTGTTCAGGTAAAGGAAGCCGGCGCTGAAACCCGAGCCGCCGACCAGGATCGTTTTACCCGCCGCGAGCGTGGGTGTTCCGGTGCCGCTGGTCCAGCCAAGGTAGATGCCACCCGATCCGGTACAGTTCACCGTTATATTGTCGTTGAACAGATCGTTCGAGTTATAGCCCAGCATGAAATAGCCGGTGCTGCTCTGCTGGTTGATGGTACAGGTCGAATTGAAAATATTTTGCTGCTGGTTGTTGTGATTGTTGGAACCGCCGGTCTTGGTGAAGGTAGCGGCGCTATTGTATGTGGCGCCCTGCGCCCAGATATCCGGAGCCGTGGCCGTGACCGTACCCCCGAAATTGCTGTTGGGGCCGAAATAGAATACGGAGGTGCCCGTTCCGGTCAGGTTGACCGCTGCATTGCCGAGCTGGGTGAACTGTTTTAAATACAGGTAGCCAGCGGTCAGACCCGTTGCGCCTGCCTGGATCGTTTTGCCCGCGGCCTGTGTGGCCGTGGCCGTATTATTACCGCCGCAGAACTGGATGCCCTGGGCGCTACCGGACGTATTTACGGTGATATTCCCGTTGAACTGGTTGCCGACGCTGGCCCAACAGGGCAGGAGGCGTTCCGAACCGTTATCGGTCATGATGACGTCGCTATTCCAGATGTCCGGGTTGTTGTTGCCGAGAAGAAAATAGCTGCTGCCGCTGTTGGTCAGCGTACAGACGCCGTTGAAGGTGTTCCCTCCATTACTATAGTCACCGGTCGAACCGGTCTTCGTGATATTTGTGGTGCCGGCAAAATTACAGCCGTTCAGGTAGATGGTCGGGCTGGAGGAGGTCACGTTCCCGCCGAAAGACGAAGAAGGACCGTAGGTCAGCGCGGCCGTACCCGTTAGCGTGAAGCTCTGGGGCGTGGCGCCTGTTTGAGTGAACTGCCTTAATAATAAGGTACCGGCCGAAAAGCCGGCGCCGCCGATGCTGATCGTCTTGCCTGCCGCCAGGGTGCTGGTCGCGCTGGCGTTGCCGCCGTCAAACTGAACGCCCCCGCCATTGGTCGACGTTACAGTGACATTATCATTGAACTGCGTACCGGCCGAGTTCCAGCTGACATAGATCAGGTTATTGGTGCTGGGTGCATTATTAAAGATGACCGGGCCGTTGAAAATATTATTGGTGCTATTCCAGGCTACGTAGATATTATTGGCGCTCGTGTTGTTGAAGGTGGCTGCGGCATTGAACTGGTCCGGGCTGCCGTTGCCGAGGAGCAGGTAGCCCGCACCGGTATTATTCATAATTACCGGGCCGTTAAAAATATTGCCCCCTGCGCTCTGGTCGTTTGACGGACCATTCTTGGTGAGGGTGAGCGGTAATTGGAACGTCGTATTCCTGATGAAGATCGTGGCCGTCGTCGTGATATTGACCGTAACGTTCATGGTCATGGGGCCATTGCCGAAGATGGTCGTCGTGGCGTTGATGATATTGACCGTGCCATTCTGCACGGTACCCTTGTTGAAGTTTGCAGTGGGGCCATTGACGTTGATCACGCCGCCGCCCAGATCGAGGGTGCCACTGGTCACGATGAGATTATTGACGCCGACGCTCGCACTCAGCGTGCAGACATTGCCGCCGGTTACGATCGTGGCATTGTCCGCCGAGCCGGGCACGCCGCTCGGGGTCCAGTTCACCGGGTTGGTCCATGCTGTTGACGCGGCGCCATTCCAGGTGTAGTTTATTTGCGATTTTGCGGTTTGCGCGACAATGAACAAACCCATACAGAGTACAAGATGCTTCATAGGTATTCGTTGTGTCTTAAGGGAAGCCATTTTGGCTCCAAAATCTAATTGCATACTAATCAAAGTCTTATGCGGGTGCCAATTTGAGACAGTGTCCCAAAAAGGGCAGCCCTTTCCAAAAATGATCCTTGTCCGATTACCTTTGAAGCCTGCACTGCAAGGGGTTCTAAGCCTTCAGTTTAGGAAAGACTAAGTGTAATAACTTAAAATAGATTTTAATAGTATTTTAATGGTAGCCTTTTTCTTATTGTGTTTATACCCTGCTGATTCTTGTTAATAATGACCTGTATAAGCTTGCTGAGCGCGGTTTTCAGGGGAATTGGGTAGTGGTCGGATGGAAACCGCTAAATTTGCGACCAATTGAAATACAGCATCGCCCATATTGCCGGGATCCTGGACGGGGAATTTTTCCCGGGGAGAGAAATGCGTGGGGCCACTGAGTTCGTGATCGAGCATTTGCTGGTGGACAGCCGGCGGCTGATCTTTCCGGATACGACCTTATTTTTTGCGCTGCGTGGCCCGGGACGGGACGGACGACGCTTTGTAGAAGACCTGTACAAGCGTGGCGTGCGGAGCTTTGTGGTGCATGAGGCGCCGGAGGCCGAACGGCTTCCAGAGGCCGGGAGCCAGCAGATGCCCGAAGCCAACTTCATTGTCGTGCCTGACACGCTTGCCGCCCTGCAACGGCTTGCCGCCTGGCATCGTCGTCAATACGATCTGCCGGTCATCGGCATCACCGGCAGCAATGGAAAGACCATCGTCAAAGAATGGCTGAATCAACTACTGGAGGAAGACTTTCAACTTGCACGAAGTCCCAAGAGCTATAACTCCCAGACGGGTGTGCCGCTGAGTGTGTGGCAACTCAATGAGTCCCATGAACTCGCCCTCTTCGAAGCGGGGATCTCGCTGCCCGATGAAATGCGGCGGCTCGAAGAGATCATCCATCCGACCATCGGGCTGTTCACCAATATCGGCGAAGCCCATAGTGAAGGATTCGAAAGCCTTTTGCAGAAAGCCTCCGAGAAAGCGCTCCTATTCGCGCATGCCGACCTGCTTATCTATTGCAGGGACCATGACGTGGTATCAAAGGCACTGGCCCACGCCGCCTATGCCGGGAAGACGCATTTCACCTGGGGTCGGAACCCGGATGCGACCTTGCAGATCCGCGACGTGGAGAAGAAGGATGGGTTTACGACGATACGGGCAGGTTATGCGGGGAAGACGGCGGCGGCCCGCGAGCATGTCTTTGTGATCCCGTTCATCGACGAGGCCAGCATCGAGAATGCGCTCCATTGCATTTGCGTGTTGCTGCATATGGGCTTCGGGCCGGAAAAGATCGCGCGTAAACTGGAGAATTTGTCGCCGATCACGATGAGGCTCGAGCTAAAAAGCGGTGTCAACCACTGCTCCCTCATCAACGACTCCTACAGTGCGGACCTCAGCTCACTGACGATTGCATTGGATTTTTTGGCGCAACAGCAGCAGCATCCGCGGCGCAGCGTCATCCTGTCGGATATCCTGGAGAGCGGACGGGAGGAACGGGAACTCTATCGGGCCGTGGCCATGGCCTTGCGGCAGAAGAAGATCGACCGCCTGGTTGGGATCGGGTCGCGGATCGGAGCTCATGCGGCGGAGATCGGGGAAGTGTTT
>JAUZNZ010000087.1 GCA_030706735.1 Bacteroidota bacterium | reverse complement strand
TCCAGGCTGACCTTCTTACTAACACTGGCTAAACGGCTGTTGTATAAGAAGCGGTAGGTCCCCTGCTTTTCAATTGAGTTGAGGCCTTTTGAAATCTCCACCTGGTTCAGCTTGAGCGTCACCTTACCCTGCCCGTTGACATTTGCCGATGCCTGCAGCATGGATGCAACCACCAGCAATAAGGTTAGTTTCATAATCAAAAGAGCTTTTTTTACGGCATGGGGGCAGAGGCCTCCATTCGCTGGAATTTTTTTCATACTTTTAAACTTGTGGGTTATTTAAAAAAGGAAACCTGGCTGCTCTCGTTGCATCGCCGTGTTTCGGTAACCTTGCGGGAAATGCGCCAACATTTCCCGCTTTTATTTAGGTGCTGTTCATCATTATATTTTTGTTTTACTCATAAATAGTTATTTGGTTTTCAGTGATCCTATAGTTAAACGGCGTCGTGGTGGCGGTTTCCTTCAGGGCATCCAGCGCCTGCTGAACCGTCTCTTTCTGAAAGCTGCCGGTAAATTGCAATTTCTCCAGATCGGCATTGTCGAAATGGATGCTGATCCCATACCACCGTTCCATCTTAATGGCCAGCTCGCCAAACTCTTCATCCTGAAAGATCAGCTTATTGTCCACCCAGGACGTTTCAATGACGGCTCCGGTGTTGGTCTCGTAAGTGGGTTTGCAAATGGAAACCAGGGATTCGTCCTTAACGGCGGCATGGTGTCCCGGCAATGTGCGGTGCAAGGTGCTATCATCATTGGCGACGACCAGCTTTTCATTTGGTTTCAGAATGATCTTTTCGCTGGGCCGGTCCTTGATGGAGACTTCAATGCTGCCCCGGATCAGGGTGGCTTCGGTCGTATTGTCGCTGGGATAGGATTTGACGTTGAAGCGGGTACCTAATACCTTGATATCGATACGGGCCGTATGGATCACAAAGGGAGTCTGCGCATTATGGGCGACGTCAAAAAAGGCTTCTCCGGTAAGATTGATCTCCCGGAGGCCCGCGCCAAAATTCTTATCATACTTGATCCGGCTGCCGGAATTCAGCCATACCATGGTCCCATCAGGCAAAACCACATGGGTCCTGGAACCATTGTTGGTTACGATCTCGCTGGCGGCCGCATAGTCGGACGCCGTTGCATTCGACACCTGGGTGAGTGAGTCATTCGTCTTGCCATGCTGAATAAAGAAAATCCCGGCAGCGAGGCTGAGCGCGCCGGCCATGGAGAAGAGGATCAGTTTGGTGCGGGAGATCCTGCGGGAGCCTACGACCTCCGTGTTATGGAAAGGATCGCCGACATACTCTATTTTCAGATCCTGCATACGGTCGATATGGCGACTGAATGCCGATTCGGCCTCCTTCCGACCAAGCGGGCTGGCCGGCTTCCATAGATCGGCCACCGTTTGCATGGGGTAATACAACTCGGGGTTATTCCGCAGCAAGCTTTCCAACTCGATCAGTTCCTGTGGGGTGGCCTCACCGGAGAGCTTCTTGGCAATCAGGTTCCAGGCATATTCCTTATGTTCTCGTCCCATATTTTTCTAAAGACAGGTAGTGGTATCTAATTAGGACAGCGAAATCAAGGAAAACCCCCAAAAGAATTTACTAAAATTTTAACAGTTGATAAGGGTTCTGGACCTCCGGCGAACCGGCGGCCCGCCCGGCCGGGTCTAGGGATGATGGCCGACGGAGGAGGAAACGGCCTTGCGAATGTCGAAACTGACGGTGCTTCCGATCTTATGAAGTGCTATAGCGAGCTGATTTTCAACGGTTTTGACAGAAATATTGAGTACCTCGGCCACTTCCCGGTATTTGAGCCCGTCCTCTTTGGCGAGTTTGAAGATCATCCGGCATTTGGGAGGCAGCTGGCTGATCGCTTTTTGGATCAGGGCGATCATGTCGGCCGTGATCAGGAGTTGCTCAGGGTCCAGATAGACGCTGGTCAGGTTGGCGGGTACGCCCTCCAACGAGTCGGTTGCACTGCGCTTTTCCTTTTCCAGGTAGTTGAAGGCCATGTTCCGGGTGCTTACATAGAGATAAACCTTAAGGTTCTCGATCCGCTCAAGATCCTTGCGTTTTTCCCACACCATAATAAAAACATCGGAAACGATCTCCTCGGCGGCTTCCTTCTCCCGGACCAGGCTGCGGGCGAAGGTGAACAGATAGTTGTATAGCCCGGTGAACAGCTCCTTGTAGGCATGCTGGTCGTTGAAGCGGGCAATCCGGCCCTGTATATAAAGGATCTGTTCGGAAGACAACATGGCAAAAGCAATTAGTCGGCCCGGTCGAACCGGTTAGCTAGAGCAAGTTAAGAAGAAATATGCATTAGCTAAACAGTTTTCAGGACCTTTCGGGAGGGGCTCTCCATTTGCCGCCCCAGGGTATTACTGCGTCCGCGCGTTTCTGCCTCAGCGTACGGCCGGCTTAAAGCTGGACCCGGTACAGGATGTCCGGGAAAAATCTGATCTGGTAGACTGGCACGACCTCTCCCCTGGCATTATTGTACTGTAACATGAAGATATTCTTTCGGTTCGTCACATTCTGCAGGTCGAGGTAGAAGGTCTGGCTCCTTTTCCTTTTCCTGCTGTTGACGCGGAAGCCGAATTTCGTATCCAGCCTGAAATAGGCATCCAGGCGCTGGGAATTGTAATGCAGGGTGTCCAGGATCTCGTACCCATGTTGTACCGACGAGGGAAGATCGACCGGCGTCGTATAGCGACCTCCGATCGAGGATAAGCGGATGTCGAAGGTGAAGGCGTTCCCATGATTTCCCCTCTTCCACTCCCGGCCGGCCAGGAGATTGTACACATATTTATAATTGAACGCCGTGTTCCGCAACACCCCATCGCTGCCCCTGTATTTTGAATCGAAGAGGGAGCTGGTGAATAGCAGGTAATATCCCCGGCTGAAAAATTTCTCCGCGGTGACCTCGACTCCCCGGTTATACCCCTTCCCTCTATTAACCAACCCCACCAGGCCAGGGAAGCCGAAGTCCGCGCCCTCATTCAGCATCGAAAACCCGCTGGGGTTCTTCTCGACCGGCACATCGAATAGGTATTGGTAGTAGGCCTCGACCTTGATCCGCCAGTCGGGCAAAAATCGCTTTTCATAGCCCGCGATGACATGCTGCGCCCTGGTGAATCCGAGATTCCGGTTGCCGGGATCATGCACCCTCGTCGTCACGTCGAATAACCGGAAATAGACCGGCTCGGGCTGAAGCTGACCGTGCAGTCCATAGGCGAGGGATAGCAATTGGTTCGAGGGCAACTGGTAGGTAAACGATATGCGCGGTTCCAGGTCATGGCTGTCATTGAGACGATAGCTCATCCCGTGAACTCCGCCGGTCACTGTCCATTTCGTGCTTAGCCGGTACTTGAATTGCGCAAAATACTGCAATAAGAAGGGGCTGCCGTTCACATTCGCGGACGTGTCGAAAGGCGCGGACGCGGGCTGCCCGGTCTTGTCGATGATCAGGCTGTTGATCCCCAGCCCTTCTCCGCTCGCACCGATCCGGTAAGAAAGCCGCGAATTCACTTTTTGGTTGTAATAGCTGGACCAGCGGACGGTGCTGGTCGTACTATGGTTCCGCACCTGCAGCCAGCGGTCCTTGTACGGAGGGATGGGATCGGGATATTGGTATTGCTCATAATCAAGGAGCGTATGGGCATAGGACACGACCGTACGCAGGTAAGACTGGCTACCGATATCCAGGGTATGCTGGATGCCGAAGTTCGAAAAATTGCTTTTGTCGTACGCGTCCTGATCCGTCTGGGCATAAAAATCCGTTGTATCCAGCTTGCTCCCGATCTCGCTGATGCGGCTGATCCCGCCCATGCCGAAAAAAGAGAACCTGCCCAGCTTGCCGTTGCCGGTGGTCACGTTGAAGACCCAGTCCTGGTAGTACGGCACCGCCTTGGTCCCGATATTGATGCCCAGCGACTGCGCGATCTCCGCGAAGGAATAGCGGTAGCCGGCCAGGTAGGCTGCGCCGTTATTTTTATTGTTCAACGGTCCTTCGACCGTGGCCTCCAGCCCGCTGAACACGTTCAACTGAAAGGTCTCTTCGAACTTGCTGCTGTTTCCGCTGCGCAGGTTGATGTCGAAAACGGCTGCGATGGCGTTCCCATATTCGGCAGGGAAGGCCCCCGTCAGAAAATCCGAGGTTTTCAGGGCGTTGGTGTTCAGGGCGCTTACCGGTCCCCCCGTCGTGCCCAGGGTGGAAAAATGATTGGGGTTGGGGGAAGGAATGCCCTGGATCCGCCATAGTACCCCAGCCGGCGAATTGCCCCGCACGACGATATCGTTGCGTGCATCGCTGTTCGCCACGGCGCCGGCATAATTGCTGACCAGTTTGGACGGATCATTCCGGCCGCCCGCATACCGGGTCACTTCATCGAGATTGAATGACCTGCCACTACCCGCATTGAATTCATTCGCCGCCGCCCCTTTGCGGGT
>JAUZNZ010000086.1 GCA_030706735.1 Bacteroidota bacterium | reverse complement strand
GGGGGCATCGGCACCACCTTGACGCGCCGCTGAGGCGGAATCGATGACTGGCTCGGATCGAAGCCGGTCTGCTGCATCGCCCAGTTGTAGCATTCATAGTGGTCACGAGACTGCTGCTCGGTTGTCTGGCCTTCTCTCGGGTAAAAATAGACCTGGGTAATGGGCGCCCTTTGGCTTTGGTATGAGCCTTGGTATGAACTTTGGTTCGGGCCCGGACCTGCAACCGGAACCTCGCGATATGCTGCTGGATAACATGCAGCCAGTGAAACGATTAATAAGAGAAGCAAAAGCCGAAGGCCTGCTTTCGATACCCGCTTTTTTGTTATATGTTTATTTGCTGTCATCTTCCAGATTGACATCATCATTTACGTCCTCCTTTGAAATTTAACACGGGAAAAGTCATCGAAAAAAATAATGGCCCCCTTATTGATAATAGCCTCCTCATTTAATTATTCTCAGACCCGTTTTATACACATATAAAAAGCAAGGGATGTGCCAGATTTATCATATTAAAGTGTACTCTATTGAATTCATAGATATATTGAATCATTGTGCGAAATCACCAAGCTTCTCCGGGTGCACAGGATTGGATAAAAAGTATACAATTTTAATATACATTTGTAGACAAATTACCCACCGTTGGCGGGAGGTGAGCGGGTGGACTGAGAGGGTCGAATATGCTGTGGCAAATGAGTTCCCTGCCGGATTCAAGACAAGACAATCATGCGTGGATACTTTTTATTCAACTGGATATTGCAATTGGATACTTATTATCCACATTTTTTTGATGATGGGAAGCAAAGAAATTAAAAAGACTAATGATTCCTAAACAATCAAGATATATGTAAAGCTTACATAATATCAAATTACATGGCATAATACTTGCGTTTAATCCTAATCACGTAAAAACTGCGGCGGCACAAAAAAAGAATCAGGATTAGGCCATCATGAAAAGACTCAATAGTGGTTGACAATCATGGTGGTTTTTAATATTAATTTCTATAATTAGCTTTGTTTTTCATAATGATTATTTTTTATTTCAAAACCAGGTTTCATTTAATAAACGCCTCAATATATGACGCTTAGCGATTTCCGGGGCGCATAATACTTGTGATACATACAGGTCCTTGAAAAGGAGAGCCTGTATAGAAGATCAATCAGACATGGATATCTTGATATCTGATGTAATAGGTAGTAAAACTAGCATGTTGCCTACGGTGGTTATCTTGCCCATACTCGGAGCACTGTCTGGCGGCCACTGCCATCTTGTATGAGGTTATGATTTTATGGAGGAAGAGAAGAAGAACGCCACAATTAAACATAAAATCCCTGCAATATTTTTCAGGCGCTGGTGGGTTCTTCTGTTGGCAGTCTGTTTATTGGCAGTAGGGACATATGCAATCCTGACCTTTGCAGGGAAGGCACAATCACGAAAAACCGGGCAGGAGGGTAAAGCCGTCGCCCCTGCCATTTCGGTTGTGGCAGTGCAGGCGATAAAAACCGATTTTAATGTTTACATCACCGGACTCGGCGCAGTCACTCCTCTTAATACCGTTACCGTGAAGTACCGTGTAGACGGGCAACTTATGGAGGTCATTTTCCGGGAGGGCCAAATTGTGAACAAGGGAGATTTATTGGCCAGAATCGACCCGCGGCCATTCGAAGTGCAGTTGCTTCAGGCAGAGGGACAGATGGCCCGTGACCTCGCACTGCTCAAGAACGCACGGCTGGACCTGCAGCGATATCAGGAATTATGGAAGCAGGATTCAGTTCCAAAGCAGCAATTGGACACCCAGGAGGCTTTGGTCCGCCAGTTGGAAGGCACAATCAAGACCGATCAGGGGCAGATCGACAGCGCAAAATTGCAGCTCGTCTATTGCCGTATCACGGCACCAATCAGCGGACGTGTCGGCTTGCGGTTAGTCGATCAGGGCAACATTGTTCACGCGAGCGATGCAAACGGCCTCGTAGTGATCACACAGCTTCAACCGATCACGGTCATCTTTTCCATTCCGGAAGACAGTCTCCCTCAGGTACTTTCCAGACTTAACAAAAGAGAACATCTGCCAGTAGAGGCGTACGACCGCGAGCTAAAGCAAAAGCTTGCCGTGGGAACCCTTCTGACTGCTGACAATCAAATCGATCCGACTACCGGCACGATACGCCTCAAGGCGATCTTCCCTAATGAGAAGAATGAGCTGTTCCCTAACCAGTTCGTCAATGCTCGTCTGCTCGTGGCAGTCAGGCGTGAAGCTACCGTCATACCGTCATCTGCCATACAGCGAGGGCCCCAAGGTACTTTTGTCTATGTGGTGAAGTCTGACATGACAGTAGAGATGCGGCCGGCCTCTGTCGGCGAGATACAAGGAGGTGACGCATCCGTCAAGACAGGTTTGTCACCGGGTGAACTCGTGGTAGCCGATGGTGCGGACAGACTGCGGGAAGGCTCCAAGGTAGAAGTAAAGGCTCAAAGCGGCAATTCCGTACAAAAGGGATACTGATGAATATTTCCCATCCCTTCATCGTGCGACCGGTCGCAACTACCCTGTTGATGGTTGCCATCCTTTTGGCCGGCTTTGTTGCGTACAGCCAGTTGGCAGTATCCGCATTGCCGACGGTGGATTATCCGACCATCCAGGTGCGCACCTTCTATCCGGGCGCGAGTCCCGAGGTCATGGCTTCATCGGTGACGGCCCCGTTGGAGCGTCAGTTCGGGCAGATGCCCGGCCTGACACAGATGACGTCGACAAGCTCCAGCGGCAGTTCAGTGATCACACTGCAATTCAGTCTGGACCTAAGTCTGGACGTTGCCGAACAGCAGGTACAGGCCGCAATCAATGCGTCCTTCACTTTTTTGCCACGTGATCTTCCCAACCCACCTATTTACAGTAAAGTGAACCCGGCTGATGCACCGATCCTGACCCTGGCGTTGACCTCGGATACGTTGCCGCTTTCCCAGGTGGAAGATCTGGCGGATACACGATTTGCGCAAAAGATAGCTCAGCTTCCGGACGTGGGGTTAGTGAGCATCAGCGGCGGTCAGCGGCCGTCAGTCAGGATTCACGCCAACCCTACCGCTCTGTCTGCTTACGGTCTGACCTTGGAAGACCTGCGAACGGCTATCTCAACCGCCAACGTCAACCAGGCCAAAGGAAGCTTCGATGGCCCCCGGCAAGCCTACAACATCGGCGCGAACGATCAGCTTTTCTCGAGCAGTGAGTACCATCAGCTGATCGTCGCTTATCGTAACGGCGCGCCGGTATACCTCTCCAATGTCGCCGATGCTATCGACGATGTCGAGAGCGTGAAGCAGGCGGCCTGGATGAATGAAACGCCCGCGGTGATCCTGAACATCCAGAGACAGCCGGGTGCCAATGTCATCAAAGTCGTTGATCGTATCAAGAAGCTGATGCCTCAGCTCCAAAGCTCCCTGCCGCCGTCCATTAAGGTCTCTATCCTGACCGACCGTACAACGACCATCCGCGCCTCCGTAAGAGATGTGGAGTTCGAGCTGATGCTGGCCGTTGTCCTGGTTGTACTGGTCATTTTTCTTTTTCTGCGCAATCTGCCCGCGACAACAATCCCCAGCGTGGCTGTCCCTCTGTCCCTTGTGGGCACCTTCGGTGTGATGTACCTGATAGGCTTCAGCCTCAACAACCTGTCGCTGATGGCCCTCACGATTTCAACAGGCTTTGTGGTGGACGATGCAATCGTCATGATCGAGAATATCGGCAGGTTCGTCGAGCAGGGGGATTCGCCGCTGGAGGCGGCCCTTAAGGGCTCTAAACAGATTGGCTTTACCATTTTGTCCTTGACTGTCTCGCTCGTCGCCGTTCTCATCCCCCTCCTATTTATGGGTGATGTGGTGGGACGGCTGTTCCGGGAGTTCGCCGTTACCCTTGGTGTGACAATTCTTATCTCAGCCTTCGTTTCGCTGACTCTGACACCAATGATGTGCGCGAGGATACTTAAACATACACCAGAGGAACAGCAGGGCAGAATATTCCGTGCTTCCCAGCGCGCATACGACCGGGTCATTCATTTCTACGGTAAGACGCTGCGATGGGTACTTGGACATCAGAAGCCAACACTCGTGGTGGCTGTATCTACCCTGTTCCTCACGGTACTACTTTACATAATCGTGCCGAAAGGCTTCTTCCCTATACAGGATACCGGGGTTATACTGGGTATTTCAGAAGCGCCACAAGCAATATCATTTCTGGGTATGGCGAAAGAACAGCAGGCGCTTGCCCAGGTGGTCCTGCAAGACCCGGCAGTTGAAAGTCTGTCTTCCTTCATCGGGGTGGACGGAACCAACACTACCCTCAACAGTGGGCGTATCCTCATCAATCTTAAACCGCTGGAGGAGCGGAAAGTGAGCTCGAGTGAGATCATCCGCAGGCTTCAGCCGGAACTTGCAAAGGTCCAGGGAGTAACACTTTACATGCAGTCAGTACAGGACCTTACTGTTGATCCTCGGATAAGCCGGACACAGTTCCACTACACACTGGAGGACCCCGACATCAATGAGCTGAATAACTTCGCGCCCAGGTTGGTGGAAACTCTGCGCACATATCCAGAACTCAGTGACGTAACCAGTGACCAGCAGGATCAGGGACTGCGGGTTATGGTCACAATCGACCGCAGCACCGCATCCCGGATGGGTATTACACCGCAGCTTATTGATGATACTCTGTACGATGCCTTTGGCCAGCG
>JAUZNZ010000085.1 GCA_030706735.1 Bacteroidota bacterium | reverse complement strand
CTGTTCACGGGTGCTAAGGCCTTTTCACAGGACAGCGTTTGGATGGCCCGCACGACGGGAAAATATCCGCACATGGAGTTCGGCATCGGCGAGGATCGCCTCGGGGGCGCCAAGATCGGCTTCCTCGATTCGAATATCCTCGTACGGATCGTGGACAGCTTCCGCGCGAATTATAAGGTACAGCTCTCGAAATACCATACGGCCTACGTCCCCAAGACCAGCGTCCTCCTGCTATTCAAGCAGGCCAACCGCCCCGTTCCCCATAATCCCCACCTCACGGGGAATATGAAGGTCTATGGCGATTCGGCCTACGACTACGTCGACATCCGCCTCGACGAACGCCTGCCCTACCGCGGCATGCAGATGATCGATCCCTCGCGCGTCGCGATCGACATCTTCGGAGTGACCAGTAATACCAACTGGATCACCCAGGTCCAGACGACCCGCGAGATAAAGAATACCTGGTACGAACAGATCGAGGACGACGTGTTCCGCATCTATATCGAACTCAAACATCCCCAGCACTGGGGTTACTATCTGTCCTACGACAGCGGCGCAACTAAGTTCAACATCCGCATCCGCCGGCAGCCCGCCGTCCTCGATATCAAACGCATGCGCATCGCCATCGACCCGGGCCATGGCGGCACCAACATCGGCGCAAACGGCGTCACCGATACCTCCGTCCTCGAAAAGAATTATACCCTGCTCATCGCCACCGAGCTGCAAAAAGCGCTGAAACGCGCGGGCGTCAAACACACCTTCATGACCCGCGTCAAGGACACGACCCTCAGCATGCCCGAACGCCTCGACATGCTTCGTGATTTCAATCCCAACCTGCTCGTCAGCGTGCACCTCAACTCGACGGCCTCCGATACGATCAGCGGCGTCAGCACCTATTACCGGTATATCGGCTTCCGCCCGCTGAGTATGGCCATCCTCCACCAGATGCTTACCCTCGGTCTCAAGGAGTACGGCAACGTGGGCAATTTTAATTTCTCGCTGAGCGGCCCCACCGATTATCCCAATGCGCTTGTCGAGGTCGCCTTCCTGAGCAATCCGGCAGACGAAAAAAAGATCCTCAGTCCCAAATTCAGAAGACAGGTGGCGCAAAAGATCTACCTGGGCATCATGGACTGGTTAAAGCAATGCCGGCCATGAACGGATACCTGATGCAGGAACGAAGTTTTGTCCAGGGCGGAGATACCTTCGTAGAAAGCTTCTCCCCCAACCACCCCTACGGCGTCGTCTTCGAGGACGACGGCGTGACCGGCTATTTTTATGCCGTCGAAAAGGACGCCGAAGGCCAGGGCCTCCGCGTGCTGGACGCGCTGCACATCTATGAGGTGCCGGCCGCTCCGGATCCCGCACCGGCTTCCGCCGGCTCCACAGATCCCCTTCCCTCCAAACTAATGATCGTCTGGTCCAAGGACTGGAAGAAATGCGCCCTCGTCATCGACGGCTACTGCCACGCCATCTTCGACTTCGAAGCGCAGGGCGGCTATAATATCAATGAGTTTCCCCCGCCGAACAGTTTCTGGACGCAGGGGGATCGCAAGCTCACCGACGAGTTGATGAAAAAATTATTTTAATACTATGTTTATTCATCACGTTTTCTTCTGGCTTAAGAACCCGTCCAGCGACGCTGACCTCGCCGCACTGATGGCCGGTCTTAAAAAATTATCCCGCGTGACGACCATCAGGCAATTCCATATCGGACGGCCCGCCGCTACTAACCGGAACGTCATCGATTCATCGTATTCGGTTTCCTGGATGCTGTTTTTCGATTCGCTGGAAGAGGAGGAAAGTTATCAGACCGATCCGATCCATTTGGAGTTCGTCAGGGAATGCTCGCATCTTTGGAATAAAGTCGTGGTATATGATTCAGTGGACGTCAAGTAGGCTCACCGCCGCTTCATCCACGAACCAATGCAGTTCGCCGGCCACCGGCTTGATCACCTGGGAAGGGTAGAGGTCCGGATTCGCCGGCCCCTTCAGCACTTCCCGAAGCGCATGGGCCTTGCCCGCGCCCGTGGCCAGAAAGGCGATCCGGGCGGAATAATTCACGATGGTCTTCGTCAGCGTAATGCGGTACATCTGCTGGGCCTCCAGGTAATAGGCCTTCGCCCAGGCCCGTTCTTCATGCACCACGGCAGTGCCGGGGAACAGCGAAAGGGTATGTCCGTCATCGCCCATACCGAGCAATACGAGGTCGAAGCTGGTTCCGCCCCCCGAACCTCCGCCCCTCGCGCCGGCCGTCCCTCCGACCGCGCTGTCAAAGTATTGGTGCAACACCGCCTCGTATTCTGTCGCCGATTCCTCCGGTGAGATATCCGTCCGCATCAGGTGGATCTGCGAAGCCGGCACCGGAACGAAGTTCAACAGGCTGTCATAGGCCATCTTCGCATTGTTCCGCTTGTCATCGAAGGGCACTGCGCGTTCGTCGCCCCAGAATACGTGCAGCCGCGACCAGTCGATCCGTTCTTTATAAGGCGTCGCGGCCAGCAACTGATGTAGGCGCAACGGGGTGCTGCCGCCTGACAGCGCGATCGTGAACCGATCCTGCCTGGCCAATGTCTCCCCGATAGCAGTCGCGATCCAACTCGCCGCCGCCTGGCTCAACTCCTCGCTATTTTTAAATATATGAAGGTTCATCTGCTTGTCTCTCCGATCCTCGCCTACTCTTTATGCGGCGGGGGCAGCGCGATCCAATTATACCCGTCCCTCGCGATCAACGCCTCGGCGTCTTCCGGTCCCCAGGAGTCCGGCGCATAGTTCGGGAAGTCCACCGGCGGGCGCGTCTCCCAGGCATCCAGGATCGGCATGATGATCTTCCAGGCCGCCTCGACCTGGTCGGCGCGCATGAACAAGGTGGCATTCCCCTCCATCACGTCCAGCAACAGGGTCTCATAGGCCTCCGGCTCATGGCCTTCATAGGCCTCCTCATAGCTGAAGATCATGTCCACGGGGTTCAGGGTCATAAATTGACCGGGATGCTTGGCCTGGAATCGCAGGCGTATGTCCATCTCCGGTTGAATGCTGATCGTAAGCCGGTTCGATCGCCAGGTCTCGGCAGCTTCCGGTGGGAAGGCGAAGTTAGGCGCCGGCCTGAACTGGATGGTGATGATCGTCGTCTTCTGATTCATCCGCTTCCCCGTCCGTACATAGAAGGGTACGTCCTGCCAGCGCCAGTTGTCGATATAGAATTTGGCCGCGGCAAAGGTGACGACATTCGAGTCGGGGTTTACGCTCTTCTCCTGCTTGTAGCCCGGCACTTTCTCGCCCTTCATCCAGCCTTCGGAGTATTGCCCCCGCACCGAATATTGATGCGCCTCTTCCTTGCTGATCTTGCGGATCGCATTGAGCACATCCACTTTCTTATTGCGGATCTCATTGGCGTCGAAAGAGACCGGCGCCTCCATCGCGATCATGCAGATGAGCTGCAGGATATGGTTCTGCACCATGTCCCGCAACGCGCCGGAGCTTTCATAATAGCCCCCGCGTCCCTCCACGCCGACCGTCTCGGCCGCGGTGATCTGCACGTGCTCGATATAGTTGCGGTTCCAGATCGGCTCGAACAGCGCATTGGCGAATCGCAGCGCCAGGATGTTCTGCACGGTCTCCTTGCCGAGGTAATGGTCGATGCGGTAGATCTGCTCCTCGTCGAACATGCTGCGTAACAACTGGTTCAGCTCATGCGCGCTCTGCAGGTCATGCCCGAACGGTTTCTCGATGACGATGCGCGTGCATCGCGTATCGGCGCAGATATTCAGCGGCCCGAGCTTTTTCGCGATGTCGGGCACCAGCTGCGGCGCGACGGCCATATAGAAGATGACATTGGGATGTTCTCCGAACTCGCTCTCCTTCGCCTTCACCAGTTCGGCGATCTTGGGGTAGTCGGCCTCGTTCTCCGCGTCCATCTGCAGATACGTGACATGCTGCGAGAAGGTCGTCCACTGGCCGTTTTGCTCGCCCTTCCGGCGGCTGAACTGCTGAATGCCGTCCAATAGCCGCTTGCGGTAGTCTTCGTCGGAATACTTGCTGCGCCCGATGCCGACGATCGAGAATTTGTCCGGCATCCAGTCGTCGATGAACAAATTATAAAGCGCGGGAGACAGCTTTCTGAAGTTCAGGTCGCCGCTGCCCCCAAAAATGAAGATCAGGGTGGCCGGCGGCTTCTTGTGGTTTTGCATATCTGGAGTTCGTTAATTTATTGTTCCCATTCCGTGTGGAATATACCGGGCTGGTCGATGCGCTGGTAGGTATGCGCGCCGAAATAATCCCGCTGCGCCTGGATCAGGTTGGTCGGCAACCGCTCGCTGCGATAGGCGTCGAAGTAGCTTAAAGCCGCCATCAGCCCGCCCACGGGATAGCCCATATGGATGGCATGGATGATGACATTGCGTATGTTCTGCTTTTTCGCCTGCAGCAATTGCGCGATGTCCGCATTCAATAAGAGGTTGGACAGTTGCGGATCTTTCTGAAACGCTCCGTAAAAGGCCTCCAGCAGAACGCTCCGTATGATGCATCCTCCTCTCCAGACCCGTACCACCTCCGGCATCGGGATCTGCATGTCCAGCTCCGAGCTCGCCTTGTGCAACATCGCCAGACCCTGCGCATAGCTGATGATCACGGCGAAGTACAAGGCGTCATGCACCTGCTGTATGAATACCTCGGGCGGTACCGGGATGTCGACCGTAAAGGCCTTATAGACCCCGGCTGCCTGGGCGCGTTCTTCTTTATAAAAGGAAAGTTCCCGCTGCGATACGGCCATGTCGATCACCGGGATGGGAACGGCGATGTCCATCGCGTCCTGCGAGGTCCACTTCCCGGTTCCCTTCGAACCGGCCTTGTCCAGGATCATATCCACCAACCTGCCTCCCGTCTTGTCATCCACTTTCAGAAAGATATCCCGGGTGATCTCGATGAGATAGGATTGCAATTCGCCTTCATTCCAGCCTTTATAGATCTTGTACAACTCGTCATTGTCCAGGCCCAGGCCCCGGTGCATGAGGTCATAGGTCTCGCTGATGAGCTGCATGATCGCATATTCGATCCCGTTATGCACCATCTT
>JAUZNZ010000084.1 GCA_030706735.1 Bacteroidota bacterium | reverse complement strand
GAAAAAAGGCGCCCGCTGCCCCTGTTCTGGCTTTTTGTCCTGGTCGGCGGGATGCTGATCGGAGCCGGGGGCACCTGGTTTTTCTTTGGCCGTAACCAATCCGCGGGGCTTCAATCTTCCGCCGCCACCCCAACATCCGGCGGCGTCTCCTCATCAACCGCCGCGCCCTCATCCATCGCCGTTCCCTCATCCGCTCCCTTATCCACCGCGCCCACAAGCGGCGCCCCCTCATCCACCGGCACCCGCAGGCCCACCGGCGTCCCCTTTGCTGCGCCTTCCCTTGCTTCGAACTCCCCTGCTTCGCATGCCGCAGCCACTCCCCCGGCCGCCACATCTCAAACCATTGACGTAGCCTCACCCCACATCACTCCCGACCTTACCGTCGGCGTCACTCCCGGCGGAACTCCCGGCGACCGTCCCGACCTCACTCCTGATGGCAGTCCCGACCTCACTCCAGATATCATCCCCGATGGCGGCCTTAGTGCTTCTCCGGTCCGCGCCGGACTGGCGGGCATACGTTCATACATGACTCCCCATACGATCCTTGCGCCCGCGATCGCTGCATCGCCCGCTACGTCCCCGGCCACCGCAAAGCAGGCGGTTATATACAAGCGACCGGTTTGGCAGGCAGGCTTTGCCGGGGGCGCAGGCATCTCAGCTCTCGGACAGACCGGCTATAGACAGCTGGTGACGACGGCTCCCAGCAGCCTGAATCTCAACACCCCGTCCGTGCAATATGGCGGAATGTCGCAATCCTATGCCTACATCAAACCCAGGATAAGCCCCGACCTCTCGTTCTGGGCCGGGGTATTCATCCAAAAGCCAATAGGCAGGCGGGTTTCTATGTCTGCGGGATTGAACCTGCATTATTATTCCACCCGCATGACCACCGGTCAGCAGGTCACGGGCAACTCGAATTATATCACGCCTTCCTTGTTCTATTCGTCCGTGGTAACGTCTTCGGCACGTGCCTATCCGTATTATCCTCCCGGCGACAACTATACCTACCTGAACAGGTATTACTTTCTGGAAGTTCCATTGTCCATACAATGGCAGTTCAACCGCAATGACAGGCTGCCCCTCTTCCTCGAAGGCGGAGTATCCGCGGCGCGGCTGATGAGCGTCAATGCCCTTTACTATAATGAGTCTTCGGGAGTCTATTATAAATTCGGCTCGCCGGCTTCCAATCCGCTGCAACTGTTCAGCTCGGCTGCGGTGTTGGCCGGCCTGCGCGTGGGAAGTACACGGGTACAGTTCGGTCCCGAGGTACAATACGGTCTTACCAGCTTGACAGGTGCAAATGCCGGTCCGGCTCAACACCTTCTGTTTGGTGGATTGAAACTCATTGTGATCCCGGGCTGGAAATGATCTTCGGTGTCAGGAAGGCGAGGTTACGCCGGATCCCCGAATACTTTGCACGCTTCAACGCGGAACGCCGGAACAACTCCTTGAAGGCTTCTTCGCTGAGATCTTCCCATTCGGCGGTGCTCAGGTTCAGCACGGCCGGTATGGGCTCGAGGTCCTCGTCGGTCGTCGGCGTGGAAAAACGGTTCCATGGACAAACATCCTGACATATATCGCACCCGAACAGCCAATCGCCGAACCGGCCTTTCTGCGAATCGGGGATCAGAAGTTCTTTCAGCTCGATCGTGAAATACGAAATGCAACGGCTGCCATCCACAACCTTATCTTCCAGGATCGCATCCGTCGGACAGGCATCTATGCATTTCCGGCAGGTTCCGCAATAGTCGCCCGCAAAAGGATCATCATAGTCAAGCTCCAGGTCGACGATCAGCGTGGCAATAAAGAAGAATGAACCAGCCTTTCTGTTAAGCAGGTTGCCATTCCGCCCGATCCAGCCCAGCCCGCTCCGTACCGCCCAGCTCCGCTCCAGTACCGGCGCGCTGTCCACGAACCCACGACCGCTTACCGCTCCAATCCCCGATCGGATGGATTCCATCAACCGTTGGAGGCGCGGCCTGATTACTTCATGATAGTCATTTCCGTAAGCATATTTGGCGATGAGTGGCGCGCCGGGCGCCTGTTTTTCCGCCGGGAAATAGTTCATCAATACGGTGATCACCGACTTCGCGCCCGGAACCAGTTTACGCGGATCGATCCGCATGTCGAAATGATTTTCCATATAGCTCATCGTCCCCTGCATGCCCTTGCTCAGCCAACGCTCCAATCGCCGCGCGTCTTCATCCAGGGGCATGGCCCTGGCAATGCCGCAGTGGTCGAATCCCAACTCACGGCACCAGCCCTTGATCAGCACGGTATGATCGCTTTTTGTCACGTCTGTCAATTTTACCCCCTGGGAGTATTGATTATTAAGCTTTTTTTCTATTTTACCTGCGATTTACTACCCCAAACCAAGTCTGACCATGAGCGTAAAACGATTGGTGGCCTTTGTCCTATGCCTAAGCCTGTCCATGCAGCAAAGTTATCTCTATGCGCAGGATAAATCAAAAGCCCAGTTCAATAAGATATCCCCCTCCGATTTTGTCCTGCCCGTCTCCCCCCTTATCGATAGTAATACACATGGCGTCGTGCTCCTCGACCTCGGAGACATACATTTCGTGGGGAACGACCACGGCTGGTTTTCTTTTGTCTTCAAAGTGCAGCGAAGGATAAAAATAATAGATAAGGAGGCGATTCAGAGGGGCACCGTCAGGTTCTATCTGCATAATCAGGAGGATCGCGAGGAAAAGCTCACCGACTTCGACGCGACCACCTATAACCTGGAGAATGGGAAGATCGTGGAGACTAAGCTGGCTAAGAACGACCTGTTCAAGGAAAGACAAAGTAAATACTGGACCGAAGTAAAATTCACCATGCCGGCCGTGAAGGCAGGTTCGATCATCGAGTATAGCTATACGAAGACCTCGCCGTTTTACAGGGACCTGCCGGGATGGAATTTCCAGTCCGCGGAAGAGCCCAAATTGTGGAGCGAACTGAACGTCGAGATCCCTCAGACCCTTTCCTACGCAGTCATCAAGCAAGGCATACATGTCTTTGACATCGACAAGGCGGCAACCGGCTCTCAAACCTATAAGGTCGTGCAAAAGGTCGACAATATGGCGCTTGGCGCGGGTGCGGACGAGCGGTCCTTGTTTGTTTCGACGGCCACGATCAAGCACCGGTGGGTTATGAAAGACATGCCGGCCTTTCATGTGGAAAATTACATTTCCGCACCCGGTAATTATATTGACAAGCTTCAATTCCAGTTGGCCGGCACCTATAACGGCGAGGAAAAAGAAGACGTAAAGCGTACCTGGAAGGGGGCAACGGACGAATGGCTCGGCAACTCTTTTTATTTCGGGCCAATAAACGACGATAACGACTGGCTGGATGACCTCGTGAAGCAGGCGACGGAAAACGCCAGCGGTCAGCTCGCCCAGGCGCAGGCGATCTATTACTACGTCAGCAGTCATTTCTCCTGTACGAATTACGACGACCCTTTCGTGAGGGTCAATATGAAGGAGGTCGTTCAAAAGCACAGCGGAAGTGTCGGAGGGATCAATATGCTGATGTTGGCCATGCTCCGGAAAGAACATATCGCTGCCGACCCCATTCTGCTGAGTACGACGGATCATGGCTTTAATTTTACCAAATATCCCATCGAGGACCGGATGAATTATACCCTCGTTCGAGCGTTGATCGATGGAAAGGTTTATTTCCTGGATGCCACGCATTCGCAGTTGGCATTCGGACGGCTTGCCGATAATTGCTACAACGGTCCTGCCCGCATTATCAGCAACCAGGATTCCGGGTTCGTTAATTTTAGTCCTGATTCGGTGAAGGAAAATAGTACGACCGTGGTCATCATTTCGAATTCGGACAAGGGAGGGCTCGAGGGCAGCTATCAAAAGACCATGGGCTTGCAGGAGTCGTATGAAACCCGCGAAGAGATCAGCCGGATAGGGGAAAAGAAGTTCTTTACCACCTGGCAAACACAGGTCGGTGAGGATCTCCTGCTCAGCAATATGGGACTGGACTCACTGACCCGCCTGGAGGATCCGGTCGCCATACACTTTGATTTTGCGATCAAGCAGAGCGACGACAATTCGGTGATCTATTTCACCCCCATACTGGCAGATACGTACAAGAAGAACCCTTTCCGTGCCGCCGAACGGAAATATCCGGTTGAAATGCCGTATTGCATCCATAATACCTATATCCTGAATATGGACGTCCCGGCCGGCTATAAAGTGGAGGAACTGCCAAAATCCGTTAAGGTCGCCCTGAATACCGACGAGGGGGCCTTTGAATACCTGATCTCAACCGACGGGAAAGCGATACAATTGCGAGCGCAGGTGCAACTGAATCGCGCGATATTCATGCCGGAGGACTATGTCAGCTTGCGCGATTTCTTCGGATACATTGTTAAAAAGGAAAGCGAACAGATCGTGCTGAAAAAGAAATAATTTTTCCCCTATATGAGCCAATTGCAGCGAAAAACCTTCTTTCTGTGGATGTCTTGCATGATGGCAGGACAATCGTTCCTCTTCGCCCAGGACAAATCGCCCGTCAAATTCGGTAAAATAACGCCCGCGGATTTCAATCTTCCGCAGCAAAAATTCGATTCCGGCGCCGAAGCCGTCGTGATCGCGGATATCGGAAGTTCGGCCTTCCTGGGCGATACCAAGGGCTGGTTCTCGCTGGAGTTCCGCCATTTCAAGAGGATAAGGATCATAAGCAAGGCCGGCATGGCGGCTGCAACCGTGGAAATACCGCTATATGGTTCAGGCTCCGAAGAGGAGAGAGCGACAAATATCAAAGCCGTAACCTACAATCTGGAGAACGGAAAGGTCGTGGAAACAAAGCTGGAAGACAAGTCCATATTCACTGAAAAAATGAGTAAGAAATGGACAACAAAGAAATTTACCCTTCCCGCGGTAAAGGAAGGATCCATCGTCGAGTATTCATACATTCAAACCTCTCCCTTCTTTGAGAATCTGCAGCCCTGGGAGTTCCAGGCCGAATATCCTTGCCTGTGGAGCGAATACGAGGTGAACCTGCCGGAATTTTTCGATTACGTTTTTCTTGGCCAGGGCTATCTGAAATACGATATCGATACCACCATCATG
>JAUZNZ010000083.1 GCA_030706735.1 Bacteroidota bacterium | reverse complement strand
GTTCTGCCAGATGTCGCGGATCTTTTGCGGCATCTTAAAACAGACCGCGTTGTTGATCACCGTGGTGCCGCCGACGCACTCGCCCTGCGCCATGGTCATCGTAAAGCTCTTGGTCTGTTGCAGGCCGCCCTCCTTGTAAACCTTTTTCATCATCTCCATCTCGTCGTCGGTAAAATCCTGGAGGGGCTGGTAACGGTAGCCACGTTCGATCAGCAGGATCGTCGCGTCAGGATTCGCACAGGCCAGGCGGTAGGCCATCGTCGCGCCACCCGCGCCCGATCCGATGATGATGTAGTCGGCCTCGTCGGGCGGCTCGGGAATGTCCACCGGTGTCGTGAGGCGGGGAGCCAGCATGGGTCCGTCCGCGCATTCCGAGGTCGGTTTGAAGTTGTTTACGTCTTTGTGATCGCGGGGCAGCTCTGCGATCTGCCTGTGCGGCGGGTCATAGGCCGCACAGTCGCCCTGCGTGCGATCCCGCGCGTCCACCGGCACATACCCGATCCCCGCCTTCGTACTCAGCGAATTAAAATGCGCAAAGGTCACGATCGTATTCAGCGAGATGCCGACCTGGGCCGCCAGGTCCGCCAGTGGCGGGATCATGGCCCGTTTCCGCTGGAGCTCATTGCGCAAAAAATATTTCTGCAGGTACCAGCGCTGCTCGTCGCGGCTCATGGCCGAGAACGGGGGACGCATCCCGTATATGAAATTGAGGGCATTCTCGAAGAGTCCGAAGGGCAGGTTCAGCAGACCGCGTTTGCGGCCGGTGATCCCGCCGACAAATTCGTCCACCGACTGAAGCACCCCGGCGTGCTGCGCGTCCGTGCCGCCGTATAAGGCGTCATGCAGCGCGATGCAATCGATCGCCGCCGAGGGATTGATGGTATTGATCGAATAATCCACGCGGTAGAACATGCGTCGCAGCCCGATCAATACGCCGCAAATGAGCAGGCCGGAAAGCCCATGCAAGACAAAATACCAATCCACCAGGACCCCGTACTGATCGTCATTGCTCAGATAGACCGGCACGCCGCCGCGCATATCGCCGATCATGATCCAAAGCAGGGCCAGCATGCTGCCGAACAGGACCGGCAGGACCGTCGGGTTGAACAGGAAGGCCCGCAACTGCTCCCGTTTGACCTGGATGAAGGACAGGATGGCCAGCGTCGAATAGAGGGTCACTGTATTCCCGATCATCGGGTCGGGGTATCCGAAGATCGCCCCCAGGCCGCCCGGCCCTTTGTACCAAACCCGTATATACACAATGCCGAGCACAAAGAGCGTAAAGACCCAGCCCAGGATGCGGTAAACGATCTGCAGCAGGCTCATGGGCAGCGAAAAATCGATCGGGTTATCGCGTTCCGGGGCAAAGACCGCTCCGTCGCGCTTAAAGCGCAGGATGATCCATCCGAAGATCAACACCATCACGCCGTCCGTGATGCCCGAGGTCAATAGAAAAGCGCTTTCGGTAGCCTCCAGCGGACCGTAGAAATGAAAGACCAGCGACCAGGCCGTGGAGACGAGATGTCCCGTAAACAATCCCAGGCAGCAATAATAGCGCAGCGACTTATTGAAGGCCCCCGTAAAGGCCAGCATGATCATGAGACTGATCTTGAAATAGGTATTGATCGCGAGCGCTGGGTTTCGGTAGGTCATCCAAACCAGATGCGCCGGGCTTTGGTCGGCTTTGACGTCCCCCCAGGGGCCTGCCCCGAATCCCCCGACCACCAGGAATAATAAATAGATCAGGTAACCTATGCCGAGAAGCCGCAGCACCCAAAAGGCGAGATCCCGTTTCGGCTTGCCCACCGGCTCCGCCGTCCATTCGTCCCGGAACAGGTTGTTGTACTGGTCCTTCGTCGGCTCCGGCTGCCCGGAAGGCTTGATCAGCGAGGCGATACAGCGCGCGATAAAGGTCCCGACGATCCCAAACAGGATCGCGTCGACCGAGAGGGTAATAAAGAACTTCAGCGGCGCGAAGCTGATCGTATTGATCGGCGCGACGTCCAGATAATACCAGAGCGCCTTGGACAGATCCGCGTGCGGACCCGTTCGGAAGTGGGACTCGATATACAGGTCGAGCAGGAAATACGGGACGAGCACGACCAGGTAGTGGATGATCGAGCTGCACTTGCGCAGGAACACGATGATCGAGGAATAGACGAGCCCGTTGATCGCCAGCTCGAGGCCGAAGGTCCAGGCCGGCGAAAAGGCATGGCCGAACAGGGTGAAGCCGTTGAAGTGGACGATCTTATCGGAGATCAGCGCCAGCAGGCCGGCCGTCAGGGCCAGGTTGACGAGGATCAGGATCAGGTATTTGCTGAAACCGCGCGCCCTGTCGAGCGGATCGGGGACATCGTAGCCCCGGAAAGAGGAAAATCTAGGCATATGGGAAAATTGGAATGATTATCGTTCTTTATCAGGTGGTTTTATTGATCCCTTCCTCGTAGAGGAACTTTCGCAGGTCCCCTTCCATTCGCTGGTTCAGCATGGTCTCGCGGATCTGGTCCGTGAGTTGCTTGAAATTCGTTTCCCCGTTCGTCTTCCGGAAATTCTCGATCTCGCGGGTCACGTAGTACAGCATCTTCTTCTTGTGGCGTACCCGCAATTCCTGCAGCACGAAGATGACGATGGCGATCAGCACGACCCCGCCGATGATGACATAGAGGATGCCATTGACGTTATTCTTTGTGTTCTTCTCGTTCTCCGAGACGATCTTGCCGATGGTGTGTCGAAGGGGCGTGTCGAGCCGGGCGTTGAGCGTCACCCGGGCCGTATCGACGAGGCCGGCGATATTCCTTTTCATATCGGCGCCAAGCAGCGCCTCACGCAGCTTGCCGATCTGTGCGATGGCCTGGTCATTGAGGACGGCCGTGATGGGCATGCGGAGCAGGGCGTCCAGTTTGTCCCTTGTGTCCTTACGCAGGGCCAGGTCGACCAGGTCGGCTGCGGGGTTGAGTACCAACTCGTGCATGAGGTCATGGGCCAGGGTGCGGACCTCTTTGATGAAATAGGGGCTGACGAGGCTATCGCGGAGCTGGATCAGCTGGTACCGGCTATTGCCCACGGCGTGGATGATGAGGGAGTCCACCAACTGCACCAGTCGCTGTTGATTGGCCGGCTCATCGAGATAGCCGATGGTGCCTTCGAGTGCCCCCATGGTGAGGTCGCGGGTCGTCTTGCGGGTGCCGTCGTGGAGGTAGTCCAGAACGCTGTCGCAGCTACGGGCGATGAGCTCGCTGAGCGTGCCGGTCGTCTTGTTGAGGGTGGTATTGAGATCGGCGATATTCTTATTGGTATTCTTGCCGACGATGCCATTGGCGCAGCCGGTGAAGGCCAGCAGGATCGCCGCGTAGGCGAGCCCTTGGATCGTGGTTAGCAACCGATGGAGCGTTTTCCCAGGCATTTGCCTAAAGTAGTCATCCCTTTTTTATGCTCATACCGTATAAACACCTGATTTGGGGGGCTAGGTATTTTCATAGTACGTACGATCCCTGCTATCGAGGTAATCCTGCCTCGTACAAACCAGAGCCGGATCGAGATCGGACAAGCCACCCTGGAGTCCAAGGTAATCCGGGGCTTCGGAGGTTGGCGGGGCGGGCTTAAACCCCAGGTTCCTAAGCAAATCAATTTGATCCAGATCTTCCTCGTCGATATTGACCCTAATACTTTGCGCCTCCATGGTGATCACAAAATGATCCAGGATCGTGCGCCAAAGGTCTACAATGGGGGTGATGATCTTGGTGGTCAGGACGGAAGCGGTTGTCAGGTCGAGGTAATACTGGCCGGTTGTTTCCCCGACGGCATAGCCGACCCAGCACATTTGCCGCTTGCCTTTCAGTACTGTGGCAGCATGGCCGTCCCGAAGCTCAGTCTCCATTTTTGCAATAATCTCATCCTGAACCTCCTTGCCTCCCAAAATGATTTTGGCTACCACGGACGCAAAAACGGGAATATCTTTTTCCATCGCCTGCCGAACAGACCATTTACCAGGAAGTGGAGCAAAAGAATGCGACATAATCGGTATAAGGTTTAATGGGCCTTGACGATACATTCACGCCAGGTTGTTTTACCATGAAAAATAAAACGGCTACCCAATATGCCTTAACCAGTACCGCAGTTTGAATACCAATTGCGGTCGATTGACTAGATGGAAATTTGTGCAGAGGGATACGAGCGAGGGTTGTAAGTTAGGTAAGAATTGCTAAAATCGTCTTACAACGGGCGGGAAAAGTCGAGCCTAGTTTAATTCTTTAAACTTCGGTACACAATAACCCTTATTTTCCCTTGAGCCGCGTCAGTCCTGCATTTCAGGGTAAATGGGTATTGTCAGATGGGGGAGTACGTTAGTGCCTTTGGAGCTCGGTGGTCTTTAGCCGTATCCTATTCATGACGCGTGTCCTGGCCACCATGAACAAAAAGGCCAATACCTGCTTTTCGCCGGATACACTATGGCGATTTTCCCAAAGACGGCGAAAGGCCAGTAGGGTAACCTCCTCAGTCACAGCGGGATCAGAAACGAGTTTTTGGACGTAACCATGAACGAGGGGATAGAGCTCGTTCTTGTAGTTTAACCACCGCGCCTCTTCATCAGAGGGATTAATTGGGATGGAAACAGCCTTGGAATGGGATCTTTCAGACCCGGCGCTCTGCGGCGGGTTCTGGTGCTGTTGATCGATGGTTTTTGTGTGCATGGTTGAGTTGGTTTTCAAGAATAAGAAAAAATCAGGGAAAAATAAGGAAAGTCTCAATAAAACCACTTTTTTTCATCTTAGGGCAGCGGTTTGGGGTCGAGCCAGGCTAAAGAGAAATATATAGAAATTCACTATATAGGCTCGTTCAAGGATATCACTGCAAATTTAATACCCAGAGACCTTGATTCCACAGGCAAACCGCCTATGTGCAAAATTTCTTAAAATAATCATTTGAAAGGCCAAAATCCAGATCAGCCCTCGAGAGACTCGTTAGATTTGACGACTTTCAAAATATTATAGCGAGAGGTACGGATCGTTTAATTATTAAATTTGGCATGTTAAACTGAATCTTTATGGAATCCTTAGATCTTATATACAAGAACGGGCATTTCTATGACCTCCAATCAAAAAAACGGGTAATGATTGCTGACGGAGCCAAAATCAATTTAAGCGCGCCTGCTGCATGTTTTAGGCCCTTTGCACCTGTTGGGAAGCATCCCCTTAAGGTTCTAACCTCTGAGGAAAAAGACAAAAGTATCCGAAATGAACAAGAGCTTTCCACATATAGAAAAATATTCGACAGAGGAAAGTTCTTATACTTTGCTATACATCGCTATGATGATAAGAAGAAGGTCGCCATTCACGAATTTAAGGTCGAATTATTAGAAGAGCTTTATCTGCTTCTTAAAAAAAACTGGGGCCGACAAGAAGAACGACTATATGACTGTGCTTGTGTCGTACGAGAAAATACTACAGGTACTATTGATTATTTTGAGGAGATACATGCCGAGTCTTTGAATGAAATTTATAAATGTACATTCGTACATTATTTCGGCAATGCTGGTAACCCAGCATGCAACGCCATAGATAGATTTTATGATCTGGCAGGTATCGAAGAATCCACAATTGGAAGATTTAGAAATAGCGACAACAAATGACGTTATTGCTCTTGCCATTCATCACCTAAGAGACTGTAAAATAAACTGTGTCAATAGTTAAATACTTAACTTTAAACACAGTACAATGAAAAAGAAAGTATCACCGCCGACAGAGCCATTTGATTACGAATTAGCCAAACAAAAGGTAAAAGAGCAGTTCCGGACAGGTAAATCGCTGTATGGCAAAGATGGGGCCTTTGCACCACTCCTGAAAGAGATGCCGAACTCCATCCTGCAAGGAGAGATGGAAGGGCATCTGGATGACGATGAGCGAGACAGCGGCAACCGGAAAAATTGAAAGCTTCCCCTAGCTTGTAGCGGTTAAGAACATAGTTTCCCATTTGTTTTCTTCATCCTGTTGGAATGTGGGAAATGTGAAGGCGGGGTCTTGTGCGTTAGGGCATTTACCATATTTCAACAGGAACCCCCGTGGGGTCATATATCCCAAAGAGCTATGAGGCCGCTCGTTGTTATAGACCCAAATCCAGGCCTGCGTCATCATTCTGGCCTGAGCCAGGCTCTCAAATGAGGTCCCCCCATATATCAAAGCAGGCTAAATTGAAGATCCGGGCCGTTTTGAACGCCTATTTCCCTTTGGCCGATCGGATGATTTTTCCGGTGCTGCCTGGTCCTTTTCTATCGCTT
>JAUZNZ010000082.1 GCA_030706735.1 Bacteroidota bacterium | reverse complement strand
TTCAGCGTCTGACAAAGCAGGAAAAATATCAATTCTAAAAATAAGGGAAAGCCTCACATTTTCTAACCATTACACCTACTTATCAATACATCATATAGCCATAAAGGTTTAACGATTATAATATGAAATGTTCAATCGAGCGCAGTCGAATTCCTCTGAGAAAGTCGTCTCATCTTGTGTATATGCGACTAAGGCAGTGAAAAATAGAACGTTGCTCCCTCATCTACCTTTCCTTCCACCCATACCCGCCTGCCATGTCTGTTTATGATGCGTTGGACAGTCGCCAGACCGACACCGGAACTTTCGAAATCATCACCACTGCGGATACGCTGAAAGACACCAAACAGTTTGTCATAATAAGCCATATCGAAGCCTGTACCATTATCCCATAAGAATCCGCGGTGAGATCGGAAACGTCTTTATTCAATTGACACGAAAGGTTGCTTGTCTTATACTTATACATAAAAGGGAGCCCCTATTAAATTTCCGCAGAGGCAATAACTTCTTCTTTACATTAATCATTGGTGGCGTAAACAGCGAGCCCAGGTTGGCTAAGCTTTACGCGCTGCTCTTCTTCCATCAAGTCAGGATAAGTGATATGCGACATTTTTTTCTTGTTGCCTCTTCAATCATTCTGGCTGGCTGCATGATTGGTCCCGACTACCAACGGCCTGTCGTCAATAAGCCGGATTCATTCCGCTACGCGGCAAAGGAGGTCCAGGATACATCGAACCTGTCCTGGTGGCGGCAGTTTCAGGACCCCGTTCTTGACGGTCTTATCAATGAGGCCCTTGCTAATAACAAGAACATCAAGATTGCCGCCGCTAATATAGAACAGGCTGCCGGTATCCTTACCCAGGTCCGTTCACCACTCTTTCCCCAGGTTAGCTACAGTGGGAATGCTGCCCGTCAGCGGGGAAGTGAGATGAATGCCACGCCAATCCCATCCAGTGTTTCTAACCCTCAGAATGCATACCAGGTCTTCGCCGGTGCAACTTGGGAGATTGACCTGTGGGGTCGCATCCGGCGCCTTTCCGAGTCCGCCCAGGCAAACCTGCTTGCCACAGAGGAGGCACGTCAAGGTGTCATTCTCTCCCTAGTAGCATCTGTTGCAAACACTTACATTCAGCTCTGCGGCCTCGATGAACAGTTGCTGGTAGCCAAGGATAACACGGTCTCCTATGGAGAGGCCGTCAAGCTCTTTGAGCTCCAGCACAAGTATGGACAGGTCTCCAGAATGACAGTCGAACAGGCACGGACGCGGTACGAGACCGCGGCGGCGACTGTCCCGCAGATCGAATCACAGATCGTCCAAACAGAGAATGCCCTATCCATCCTTCTGGGCCGAAATCCTGGACCGATTGCCCGCGGCAAATCACTGCGTAACCTTGCCTTGCCGGCTATTCCTTCCGGACTCCCTTCACAATTGCTGGAGCGCCGGCCGGACGTGGCCCAGGCCGAGCAGAACCTAATTGCCGCTAATGCGCAGATCGGTGCGGCTAAGGCACTCTATTTTCCGACAATATCCCTGACTGGCAGCTATGGCCAGGCAAGTGAGGACCTTTCCAATCTCTTCAAAGGCCCTGCCCGTGAATGGGTATACAGCGGGTCGCTTACCGGGCCGATCTTTACTGCCGGTGCAATTTCCGGACAGGTGCGACAGGCTGAAGCGGCCCGCAAGGCGGCACTCCTCGCCTATGAGTTGTCGATTCAGAGTGCTTTTGCCGATGTGGAAAACGCGCTGATAGCCCGTACAAAGATTGCGGAACAGCTCCAGGCTCAGGGGAGGCTTGTCAATGCAGCCAAGGAATATACCCGGCTGGCAAGGCTGCAATATAAAGGAGGATATGTTCCGTATTCAACCGTCCTCCAGGCGGAGGAACAGTTGTTCCCCGCAGAGCTCAATTATGCCCAGTATAACGCCTCGCTGTACACGTCTTTGATAAATATCTACAAGGCAATGGGCGGCGGATGGGTGGCCGAGGCGGATAAGCTGACTGCTCTTCCTGATGAAAAAGTCAAGAAAGAAGCGAGCAAGTGATTCCATGCTTGGGGCGGGAATAGATTCGTCAAGAAAGAACTCGATCCATCGGGCGCTCGTCACCCGGCTCTTCTTAGCCTCAATCTTTATATCTATTTGCCTGGTTGCATTAGTCCTGCTTGTACAATTCAAGAACATAGAAACCAAGACAGCCGAACAGGCCTATGTGCAATCGGAGCGTTTCAGGTTCTCCATTATGGACGATCTTGACACACCCGGCCTTGGCGACCATGCAAGAATCCAGCACACTATGGATAAAATAGCAATGAGCAAAGTTAGACCGACCGACGGTCATTTTGTTTCTGCCCGCATTGTAGATCTTGGCTTCCATGAAGTAGCGGGACTGAGTGATCCAACGTATGCCCGTATTAAAGCGGTAAATGATTACATGCTTAAAGATAGAAACCTTGCCGAACTTAGAAAGCAGGGTGCCTGGAACAAAATGCGTCGCCTGGGTGACGCTGTCATCATTGATATGGGTTACCCCCTTAGGAACAGCTCCGATGTCCCGGTGGGCTATATGGAAGGTGTTTATGTGATCTCGCCCACTTTTTTTTCAAGAGCATATAAATCGGCAATTTTTACTGCACTGACAGTTGCGGGTATTGTACTTCTGACCACCATAATCCTCTATCCTTCTATCAACAGTCTGCTGAGCAGGGTTTCAGGCTTGTCGACCAACCTTCTTCACGCCAACATGGATATCCTGAGCGTGCTTGGAAGCGCCGTAGCCAAGAGGGACAGCGATACGGATATCCACAATTACCGGGTTACAATCTACGCCGTTCGCCTGGCGGAAGAGCTGGGCTTGTCTGAAAATGAGATCCGGTCACTTATCAAAGGGGCGCTGCTCCATGACGTGGGCAAGATAGGGATCAGGGACAGCATCCTGCTCAAACCCTCCCGTCTGACGCCTGAAGAGCTCAAAGAGATGAACGAACATGTCCGGCACGGCATGGATATCGTGAGCGGTTCCGTATGGCTCAGCGATGCAACCCAGGTCGTCGGGAATCACCATGAAAAATTTGACGGGTCCGGGTACCTGGAAAAACGAAGCAATGGTGATATACCAAAGGTAGCGCGTATTTTCGCCATTGCGGACGTCTTCGATGCCCTTTCATCAAAGCGCCCCTATAAAGATGCCATGGGTTATGAAGAAACAATGAGGAATCTTATCGGGAGTAAGGGCAGCCATTTTGATCCGGACATACTGGACGTTTTTATAAAGATTGCACCCGTTCTTTATGAAACTTACGCCAACAGGGATGATGACAAGCCTCGGGATGATCTAAAACAAATAAATGACCGTTATTTCGGGCCCGGTGTTGTTGGTGATATTTCCCTTGCGAGATAAGTAAGATTAACATTAATCTCATAGAAATATTCGAAGAAAAATAAATGTCAAAAGAGGGTGAGGATCAGTGGAAAGGGCGGGGGCTTCATCGATGCATCCGAAACGCAGAAATAAGTTGGAATATGTTGAAGATAAATTCAGGATGTAGATGATTGGAGAGAAGACGAACTATGATGATTCGATTAACCCGGAAGGAGGTTTGGAAATGAAAAAAACATTGGTATTGTTGATAGGCATCATGTTCCTCGCGGGTTGTGCAACCACGGCGCCTTTAAAGACAAATTTTCTGGGAGAATATTCCAAGAATTTAGCGTCCGGAACGCGAGGGGAAGCTGGCATTCGCTGGCTGAAGCCGGGTGTTGATTTCCATAAGTACAAAAAAGTTATGATAGATTATGTGGTCTTTGCCCTGGCCGATGATTCGCAATACACGGTCGTTAACGGCGATGAGATGAAGAAACTGGGAGATGCCTGTACCCAGGCTATTGTCGATGCCGTTAAAGACAAATATCAAGTTGTGGCCGAACCCGGTCCAGACGTGGCGCGGTTTCGGTTCGCTATTGTGGACCTGAAACAGAGCCGTCCCGCCTTAAGTGCTGTCACGTCCGTCATTCCGGTCGGATTGGGCATCAGTCTCGTCAAAAAAGGGGCCACGGATTCATGGAGCGGCTCAGGAGCGACAACCAGCCAGTTGATGGTACTCGACTCCTCGACCAATGAAGTTATCGCCGTTGCGGAAGCCCAGTATCACGCGGGATTTACGGAAAGGTTCAGCAAATGGGGCTCTGCAGAAGATGCATTTAAGTACTGGGGGCAAAGACTGCGAAAATTCATGGATGATGTTGCGGCGGCAAAGGGCGCAAATAAATAGCATACTCGCTATAGATATGGGCTTCCCTGACGGTTTTGTGTGAGAAGCGGGCAGGATTTATGCCGACGCGATGAAACCGCGTATGTCAGCTATCCTCCGTCTTAGTATAGGATAAAGATTCCTCTGCACTTCCTACGGCAGGGGTCTCCTTTCTCAATCGGGCATCTTTCCTCGCCTGAGAGCGCTCGCCCAGTCTGTCGAAGAGGTAGAATAACAGCGGGACATAGAGCATAGCGAGTGTCGTTTCACCGATCATGCCGCCGATGATTCCTGTGCCGATGGAATGGCGGGCGTTAGCTCCCGCCCCCATGGCTATTGCTAGGGGCAGGCAGCCGAATGCGAATGCGAGTGAGGTCATGATTATTGGCCGCAGGCGCTGCTCACCTGCCTCGATGGTGGCATCCATGATTGACTTACCCTGCTTGCGAAGCTCCACAGCAAACGATACCCTCAGAATCGCATTTTTTGCCCCCAGGCCAATTAACACAAGGAGCCCTATCTGAAAGTAGACGTCATTTTGGAGACCCCGCAGCCAGTTCGCAGTGAGGGCGCCGAGAACCCCGAAAGGCACCGCCATCATCACGGACCCCGGCAAGGTCCATGACTCATACTGGGCGGCAAGGACGAGGAACACGATGATAAGTCCAAAGGCAAAGGCAACTGTCGATGTACCGCCGGATTTCTTTTCCTCAAAGGCAAGGCCTGACCAGGCAAAGGTGTAACCTTGTGGCAGTACCTCCTGTGCGATTTCTTCCATTGCCGCAATGGCCTGGCCTGAGCTGTACCCGGCTGCGGCATTGCCATTTACCTTTGCCGCCGGAAACCCATTAAAATGAGGCAGCAAGTCCGGACCGGTCACCCATCTCGTTTTGACAAGCGCTGCAAGGGGCACCATCTCGCCCTGACTCGATCTCGTGTACAGGCGTGTCAGATCCTCCGGATTACTTCGGTATTTCGGCTCCGACTGGAGAATAACCTGCCACACTTTGCTGAACTCGTTATACTGGCTGACCATCAGGGACCCAAATTGTGCCTGAATGGTGCTGTAGACATCCTTCACGGAGACGCCGAGAAGATTCGACTTATCGCGATCCACATCAACACTTAACTGCTGAGTATTGGCGCGGAATGTCGAGCTCAACCCGGTGAGCTCCGGACGCAGGCGTGCCTTGCTGAGGAATTGCCGCGTAAGTTCATCCAGTTTCGTCACCTCGCCGGCCCCCGTATCCTGGATCCAGAATTCAAAACCACCTGTAGTCCCGATCCCGGGGATTGCCGGCGGTGGTATGGGGATGACGACGCCCTCCTGGATATTCCTTGCTTCCCGGCTCATACTTGTCAGCACCGTACGTGCGTTTTCGTCACGTGCTTTCTTTGCTGAGGAATACCTTTCTTCAAAAGCTTTAAGGGTTACAAAGAATGTCCCCGCATTGGTTTTGTAGCCGCTGTCGAGTAGGCTGTAACCGGTGATCTGGGTACGGTTTTCAACACCGGGTGTTTCTTTGAAGATGGCCTCCACACGATTGGCTACAGTGCTGGTTCGGTCAAGGCTCGCGGCATCGGGCATGATGATCGCCGCCAAGACGTATCCCTGATCCTCGTTGGGCACGAAGCTCCCGGGAATTACCCTAAAGAGGTGAACAATAAAATAGACAAGTACCGCCAAAACAATAAAGGCAACTATGACCCTTTTGATTACAAACACGACGGCGTCGCCAAAACCGTGGGTGATCGCGTCTACTCCGCGGTTGAACCAGGCGAAGAATCCGCGTGTCGGGGGAGTAACGTGCTTCAACATAACCCCGCACATAGCCGGTGTAAGTGTGAGTGCCACAAATCCGGACACCGTAACCGATATGACGATTGTGATGGCAAACTGTTTGTAAAGTTGACCGGTTGCGCCAGGCAGAAATGCGGCGGGGATGAAAACCGACGCCATCACAAGAACGACGGCCACCAGTGAACTGGATATCTCGTCCATAGCCTTGATGGTCGCCTCTTTCGGAGAGAGATGGAACCTCGCCATGTTGCGCTCGACATTTTCAACCACCACAATGGCATCGTCCACAACCATGCCGATGGCGAGCACCAGGCCGAAGAGCGTGAGCAGATTGATGGAAAACCCCAATGCCAACATGCCGGTGAAAGTGCTGATAAGAGCCACAACGATCGCCACGGCACAGATGACAGTGGTGCGAAAGCTCTGAAGAAAAAGGTAGACAATGAGTACCACCAGCAGAATCGCCTCAAACAGCGTGTGAACCACCTCTTTAATCGAGAGGCGAACAAAGTCGTTTGTGTCCAGGGAGATCATGTAGTCGAGCTCGCTGGGGAAGCGCGATTTCATTTCTTCGAGGGTCTTGCGAACTCCTTTCGACACCTCTAGCCCATTTGCACCGGGTTGTTGGTACACGGCGATAAAAGTTGCGGGTGTGCCATTTAACTTGCTGTCAGCGATGTATTGCTTCAAACCGACCTCAGCGCGTGCAACATCCTTTAAGTACACGATCCCGCTACCGTCCTGACTGGCACGGAGAATGATGTTGTCGTACTGTGCCGGGTCGGTGAAAGGCCTTTGCGTGACCACCGGAAACGTCAACTGCACAGGCCCCTTTGTGGGCTGCTGCCCTATTTGCCCTGCGCCGTACAGGGCGTTCTGGCTGGCCACAGCCTGCTGTATATCGGTGGTAGTGATCCCAAGTGAAGTCATCCGATCCGGATTCATCCAGATGCGCATCGCCTGATCGGGAACACCCATAATCTGCGCCTGTCCGGCTCCCGGCACTCGCTTAATGGCGTCAAGGA
>JAUZNZ010000081.1 GCA_030706735.1 Bacteroidota bacterium | reverse complement strand
GTATTAACAATCACGAATAAAACAAAAAAAAATTCAACCGATTTCATAAAATGTGCGAAAATTTCACATTTTAGCGATGGCCGAATGATGGTACCATAAATAAAATTTTGTATAATTAATTTAAAATCAATGATATATAAAATAATGCGCTTAACCGGCAGTTAAAATGCAAAAATGCAATAGATTGGTGTTTTAGTGGAAAAATAGGTTGAAGTTGACGCAGCAATTCGGGTCAGAATTTGTCCCGTTGGTCGGTCGGCCCTGGGGTTTGACGGGAGAATGATCTGGCCTCTGGGAGCAGGGGAAGGCCTTCGGATGCGTCGTGTTTCAGAGCGGCGACGGATCATTTTAGCAAGGCCGGGCATCAAATTGGAGCCCTCGGACATCAGACTTGAGGCCGCCTTTTTAAAGATGATTTTCTTATGATCAACTCAGATCGGACGATAATGCACTTGGTGTTGGCGATATTACTGGTTCCTTTCAAATGGTTGATCAGGTTGCGGGCGGCGATTTCACCCATATCGATCCCCGGATAGTTGATGGTCGTGAGCGCCGGCTCGACCAGCGTGCCGACCACATCATTATTGAATCCGACGATCGCAATGTCGTCAGGTATGGCAACGCCCTGCTCTTTGAGCGTGCGCATGGCTACCGAGGCGACAAAATCGCTGCTGAAAAAAATGCCGTCGGGCACAGGCTTCAATTGCAGGAGCTGCATCGCCGCATCGATGCCGGATTTCTCGCTCAGGTCCTTCACCATCACGAGACGTTCGTCAAAAGGAAGTTCGCTGTCGGACAGCGCCGCCTTATAGCCCTTGTACCGTTCCGAGTAGACATTTCGCTTCAGGCTGGACGTGACATGCGCGATCCGCACGCAGCCCTGTTCGATCAGATGCCTGGTGGCCAGATAACCGGACTTGTAATTATCGATGATCACGACGCTATTATTGGCGTCCTGTTCGACACGGTCAAAGAAAATGACCGGTATGCCTTTGTCGGCAAAGGGCTTGAAATGATCCATGCTCTCCGTGGTAAAGGATAGCGAGGCGATCAGCCCGTCAACCCGCTTGTGAAAGAGGTTTTCCGCATTGGCCGCCTCTTTTACCACACTCTCGGACGAGTGCGTGATAAAGATGTCATAGCCGGCCTCTGCCGTCACCTTTTCAATTCCGGCCAGTACCGACGTGATGAAGGTACTGTTCAACTCATGCACGATGACGCCGATCGTATTGGTATGCTGCTGGCGGAGGTTTCGGGCAAAATGGTTTGACCGGTATCCCATTTTCTCGGCAAGCTCGAAGATCCGCTTCCGGGTGCGCTTGCTTACGGCATCGCTGTCCTTCAGACCGCGGCTTACCGTGGCCACCGAGATATTCAGCTTGTCGGCGATATCATAAATGGTGATCTCTTTTTTCCTGTTCATACTGACGGTTACCGCGGAGTTGTATTAATTGACAAAAATCGCATAATTCCCCACATTCCCTAGCCCTTCCTTTCTAAAAAAAAGAAAAGGGTCTCAATTCCTTGAAACCCTTCCCCCGTTGTAGGTGTCCCTGCAAGGGCTCGAACCTTGGACCCGCTGATTAAGAGTCAGCTGCTCTACCAACTGAGCTACAGAGACATAGGCGCCCAGGCCTTTGTCGGCGCCTGGGCGAAAAACTTCGCGAAATTAAGGAAAAATTGTTAATCGGCGCGCCCCGTATTAATACTTTTCCCCGAGCCACAGATTAGGTGTTTATACGGGTCTGCGGCGGTAGGGATATTCTCTAACTTTAGCGCGAAAAAAAAGCTAATACATGAAAAAATTCCACGGCGCGACCCCAAGGGGCTTGCTAAACCATCCTACCTCCCCATCCTTCGAAGGCGTCTTCGGCAGGATATTCCGGACCTTGCCCAAAGCCCATTTTTCCGACAAAGCCCTGGCCGACCTCGGCGCGGCCATGGTCGCTCCGGATGAGGGAGCTGGCCAAACTCCCGAAACGGAGATCGACGATGAAGAAAATCCCGGCATTGACGCGGGCTACACCTACTTCGGCCAGTTCATCGACCACGACCTCACCTTCGATCCGAACAGCAGCCTGCAAAAACAGAATGACCCCGAAGGCACCGTTGACTTCCGCTCGCCGCGCTTCGACCTGGACAACCTCTACGGTCGGGGTCCGGACGACCAGCCCTATATGTATGAACCCGACGGGATCCATTTCGTGCTGGGCCCCTCCCTGACTGGCAACGACAAGGATGCCACCGCAAAAGGTTTACCCAGGAATGGCGGCGACCCGAAGCGCGCCATCATTGGCGATCCCCGCAACGACGAGAATGTCATCGTCTCCCAACTCCAGGCCTCCATGCTTCGTTTCCATAACCTGATCGCGGATATACTCATGAAGGAGAACCCGCATACGACCTTCCAGCATATCCAGCAGACGGTCCGCTGGCACTATCAATGGGTGGTCATCCACGATTTTCTCCCAACGATCGTCGGACAGGCCATGGTCGATTCCATCCTGCCGCACCTCAAATCCGGGAAGAGCATCCATCAGGAGAAACCGAAACTCAGCATTTATTCCTGGGAAAAAGATCCCTTCATCCCCGTCGAATTCTCGGTGGCTGCCTACCGATTCGGGCATTCCATGGTACGCCCCATTTATCGCCTGAACCAAACCCTCAAGGACAGGCAAACCATTTTCGGCAGCGACCCAAATAAGAGCCTGAACGGATTCAGGGAGTTTCCCCTGAACTGGGCCATCGACTGGGATCTTTTCTTCGACCCGGGTAAAGCGCCTCGCGTCGGCATCGACAGGATCCAGAAGGCCTACAAGATCGACACCTCTCTCGTAAACCCACTCGGCAATCTCGTGATCCCTAAAGTGGTTCCCGCCGGGACCCCGCCTTCCCTGGCTACCCGCAACCTGCAACGCGGCAAGGAATTCGGGCTGCCCTCCGGCCAGGCCGTGGCGCACTATCTGGGCGTGAAACCCATCGATGATAAGGATCTGCGCGTAGGCAAGGCAAACGAAGACGGCGAACTGCCCGATAAGAATGGAAAGATCGCTAACAAGCTCCTGACGGAGATATCCCCCGAATTTGTAAAGAACGCTCCGCTTTGGTACTATATCCTCGCCGAAGCCCAGCAGGAGTTTAAGAAGAATGACACGCCCATCGTCCTGGGACCGGTAGGCGGCCGGATCGTGGCGGAAACGCTGATCGGGCTGATGGTTGGTGATAAATATTCCTTCCTGAACCAGCACCATGATTGGTGCCCGCGCAAGGAATTCTTCGGCCCGGACAGACATTTTAAAATAAGAGACCTCCTGCGCGCCATCAGAGGAAAATAAAACTCTGTGCATGGAAGACCTATTTCTTAAGCTCTCGGCGATCCTCACGGGCTTCGACGACCTGGATCCGAAACTCGGCAGCCTGTATTATAAGGAATTGATGAAGGCCTCCGGGCCGCCCTTCACGGCGCTGCTCCAAACCTTTTCGTCCAAAGTGCTGGGCCATGCCGCCTCCACGGGTCATCCCGCCTCCGCAGACCAACCGGCGCCGGCAGGCAACCCCGAGGATCTCCTCCGCGAGAACATCTGGAACGTCATGGACTTTCAGATCCTCAGTCAGGCGATCATCAACCTCTGGTACACCGCCACCCTCAAATTGGGCAACGTGACCTGGGTGGCGCCGCCGGAGGCCTATTTCGACAGCCTGCTCTGGCGCGCAATCGAGGCGCACCCGCCCGCTGTCTCCGGTGGATATTTCGGATACTGGCGCTACCCGCCCGAAAATTGAACGCATGGACAAAAATTATGACGTCATCATTATCGGCGCCGGCGTCGCCGGCGCCCTGATCGCGGATAAGCTCGCGAAAAAATGGAAGGTGCTCCTCCTCGAAGCCGGCGAGAAAGGCCGTGAAAGGGTGGAACTCGTGGGCTCCTATCTCACCGCGACGGCCCAAACCCTGGGCTCGCCATACAAGCCCGTGCCGGCCCCTGCAAAAAATATGGCCCCAAGTCCGGACGGCACAAACGATTATTACGATCAGCCGCCCGGAACGGAAAATCCCATGGTCTTCAAAAGCACCTACGAACGCCGCGTGGGGGGCAGCACCTGGCACTGGCTCGGCAATTGCCCGCGCCTGCTGCCGAGCGACTTCAAAAGCAACACGCTGTATGGTTTCGGAAAGGATTGGCCAATTACCTACGACGATCTCGAGCCCTGGTACTGCCAGGCGGAAAAAGAACTCGGCGTCGCCGGCGATCATGAACAATTGAATGGGCTCTTCGGAGCGCATCGATCGCAGGCCTTTCCCATGAATCGAATTTGGCCCTCCTACAGTGACCTCAAAGTGGCCGAAGCGCTGCAGGGAGCGGCGCAACAGTGGTCGGATTTCAATAATGAGCCCATGGTGCTGTTCTGTACGCCGCAGGCACGCAATTCCGTCCCCTACGATGGCCGCCCCGTCTGCACCGGCAACAGCAGCTGCGTGCCGATCTGCCCGGTAGGCGCCAAGTATGACGGATCGGTGCACGTCAACAAAGCCGTCGCCAACAAGGCCACACTCAGTGAAAAATCGATCGTTACCAGGATCACCGCCGCAAAGGACGGCTCCATAACCGGCGTAACCTTCATCGACTGGGACGGGCGCGAACACAGCGTCTCCGCGAAGTTGGTCGTGCTGGCGGCAAACGCCATTGAATCGCCCAAACTGCTTTTATTGTCAGGCCTTGCCAACCGCAGCGACCAGGTGGGCAGGAACCTCATGGACCACCCGCAGGGCGAAGGGCTATGCGTGTCCAGGGAACCGCTCTTTCCCTTCCGGGGGCCTCCCACGACGTCGGGCATCGACAAGTTCCGTGACGGCGCGTTCCGCAAAGACTTCTGCGCCTTCCGCATGTCCATGGGCAACGACGGAGGAGGCCGGACGCAGTCGCCGGCCAACGTTTTGAATCAATTGCTGAAAACGGATTTCGGTGCATCGCTCCGTACCAAACTCCGTGAAAAAGTGATCCGCCAATTCCGGATCAGCTTCCTGGCGGAGATGAAACCCCTGCCTTCCAATCGGGTAACGCTTTCTTCCCAGGTCGATGACGCCATGATCCCTCGCCCCAAGCTAAGCTTTAACGTGGACGACTATACGATGAAGGGGTTCGACCGGATTGCCGACGTCATGAGGTCCATATTGCTGGCCCTCGGTTCCAAACCGGAAGATCTCGTCCTGCCCAATCATTCGACGCCCTTTTTGGCCGCCGGACATATCATGGGCACCTGCCGGATGGGAACGGACCCCAATGATTCCGTCGTCGATGCCGAATGTCGTTCGCATGATCATAAGAATCTGTTCATTGCCGGATCCAGTGTCTTCCCGACGGGCGGCACCGCCAACCCCACGCTTACGATCGCGGCGATCAGCCTGCGCATGGCGCAGTCCATCGACAATCAACTCAAAATGTCTCAAACATGAAGAACGCATCGAGGTCGGCCCTCATCAGCCTGCTTAGCGAAGCCTGCGAACTGGAACACGGCCTGGCTTGCTCCTATTTGTACGCGGCCTTCACACTCAAACTCAGCGTATCCGAGAACGACCTTACCTGGCAGGAGTTCCAATCCCTCCGCATCTGGGCGGGACAGCTCTATTTCATCGCCAGCCAGGAAATGATGCACCTCTCGCAGGCCTGGAACCTGCTCACCGCCATCGGCGGAACGCCTTATTATATGCGGCCGAATTTTCCGCAAGGGCATAAGTATTACCCGATCGGATTGCCCCTGAAGCTGGAACCCTTCGGCCGGCGGGCGCTCAAGCGCTTCACGTTCTATGAACTGCCTTCGCATGTCTCCGACACCGCCTTCCTGGAAAAAGAGTTCAGGATCAAATTGAGCGCCATCGAGAAGGCCTTCACCGTTGGAAAACTCTATACGGAGATCAGGGCCTGTTTCAATGCCATTCCGCAGGACGAGCTGTTTATCGGCGACAAGTCCCTGCAGGTCGGGGCCGATATCTGTCATTTCAACGAGATCGTAAAGGTCACCGACAGGGAGAGCGCAAATCGCGCCATCGACACGATTATGGAGCAGGGTGAAGGCAATTCCAATGATCAGGTGGATTGTCACTACGGGCTATTCGTCCGCCTGGACAAAGAGCTTGACCAGTTGGAGCAGGCCGCCAGGACAAGGAGCGGGAAATTCGAGCCCGCGCGCCCGGCCATCGAGGATCCCATCACGAGCTTCGATCGGAATATGGGTCCGCAGGGCGCCCACAAGATCGAAGATCCCTATACCAATGACGTCGCGATCCTCTTCGACAATGTGTATAGCCTGATGCTGCGCATGCTCCAGTATGTATTCCAAAGCGGGCCCTTACCTGCCGACGGCCAGCGCCGTTTCGCGGAAGCCGCCATTCAGATCATGGCCCGCGCGCTCAAACCCCTGGGAGAAGCCCTGACCCTGCTTCCGGCTGGCCCCAGCTATCCCGGTAAAACGGCAGGTCCCGCATTCGGACTTTACCGGCATGTCTCCCTTCCTGCGGATTTCAATGCCGCCACGATCATGGTCAATGAACGATTCGAAGAACTCATTGCCGAAGGACGCAAACTTTCCACGCATCCGAAGGCGCCCGCCGTCTTGTTGTCGGGCATATCGAAGCTGGAGGATATCGCAAACAGACTTATGTTCACCCCAAAACCTATTACCGTATGAGCAGCAAGATCAATCACCCGCGCATCGACGCCATTATCCGGAAAAATATGCGGCAATTCCGCAAGCCGGGCGTTCTCACCGTGCGACCAGGTTTCAAGATCACCGGCGGCTGGATCACTGACAAGCCCGCCATCGTCGTGACGGTGGACAAAAAGCGCAAAGGCCTGAACAAAACACAGAAACTACCGGCGGCAGTTGGCGACATGCCGGTCGATGTGCGGGAGGCCTCAGGGATGCAGCGCCTCCGTTCGAAGTCCGCCGCCGATTTTGCCATCGTCAACGCACATGCGCGCGGAGAACAGAAAGAACCTCAATGGAAGTTCGAGCGTGACGTGAAAACAGGGAAATTGATGTCGGAGATCGCGCCGGTCGCGCCTCCGGCCAGGCAACTCCTCGCCGCCGCAAAGGCCGCCCCTGCC
>JAUZNZ010000080.1 GCA_030706735.1 Bacteroidota bacterium | reverse complement strand
TTCGTCGAGCGCCAGGTCAAGATGGAGCTTGGACTGTCCTCTTCGATCCTCGGCCTGGGCATCGCCATCGATACCGAACTGTACCGCCAGGTCATGTACAAGGACGGCCTGGGCGGTTTTGATAAGAAGCTTCAGGCGGACATGATCCGTACCATTCCGCAGCTGGCCTTTGCCGAGGACGCCATCGTCTATGACGAAAAAGTGGACAGCGGCCAAACGCTCGAAAAGCAGCGCACGCGGTGGATCTATACCTACTTTAAATATTTTGCGATCAACTGGAACCTGTTCATGACCGGCTGGCGACGAGGCAACTTCAACCTCATCTTTTTTGGTTTCAATGTCCTGCGTCCCCCCCTGTTCATCACGATGGGGCTGGCCCTGTTATTCATGGGCCTCGATTGGCTGATATGGCCTCATTCGACGCTTGCCCTGGCCTGGGCCGTCGTACTGGGGAGCTTCATCCTAAGCTTCGTATTGATCGTGTTGACGCAAAGCCGGCAGAAGGGCATGTATAAGGCGATCTTTTACATCCCGGTCGTCGTGGTCCGCCAGGTGAGCGCCCTGCTGAAGATCCGGAAAGCAAGCAAGGAATTTCTTAAGACCGATCATGTCAAAGTGGTCTATATCGACGACTTACTAAAAAATGGGACCATCCAGGAAAATCTTTTATAGCGCCTGCTCGCTGCTGCCGGTAGGAATGCTGAAAAGGATGGCTCCCCGCCTGCTCCTCCCGTATCACCATCTCGTTTCCGATGAGGAGGTCCTGCACGTCAAACACCTATACCCCTACAAGAACATCGCGCAGTTCAGCGCCGATCTCGATACCCTCCTCAGGCATTTCCGGCCGGTAGCGGCAGACGAGGTCGCGGCGGCGGTTCGGGGAGGGAAGGCCTTGCCGCGGAACGCCTTTCTGTTGACCTTCGACGATGGATTCCGGCAGGTGGCTGAGATCATTGCGCCGATCCTTCTGGCCAAAGGCGTGCCGGCCGTATTTTTCGTCAACCCCGCCTTTCTCGACAACCGTCTGCTTTTTTATCGCTGCAAGATCAGCCTGGTCATCGAGGCCCTGATGCAGAAAAAGGGCCAACCCCAATTGTGGACGGCCTGCGGGGAGATATTGGGACAAGCGGCGGCCGGACTGATCAGCCGGATCAAAAAGATCGATAATCTGAACCAGGACCTGCTTGAGCGTCTCGCTCCGCTGCTGGAGCTTTCCTTCGACGAATACCTCCGGAACAAGCGGCCATTCCTGACGAGCGCAGAGGCATGGGAATTGCAGAAAAAAGGTTTTACGATCGGCGCGCATAGTTGGGATCATCCCTATTATGACCTTATCCCGGAAGAAGAGCAAAGAAGGCAAACGCTGGAGTCGATGGAATATGTCAGGGAAAAGTTCGCACCGTCCTATAACCTGTTTTCCTTCCCCCACACCGACGCGGGCTTGCCGCAAGGCTTCTTCGACCGATTGTTTGCTTTCGGAGCCCCGATAGACGTTTTCTTCGGGATCCAGAACCAAAAAGAAGAGCGATCCAACCGGATGCTGCACCGCTTCAATGCGGAGCGTCCGGACCTGCCGATGGCCCGGCAGCTCAACGGCGTCCTAATGTATATGTTATTGCAAAAAATGAGTGGCAAATATAAAGTGGTTCGCAGGTCCGGGGGGGTAATCAACTCATTAACAAATGAGTACCCCTAAAGGACTAGGAGATTTAAGAAATTAGCCCTATCTTGCGTCCGAATAGCCGTAATTCCTGGCTTTCCTAGTCTCCTTTGCGACACGCATACGCGATACAAACGCGGTATATGCCTCGCCAATTCCCTGAAAAGCTCGCTGGTTTTTTATCGTTGCTTGCCCCTTTATCTCCTGAAAGCCTCCCAATTCCATTCAGAGTCCAATGATTATCGTCAAACCGTTAATTTATTATCGGGCATCACCTATTTAATTAATTTATAGACCCTACAACATGAAAATTTCTACGCGGATCCTACTTGCTGCGACGATCGTACTAGCTGCCGCCTTCGGCGCTCCTGTCCGTGCACAAAGCATTTTAAATCCTAACGACACGGTATTCACCTACAATCCGGCCGCACCACCCACGCAACCCGCCGGCAATACGATCGGCAAATGGGTACGCACGGTCAGGGTCGGCTGGAATACAAATAATTACAAGTGTTATATTTATAACGGCTTCCCTTTCCGTTTGCGGTTTCCCAAGTCGTATAACCCGACGGCCAATGACGGCAAGAAGTATCCCATCCTGATCTTTTTTCATGGGGCGGGAGAGGCCGGACCGGTCACGGACAATGAATTCTCCCTTTTCCACGGCGGCCAGGTCTTCGACAATGCGGTGACCAACGGAACCTTCGACGGATACGTATTCGTCATGCAGACCCAAAATGGTTTCTGGGGCCAGCCGGTCTATAATTATATCCAGCAGATCCTCGACTATATGGTCGTGAACAATAAGCTGGACCCGTTCCGCATCAACCTGAACGGCTTGTCCGGAGGCGGCGCCGGTACCTGGGACATGGGCATTGCCTTTCCCAATTATACGGCCGGAATGGTGCCCATGTCGGCAGCCTCCCTCGACTACCTGAATACGGCGCCGCCTGCGCTGAAATTCATCCCGGTCTGGCTGATCCAGGGCGGTCTGGACGGGTCTCCCGATCCCAGTACGACGCAGCAGCTGGTCAACGCGATGAATAATGCGGGCGCCAACCTGAAATACCAGATCTTCCCCAACGACGCGCACGATACCTGGGACGATACCTGGAACCAACCGACCTTCTGGCCATTCATGAATGGCACCTACGCGTCCAACCCATGGCCGCTATTCGGCCGGTCGCAGTTTTGCACAGGCGATTCCATCAACATGACCGTCGGCGTCGCGGCAGGCTACCAGGCCTACCAATGGCGCATGAACGGGAACGTCATTGCGGGCGCCACCTCCAATTCGATCAATGTGACGCAGCTGGGCACCTATGATGCGCGCGTCGAAAGGAACGGGGTCTGGTCCGACTGGTCGCATACCCCGCTGGTGGTCGGCATCAAACCGCCTACCGTGTCCCCGAACATTACGATACCTGCATTGAGCAGCAACGTGCGCCCGGCACTGGATACCACGACCGGCGTAACGCTCACGGTGCCCACCGGCTATGCCTCTTATAACTGGCAGGCCGTCGGCGGCAGCAGCACGCTGAGCACGACCAATACGCTCTTTACCAACAACCCCGGCCAATACCATGTGCAGGTGACCGAACAATTCGGTTGTTCGAGCAGCTTCTCCAATCCGTATACCGTGATCGCGGCCAACGGCCCGAACCCTCCTTCGGCTGCCGCCAACCTCATCGTCACGCCGATCTCGCAGACTTCCCTGCGGCTGGACTGGACGGTGAACCCCTCGCAGCCCTTCCCGCAGACCGGTTTCGAAGTATACCAGGCGACGAATCCCGCCGGGCCCTTCAAGATCATAGATCTCCCCGGCGCCAATGCGACCAGCGATACCGCCAAAGGCCTGTTGCCGGCCGCCACCTATTACTATAAGGTGCGCGCCGTGAACGGAACGGCGGCCGCCGCGGCGTCCAATACGGCTTCGGGAACCACCACCTCCGATAATCAGCCGCCGACGGCTCCGACGAACCTGACCGTAACGGGCACCACACGCACGTCCATCAGTATCGGCTGGTCGCCTTCCACCGACAATGTCGGCGTGACCAAATACGATATTTATGTCAATGGGGTCAAGATCGGCTCCGATACCTCCGGCACGACCTTTACGATCTATAACCTGAAATTCGGCACGACCTATGCCATCGCGGTCACCGCCCGGGACTTTGCCGGCAATATCTCGCCGTTCAGCAACCAGGTGACGGGCCAGTGCCTGCAAACCGGCTGGAGCTTCAAATATTACACGTTCACGGGCACCTGGAATACGCTGCCCAACCTGGCTACGATGACCCCGGTGAAGACGGGCTTCTCCACGAGCCTCGATCTGGGTACGCGCACGCAGGACAATAACTTCGCTTATCTGTTCGAGGGTTTCCTGCATGTGCCGGTTACCGGAACCTATACCTTCCGCACCAATTCAGACGACGGCAGCACGCTGTACCTCGGCGCCCTGGGCCAGACGAGCTCGGCCTATAACTTCCCGACCGCGCCCCTGGTGAACAATGACGGGCTCCACGGCACACAGGACAGGAATTCGAACCCGGTGACCTTGCAGGCGGGCGTCTATCCGATCGCGGTAGCTTTCTATCAACAGGGTGGGGGCTTCTCAGTGACCGCCTCCTGGAGCACTCCGCAGACAGGAGCAGGCAATTTCGTGCAGATCCCGCTCAGCGCCCTGTCGGATACGGCTACCGTCAATGGGCAAGCGCCGGCGGCCCCGACCAACCTGGTCGCCACTACTGCCGGGACGAATAAGATCGGGCTGAGCTGGACCGATAACAGCAGTAATGAAACGGCCTTCGAGATCTGGAAGGCGTCCGATTCCCTCGGCCTGAGCTTCACCACGATCGCCACCATTCCGGCGAACCGCGTATCCTTCGTCGACAGCTCAGCCAGCCCCGCTACCCGGTACTGGTACAAGGTTCGCGCGATCGGCCAGTTCGGCCAGTCCGCCTTCGATAAGGCGGGCCCCGGCATGGGCTATAAATATTATGCGCTGGCTGCAAGCCCGAGCATACTCCCGTCCCCGGCGCAATTGAACAATACGGTGCCGACGGCGACGGGCGTGGTGTCCACGATCAGCGTGGCCCCCGCACAAGCGACGACCAATTTTATCCTGGCCTTCTCCGGCGTGATCAATATCCCGACGGCAGGCGCCTATACCTTCTTTACCAGTTCCGACGACGGTTCCGATCTCTATGTGGACGGTACCGACAGCGCCCATCTCGTCGTGAAGAACGACTTCCTCCAGGGACAGACCGAAAGGTCGGGCGTCGTCACCCTCAGCGCGGGCCCGCACACGATCTTCCTGCCCTACTTCCAGGCGGGCGGTGGCTTCGTCGTGACGGCCAGCATCCAGGGACCGGGCCTGAGCAAACAGCAAATCCCGGCTTCGATGATGGGCCAACCCTTCTCCAATGCGACGACACTGCCGCAGGTCGGAGCGCCTACGGCCCCGACGGGTCTGGTAGCGCATGGCACCAGCACGGCCTCCTCGGTGACGCTGAGCTGGAACGACAATGCGACGAACGAAAACAGCTACCAGGTATTCCGGTCCTCGAACAATAACCTGAACTATGTGCTGCTGGCCACGCTGCCTGCCAACACGGTCAGCTACAGGGACACGGGACTTTTCGCCAATGCCGTGTTCTTCTACAAGGTCAGAGCGGCAAACCAGGGCGGCAATTCCGCCTTCTCGAACGAGGACAGCGCGCATACGGCGGATGTACTCCCCGTACTGGCGCCGGTCGCCGCCCAATATATGCACTTCGGGACGCAGCTGGTCCTGAACCTGTCCGCAACGGTCAACAGTTCCGATGCGCTTACCCTGACGGTGTCCAATCTCCCGGCTTTTGCCAGCTTCTCTTCGACCGGCAATGGCAAGGGAACGATCACCTTCAACCCCGCACAGAGCGATCAGGGCGTATATAATACGATTGGCGTCACCGCAACCGATCAGCATGGCGGCAGCGTCAGCCAGACCTTGTCGCTCACGGTGAACAGCAATTTCAACCCGGTCATCGGCCGGCCCGTCAATAATGTTTCGGTGAACGAACAGCAAACGGCTGTGGTGAACCTCAGTGCCACCGATCAGAATGCGGGGGATGCCCTGACCTTCAGCTTCATCGGGCTGCCCGGATTTGCCAGCACCGTCCTGAACGGCGGCAGCGCGCAACTGACGCTTGCCCCGGGCTTCGCCGACGGCGGATCCTATACCGTCCAGGCCCGCGTCGATGACGGCAATCACGGCTTCGATACCCTCTCCTTCACGATCACGGTCGTACCCGTCCCGTTACCCATTACTAATGTATTCGTACATTTCAGTGACGGCAGCTCGGGTACGGTAGCCGGTTCACCATGGAACAATACGGCCGCAGTGCCGGTCCAGAACCTGGCCTTCCCGAACCTGCTGGATCAGAATGGGGCGAACAGCGGCCTCGCGTTGACGATCACGAGCCCCTGGCAGAATGTGAGTCCCGCGAATGGTTCCAATACCTTTGGCGCCACCACCGGCAATAATTCGGGCGTCTATCCCGACGCGGTATTGAGCTCGGCCTATTATACCGATGCCAACAACCAGACGATCCGGGTTTCGGGCATGGATACGAGCACAAAATATTCCTTCACCTTCCTGGGAAGCCGCGGAGGCGTCAACGACGACCGCACGACGGTGTACTCCGTAACGAATACGGGTGGCACGAGCAGCGTCAGCCTCCAGGCAGCCAACAATACCGCCAATACGGTCTCGGTGAATAATGTGCAGCCCAATGCCGACGGCACGGTCCTGCTGACCCTGGCCAGGGGCACGAATTCATCCTTTGGCTATCTGAATGCGCTTGTTATCGGCAAGCAGTTCAATGACCACACGGCGCCCGCCCGCGCCCGCAATATCAGCGGCCAGTTCGTGAACAACCAGGTGGCCCTGACCTGGACGGCGGCGGCCTACAATGCCAACAGCTACCAGGTTTACCGATCGGTCACGCGATCCGGCGGCTATACGCTGCTGAACCCGGGCGCTGCCAATCCGACCCAGGCGGCCTATGCCGATACGACGATCTCTCAAAACAATACGTACTTCTATTACGTGACGGCGACGAATGCCTACGGCGTTTCTCCGTCCAGCGACACGGTGACGATGGTGATCCCGAATCTGTCCCCGGTATTGGCTGCGATCGCGCCGGTCACGGTATCGGCACGGAAGACGGCCACGGCCACGGTTAGCGCCAGCGATCCGGGAGATGCGATCACCCTGCAGGCCACCGGCCTGCCCGGTTTCGCGACCTTCACGGACAATGGCGGCGGGAACGGCTCGCTGAGCTTTGCCCCGGCCAATACGGACGTCGGCGTGTACTCCGCTACGATCACGGCAACGGACAATCATGGCGCCAGCTCGACCACCCCGCTGAGCATCACGGTCACGGCGGTCACCATGCGCAATGTATATATCAACATGAACGATGGTTCCTCCAGCGAGCCCGCACAAGGCGCTCCCTGGAATAACATGAACAGTGCGCCGAATGCCGGGGCCGGCATCGCCAACCTGAAGGATGATTCGGCCTTCTCGACCGGTTTCGGGATCACCCTGGTGGATACCTGGAGCGGCGCCAATAACGTGGGCCC
>JAUZNZ010000008.1 GCA_030706735.1 Bacteroidota bacterium | reverse complement strand
GAGGACGATATTATCCTTGTCTATAAATATCTTTTCCTTATAGATGCCCTCTCTGATGAATATCAGACGTGGTTCACCGGAGTGGTCGGGAAGACTGTTCAGTGCGTCCTGAATGGTTTTGAAATCTCCTTTGCCGGATGGATCGACGATGATCTTTGCGCGGGGCGTCGGCGCTGAGGCGCCGTCCGGGAGGCCATTGGCCCCGAGCCAGGCCGGGTACTCCTTATCCAGCAACTTCGCAGGCCATTCCCCATACCAGGCGTAGCCGACCCGGCGTTCATGCTCTATTTCGGCAACCGTTCTTTTCCGGATGCCGTCCCTCCCGCAAAAAAAGGGGACATTCGAGCCCAGATCGTAAAAACGTGCCCAGATGACGGAGCCCGGCGAGGACTGCAGTACCCGGTCCATGCCATTCGGCTGTGAGGGATCGCGGACAAATACGAAGCGAAACCCGTCGATCTTCACCTTTCTGAACCAATCGACCGCGCTGGTAATGGCCTCGCGTATAGCCGGCGAAGGACGGGGAACGCGCATAAGGAATTCGACGATGCCCACGCTCTCATTGCCGCTCAGCGAAGGGAGCTCATAGCTCCTTGCCTTCGCAGGCTCATAGGTGCGGCGGTCATATTGAGCACACCAGGCCGTCAACTTTCCGCCGGACTTCCATTGCGTTTTAAGAATGCATACGATGCCCCTCCGTACCGCGTCCGCCGATGGAGCTTTGAGAGAGGGATCGACGACGTCGAGACCGTTCATGCCCAGCGCGACATCATCGAGAACGTTCAGCGCGTTCACCATGGCATTGTCATTATAGGTGATCTCGCTCCGGTAGAGGCTTTTATCGGGGTAGAACTGCGGAAAACCTCCATCCTTATACTGCATTTCGAGGAGGTACCGGATCCCTCTTTCAGCCGCGTGTAAATAGTCCCTGTTCCCTGTCCGGGCAGATGCTTTCACCAGGTACCTGATCTCTTTGGTCGTCGCGTCATTGTCGATGGTGGCATCGTTCATGGACGCGTCGTCGATGAAGGCCGCCCGTTCAGCGGGACTGAGATGTCTGGTATAGTCGATCTTTTCATTCCCGATATGCTTTGGCCAGCCTCCAACCGTGCGTTGATAGATAAGCATGTTGTCGGCCACTTCATCATGGGTCGAATCCTGGCCCGGCACTTGCCGATGAAAGCCTAACAATAAGAAGGATATATAAACGACAAAATTCATTTCTTATGCATGACAATTGTACATAGTATTTCAGTAGCGACGGGCCCCGCGCCGCTATTTATTTACGCAAACGTTATCGGAAAACAATCACCCTTTTTTCCCTGTTGCTTTGGTATGCCGCCTCGATGATGCGCATCGTTCTGATCCCGTCTTCCGCAGGCACAGGCACCGGCTTTTGGTGCGGATGGCGGATGGCTTCCCCGAGTTCACGGTAATAGTCCCCGTAGTTCCCGCGAAGAGAGGGAATGGTCTCGCGGATGATCTTTCCTTCTATCTCGGTGTGCAGCAGTCCGCGCTCTTGCTGCGGCTCGGTACCCCAGTCTTCGCCTCCGGGAATCCTGCCTGCCTGCAGGTCCCGTTCCTGTACGTCCGTCCTTGCCTTAATGAACGAGCCTTTCATCCCATGGATCGCGTAGGATGGGAGGGCTTCGCGGACAAAATATCCGGACTTGACCCTTACCCGAAGCGCGGGATAGTACAGGATGATCTCCATATAATCCTCAACCTGCGAGGCGGGCCGCGTGATTCGAAGATCCGCAAACAGGGCATCCGGCGTTCCGAACAACTGCAAGGCCTGATCGATAAGATGCGACCCGAGATCGTAAACCACTCCCGTTCCGGGCCCCGGCGTCTCCTTATGCGTTTTCGGGCTCAGGGCCGGATTAAAGCGGTCATAGTGGATCCCGGCCTCCACAATGTCCCCGAGCAAGCCTTCGGAAAGCACCTGCCTGACCGTGCGATAATCGCTGTCATAGCGTCGATTCTGGTATACCGAAAGCAGCTTGCCCTTCCGTTCCGCAAGATCCCTCAATTCCTCCGCCTCTGCGGCAGTTACGGTAAACGGTTTCTCCACGACCACGTGTTTGCCGGCCGAAAGCGCCTGTCGCGCAAAATCGAAATGCGTATAATTCGGCGTATTGACGATGACCAGATCGACGGCCTCATCGTTCAAGAGGTCGTCAAGCGAACGGCGGGTTAGGATGGACGGGTAGATGGCTGCGGCCAGTTCCTTATTCCTCTCCCAAACCGACCACAGTTCAAAATCCGGGTCGAGGTGGAGGAAGGGCGCATGAAAGAGGCGGCCGGACATCCCAAATGAGCACAAGGCGGTCTTAATCGGTAACATGTCAATCCTTTTATCGCATATTACTTTATTTCCAAGATATAATGTCTGGCCTGTCCGCTAATCTTTCCCTTATTTAATGACCAGCGCCGATGGCAGGGCGCCATAATTAAATACCAAAATCTTCGATGCCTGGCGCGTATTGGTGCCCGATACGCTGATATCCCCGCACTTATCTCCATTGACGCTAAAGACGAGCGCCGCGCCCGGATCAAAGGCGAGCGAATTGAACCGGATCCGGCTGCTGTTCTCGATATAAACGACCGGGTTGCTGTCTTTGGTGATCAGTGTAACGTGTTGCAGGTCGATGTCCCTGGCCGCGATGATCTCCGCTCCCTTGCCGGCCTTCAGCACCAGGTCGTCGAGGTGAATGTCCGAGATGTTCATTTCGGGGAGGCCGCGGATATAGATGCCCTCTTCGGCGCCGTCGCAGACCACATGACTGATATGGATGTCCCGGAAATGCGGCGTCGCTTCGGTGACGGGAGGGATTGCTTCGGTCTGGCTCCCGTTGGTCTCGGACAGTTTCGGGACCTTTGCGAAATAATACATGTCCAGAAAGACAGCCTGGTGCACGATGTCCTTCATATTGATATTCCTGATCCATATCTTTTCCACCATGCCTCCCCTGCCCCTGACCGTTTTGAAGCGTAAGCCCACATCAGTGCCCATGAAGGAACAATTCTCGACGAAGATATTCCGTGCACCGCCCGACATTTCGCTGCCGACCACAAAGCCGCCGTGGGCGTGATAGACAATATCGTTACGGACGATCACATTTTCCGTCGGCAGCCCTCTCTTCCGGCCATCGGCATCCCGGCCCGATTTGATACAGATCCCATCGTCGCCCGCGTCGAATGTGGATTTCTCCACCAACACATTCCTGCAGGATTCGATATCGATGCCGTCCCCGTTCTGGGCATTCCAGGGATTGCGCACATGCACGTCGGAGAGCGTCAAGTCTTCACACATCAGGGGATGCAGGCACCAGGCGGGAGAATTCCGGAAGCTGGCGCCCTCGAGCAGGACGCGCTTACAGCGTGTCAGGACGAGCAGGTTGGGACGTAGATAGTCCTTGATCCCTTCGAAGTCTTTTGCGGTCATGCCGGTTTCCCATACGCCGGCGTGCGGCGTCTTCGCTCCTTTCATCGATTTTTCAGACGGATACCAGGTCTTCCCATCCTCGTTCACGACGCCGCCAGAGGCCAGCTTTCGCCTCCATTCGGAATCCGTGAGCCGATCCTTGCCTATCGCACGCCAGGCGTCCCCATTGCCGTCGATCACTCCGCTGCCTGTTATGGCCACATTTTGCAGATCGGTTCCGGTGATCGGAGACTGACAACGCGCGGCCGGATGGCCTTCCCAATTGCCTTCCACGATGGGATATTGATCGAAGTCTGCCGTGAACTGGAGAATGGCGGCGCGATCGACGTGCAGGTTGACGTTGGATCGGAGCGTGACGGGTCCTGTCAACCAGTATCCCCGGGGGATAAGGACCACGCCGCCACCTTTCCGGCTACAATCTTCGATCGCGTCGTTGATCGCCCGGGTATTGAGCTGCTGCGCATCCGGTTTGGCCCCGTACCGAACAATACTGAACGTGTCTTTGGCAAAGACGGGTCGCGTGATCCGGGGCAGCCGATCCCAGGAATATTCCTGCGTATATCCGTGCAGGGAAGCGATCAGCAGCGCGGCGGTCCATGAGAACCGGAAAATCTGTTTTACAGGTCGCATCAATCCAGTATTTATGTTTATAATCAGGCATTCGCCTCCTTTAGCGTCAGTGGTCACGGGCCGATCCTCCGGGTTGCCAATCGCCGAAAAGCGCCTCCATTGAATAATGCCCGACCTCAACGTCGCTGAGCTGGCGGGACCAGGGAACCCGGGATGCCGTTGCGGCGCCGGGGCCAAAATCCTCATATTCGGCAAAACGCGCCGTCTTATAGCTATCCGTATTATTCCAGTCGGACCAGCCCCCGGCACGAATATGCCGGTCGATGTAGCAATGGATATAGGTGACGCTGGCATAGGGGCGCCAGGGCCTTCCGAGAGAAGCATTGCGGATGGTGGAATCGCCGGTCAGGGTGCAGTCATAGAAGACGAAGCCGAAAGGGTGATCGCGGGGAGTCGAGGCCGCGGTCACGTGGGAATTCTTTTTACTATGGATATGGCATTGATCAAACCAGGCCGTGGCCGCTCCGAAAATAAAATCCGTGGTGCCTTCGATATAGCAATGCGAGTAGAACTGGCGGCTCTTTTCGCTGTTCAGGAAGAGGATATCCTGGTTTCCGATGATCCGGCAATCGATGAACTGCGCCCTGTCGCCCTGCACTTCCAGCGCGACGGCCTGGCCCGCGGCAAAACCGGCATCGTTGCGGAAGGTGATATTTCTTGCCAGGAAATCGTTTCCCCTAATGCGAAAGCTGTATGAGTTACGGGTATTGATGCTATCTCCGGCCGGATTTGTCATTCCGGGATGATCGTCATAGGTGAGGATCGTACGGAACCGGTCCTCCCCGATGAGCGTAACCCTATCTTTGGTCGAGTCCAGGTGGAGTTTTTCCCTATAGACGCCGTTCCTGATCAATATGCTGATGGGCTGCCGGTTATTCGGAGGAACCTTGTCCAGTGCGGCCTGCACGGTCTTGAAATCGCCGGGGCCGTTCTGCGCGACGACCCAGTGACGTTGCTGCGCCCTGAGGCCCGCGCACACGAACAGCGAGAGGATGAGAAAAAGTTGACTTTTCATGGCGTCTCCAATTATACTGCTTTCCTGACGGGTAAGGGGGGTCGTATATGAACGGCCAGCGGGAGGTGCAGCGTTTTGATCGCGGTCAGTACGATCCCGGCCATTTTGCGCGCTCCCAGTTCGTTAAAATGCGTGTCGTCCTTATGTCCATCGGGGTAATTCGGATGCTCCCCGGGGTCGAGATAATTGAACAGCCATTTCGAATTCTCCGGTCCAAACTGCTGTAACAAGGCCATGCTCTGCGCATCCAGGTCGATCAGCGGCGCTTTATCCTGTGCCGCGACCTCGCGGACCGCGTCTGCATAGACCGGATGGGACTCTTTCACCCGGCCCGATGAGTCGAACAACCTCCTGGCCACAGGGGTGATGAGAATGGGGAATGCCCCTTTGCTCCGTGCTTCGGACACGTAACGGCGGAGGTTGACCTTGAATTCGTCAGGGGTGGTGTACCTGCCCACTTTTTCCTTCCCCTCGTCATTATGACCGAACTGGATCAGCACGTAATCGCCGGGCTGCATGTTGTCCAGTACCCTGGCCCATAAGCCTTCATCGATAAACGATTTGGTACTTCTGCCATTCTTTGCGCGGTTGTCGACGACCACGGTGGAATCGAAGAAGGTTGCGAAAGGCATTCCCCAGCCCGTTTCGGGGAAGGCCTTTATCTCTTTATCCGCCATCGTCGAGTCACCCACCAGCCAGACCCTCGTCCTTATTTGGGCAGGTTGCGCGAAGGACATCAGTATGAGCAAACCGGTTGCCCAATGACGTGGGGAGTGGCCGCTAATACCCATAATCCTGCGTCAGGTTATAATTTGCGTCCAGGGCGGCTTGCGGAATGGGCAGCAATTCGCTGTGATTGGGCTTGAATCCGTACGCATAGCCGTTCGAAGAACCGGTCTGCTGCAATATCCCATAGATCGCCTTGGATATCCAAAGCGCCCTGGTATAGCCCGAGAGGGACGAAACGGTCCTGGGCGCATACAGCGAAGTGCCGAACTGGAGACCTGTAGCGCTGGTCGAGGTCGTCTTATAAAAGACCGAATCCGGGAGTTTACTGAAGTCGAGGGTATTATTCGTGTAATTGCCGGCGAACGTCCCGGTGCGGTTACCCATGTTCGTAAGATTTGTCTTGGCGTCTGCCAGGCGTGAAGCCAGCAGGTTCCAGCGGATCAGGTCATACTTGCGGACGCCTTCGCCGCCGAATTCCAGGCTGCGTTCCTTAACGATGGCGTTGAAGAACCCGTCGTGATCGGTGGGCGTCGTTCCGATCAGTGCATGGTTCCCGCCGTAGGCCCGTGTGCGGACTTCTTCGAAGGCGGCGATAGCGTCTGCCGAGGGGGCGCCGTTGATCTCATTATCCGCTTCGGCGAACATCAGCAATACGTCCGAGAAGCGCAGGATGGGCCAATTGATCCCAAAATATTGCGCAGCGGAGGATAATACACTGGGGTTAGTGATCCAATCGCGCCGGAACTTAGCCTCTTCGAGCGTGGTGGGCGGGTGGATCTTAAGGGTACTGAGGTCCGAGTTCACCTCATAGGCGGCGCATACCACGTCCCTGCGTGTATCCGTCGAATCAAACAGATAGAAATAGGTAGGCAGCACGCCTATGGCCGCATTGCCCAGGCCATTGACCTTGGTGCCGTCATAATAGCCCAGTTTGCTGTCATAAGAGCCTGTGCCGCCGGCCATCGCCACCTGGAACATCACTTCCCCGACCGGGTCAAGAGAGTGTGCGTCCAGGGAACCTTTGAAAACGGTATTGTAGCTGGCATTCAGCGTATGTTCGTCCCGCCTGGCCATGAGATCCTTACATTCGTTCCAGGCGATCTGGTAATAGGTCTTGTAGTCGGCCGGCCGCGCCATGGTTTGTCCATAGCTGCTGGACGCGCGGCGAAGGGAATAGCCGCCGCGATATAAAGCGATGCGTGCGCGAAGTCCTTTAACCGCCCCTTTGGTGATGCGTTCATCGGGCGCATCGCCGAGGGTGGCGATCTCCGTTCTCCATGGAACGAGGCTCTCCGCGGAAAGCAGGTCGTTCAGCAGTTGATTGTATATCGTGTCGCGGTCCGTCTTTTTCAGGAAGAGGTTGGGCAATTGGGAAGAGGGCAGGAATTGTGCCGGCACGTCGCCCCAATTGCGGATAAGTTCCAGATAGTACTGTGCACGAAGGGTGAGCGCCTCCCCGTACAACCTTTGCAATTCACCGATCTGTTGGGCGGTACCTTTGGCGTACATGTCCATCTTCGGGATATTGTAAATGCAAATGTTCGACCATTCAATGCCCTTATACAACTGGTTGAAGGGGGTGTTCAGCTGGGCATTGCCGGAGGACGCATTATAGTGGGCGATGTCTCCGCGGTCATTGTCCCCGATCTGGTGGATGCCGATCATTTCGTCGTTATCGTAGGGAAAGTACATGCTGATCCGAATGCCGTAGCCGTTGTCGCCGGTCAACTGCTGGTAGGCAGCAAATACCGCCTTTTGCGCGTTCTGCACGTTGCTGAACACATAGTCGGTCGGAAATGAGGAGACAGCGGTAGGATCCAGGTACTTCTTACAAGAGCCCGCGATCAGGATGATGCCGGCTATCGCTGTCAGCTTGATCTGGTTTTGTATGCCTTTGGTTTGCATATAGCAATGATTTAATAATCTTAAAAAGTTAGGTTTATGCCGGCCAAAAAGCTTCGGCTGCGGGGGTAAGCGGAATAATCGACGCCCGGGGTTACCGGCGTATCGCGTCTGGTGTTGACTTCCGGGTCGTAGCCGCTATACCCGGTGATCACGGCCACGTTATTCACCGTGGCGTACAAACGGAGGCGGGTGATCTTCAATTTGTGGACGAGGCCAGCCGGCAGCGAATAGCCGACCGTGATATTGTTGATGCGGATGAAGCTGGCGTCCTCCACTGCCCATGACTGGGGCTGGAAGGTCGTCGAGCTGGAACCGACCAGCGGGATCCAGACCTTGGCGCCCTTATTCAGGGCATTCAGGGAGTCCGGGGATGCGCCTACCACCTGGCCGCTGACGAGAGACTCGTAAGCCACCCCGTTACCGTCGACGGTATGCCAGCGGTCCTTCATGATCCCGAGCAGGTTGGCGCCCGGCGTGTACCCGCTGCTGAACTCCAGTTTATTGTCATTGAAGACCTTATTGCCGTATTGGAAATTGATGAAGATGCTGCAGTCGAACCCTTTATAAGTGAATTGCTGGGTCAGTCCCCCAAAGAACTTCGGCTGAGCGTATCCGATGATCGTTCGGTCTGCGTTCGTGATGACCGAATCCCCGTTCAGGTCTTTGAACTTGATGCTTCCCGGCATGGGAGTCGTTGCCGTTATGGCTGCGTCATTGGGGACGCCCGGTTTAAGCGTATATACCCGGGTAGCCGAATTATAATTGAAATCGTTCGTCGTATAATAGCCGTCCGTTACGAGGCCATACATCGAGCCGACCGGTTTACCGACCTGCACGATATAGTCAGCGGGATTGGCGCTCCCGGCCCAATTGGAGCTCTGCAGATACGACTTCTGCAGGCCGAGGTTGACGACCTTGTTCTGGTTGAATGAGATATTGAAGCTGGCCGTCCATCCAAAGGAGCGCTTCTGCATGATCGTGGAGCTGAGTTGGAGTTCGACCCCTTTGTTGCTTGTCGATCCCACATTTTGAAGCTGGGTAGTGTAACCGGAACTGGTCGGGATGGGCGTATTAACAAGCAGGTTATTGGTCGTGTTGCTATAGATGTCGATGGTAAACCCAAAGCGGTCCCTGAAGAGGCTGGCGTCGAATCCCAGGTTCCGGGAAACGGTGGTCTCCCATTTCAGGTTGGGATTGGCGAGGCCGGCGGGCGCGTAGCCCGTGATCAGCTGATCATTGAGGCCGTATTGGGAGTTGGTATTGAACTGCGTCACGTAGAGGTAGGGACTGATCCGGTTATTCCCTGCCGCGCCGTATGACACGCGCATTTTCAGGTCGCTGATCCAGGACACATCCTGCAGGAATTTTTCCTGGGACATTCTCCAGGCGACGGTGGCGGCGGGAAAATAACCCCACCGATTGGATGGTGCGAACAAGGAGGAGCCGTCTGCCCGGAATGACACGTAGGCCAGGTATTTCTTGTCGAAATCGTAGGTGATGCGTCCGAAGAAGGAGAGCAGGGTCGTCGTATAATCGACGGCCGTCGGTTTCGGTTCGCTCAGTGTGCTATTGGGAGGCGTGCCCAGGTTGAGATTGCCCAATGCCGCGGAAGCTGTCGTACCGAGCGGATAAAAGCGGGTCTCGACGTAATAGTCCTTTTCATGGGTTTGATAGGTCTCTTCCCCGATGATGGCGGTAATATTATTCCGTTCTTTGAATCTGCCGCCCATGGTCTGATTGGAAAGGGTGAAGACGTTATTGTTGTCGAGGGTGGCCTTGCTCGTGCTGTTCACATCCGCAATCGGCATGCTGGCTCCGTTGATCTTCGAGTTGTAGGTGAGGGTGTCGTCGAAGGCGTCGAGGCGATAAGCATTGTAATCGTAGCCGATGGTGGATTTGAAGGAGACGGCCCTGCAGACCGTATAATTCAGGTAGGCATTCAGGTCCACGATATTATTGAAGCTTTTCCTGTATTGGGCGTTGTTCAGGAGCACCGGATTGACCAGCGCCAGGCTATTTGCATTCGTTTCCGCATAATAGTTCGGATCGAAGCTATTGTCGCTTTGGCCAGGCACCAGGAAGGGCCGGTAGCGGACGACCTGGCGCAGGAAGTTCAGGGCCGAGGAGCCCGTACTGGACGTGCCGGCGCCATCGATTATGGTATTGTTATACCGTACATTGAAGCCCACGCGTACCCGGTCCGTGGCCTTATGATCGAAGCGGAAGTTGACCAGTTCGCGGGCATAATCCGAATTGAGCATGACACCGTCCTGGCGAGCGTCGGAGAGGCTGAGATTATACTGGGTCTGCTCGGTACCTCCGGACATGCCGACGTTGTGCGTCTGCTGAAAAGCGCTGCGACCGAACATTTTGTGCTGCCAGTCGTAGGCGGGGGTGTTCTTGTAATTTTGCACGGTTGACCAGTCGGTCGCGTTGCCGTAGGGTGCGATACCCGAGGTATCGCCGGTCTGCTTGCCCCTTTCGAATTGATAATATATATAGTCGTAGGGGCTCAAAAGAGGCAATTCCTTCTCGAGTTTATTGATGCCGGCGAAACCGTTATAGGAGATGTTTGTCTTGCCGCTGGTATTCCGGCCTCCCTTGGTCGTGATGATGACGACACCGTTGGCGCCTCTGGCGCCATAGATGGAGGTGGAGGCCGCATCTTTCAATACGTTGATGGATTCGATATCCTGGATGGAAATGGTGGAGAGGCCGTTGTCCACCTGGATGCCGTCCACGACATAGAGGGGTGAATTATCCTGGGTTATGGAGCCCCCTCCGCGCACGCGGATGAGCACCTGGGCGTTCGGGGAACCTTCGGAGCCTGTCACCTGAACGCCTGCGAGCCTGCCCGCCAGGGATTCCTCGGCGGAATTCAGGGGGATATCTTTGAGGTCCCTGGATGTGACGGTTGAGACCGATGCGAGGAGATCTCTTTTCCTGACGGACTGATAACCGATCACCACGACATCTTCCAGTTCTTTAGACTCCCTCTTCAGGCGCACTTCGATGGGGCTGCTATTGGTGGCCGGAACCGTTACCGTTGAATAGCCGGTAAGGGATATTTGGAGGGTATGTCGCTTGCCATCTGCCGGGAAGGCGATGGTAAACCCGCCGTCCGGTCCGCTGGCGGTACCCCTGGTGGTACCCTGGATCAGAATGGTCGCTGCGGGCAATCCTGCGCCCGTGCTATCATCGATCACCCTCCCCCTGATGGGTTGAGCCTGTGCGTCAGCCCGGGAGATTTGGATGGCGGCAGCCAGAAATAAAAGAATGGAGAATTTCTTCATATAGCAGTTTAGTTTAGAATTGAGCAAATCGTCGGTGGGGAATTCTGAAGCGAAGCCCACCCAATGCTACGAAAGATATTCCCGATATACGCCCCCCGGGAGGGGGTTTTTTTACGCAATCGTTCCCGATAACGATCTCAATTGCAGGGAAATGGGTCGGTCATTTTAATTGTCTGTCTGCGAAATCCATGTATTGCTGCCAGTCATAGAGGGTGATATCGTGTTTGCCCGGCCGGATATGATATCGCACCCGGTCGCCGACGGGATGGCTGAGCGGGGGCATGCTGTCGACCCCTACCCCTTTCTTTCCGTACAGCCGATAGACTTCGCCGGCAAGATGCGCGCTCAGGAATTCGCCTTTGGGATCGGACCATTGGTCTCCTTCGGCGCTGGCGACGTACAAGGGCCGCGGGGCCATCAGGGAAAGGAGCCAGTGCTGGTCGAAGGGCAGCGAATCCGTTTGCGCTCCAAATTGTTTGTACGCCGGCGAGAACCACCAGGGAAACTTTTCATTGATAATGGCGATCGTTTCGCCGTATTCGCGTTTTGAAAGGGCCGCACCTCCTTCGCCGGATTCGTTTGAGACGACCAGCGCAAATCTCGGGTCGCCCGCCGCGGCCCAGAGGGCCGTCTTTCCCAAACGTGAATGACCGATCACGATGAGCTTCTTTGTATCTATCGCTTTCCACGCGCCCAGATAATCCGCTATCCGGCTCAATCCCCATGCCCAAGCGCCAATGGCGCTCCATTCGGAAGGCTCGATACCGAGCGCCTCCGACAAACGGGTACGGATACCCGTTTGCCAGCCGTTTGCCCTGTCGGGTTCGATATCCCAATACCATGCGGTCGCCACTCCATATCCTTTGGCGACGATCTCCTTCAGCGGCCACTGAGCGGACTCACGAACGGTTCCATTGCCGCCAAAATTATAACCGACAAAAACGGGAACGCGTTTGCGCGTGTGGGCCGGTAAATAAACCAGGAGGTTCAATGAGGCGCCGGTATCGTTGGGCAGGAAATTGATGCGGATCTCCCGGCGTATGGCCGTCCCATCCAGCGCCGCCGTGTCTTCAGAAACAAGCTTATACGCCGGACGGATCTGAGCAGCCGGCATGCGTCCATACACATTGTCCTCAAACAGGTGGTATATAAAGGGCCGGCGCGTCGCTTCCCATTCTTTTACCGTCGACAGCAGACGGCCGCCGGATATCCTGAGCGGATCGGGCTCCCGGTAGGTCGGAACCTTCGTTTCATCGAGGTTGGCAGGTCTTGGATTTGCCAACTGGTAGACTTCACTACCTGCCAACAGGAAGCAGCCCAGGCCATAATCCTCGAAGTCGGGGATCTTGTTGTAGCTCACTGGCTGGCCATCCTTCGGCTCCTTGCCGGTTCCCTGCACATAACCCAGCATGCCATTGTCGTGGAGCGCATCGTGGACCAAGGCTTCCCAGGCCCTTGTCACCACCGGCAGGTACTCCTTTTTATCCAGGTATCCCTGTCGTATTCCCCAGGCGATCCCGTACGTGAATAGAGAGGTCCCCGTAAGTTCCTTACCGCCGAAATGGGTCGAATCGTGGAGACTGGCATTCCAGAAACCATCAGGTCGTTGCACGGCTACGATGGCCCTGACCATGTCCAGGTAATCCCCGAGATACTCTGCGCGGTGTATTTCCTTTTGCGGCAGGATCGACAGCACCCTGACCAGGGCGGCCAGTACCCAGCCGTTGCCGCGGCTCCAGTAGCAATTCTGCCCGTTCGGCTCTTTATAGGGCGGAACAAAATCCTTGTCCCTCCACCACAGGTGTTCGTCCGGGTTGTACAGTCCGTGACCGCCGTGGACGGTCTTCGTTGTGTGATAGAGATCGTACATCTTCCGGAAATAGGACGTATCCTTATAGAGGACCCCGAGCCGGGTGAATACCGGCATCGCCATTTGGATGGCATCGATCCAGTTCCAGTCGTCCGATTTGTCGCTATGCACCATATTGTCGATGCAGGCCTTTATCGGTCCGACCATTTCGGATCTGTCGCCGATGAGTCTGAACAAATCGATAAAGGTCTGTCCGCAGCACTGATCGTCTGCATTGCGATCCGTCACGCCGTTGCGTGGCGACCACTGGTGTTTTTCGCCCCAGTCGATCGCGTAGTCCAGATAGGACTTCGCGGGATCGATGCTATGAAGAGCCATGAGCCCCTCATAATATACTGCGCGCGTCCAGATATGACTCGGGCGCGCGACGTTGGTTACGATCTCCTTGCCCGGGTCGGGCCATTTGTTCATGAAATAGGAATTGGCCAGGCGCATGGCCCGCAATACATCCGGCTGCTGCGGCCCGGAGGGTGCGAACTGCGAACTGCCTGTCAGGGGAAGGAGTGCGATCAACATGAATCCGGAAATAATTTTCGACATATGGTAGCTGTTTTATCTTTTGAGTGATCCGTTCTCAGGGCATGCAATGGAGTCCTTCCCATCTGACCTTCCATTTTCCATTTTTGGGGAAGCCGGGGTTTTCGCTGTCGCAGCCGTCGTAGCCAGCGCACATCAGCGCGATAGCCGCGAGCAATCCCCCGTTACCGGGGAGGTATAATCGAAGACGATCGTCCTGATAATTGTGCCCGTTCAGGAGATACCGGTTCTTCTGTACCGGCATCAGGAGGGCGTCGATGGCCCGGTCGGGCAATCCGAGACGAGTCGCCGTCATGGCGGTCAACGGATAGTCCCAGCCCCAGGTAGCTGCCCAACTCCAGTTTTTCCAAACCCAGTCAAAGGTACGGTGCATCAGGGCCGTATCGAGGCCTTCTGTCGGGGGCAGAAAACCATCGGCAGCCAGGACGACAGGGTGGTCAGTCCGGTATTCCGGATTGGTATATGCATCGGCCGCGCTTTCGGCCGGAAGGTAATATTCGTCGTTCCGCGGGAGAGCCGAGAGGTGGTCCAGTACCTCCTGCCAGGCCGTATCAGTCTGCAATCCGAGACGCTTACGCCATTGTTGCGCGATGCCCAGGGCCCAACGCCAATAGGCCAACTCGAAAATGGGGTTGTAGGTATCCATGGCCTTGAACTTTTCCTGCGCCGGGATCAGGCCTTTGCCAAGAATGTAGCGGCCTCCTTCGTCCTTCCAGGCATAGGAGGCCATAAAATCCGCCGTGGCAAAGACCAGATCCTTGTATTTCTGCAGGATGGCGGGATCGTTGTTGTGACGGTAGCATAGTTCAGCGAGATAGATAAAATGAGGCTGCTGCCAGATCAGGAAGGCGCCGACGCTGGAAGGAGCCTCCTCTCCCGCCGTGTCGGTCATCTTTTGCCACCGGACGCCTTTGTACCCCTGTCTTTCTGCGATCCGGCGGGCCTTCGGGGCGACCCGGGCATACCAGGCGAGGGAATGTTCCAATAGATCCGGGCGACCCCATAAGGCAAAATGCGCCTCGTGCCACCAATGCATTTCAAGATGTGGCCTGCCGAACCAGCTATTGTAGGTAAGCCCGGTCTCCTGCGGCGGATAATCACCGCATGACTGGATGCGTGTAAGATATTGTGACAGGACGATCCTCCGTTCGAGCTCCGGCGCCCTGGGGTCCGTGCTGCCGGAGAGATCCACGGCCGCACCCGAGGTCCAGTAGGTTCTCCATGCTTCCGCCGATGCGCGCCGGGTCAGGAACCAGGACGGGGATGGTTGCCTCGGTTCCTCCGGGCTAAACAAACAGGTGAAGGAAAAATTGCTATCGCGGGTTTGCGCCGGCGTGAGGAGAAACTCGTGCGATTGGCCTTGTTTCAGGGTTCCGGGACCACTCCATGTCCAATCAGCGACGTATCTCGTCGAATCCAGGATATGCGCGATCAATGCATGAGTAAGTTCCTTATTCACCAGCAATGACCGGTGAAGATCCGGGTTCTGCCAATCGTCCCCCGCGTCGGCCCATGTCCCCGTGGGATAAGGAAACCGAAGCCGGATCTTTATCCTGTCCCGTCCAATCAGGGAGGACCGGATATGCACGGCCACCATATCCATTTCGGGGTGAACAAGGGTGGAGACCAGGACCGGGACGCCTTCGAAAATGAAGTTCGAACGGATCTCGCCGGTCCACATATCCAGTTCCTGGTGAATATTGGTGATATCGCGGATCGTCGCCGTCTGTCCGTTCTGTTTTATCAATTCGAGACCGATACTGCCAAGTTGCAAACGATGAGGGTTCTGGCGGTACCAGTCGGCGGCGTCCTTGTTCCGTTCAGGGTGGGACCATTGGACGATATAGGGGATGTCACGGCCGTGTATGTGGTAGGCTTTGGAGGCCTCCTCACGACGATAGCCCGAGGTATCGGCGAAACTATGCCAGCCCCATTCCGATTCCGTCCCCAGGGGGATGCCGTGGTCATAGAATTCCGGGAAGGTCTGGAGGCCGGTGATGTCCACGGTGAACGCAAAACGGCCGTTGCCGACCGAAAGTGCGGAGAGCGGATCGGGCTTATCGATGTGCACGGTATGACGCAGCACCAGCGCCTGCCTGTCGATGGAAGGTTGCGCCAAAAGCCCGAAAGGGCTCAGCAGGCTTAACATGACAGCCGTGTACAGACGCTGGATGGGATGCATATCTCGCTATTGGCCGTTCAGATATTTCCCGAGGGGGTCGTGGGGCAGATGTTTTAGCCCGGTCACGACGGCGTTGGCATTGAGGATCGCCCCCTCCATGTTGGTGTGGGTATGATCTCCCGGGAAGTAGGCCTTGACCTTATCGGGACCCATCTGGTCGTACTCATCGGCAATCATATTGTTGAGATCGACAAAATACGCCCCGGTTGTCGCGGCCGTCTCCTGCGCCCATTTCCCATAATCCTGATCGCCGCGGGTGACCTTGCCATCGACAAAAATATTGCGGGGAATGGGGGAACAGATGATGGCGACAGCCCCTTTATCCTTGCAATCGGCGACATATTTACGCATATACCAGCCGTAGGTATGCACCGTCTCCGGCTTCTTCATGATCGGATTGTAGATATCCCTGGTCTCCCCGCCGGTTCCTTTTATGGTTCCGCGTGCGCGGGCGGTATCGTCGAGAGGCCCACCGTCGTTATGTCCAAACTGCATGATCACAAAATCACCGGGCTTGAGCAGGGCGAGCACCTGGTCCCAATGTCCCTCGGTGATGAATGTGCGGCTGCTCCGGCCGCCAAGCGCATCATTGCGAATAGCGAGCCTGGTCGTATCGAAATGATCCGAAAGGAAATTACCCCAGCCCCAGAGGCCGCCACCCCCCTTACCACTACCGTTCTTCACGGTCGAGTCCCCGATAATGAACAGGGTCGGACGGCTATCGCGAAGGAAAAAATAGGTAAATGAGCTGCACAGGAGAAGGAGGAGCGCCCATTGGACAAATAGTTTGAAGGAATTCATGGTTATTTATTTTCGTTGTTTGGAGAATTGTCCCTGATGTCTTCCGTGTGATCCAGACGCAACCGGCTCTTGTCGCGGGCATCGATGACCAGACCATCCAGATCCCAATCCTTAGCATAGCTGATCACCCCGGCAGTCGCCGCATAGATGTTCATGTTCCGGATATGGACGCCGCTGATGAGCGATTTGTCCAGTCCCGTCGCGGAGATCGCGCGTTTAGCGCTGGCTACCCGGATATCGGAGACATAAATATCGAGAAAATGAGGGATCCCTTTTTCCGGCGGTTCTATTTTGTGCAATAGCGCCTTCCAGTGCGGCGGCACGGAGTCAGCATCATACCCGGCGGGCAGCGTGCTATAACTATAGGCAGGATTCCAGTTCATCGTGAAGAGGATGGCATTACCCACGCTGTCCATGGAGATATTACGAACGTGGATATCCTGCACGGTGCCGCCCCTTGTCGTGGCGGACTTGATGTGGAACCCGTTACCCGTTCCCTTTGCAACGAGGTCGGTTGCCAATACATGCCGGATGCCCCCCGATGTCTCGCTGCCGAGAGTCAGCAGTCCCCCACCCTTTCTGGCCGTACAATGGCGGATGACCACGTATTCGGTCGGTCGGTTCACGCGAAGTCCGTCCCAGTCGCGACCGGCTTTGAGGCAGAAATCATCGTCGTTGCAATCGATATCGCAATTCCTGACCAATACCCAGGAAGAGGAGTCGATATCCACCCCATCGGTGCTTGGTCCATGACCGCTCTCATTATTTCGAATGACGATCCCATCCACCGTGACGTACTGCGAGTAAAGCACCTGCACCGTCCAAAAGCCGGCGTCCAGGAAGCGGACATCCCTGATCGTGATATCCGTGGAGCGCTGGATGAGCAGGGTACGGACCCGTTTGGCGTCATAGTCGACCACCCATCGGAGCCCTTTCGGATCGTATTCTTTTCGCATGGCCCAATATTTATCCCAGCAAAACTTGCCACGGGCGTTCACTTTTCCCTGACCGGTAATGGAGGCGTTCTTAACCCCGATGATATTGAGCAGCGCCGCCGGCCATTTCATTTCGATACCCGCAATGCGGGTATCGATCTCCGGATAATCTTCGAAGCGCTGGCTGCCTTTTAGCTCGACATCCTTATCGATATGCAATTCGACCCCCGCCTTAAGAAAGAGAGAGCCTGTCAGATAGGAACCGGGAGCAAAGAGCACCGTCCCCCCGCCTTTTGCCGCGCAGGCATCGATAGCGGCCTGGATCGCACGGGTTGACAGTGTCGCACCATCGGGAACCGCGCCATAATCGTTGACGTGAAGCGTTTGCTTGCCGGCGGGCAAGCTCCTTGCGCCCACCTGCCTGGTCCATTCCGGGTCCCCGGATTGCAAGGCCTTGCCGGACTGTGCACGGGCGGGAAACCCGTCCAACAGGGCGACTGCAGAAATCAATACGATCCATTTCATGATTTACATTTTTGGTTAGGGGCGTCCCAAGGGTGTGATCGTTACCGGACCCGAAAGACCTGAGTCCAATGGCGCCCATTTGGAGGCGTCGAACAGTCCGTTTGCCCCTCTGTTCTCCCGGCGGTGAGGAGGGAAATTGGTATTATAAAATTTCTTCCAGGGAATGCCGTTTCGGTCCATATAGGCAATCCGGTTGGCCATCAGGTTGGAAACCCTTACCTCCAGCCTGTTCTGCTGATGCAGCATCTCAGCGGGTATGGTCACCCGATAGCCGGGGCCGATCAGCGTGGCGATAAGGGTACCATTCATGAAAACCTGCGCCGTCACATCCACCTTGCCAAGGTCGAGCAACCAGGCCCTGGCGTTGCCTCGTGGTTTTTGGAAATTGATCGAATAGGAACCGGTGCCGGAAAAATCCTTCACCTCCTGTCCTTGCAGCGCCGTCCAGGATTGCAGTTGCGTGAGCTTTGCCGGGGCGGGCAACCGGGGTCCCCCTTCGGCAAATTCGAGCTGCCATTCGCCGTTGACCGGCGTGGCCGGACCGGTTGCCCGGTAATAGTCATACTGCGGCAAATCCCGGGGCATGGCATGCCGGGAGGTCACCACGATCACACTCTCGCCGGGATCAAGCTGCAGGTATACCTCCCGGCCACCCAACCCGGACTGCCTGCTGTTCGCCAGACCGGACCGCCCGTTCATCGGATCGAATATCGTGGCATACAAGAAACCGGCGGCCAGTTGTACGTAGCCAGCCCATGGGTGCGTACTCCGATTGACGATGAAATAATAATTCCCGGCGGAATAGCGACGGCGGACGAATTGGAGACTGTCTTTTACGATGGCTTCCTGACGAAGGTTTACATAGGTAAGAAGAGCGGGCAGGCTATCGCCCATGACGAAGGCGCCTTTTCCGACAGGAGCCCTTTGGATCCCTTCTATGATTGTGGGGACAAAGCGAAGGGCCGAGATCAAGTTGTCGAACACCCGGGCCCGGTGTCCATCGCCATCCCATCCCGGAGGACCGGAAGGGAGCCGGTGAAGGACCAATATCGTGCAGCCGCTGTCCGCCAGGCGAAGCAATGAAGCCATGGCCTCGTTTGAAATATATTGACAGGCGGGGAGCAAAAGGGTTTGGTAGAGGGCCGCGCCTGATGTTTCGATGGCGGCTGCGTTAGGGCGCGGCGCGGTGTTGGGTTGCGGGGCGGCCGGAAGGGTTTGGCGGACCTGGCGGTCGGAGATATAATCGAAGGCATAACCATGCGTCTGCATCCATTCCGCGCAGGCTTTGAAGCCGGTGCCATTGAATTCGGGGTCCATACGATCGTAATGCTTGAGCAGTTCACGGCCGCGGTCCGACCAGCTGTCGTACAGAGGATAATACAAGAGGAGGTCATTATCGGAAGACCCCTGTTGCAGAAAGGACTGGCTGCGGGCTACATATTGGTTAAGCGTGGAGAACTCCCGCCAGGAGGGATCGTTCGGCGTGAAATGAACCGAGGCATAGAACAGCCATCCCGGCCAGGGATCGCCCGGCGGCGACCAGGCGGTGCCGTGATAAAAGATATGATTGACGCCGCCAAGAAGATCGTTGTCGAGCGCTGTTTTGACATCGCCCAATGAGCTCAGAAAATGTTCGTTGAGCCAGGTCACAGACTCGGAAGAGGCGAGTCGTTTACCTGTCACGTGGGCGGCGGACGTTGCGAACTTGAAGCGCAGCGGTTCGGAGCCTTCAGTCTCGGGAATATCGCTTGCCGCATAGAGATCGAGAATGTTGGCCGGCGAGCCGTGGGCCTGGTCCCGGATAACCGCCCCCTTTTGCCGGGCCCAGGCACGCCAGGCGCGGGTGAACTTATCGAGCAGGAGATCAGAGATCGTTTCGCGATAATCGCAGAGCACGCGGTCATTATTCGCCGGAGAATCCTTCCCGAACAAGGCAGGCAGGTGTTGGCGCAGGTCGTAGCCACGGTATTGGAGAAATAGATCGAGAAAGCCCGGCGTCCAATCGCTCTGCCCTCTGGCATCGTCCACTTCGTATGAATCGTTAAAGAAGGCTCGCAGACCCGACAGGTCATGGCCTGCAAAAGCGGTATCGAAGCGACTAAGATATTTCTTCAGGGCCGACGACGAAAAATGATCGATCACATTGCCTTCTGCACCGGGTGCTGCCCGCTCGACCATCTTTCCATGGGCGCCCTGGAAGAGTGCATACAGGGACCAGCTGCCGGAAGGCGCCGTCCATTGCAGGCGGCCCGACGCATTGACCCGTGAAGTCAGATCGATGACGTCCCCCTTGTCGGAATAGGCCATCAGGGTCTGGAGGGGAAGGGGTTGCGGGAATCGGACCTGGAACAAGGCAAGGGCCTGGCGATTCGTGTTGGCAAAGATGGGTTGGATCAGTTCGTCGATCGTGGGCTTGGGAAAACCGTCGGTGTGGACAAGCGGTTGCTGGGTATAGTTAACGGTATCGGCCAGGGATTCACCGCCTTTCAGGGTCCAGGTCTTAAAAAAGAGCTCTTTGCAAGCGTAGGTCGAATCGATCAGGGGGCCGCCGCCAAATGGCCAGCCCGTACCCGTCGACATATCCAGGCCCATCCCAAGGCGGCGGGCTTCACCCAGCGTGAAGGAGAACAAATGCATCCATGCCGGGGACAGGTAATCCACGAAATGATCCTCGTATCCTTTTACGCCATAGATGGGAGTGAGCTCGAGGCCGCCCAGGCCGGCGGCCCGGTATTGTTCCATGGAGATCCGAAGGCCGGCCGTGTCCACGGCATTGCCCATCCACCACCACCTTGTCCAGGGGCGGGTTTGAGCGGAGATCGAAGGCCATGCCAATGGCGCGAAGGGGGGGCTGTCCTGTGCGAAAGAGGCCTTGACCACGAGCAGCGAAAAGGAGAGGAGTGATGGTAGAATGAGCCGTCGCATACAATAATTTAAGACTTTTTCAACTGTACCGCATAAACATCTTCATGTCCTTCAAAGTTTGCCCGGAAAATGACCCATTTACCATCGGGGGAAAAATGTACGTTGGGCTCCAGTTTATAATACTGGTATTTCATATTCACCAGTTTTTCCGACACGAAGTGGTCCCCTTCCGGCCGGAAGAGATAGATCCACCGACCGTTCTTTGCCTTCGCCACCTGGCCTGAATCTCCGCCGTCTCCCGCGAAGAGCCCTTGATCGGGCGAGACATTAAAATGGATCGACCATTCGTCGCGTGTCATTGCGTATTTTTTTTCGGCGCCTGTACGGGTGTCCACGCCGCCGAGGAAAAAGGTCTGACCCTTCGGGATCTGCCAGTCGAACCAAATCGTGTGTCCATCGGGGCTAAAGAACTCATGGCCGGCGATCTCATTGTCAACGGTCCTTTTGTGCATGAGGCGGACGGCTTCGGTGCGGACGTCGATCAGCCAGATGCGGTCCACTTTCTGCCAGGGTCCTTCGTGACAGAACATCAGCATATTGGGATCGGACGGAGAGAACTGCACGTGACCCAGCCAGGTATTCTCCCGGTGGATCTTTTTCAGCGTTCCGGTCTTCAGGTCGATCGTAAACAGCGTATGGGGGATATGGGCGTCATAAATGCGATCGAAAAAATCATGTTTTTCCGGGTATCGCCTGAGGATCTCTTTTGCCTCGTCCCCGCTTTGTACGCCACCCAGCAAGGTCTCATCGGCGTTCAGCGTGGAGACACTCCCTTTGAAATCCGGCGGAAAGACGAAAATAAGCTTCGTCGCGCGCGAGTCGATGTTTGTCGAGAATACGCTGTCTTTGATCTGGTAAAATACCGACCGGCTATGACGGGCGGCGATCTCTCCATTCATGGGAGCATTTTGCTGCGTGACCTGTACTATCCGGAGACTTTCCAGGTCCACGGTATAGATCTGGCGTCCGGCGGAGCCGGTTCCATAGAATACCATTTTATTCCCGATAAAGGGATCATTGTGGAAATAGAAACTGGCATTATTTCCGTTCTGCCTGGTCAGACGAATGACCTCGTGATGAGTATCCGCGTCGATCCATGCATCCGGCATGGGCCTGGTCGAACCGGTTTCCAGGAGCGATTGTGATTTCGCGGCGAATGGCGCCATCATGCAACAGGCAAGCGCCATTCCCGTGCAGGCTCGTTTCCAAGAGTTACTTATCATAATAAACGTTTTTGTTCAATTGCCGTCGGGCCGTTTCACCAGCACTTTCGGGCTCATCGGCAGGCTCCATTCAGCCATGGGGTCGGGTCGCTCAGTATCCCGGGTTTTGCGTGTATAATCCGGGCAGTGCATCCAGCTGCGTCTGGGGCACCGGGTAAATGATGTAGTTGGCCACCACATGGTTGATCCTGTGCTGCGCATCTTCCGCGGTTATCCAATTATTCATGATCGTTAGCAAGTTGCCGCTCCGTTGCAGGTCGAACCAGCGCGACCCTTCGTCTGCAAACTCCCTTCTCCGCTCATCGTACAACTGCGCCAGCGTAACGTTCGAAATGGCCGGCTGGCCGGCCCTGGCCCTGACCTGGTTAACGACTGCGTCGACATCCGTGGCCTGGGAGCCCGTGGCGCCATTCAACACGCATTCCGCCTTAAGCAGCAGAATATCCGTATAGCGGATCGCAATGAAATTGATGCCCCAGTCAAAGCGGCTCGCCGTGGGGATCTTGGTCGTATCCAGGTATTTTTTAAAGAAGGGGCGCAATTCCGTGCTGCCGAGATAGGTATAGCCGGTCGAGTGGATCGATTGAGTCCGTCGCGTATCGTTGGCCGCATAGGACGTGAACAGATCATTGGATACCGGTATGATCTCCAGGCTTCCGTTTGCCTGCGAATTGCCGGCAGGAAAGGCATTGAAATAACTTTGCGGAGCCAGGTCCCACGGATAGGTGGCGCCCAGCACAGGGTTCTGGCCGCTGATATACATCACGTCGAATATCGCCTCTTTGTTGCCTGCGGGGACGGGGCTTTGGTTATTATATGCGAAGATATTCGCGTAGTTGGGATTGAACGTATAGAGGCCGCTGCCTATAATATCATTTAACAGGGGCAGGGCAAGGCCCCATTCGCTTACGCCAAGACCCGGACCTTCGATGCTATAAGTGGGTCCCGACCGGGCCATGTACACTTCCGCAAGCACGGCTTCTGCCGCATACTTTGTGGCCCGGCCTACGTCGGTCGCGGTATAGGATGGGAATGATCCGGTATAGTTAGCGGGGAGATTGGCAGCGGCAAACTGGAGATCGCCGATTATGAACTAATAAACGGAATCGACGGAGCTACGCCTGATGGCGGATGCTTCGGACACCAGCACGGGATGATCGATAATGGGTAATTTGCCGAAGTACCTGATCAGGTCAAAATAATAAAAGGCGCGCAGGAATCTCGCCTCGGCCTGCAACCTTGTCGCCAGGGCTGCGGAGCCGACAAAGCCGGCGTTCTTCTTTATTTCATCGAGAACGGTGTTGGCCTTGAAGATCCCGTTGAAATCGGTGCTCCACGCCTCTTCAACGTACACATTGGATACGATGCTTGGTGAAAAATCATTTATGGGGTCCCAGTCGCGAACGGCTACTGATACGCCGTAAATATTGTCGGAGCGGATCTCGGAAAGATTCAGCAGTCTGTCCGGATAGCCCCGCAACGCATTGTACGTTGCGTTGACCCCCTGGATAAAATCGCTGGGCTGCTGGTAGAACGTCGAAGTCGTCGCCGCCGAAATGGGTATTTGGTTCAAATCCTTTTTGCAGGAGGCAAGGGCCATAACCGCTATCAATATGAGGAATGAGTTCTTTTTCATTTTGTTTGAGTTAGTGGAATTAGAGGGTGATGTTAATTCCGATCACGAATGATTTGGCCAGCGGCAGGCCCCCATAGTCACCCGCTTCGGGATAAGAGCTATTAGAGCTTATGGTGGTGTTAGCAGCCTCGGGGTTCAGACCATTGTAATATTTGTCGTGTCCAAAAAAGTTCTCCAGGGTGAGGTAGATCCGCGCGGCCTGGATCGCATTGGTTCTGATGGCGCCTTTCAGGTCGTACCCCAGGGTTATATCGCGTACGCGTATATAATCGGACGAGTAGAGCCAATCGGTATTGGCGACAAATCCAAAGGTTGAATACGCCTTACTGAACCGGCCTGCCCCCTGATCGGTGGGAGACCGCCACCTCTGCGTATAGGATTCAGGCGCATTGTCGGTGAAACCCTGGCCGGTACGGGTCAGCGCCCGGCCCAGATCCGAATAGATCGACCCGCCGAACTGGCCCTGGATCAACACGCTGAGGTCGAAACCCATAAAGTGCAAGGAATTGGTGACGCCGTAGGTAAAATCGGGATTCGGATGCCCGACGATCTGTTTATCTGCCTCGGTGATGACGCCATCGCCATTCAGATCCTGGTATTTCGGATCGCCGACGGTTTCGCCCGTGCCATAGACGGCCACGTGTTTGTTGATATCATCCTGTGTCATGAAACCGATCTGGCGCACCACATAAATGCTGTTGAGCGGCTGGCCGACGCGCAGGATCTGATCGGTGGTCTCGAGACCGTTAGGAATGATGATCTGGGTCTGGCCCGGCGCCAGCGAAACGATCTTGTTGGTATTGTGGCTGATATTTACCGTAGTGTTCCACTGGAACCGGCCGACCAGGTTGCGTGAGCTCAGTTCCAGTTCCTGGCCGATATTTCGTACGGAACCCACATTGGTCAGGTAAGTTTGAAAGCCGGTCACTTCGGGAACCTGGACATTCAGGAGAAGCTTGGTATTTAATTTATTATAGAAATCGAACGATCCCGAAAGCCGGTTCGACCATATCCCGAAATCGAGCCCTATGTCAAAGGTCTGGGACTTTTCCCATTGCAGGCTCGGGTTGGCCAGGACATTCGGTCCCTGGCCGATCACTGCCGCCGGCGTTCCGCCCAATACGTACCCGGATGAACCGATGGTGGCAATACTGGCATAATCATTCGGCAAATTATTATTGCCATTCACTCCATAAGACGCCCTTACTTTCAGGTCGCTGAACAGGTGCACCGGATTCATGAATTTTTCTTCAATGATGCGCCATGCCACGGAGGCGGAAGGGAAGATACCGTATTGGTTATTTATACCGAACCTCGAAGATCCGTCGCTGCGCAGACTGGCAGAGAGGAGGTATTTGTCCTTATAGCCATACTGCACGCGACTAAAATAGGATTCCAATACGCTCTTTGTCCCTCCGTTCGTGCCGCTGAGCACGACGGCCGCGGCGGCATTGATCGTTTGGATCGCCGCATTGGTAAATCCGCCGCTGGAGCTGATCCCTACCCGGTCCAACCGGTCCAGGTTATATGAATAGCCGGCCAGGATATTCAGGCTGTGCACGTCGTTGATCACGGTATTATAGGTCAGGGTATTCTCGTTAACGAAGGTCTGCCTTCTATAACTCGTGTATGTGCCTGAGGTGGCTGCCAGGAGATTGTTGGAGCCGGTAAACGTCCGGGCGGCGAGTGTGCCTACCGTGATATACGGAACATAGGTCGTGGTAATATTATCGGTGTTATCCAGGTTGAGCGAGCTCCTGAAATTCAGTCCTTTGATGATCTGGTATTCGCCGTAGACCGTACCGAGCGTACGATAGCGCCTGGTCGTTCCGATGTTGTGCGTGAGTTTACCCAGGGGTCCGTTCAGGCTATTGCTCCAGAAGTAGGTAGCGTTCTTGCCGATATTGGGAAAGCTGCCCACTGTATCCTCCTGCACAGGCGTCATGCTGAGGGACTGGTGGAAGATGGCATCCTTTCCTTCTACGCCGGGATCCTGTGTGATCGAATACGTCGGCGCGACGTTGACGCCGAATTTGAGCCGCCTGGACGCGTTGACCTCAATATTCGCCCTTAGGGAATAGGCTTTGTAGCCGACGCCGACGATGAAACCATCCTGATTGGCGTAATTTCCGGATATGAAATACTTCACGATGTCCGTGCCGCCGCTGGCCGACACTTCGTAATTCTGCATCTGGCCTTTTCGTTCGATCACGTTTTGCCAATCCTCAAATTCCAGGCCGGGGTGACCCGGCATCGCCCAGCGTGGGTCGAGCATATAGGCCGTATTGATCTGTCCGGGCGCGAGGCCAATCCTGGCTGCCCGGGTGGCGGCGTCATCGTTTGCGGTGGCTCCCGCCGATCCGTATTTAAGCACATACGCCGCATTGATCATTTCCGTTGCCCGGTCGATCCACTGATCGCCGTTCAGCATGGTGAGTTTCTTACTTGCTGCATTATATCCTGCATAGGTGTTGAAATTGATCTTCGTTCTGCCTGACTGCCCCCGTTTGGTGGTAATGATCACTACGCCGTTGGAGGCCCTTGATCCGTAGATGGCGGCCGCGGCTGCGTCTTTCAGGACTTCGATCCGTTCAATATCATTTGGATTAATATTGTCCAGGGGGTTACCGGTCGTAAAGGTTCCGTTCCCTGTATTGCTGGAATTCACGGACAAAGGGAACCCGTCTATCACGTACAGGGGCTCATTGCCGCCGCTAATGGAACCCGTGCCACGAACCTGGATGCTAAAGGCCTTTCCCGGGATCCCGGTGGTTTGCTTAACCGTTACGCCGGCCAGTTGTCCTACCAGGGCCTGGTCGATGCGTTGAAGGGGGCGCTCCTCGAGCTTTCTGGCGTCAAAGGAAGAGACGGCCCCTGTCACATCCCTCTTGCTCTGGCTGCCGTAGCCGATGACCACCACGTCGGAAAGCGCTTTCGTGCTCAGTTCCATGGATGTATTGATGATCATCCGGTTATTGACGCCTATCTCCAGGGTTTGGTACCCCACGTAAGAAAAGACCAGGATCGAATTGGGTTTTGGGAGTGCGATCCTGTAGGCGCCATCGGCGCCGGTCAGCGTACTGGTGGAGGTTCCTTTAACTTGTACGGTAATGCCAGGTAGAGGTTTGCCATTCTCGTCCGATACGACACCGGAAACGGTGAGGGCGGCATTTGGGGAAGCGGGAGGGTTTTGTGCCCGGGTATAGTGGGAGGATAGGGTAAAACAACAGATCAGAAGCAGAAAAATGATTTTCTTCCTTTTCATATAGCAGTTTTAGATGTTTTAAAAGTAGATCAATGCAAATCCTAAACTATCCTGAAGCGTCCTGCTTCCCGCTCGAAATCTACGCAATCGTTCCCGGAAATGTATAAATGACATTTAATAAACGAGTCAGGAGCGCATAAAAAGGCCCGGTACGGGGACCGGGCACTATGGATGCACACATTCAAAACCAAAAAAACCTTGCTTTGCGGCCGTGGCTCCTTAATGGTAGCCGGCATTTTGTGTATACAAGCCGGGCTTGACCAGGATCTCGGCATTGGGTATGGGATAAATGACGGAGGTCGGCAGCACCTGCTGGATCGTCGTGATGCTGTCGCCGGCGGCCCAGGCATTCATGGTCGTCACCGCCATGCCTTCGCGGACCAGGTCGTTCCATCGCAAGCCCTCGCCGATGAATTCGCGCCGGCGCTCTTCCATCAGCTGCGGAAGTGTCACATTCGACAAATTGCTGCTTATGCCGGCCCTTCTCCGTACCTGGTCTACGACGGAGTCGACGTCGGCCTGCGATCCGCCCGTTGCGCCATGGAGAATACATTCGGCCTTCATCATCAGGACGTCCGTATAGCGCAGTACGATGAAATTGATGGGCCAGTCGTTATAGGAGGTGCCGCGTTTGGCGACGTTGATGTACTTCTTTTCGAAGGGATTGGTGGAATCGACCTGGGTCGCCGTTTGATTGTATTTGAACTGGATACTGAAGGTATCGCGGTTGTCCACGGCGCCTGCCGCACTCGAGTTGAACGAGTTCAGCAGGTTCTTTGTGACGTTGAACGTGCAGGACCCGTAGCCGTTGCCATAGCCGGAAAGGCCCAGGCCGCCCCAGTAGCCCGTCGGGACCAGCATGCTGGGGAAGTCGGCGGCATTGTTGGTGCTCATAAACTGCACGTCGAAAATGACCTCTTTATTGTCCTCGTTGGTGTAGGAGAAGATCGACGGATAGCTGGCGAGGAACTGGTATTGATTGCTATTGATGATGTCCTGGAATAGCGCGAGGGCCTGGTTATACTCGTTGCTATTGAGCGTGGGCCCATCGGTCCCGGCGTACGTGGGACCCGATCGGGTCAGATAGACCAGGCCAAGGACGCCTTCGGCGGCATATTTCGTAGGACGGCCGATATCCGCCGCGGCGGAGTAGCTGGCCGGGAGATTGGCCGCCGCATATTGCAGATCCGAAATGATCAGTTTGTAAACGTCTGCGACGGAACTGCGTGGGATCGTCTCCACCTCGGCCACGGAGGACACGTGATCCACAATGGGCACTTCGCCGTACAGGCGTACGAGTTGAAAATAATAGAATGCCCTGAGGAAATGCACTTCACCGCCAAATCTCCTTCGAAGCACGGTATCCGTGATATTCGTGCCTTTTTTAGCTATGGCGTCGAGCACGCTGTTACAGGCATAGATCCCGGTGAAGTTATTATCCCAGCCCGTGACGATAAAATTAGTCGTGGTCAGGTTGGGCGAGAAGTCATTGATCCCCTGCCAGTCGCGGTTGCCGTCGGATGCGGCCAGGACGTTGTCGGATCGCATTTCGCCCAACCAAAGAGTCTGGTCGGGATACGCACGGAGCTGGTTGTAACAGCCCGTCACGGCCTGCGTAAAATCGTTGGTATTGGAATAGAAGTTGGCCGTGGTGATCGAGGAAGGGGGTACCTGATTCAACTGCTTGCTACAGGCAGCCATCAGGGACAGTCCCCAGGCGCCCGCTACACCAAGTCTGAATATTTTTGTTCTCATCGAAAAGAATTTAAGCGTTTGAATTAAAACGTAAGATTGATACCCAGGATGGCCGACTTGTTGAGCGGCATGGCGCCATAGTCACCCGGCAAAGGATACGTGCTGTTCGTCAGGTTGGTATTCTGCGCTTCCGGATTCACCCCTCCCTTGTATTTGTCCCAGCCAAACCAGTTTTGCAGAGAGGCATACACACGTGCGGTGCTGATGACGCCCGTTTTAACGATCGATTTCAGGTTGTAGCCCAGGGTGATGCTCTGTATGCGGAAGAAATCCGTCGAATATACCCAATCGGAGGTCGTATACGGGATCGTATAGGCAAATCCGATCTTCCCGCGCGGGGCATTGGGATTCGGGTTGGCCGCGGTCCACCGGTCGCGCCAGACCCCGAGGTTGGTGCTGACGCCATTGGCCGGATTGTCGATGGCCCTGGCAATATAGGAGAGGATCGATCCGCCGTGTTGTCCGTAGACCTGCACCATGAAGTCAAAGCTCTTATATCGGAAGGTATTGGTCAGACCCCAGGTATATTTGGGAGTAGGCTGACCGCCGTTCACGCGGTCATTGGCATCGATGATCCCGTCCCCATTCACGTCGAGGTATTTTTCGTCGCCGACGGTTTGTTTGGCCAGCTTGGCCACTTTGGGGTTGTTCATATCGTCCTGTGTGAGGATGCCGGTATGTTTAATGATATAATAGGTATACATGGGTTGACCGTCCTGGAGCAGGAAGGGAGGATAACCGGTACCGAAGGCGTTAGGAATATTGATCTGCGTGCCCAGACCGCCGAGACTCAATACTTTGTTCTGGTTGAAGGCGACATTCCCGTTGAGGCTCCATTGGAAGTTTCGCGTTCTGACCGCGACGGCACCGATGCTCAACTCGAGGCCCCTGTTCTGTACCGATCCGATATTCTGCAGGCTGGAGGTTGCCCCGGTGGCCGCAGGGACGGGGATGGTCAGCAAAAGGTCCGTATTCTTCTTTTCATAGAGATCGAAGATAATATTGATCCGGTTCTTCAACACGGTCGCGTCCAGACCGGCGTCATAGGTGTTAGAGGTCTCCCATTTCAGGAAGGGGTTGGGGATCCCGTTAGGGACAAAGCCGGCGGATGCAACCGGTGAACTCCCGCCGAAATTATAATTAGCGGCCGCCACGGTAGGGATGGCCGCATAATCGCCGATATTGTTATTGCCGGAACGGCCATAGCTGAACCGGAGTTTGAGGTCATTGACAAAGTCGATGTTCTTCATGAAGTTCTCCTGCGAGATCCTCCATCCGGCGGAAAGGGAGGGGAAGGTGCCGTACTGGTTTGCCAGCCCGAAGCGGGAGGAGGCATCGCGACGCATCGTCCCGGACAGCAGGTATTTGTCCTTATAGCCATACTGTACACGGGCATAATAGGAAAACAGGACGTTATTGCTCTCGGTGGTGTTCCCCGTCACCGTTACGCCGGCGGTGCTTGGGATGGCGTTGTTCAGGGTATTGAGCAGGTCGTTCGCGTAACCGCCTGCCGTCTTGATCGTGAAATTCTCCAGGTGCACCCAGCTGTAGGAGAGGCCGGCGACCGCCGAGATGGAATGATCTTCGTGGATGGTCCTGATATAGGTAAGCGTATTTTCATTGACGATATTCTGCTTGGTGAAGCCGCTATAAGAGCCCGAAGCATCTTTGCCGGGCGTGTTCAGCCTGTCCGTCACGTTGCCGGCGACGAAGTCGGAGGTATAGCCCTTGGTGTTCTGGTTAGACTGATCATAGTTGAACGTGGCGCGGGCATTCAGACCGGGGAGGATATTCAGGTCGCCGTACATTGAATACAGGATGCGGGTCGTCTTCACCGCACTGATGGTATTATTGAGAAATGCCACGGGGCTTACGCTCGAGTTGGCCCATCCGTAAACCGCATTCTTGCCGGCACCGGAATTCATTCCCGCCGTATCTTCCACGATCTGCACCATATTATACAGGTGCATGAGTTGGTTGTCCTTTCCTTCGGCGCTGGGCGCCTGTATCATTGAATACGTGGGAGCGAGGTTGAAACCGAGTTTGAACCGTTTGGCTGCATTTACTTCCACGTTGGCGCGGGCGCTATAATTGTTATAGCCTGTGTTGAGCAATACGCCGGTCTGGTTCAGGAAATTGCCTGAGATAAAATAGCGCAGGTTTTCCGTTCCGCCGCTTGCCGACAGCTGATAATTCTGGAAAGGCGCGGTACGGAAGGCGGAATCCTGCCAGTTGACGTATTCGAGGCCGGGATGACCGGGGATGGACCAGCGATCGTCAGGCATAAACCCTGTATTGTAGGCGGTGGGACCCAGGCCGAGGATCGCTCTTCGTGCCGCGTTGGACTGGTCCGCCGTGCGGCCGGCGCCGGAGTTGACCCACTTATAATTTTCCAGTTCGGTCGCTTCGTTGATCCACTCCTGCGGGCTGAGGACATCCGCCTTTTTGGAAACCCGGCTGATGCCCGCGTTGGCGTTGACGGCGAGCGTGGTCTTTCCGGGAAGGCCGCGCCTGGTCGTGATGAGCACGACACCATTAGCGGCACGGGAACCATAGATAGCGCCGGCGGCCGCATCCTTCAGTACCTGGATGCTCTCGATATCGTCGGGGTTCAGGTTATTAAGCGGATTGCCGTTCGAAAAGCCGCCAGCTGTATTCTGGTTACTCACATCCAGCGGAAAGCCGTCGATCACGTAGAGCGGCTCTGTGCCGGCGGTGATGGATCCGGTCCCGCGGATCACGATGGTGAAACCAGACCCGGGCATGCCAGTCTGTTGCCGGACCTGCACGCCGGGCATCTGACCGATCATGGCCTGATCGATCCGGGTGATGGGTTTTTCCTGGATACTTTTCGTATCGAAGGTTGCAACGGCCGAGGTGACGTCCTTCCTTCTCTGGGTTCCGTATCCGATCACGACTACGTCTTCGAGCGATTTTTTTGAAGAGGTCAGCGTGACCAGCAGGGGCTTTTTCGGGTCGACGGGAACTTCCTGCCTTTCAAAGCCGATATAGGTGATGATCAAGACCCCTTTGGCTCCGGCCGGAATAGCAATTTCAAAGGAGCCGTTCCCTTTAGAGGTGGTGGCGACCGTCGCGTCTTTCACCTGGATGGTCGCTCCGGCGATGCCGCGGCCGGTCTCATCCAGGATCATCCCGGTATAGGTCGCCGCGGGGCTGAGTTTCTTTTGCGAGATCCCGGGCATGGACGCTGTCAGCAAACAGAGGAGGAGGGTCAGGCTTGGGATGGCCTTTACTGAAAAGTAAGTAAAGCAGTTAAGCATGGCAAGTTCGTTTTTGTTGGGAACGGGATAAAAATACCCCAATGCCCTACGGGAACCGTCCTGAGGTATCCTGCTCCAACTTAAAAATCTATGCAATCGTTCCCGGAAATGTCAGATTGACAACAAAAAAGGCCGGTCTTTCGACCGGCCCACTTGCTTTTGCTTTTGCCATTCAACAAAACGTGGTTTTGCAGGGACCAAAATAAATCAATCTTTCGTCTCGCCATAACCCGGCGGCGCCTTTTTGTCAAAAAATCTACGCAATCGTTACCGGTCGGAATGGCCGGCGTGCGGTAAGAAAAATGGCGCTTTGCAAGCGATTGATCCTTACGGGCCTAATGGTAACTATCTAAAAGAAATCGGTGTAAATGCCTAGAGCGAATGAGAAATTTTGCTAACTTCTCGGTGTCAACCTTATCGCTCATTCCCTAAAATATCCTTATGTACCAGTTTTTTCGGGTTGGAGAGGAAGTGAACTTCAAGTGCCTGCCGGACATCAAATTGATCATCGAAGACATCAACGAAACGAGCGGCAGCATCCGGTGCAAGTACTACGACGATCAACTCCAGAAGTACATAAGGCTCAGATTATCAGCAGACTCCCTCGTTCCTTGCGCGAGTACGGCCAAGAAGCCCGGTTATTGAATTGTCGTCTCCTGCCTTTCGTGCAGTGTACCGATCAGGCGGCCGTCCTTTTTCGGATCAGTATCCGGCTTGTTGGGCTGCATCTTGCGGAAACCCTTCACGGAAGGCCTGCTTTCAAACAGCGATGCATATTTATCCCGATAATTCGAGGGATTGGAAATGCTGTGTGCGTAGGCCAGTGAGCAGGCGCACCACCAGGTGAACTCATCGTGCTGCATGCCGGCCGCGCGATCGATCGCCCGGAGGAATTGCTCCTCGTCGTTAAGCGGCAGGTCCCAGCCGATCCTTTTTGATGACAGTTGCTGCCAGGGGGTTCTATTGGTGATGATCACGGGGCGGCCGGCGCAGAAGGATTCTATGATCACGTGTCCATAGTTCTCTCCGAGAGTCGGCAATATCAGAAAATGATGTTGCAGGATGCGGTTCCGGATCCCGGGGTGGGGAATTTCGCCTTCGAAGTGCACGAGAATATTTGAAGGCAGCTCTTCCGCCAACCCTTTGCAAAAATGGAAGTATTCCTCATTTTCAGCCGGGCCAATTACGGTCAGAGCGACCTCGCGTTCCGTGCGGCGAAGCACCTGCAATATAAAATGGAGATTCTTGATGGGATGAATCCGTCCCACGAAGATCAGTTTCAACGCTCCGGGCTGTTTGGGAATCGTGATGACGGCCTTTTCAGGCACCGGCGGGATGTCCATTACCTGGACGACGTCCACTCTTTCGCCGAACGTGCGCCGGATATCCTTTTGTTCCTCTGCGTCGGTTGCGTGAAAATATATAAGATCCTGAATGTGAAAGAATTTCATAATGGAAAGAAAGAGGTTTTTCTTGAACGATTTGGAGGCGAGGGCCGTGTCCCTGAGCATGCCCCTGGGAGACAGAACCACGCGGGAACCGATCGAACGCATCATTTTTAGCAGCAATGGGCAGATGGTAAAATAATAGGAGAACATGCTGTTGAGGTAAATACAGGATGGAGCGATGGCCCTGATCTGCCGGGAAATATTGGCCCATCCCAGGCGCGGCGGGGTGGCATAATATACAAAAACGTTCTCTTTCCATTTCACCCAGGTATCCGGGGAAATGCCCATGTAAGGATGGTTGTCGTTCAAATCGCGGTCTGAGGTAAATATACAGACGCGATAATTATCCTTCAGGAGCATCGCGAGATTATAACAGGCGGTGATCGGGCCTCCGGCTTTGTATCCCGGATAGAACCAATCCACCATGATCAGGATCGTCTTATTCATACTTGTCTGGTGGGTCAACCGCCAAGTATCAATAAAATCGTGCCAGCATCATTCGGGCCGCCACCCGAGCACTCCGATCATTTGAGGCCAGATCGATGTGGCGACCTCGCCATCACCCTGTTCCAGTTTTTCCACAAAGAGGTCCAATTCCCCGCTGCTCTTCCACAACTCCGTACCGTAGCAAGGCTCCCATGCATCCAGGGCGTCGGGCGCAAGATCGCGGCATGCACGGTGCGCGCGGGCACGGACGGTGCGGGTGTGGTCAGTTGTTTGTAGCGAAGCATGGCCTCGACGAAATAATAATCGGCATAGGTCAGGGGCACGTCGATCTCGGTATGGCCGGGCATATTGCCTACGCTATGCTTCAGCAAAAAGCCACCATTGGAGCCAACGACCGCTTTGTATCCAATATCGGAAAGACTTATGAGGATCTCTTCGGCGCGGTCGAGATAGGCCCTACCCTTTTCGCGACCTTCATAACGGGAGAGTTCGATCAGTGCGGACGCCATGATCGCTGCGGCCGAGGCATCCCGATTGATCCAGGGCACGGGGGCATTTCCCCGCGGGATGCCCGGTGCATCATAGTCCCAATAAGGTATCCTATCCATGGGCAGGCGGGGATGGGGCAGAAGAAAGGCGGCGATGCGTTCAGCCTGTTCGAGATAAACGGGATCGTGCGTGGAACGGTACATCATCGTATAGCCGTACAGCCCCCAGGATTGGCCCCTGGCCCAGGCCGACGAATCCGCATAGCCCTGGGCGGTTCTTTTGGCGATCACGGCTCCTGTCGAAGAATCATAATCCACGACGTGGAAGGAACTGTGGTCCGGGCGGAAGTGGTTGCGTAATGTCGTATTTGCATGGGAGACGGCGATGCGATAAAAGGACGAGTCGCCGCTGGCGTGCGTGGCCCAGAACAACAATTCCAGGTTCATCATATTGTCGATGATCACGGGATAGTTCCATTTGCCGCCGTCCCAGGACTTAATGCAGCCGACCCGGGGGTTGAAGCGGGTGGACAGGGACCGGGCGCTATTCAGGAGTATGCTGTCAAAGAGCCGGTCCGCGCCCCGGGAAGGAAGCAGGCCTTCGCGGGAAAGGCGCAGTGCATTCCCGAAGGAACAATACATCATGAAGCCGAGGTCATGGGTTCCTTTGTTATACTGCTCTTTTTCGAGGAGACTGAGCCTGCGCAGCGCCTCATTGGAGAGAGACGTATCGTGCGAATATTCATAGAGGTAAAGCAGCGTACCGGGAAAAAAGCCGCTGGTCCACCACCCTGCGTCGCTGGTCTCCGATCTGTCCCCATTCGCATACCAGGTTTTCGGCAAGCGGTCGGGAGGGACGCGGCTCATCAATATCTTATATTGGTTGCAAGCCTGTCTGAGGTTGGCGTCGATCAGGCGGACCAGGCCAGGTTTAGGCAGATCCCAGGCATCCTTCGAACGTCTGCCGCCTCCTTGTCCCATGGAATGGCCTGCCCAAAGGCAGCAAAATATGAAAATAAACGGTCTGGATTTCCTTTGCATGATGCTGTTTGCCGTGGTCAATCGTGGTGGTACCGGGGATCTGGCGGACGATCGTAAGTTATTGGCCTAAATTAGAGAAAAAAAGGTAAAACGCGTTAATTTTGCGGCCTCAGCGGATCGAACTTAAATATTGTCCACCCATGAGGGAAAAGCTCAAGCAACTGGCAAAGGAACTGGACGGAGAATTCTACGATGACGAGACCATGCGAACCCTCTATGCCACCGATGCGTCAGCATACCGGGAGATGCCGTTGGCGGTTGCCATTCCCCGTTCGGTGGCAGACATCAGGAAATTGATCGCCTTTGCGCGTTCCGAGCATACCTCCCTTATTCCGAGAACGGCGGGGACCTCGCTGGCAGGCCAGGTTGTCGGAGGAGGCATCATCGCCGACGTTTCGAAATACTTCACGCAAATACTGGAATTGAATACGGAGGAGAAGTGGGTGCGGGTGCAGCCGGGCGTGATCCGTGACGAGCTGAACCTTTTTCTTCGTCCGCATGGATTGTTCTTCGGACCGGAGACGTCGACGGCCAATCGCGCGATGATCGGCGGCATGGTAGGCAACAATTCCTGCGGCTCCAATTCAATCGTTTACCGAAGCACGCGGGAGCACCTGCTCGAAGTGAAGGCGATCCTCAGCGATGGCACGGAAGCGACCTTTTCATCGCTGAGTCCCGATGAGTTCCATGCAAAATGCGAAGGAGACAACCTGGAGGCGCGTATTTACAGGACGGTCCGCAGTCTGTTGGGGAATGCGGATAACCAGGAAGAGATCAGGCGGGAGTTCCCCAAGCGAAGCATCGAGAGAAGAAATACGGGTTATGCCCTCGATCTGCTGGTGGAGACGGCGCCGTTCCATGCCGGAGGTCCCGACTTCAATTTCTGCCAACTGATCGCCGGCTCGGAGGGAACCCTCGCCTTTATTACCGAGATCAAGCTCCATGTCGTGCCGCTGCCTCCCCGGGAAACGGGGCTATTATGCGTGCATTTCCATTCTGTGGATGAGGCCCTCCGCGCCAATCTGATCGCTCTGGCTTATTCACCCAGCGCCAGTGAGCTCATCGACCACTACATCCTGGAATGTACGAAGGACAATATCGAGCAGCGCAAGAACAGGTTCTTTGTCCGGGGCGATCCCGGCGCCATCCTGGTCGTGGAGTTCCAGCGTGACCGGCGCGAGCCGATCCTGGAGATCGCGGCGAAGGTCGAGGCGGACATGCGGGCGGCGGGATTGGGCTATCATTTTCCTCTCCTGTTCGGGGACGACTCGAAAAAGATCTGGAACCTCCGGAAGGCCGGTCTGGGACTTTTGGGGAATCTTCCCGGCGACGACAAGGCCGTGCCGGTCATTGAAGATACGGCGGTAGACGTCCAGGACCTGCCCGCCTATATCCGCGAATTCAATGAGATCCTCAAGAAACATCAACTCTATTCCGTGCACTATGCCCATGCGGGCAGCGGAGAGATCCATTTGCGTCCCATTATCAATCTGAAGACTGCCGAGGGCAACCGGTTATTCCGCGTCATTGCGGAGGAGATCGCCGTCCTGGTTAAAAAGTACAAGGGCTCATTGAGCGGTGAACATGGGGATGGAAGGCTCCGGGGGGAATTCATCCGGCAAATGGTCGGTGAAAAGAACTATGCGTTGCTGCGACAGGTCAAACAGGCATGGGATCCGGCGGGCATCTTTAACCCCGGAAAGATCGTCGACACCCCTTCCATGAACTCCATGCTGCGCTACTCACCCGGTCAGCAGGCGCCGGCCATTACCACTGTATTCCGGTTCCACCGGCAGGACATCCTGCAACATGCAGAACAATGCAATGGATCGGGCGACTGCCGCAAGACTCAATTATCAGGCGGGACGATGTGCCCCTCCTACATGGCTACCCGCAATGAAAAGGACACGACGCGGGCCAGGGCGAATATTCTCCGCGAGTTCCTGACGCATTCCACCAAGACCAACCGGTTTGACCATCGGGAGATCTACGAGGTCATGGACCTCTGTCTTAGCTGCAAAGGATGTAAATCGGAGTGCCCGTCCAATGTCGACGTCGCCAAGCTAAAGGCTGAATTTCTGCAACACTACTATGATGCGCATGGCGTACCGTTCCGCACGCGGCTAATCGCGAACTTCACTGCGTCTGCGAGAGCGGGTGCGCTTTTGCCCCGGATATACAACCGCCTCGTATCGGGAAGGGTTACGGGCAGGTGGATCAAGCGGTTCTCCGGCTTTGCCGTCGAACGATCGTTGCCGTTGCTGCATGAGACGACATTGAGGGATTGGTACAAGCGGCATCGGGCGAAGAGAGAGCGGAGGGAGGCGGGGGCGATCCGTTCGGGGACCGGAGCGACGGCTGGCGGTCGCCGGGTCTACCTGTTCTGCGACGAGTTCACCAATTATAACGATACGGAGATCGGCATGAAGACTGTGTTGCTGTTGGAGAAATTGGGTTATGAGGTATTGCTGCCGGAGCATGGTGAAAGTGGCCGGACCTGGCTCTCGAAAGGGTTGATCCGCCGTGCCAAAAAGATCGCCGAAAAAAACATTGCCATGCTGGCCCCGCTGGTGACGGACGATAGTCCCCTGATCGGGATCGAGCCATCGGCCATACTGACCTTCCGGGATGAATATCCGGACCTGGCGGGTGAAGACCTTCTTGGTATGGCCAGGGAACTTGGCAGGAATACCTACCTGATCGACGATTTCCTGGCGCGGGAGATCGAAAGGGGGCATATTCATGCCGGGCAATTCACGAATGAGAAAAAACAGGTCATGCTGCATGGCCATTGCCAGCAAAAGGCGCTGACCACGGTCGCGGGCTCGATGAAGATCCTGTCGCTGCCTGAAAATTATTCGGTGAGCCAGATCCCTTCCGGTTGTTGCGGCATGGCGGGTTCCTTCGGATATGAGAAGGAGCACTATGACCTCTCCATGAATATCGGAGAGTTGGTTCTGCTGCCGGCCGTCAGGCAGCAGGCGGAAGAAGTGATCATTGCGGCCCCGGGCACGAGCTGCCGCCATCAGATCAAGGACGGAACGGCCAGAAAGGCCCTGCATCCGGTCGAAGTACTGTATGAAGCGTTAATTTGAATATGTTGCTACCTTTATGAGATCAAATATCGCGCGACCATGGCATTGCACACGAAGAAGATCAACCCTGTACTGAAGGTCAATAATGATACGGGCTTTGGCAATAATGCCAGCAGCTATGGAGGCCGTTTCATAAACCGGGATGGCAGCTTCAACCTTCGCAAGGAAGGGGTCTCCTTCATGAACCGGTTCAGCGTCTACCATAACATGCTGACCATGCCTTTATGGAAGTTCATCTCCGTCCTGGGGATCTTCTATTTCACCATCAACCTTGCCTATGCCTTCCTCTATTTGTGGATCGGCGTCGGTCAGTTACAGGGAGTTATCGCCTCTACGCCTTGGGGGAAATTCAAGGAAGCGTACTTCTTCAGTACGGAAACCTTCACTACGGTGGGTTATGGCCGGGTTAACCCGATAGGCGACTGGGCCAATTTTGCGGCCAGTATCGAGGCGATGAGCGGACTGCTGTCCTTTGCCCTCGCCACGGGCCTGATGTACGGGCGTTTCTCCAGGCCGCGCGCCTACCTGGTCTTCAGTGAACATGCGCTGGTCAGCCCTTATAAGAACGGCATGGGCCTCATGTTCCGATTCGCCTCGTATAAGGACAAGCATACGCTGACCGACGTCGAGATCCGCGTCAATGTGGGCTTGCAGGTGCATGAGAACGAAGAAGCCATCTACAGATACTATGACCTTAAGCTGGAACGAACCAGGGTGGAGAGCCTTCCGATGAATTGGACCGTGGTGCATCCCATCGACGAGAACAGTCCGTTCCAGGGTTTTACCCATGAAGATATGAAGGCCTCCGATGTGGAGATCTATGTTCTGATCCGGGGTTTCGACGACGTTTTTTCCAATCTGGTACAGCAGAGGACCTCTTATACGTACCGGGAAATAAAGTTCAACGGGAAGTTCATTCCGATGTACAGGGAAAGCGATGATGGACGGACTACTATCCTGGAGCTGCATAAACTCAACGAATTCGTAAAAATACCGTAAACTATGCCTCCCCGTCAGCGGGATCAATTCATGTCGTCCATAGGTAATTTTAATCATTTGTTTTCGTTTTAATCATGTGCGAACCAATGGTTTCATCAAAAAACTCTTTTTGAGCCGCCCTTTAAGCATATCCATTACCCTACTGGCCCTGCTGTGCCATGCACTGCCCGTTCGCGCCCAGGATTCGGCCCATATCCAAACCGATCTGGTGGATCTCGGTAGAAAATGGCTTAAAAAGACCTCGGAGGTGAGGATGGACACCAGCCAGCGGAAGACCGGCAAGCTGCATATTTCCGCGTTGCCCGTGGTGGGCTATACCCTGCAAACCGGTTTTGCAGGGGTACTCAGTTCCAACTTCGCCTTTTACACGAGCGATCGCCCCAATGCGAACCTGTCCAGCGTGCTGACCAGCATCACGTATTCCCAATACGAGCAGATCCTATTTCCCATCCAGGCCGACCTATGGACCAAGGACAATAAGTACAATATCGTTACCGACTGGCGGTACCTTAAATACCCCTCCTTTACCTATGGTCTGGGAGGGAATACGTCTGCGGATACGGGCTATAGCATCGATTATTCCTATGTGCGCCTGCATCAGGCCATCCTGAAGACGATCGGGAAAGATCTGTATGCGGGGCTGGGATATGACCTGGACTACTTCTGGAACATCCGTGAGATCGATCCCCCGATGGGGAAGGCCACGGACTTTGAGACCTATGGCCTGACGAAAACGGAAACCGCGTCCGGCATCTCGGCGCATTTGCTGTACGACTCGAGGAGGAACCAGATCAATCCGGAGAATGGGGGTTACGCGAGCATTACCTACCGGCCCAATTTTACGTTCATGGGGAGCGACAATAACTGGCAATCCCTCTTATTCGACCTGCGCCGCTACATCCGGTTTCCGGGTACCACGCATAATGTGCTGGCCTTATGGAGCTATGACTGGTTCACCACCGGGGGCGGGGATCCGCCTTACCTGTTGCTGCCCAGTACGGGCTGGGACGCTTACAGCAATACGGCCAGGGGATATATCCAGGGGCGGTTCCGGAGTAAGAATATGCTGTATTTTGAATCGGAATACCGTTTCGGCATCACGTCGAACGGGTTACTCGGAGCGGTCGTTTTTGCCAATGCCCAGTCTTTCACCGAGCCTGCCTCGGGCCGGTTCGAATACGTCGTTCCCGGTTATGGGGGCGGGTTCAGGATCACGCTGAACAAGTTCTCCCGCACCAACCTTTGCATCGATTATGGCTGGGGGCAGAAGGGATCCGGCGGATTTTTCGTCAACCTGGGCGAAGTTTTTTAACTTCGGATATGCGAATACCTTTCCTCTTACTGATCATGGCATGGCTGACGGGCTCTGCCACCGTGGCCCCTGCCCAGCCGAACGACCCTCGTTTGTCGAAGGCATCCCGGCAAGACAAGGCCGGTTGGATCTATATTCACCTGGAGGGTAAGCCGAAGGACATCGGTTACCAGCATGGCTATTTGCTGGCACGGGAGATCGACGACCTGATCCGGACGATGAAGCTTTGGCTGGCACACAGTTCCGGCAAGGATTGGTCCTTTTATCGGGGGGCCGTGAAAAGGATATTCTGGAGCAAGGTCGATCAGGAATACCGGGAAGAGATGAGCGGGATCGTGGAAGGATTGAAGGCTAAAGGATATGACTATGACGTCTATGACATCGTCGTGCTGAACGGCAATATCGAATTGGGGCAATACTATGTGCCCTGGCTGGCGGATCGGGCCAAACCGGGCTCTGCGGACAATAAGGCGCCCGGAAATTGCAGCGCCTTTATAGCCACGGGCAGGTATACTTCCGATGGTAAGATCGCGATGGGACATAACAGCTGGACGGACTATATTGTCGGAGAACGGTGGAATGTGATCGCCGACATTGTTCCGGTTAGCGGGAACAGGTTGTTCATGGACATGATGCCCGGCTTCATTCACAGCGGGGATGACTTTGTCATAACGGGCGGCGGCATCCTGATCACAGAGACCACCATCACTCAATTCAAGGGATTCGATGAGTCGGGCATACCGGAATTTGTGCGGGCCCGCAAGGCTGCCCAGTATGCGAACAGCATTGACGACTTTATCCGGATCATGACCACGGGCAATAATGGCGGATATGCCAATGACTGGCTGGTCGGCGACATCAAGACCAATGAGATCGCGCGGCTGGAACTGGGGCTGAAGAATCATCCCGTGTGGCGAACGAAGGACGGGATCTATACCGGCTCCAATTTTCCGAGCGATCCGAAGTTAATGAAGGAGGAGACGACCTTCGACTCCACGGATGCCAGCAACTCTCCCAACAGCCGCAAGCGCCGCTGGCAGGAGCTAGCCGAACAATATAAGGGAAGGATCGACGCCACGGCGGCCCGAACGATCGAGAGCGACAGTTACAGTGAGCTCAGCAAAGCGAAGGAATCGAGCCGTTGCGTGATTGCCGGCAGGGTCGATACCGATCCCAAGGGTTGTCCCGAATGGGGCTGGCCGCCCTTCTATCCGGGAGGAACAGTGCAAGGGAAGGTTACCACCGCGGCGATGGCGAAGGATCTTACCTTCTGGGCCCATATGGGCAATCCCAGCGGGGAAGATTTCCTTGCGGCCCCTTTCTTTCAGCTGCATCCGGAGTTTCAATGGCAGGCAGAGTACCTGCATGACATGAAGGCCAGTCCTTGGACCTTGTTTGAAGCAAAAAAAAGGTAATGTACGGTGGGTTAGTAAGTAATCGTACATTACCGATGCTTGATGTGACGGGCATGACGCCAATCCATTTCTATCTCATCCGAAATGAGCATTCTAGCGGGTTGATCACAGGAAGATAATTTTAACCGATCTTAACCGAGGTCATTGTAAGTGACCCTGCGACGGCTTTATCATTGAAAAATAAGGGTGTCTCGTTCTTTTCCTGTAGGGCCAAAATGTACAGCAGCGGCAGATAATGTTCGGGAGTAGGTATCGCTAGTTTTGCCTCTTTCCCCAGGCTTTCGAAGTTAGCCAGGGCCGCGTGATCACCATCCATTATCAGGTCTTTGAGCTTTTCATTCATGGCGATCGCCCAATCGTAGCCTCCACCTTTTATTAACTCCCACGAAATGAGCCGCAAATTATGTACCATATTTCCGCTGCCGATGATCAGTACTCCTTTTTTACGCAGGTCCGACAGCTCTTTTGCCAGGTCGTAGTGTTGGCGGCCATTCCTGGTAAAGTCGATGCTCAGCTGAAGAACCGGGATGTCTGCATGGGGGTACATATGGCGGACGATGGCCCAGGCGCCATGATCAAGCCCCCAGTCGTGTGCGAGTCCGACGGGCGTCGACCTCACGAGCGAAGCCGTGTCCAGGGCGAGTTGCGGGTCGCCGGGCGCAGGGTATTGCACGTCGAAAAGGGCCTGGGGGAATCCTCCGAAGTCGTGAATGGTCGGCGGATGGTCCATGGCCGTGATATGGGTGCCTCTGGTGAACCAGTGAGCGGACACGACAAGGACGGCGCGCGGCCTGGGAATTTCTTTTGCCATTTGTTGCCACCGGAGGCTGAACTCATTGTCTTCGATACCATTCATCGGCGAACCGTGTCCAACGAACAGGATGGGCATGGGCTTTTCCTGCTTCGGCAGGTTGCCGGTAAAAATTTGAAAGGATTGCGGGCTCATGAACAAAGCTCCGTAGAAATATCAATATGTGGCGACTGCCGGCCATTCATTATTCCAGGTCAGTCTCCCGATCCGCAGCTTAGACCTGCCTTTATCATGGGCGTCATACCCATGGAAGATCAGCAAATCGCCCCCGGGATCGCTCACTACGGCATTATGCCCCACCCCATACCAATTCTTATCTCCTTCCATTACCAGTGAACCGCCACCCTGGAGCATCGGCGTTCCTGCCCGGTCGAGATAGGGGCCCTGAATCTTCTCCGACCTGCCCACCATCATTTTATAGGTGCTCTTTTCGCCCCGGCAACAATAGTCGAAGGACACGAAGAGATAATACCATCCATTCTTCCGAAAGATAAATGGAGCCTCAATCGCCCCATTTCCCGCCAGGGAATCCGCGAGCGCAGGGTCCCTGGGCCTCCTGGCGATGGTATACCACTGTTCCGGTCGGGCCACCGAGTCGAGCCGATCGTTCAGCCTTACCAGTTTGATCCCGTCCCAGAAAGAGCCGAATGCCAGCCAGGGCGTTCCTGTTTCATCCATAGCCAGGTTGGGGTCGATCGCATTCCACATGTCCCTGCCGGGAACGGACTGGATCACCATGCCGACATCTTCCCATTTATAATCCGGGGAGCGGTTATCGAGGGTCTTGTTCAGGGCCAGCCCGATACAGGACGTATTCTTTCCAAAAGCGGATATGGCATAATACAGGTAGAATCTGCCATGGTGATAACTGATATCCGGGGCCCAGACAGATCCTTTGAAACCCGGAACCGCGTTCGCCGCCCATTGCGGAGGCCTGGAAAAGACCGGAGGTTCCCTCTTCCATTCCGTCAAATCGCGGGAGGACCAAACATTTATCCCAAAGCCGGTGCAGAATATATAATACACGCTATCCTGGCGGATCATGACCGGGTCATGCACCGATATGTTGGTTCGGATCGGCTGGGCACTGATATTCCCAACAAGGAATGCGAGGACGACGAGGAGAGAAATCTTCATTTTCGATTTTCTATGATAAGACCGCCGCCGGCAGGCGCGTTCATTTTCACCCGGAAAATGCTGAATGAATAGGGCGCGGCGGTCATGCTGATCCTGCCGCCTTTGACAGGCACCAGGGATTCCACCGGAGCAATCTTTTTCGGATCATCAAAGGAATTTACGGAATGCAGGTCGTCACATTTTAATACCGTGAACTGCCCTTGCGGTGCTATTTTTCTCGCTCCGTTCAGCAGGATCTTCTCCGATTGCCCGATGGCGGACGCATTTACCATTTTGATGATCAACTCATTTGTGGCGTCGTCTATACAGGCCGAGGCATACAAACTATCCTGGCCCGCCAGCGCGTCATTATTCAGGGTAATAGGAACGACCCGTGTGCCCCTGTTCAGGGAGTATAGTTTCTGAACATAATAGTCCGGCGTACCAAAAGATTGCAGGTTATTGACCCAGATCAGGTCCGGAGTCCATTGCCATGCGTCGACGTGCGCGAACAGGGGCGCATAAGACGCCATACATACGACATCCGCGTTACGCTCGAGGCCGGTCATGAAAGCGGCTTCAGATAAGGCCGTAAGCCAGGTATTCTTATTGTCCACGCTAACCGCCTTAACGCTTTGCGCTGCGTACTCGCCGCAGAATACTTTTGTGCCATTGCGGGGGTAATGATCGTACCGTCTGGCGTTGCTAAAAAACCAGTCAGGCGTACGATAATAGTGTTCGTCGATGATATCGGCGTTCATGCGACGCAACTCGCCATTCAGGTAATCAAAGCGACTGCCATTGGGATCCGTGCCGGAACTATTCACTAATTTAATATCGGGATACCTGCTTTTGATAGCCCTGGTAAAGACCTCCAGACGGGCAACATATTGCGGTCCCCAGTTCTCGTTGCCAATGCCCATCATTTTTAAGTGGAACGGGTTGAGATGGCCCATTTTGGCACGGATCCGGCCCCAGGCGGTGGTTGTATCCCCGTTAGCGAATTCTACCAGGTCCAGGGCATCCTGCACATAGGGTCCGATATCTTCCAGCGGCACTACTTCAGCAGAATTGAACTGGCAGGCCATACCACAATTGAGGATGGGCAGCGGTTCGGCACCTATGTCTTCCGCCAACTGGAAATATTCGAAGAACCCAAGTCCGAAGGTCTGTTGAAAAGCTGGCCCAATTGGTAAACATGAGCAGACCGACCTTACGCCCAATGAGCTCATCAATATCACGAGACTCAAAAGGGCAACTGAGCTCCTCTTACAAAGTCACTATAAGATCTATGAGGTTGCCGAAATGGTGGGTTACGGCTCTCAAACGAATTTTGGAAGGAATTTTTTGAAACAATTCGGGATGACCCCCACTGACTATCTCAATATGAAGCAATCCGAAAAAAAGCAGAAATAAGAGCGAAGGAAGGGTCATGCGCGGCGCCTGAAAAATTTCTTCAGTACGAAACTGGTGGCGAGGCCTGCCGCCATGCGCAGGAGATTGTTCCTTGTTTCGGAACCCTTGATCACGTCATGCACCAGGTTTTTGACGATATTGAGCGGTTTCAGGTTCTGGACGATATGCTCTACGCGACGGCGCATGAACTGTTCGTTCACATAATTCTGATCTTCCAGTTCGCGGATCGCGTTCTTCAGCTCTTCCATGTTGGCGATCGATGTCGATGTCATTTCTTATGATGCTTTAATAGCTTCCTAACAAGCAGGTCTCCGACAGGTTCCTTGAACCAGCGGTTGCGACAAGCATAACAAACAAGCCCGGCAATCCCATACAAACCCCCGATGATAAAAAAGCCATAAAAATTTTTCCCAAGCCATTCGCCGATCAAAAGAGCAAATCCGATACTCACGATCAAAACAAACGCCGAGATGATACAAATGATCCCGATCCCGGACGCCAGGTCGGACACTGAATCCGCCAATGAGTCCACGGCCTTCAATTTCCAGAGAGCGGCCCTAGTCTCTATGAAATCACCCGCGTCCGAGAACAGCATATCCAAATCGCTCCTTTGCTCTTCCATATTCATTTTGTTGATGGGTTGCCGGAGCTCGTTCATGACATAGCGTTCTTGGCCTCGCCTTTGGCCCGTCCAAAATTCTCTTTCACACCGTCCACGACATCATTGAACTTACCCTTTATGGAATCGCCCAGGTCGGCGCCTTTCTCCATGATCTTCCGGCGTGTCTCCGAGCCCTTATCCGGGGCCAATAAAATACCCAGAGCGCCGCCTACTGCCGCGCCGACTAAAAATCCCATTAATAATTTTGAGTTGCTCATAGTTTTACATTTTTACGACATTCCGTCGTGTTGATAGTTAAAAATCCCTGCCAAATTCTCGATCACGCTCATTTTTTTTCAAATCCCGTTGAATATTGCGGAAGCCAGACAAAGGAACGTTCAGCATGATGCCCTCCCAACCAAAAAAATGAGCAATTTTTTCTACACGTTGAGGAAGGGCGGATCAAAAGAACGCCTGACGGATTGTGGTATCATTTATGGTTATTGAAGGAAAACAAATTCAATATGCAACCCCATTTAGGTATTTCAGAAAAAAATTTAAAGGGCGTAATGACCTTGCTGACGTCGGGTTTGGCGGACGAGGCCGTCCTGTACACAAAAACAAGGAAATTCCATTGGAATGTCGCGGGAGAGAGTTTTATGGAGCTGCATCTCCTGTTTGAAAAGCAGTATACGGAGTTAGCGGAGGCGATCGACGAGATCGCGGAACGGATCAGCAAACTGGGTGGCCATCCCATCGGCACCATGCACGAGTTCCTGCAGCAGACCCATCTAAAAGAGGCACCCGGCAAGTACCCTACACGGAAAGAAATGATCAAGGAGCTGCTCAGCGACCATGAAAGCATCATTGTCAAGCTGAGAAAGGACATCGACGAATGCTCCGACAAATTCGAGGATGCGGGAACGGCAGACTTCCTGACGGGCCTTATGGAAGATCACGAAACCAATGCCTGGAAACTGAGGAGATATCTGGATTAATATGAAAGGCGGAACCATGATCCAATTCTTCCATTGGTACTATACGAGGGATGGGGAGAATTCAAGCAGCGGAGAGGGGTCAGGGAGCGAAGGGGGATCGGGCAGCGGAGGGGTCAGGCCGGTTGGGTAACTAAGGGTTTCCCGGCAGAGCCGGAACTGGAGAGCTTTTCGATCGCGTCTACGATCACTTTCCGGTTTAGCGGCTTGGCGATGAACAGGTCCACTCCGCCCTTGTAAGCCGTATTTCTTTCTGCCGCGCTGTCGTGCGCGGTGATCATGACCACTTTGGTCTCCGGGAAGTTCTTTTTCACATAGGGGATGAAATCGAGACCGAACCCATCGGGCAGGTGATTATCCAGGAAGAGCACGTCAGGAGTATCGTTCTGCAAAGCAACCACGGCGTCGGACAGGGTATTGACAAAACCAGCCAGAAAGTTCAACTGTTTCAGCATGCCGCTCAGCAAATAACAAATATCCAGCTCATCGTCAACAATTAATACTTTTGAAATGGCTGTCATAAAGCTTGTTTCCACTTGTCCACATTTTAGACCTCACAAAAACATTATCGATCAACAATTGTACAATTTTAAAGCCATTAAAATGGGAGCCTGTTTAAACGAACCCAAACTCCTACAGAACTCCAAAAATAAGGCAGCCCGGTTAAATATAATGCCCTATCTCAGGGACAGTATTTCCCGGTTTGGGGAATAATTTACCCAAACAATTGGTATTCCATGCCTTCAAGGGCCTGCCAGCGGGCGGCGAGAATTTGGCAAGATGTTCGGAATACTGTTTATGCTTTTTCCTGTAATTTTAACTTGAAATCCTAGATTATGAAGCGAATACTGATCATCGACGATGACATGGATATGTGCAATCTGCTGAGCCGTTTTTTACAAAAGAAGGGATTCGAGACCGATGCGTCTCACAGCGGCAATAAGGGGATCGCCAAGTTCAAGGAGTCGAAATTCGATGTGGTGCTTTGCGATTTCCGCTTGGGGGATAAGGAGGGCAGGGAAGTATTGCGCGAGATAAAGCAATTTGATCCTCAGGCGATTGTGATCATCATCACCGGGTATTCGGACATCAAGACAGCCGTCGATGTCATCAAGGCGGGGGCGTTCGACTATATTACCAAGCCCCTGATCCCCGAGGAGGTCGTGAATGTGATCGGAAGGGCGATGCAGCAGCCGGTTGCCTCGTCGGAGCAGGGGCCGGCCAGAAATGCGCCTGCTTCGACGTCTGCCTACTCAATGAAAAAGGTCAATGGCCGTCCCGTTGGCGATGAGGAATTCCTGGTCGGACAGTCGCCGGCCACTAAGGAGCTTTACCGTCAGATCGAGCTGGTGGCCCCTACAAACTACAGTATTATCCTGTATGGCGAGAGCGGCACCGGAAAGGAGGTCATTGCCAGGACGATCCATCAGTACAGCGCCAGGAAAGACAAACCCTTCGTCGCCATGGATTGCGGCACCCTGTCCAAGGAGCTTGCCGGCAGTGAATTATTCGGACATGTCAAAGGCGCTTTTACGGGCGCCCTGGGGGATAAGGAGGGCCATTTCGAACTGGCCAATGGGGGAACGCTTTTTCTGGATGAGGTAGCCAACCTCTCCTATGAGATCCAGGCCGCGCTCCTGAGGGTGATCCAGGAGAGAAAATTCAAGCGGGTGGGCGGGGTAAAAGAGATGGATGTGGACGTGCGGATCATTGTCGCCTCCAATGAGAACCTGCAGGAGGCCTATCGCAAAGGAAGGTTCAGAGAGGACCTCTTCCATCGGTTCAATGAATTCTCGATCCAGTTGCCGGCCCTGAGATATCGCAGAGAGGATATTCCGCTATTTGCCGAATTCTTTCTGGTCAAGGCCAATAAGGAGCTGAATAAGGAAGTGGAAGGATTGGCTGAAGAGACGATGCAAACCTTCATGAATTATTCCTGGCCCGGGAACCTGCGTGAGTTCCGCAATGTGATCCGGCGTGCGGCGCTGCTCACCTCGTCCGGTCTCATTTCCACCAAGGTATTACCGCCGGAGATTGTCGACAGCCATTCATTTGCCCCGGCAGGCGCCTCTGCAGGAGAAGCTTATTCGGCGCCTGTCCATCATCCCGTCGCGCACAAAGACACGGATCTGAAGAATGCGGCGGCCCAGGCGGAGTACGACACCATCATGAATGTCCTCAAGCAGGTCAACTACAATAAATCCCGTGCGGCGGAGATCCTGAAGATCGACCGGAAGACGCTATACAATAAAATAAAGAGCTACCAGCCTTAATCAATACACGACCAGACTTTTTTGGGAGACGGTGTGCGCGCTAAAATAGCCGAGGGCTCCGTTACTGAGATTGGAATTCGGATTGGCGGGCGACGCCGATTGGAAATTTCCATTTCCCGATATTTGCAGGAGAGTGAAGAAATAATCATATATATTCCTGTCAATGCAGTTCATCCTGACCAGAACCGTGTCGTTCTGATGCAGGCGAACGGTATCGTTATAGAGGGTGTTCCGGATATACCTCCCATCCGAAAGCCGATCCTCGAAGACGAAGATCTGCGGCACCTGCACCCCATTGACAAATTCCGTGAACTGATATTTATTGCCGGGGCCGGGCGGGTCCTGAAAGTTCGCCACGGCGTTGATGGCGGGCTTATTATTGAGATCAAGGTTCCGGACGAAATTTACCGAATCCAGGCGCACCGCGGCGGGCATGGCAGAGCTGGCGGCGTAGGACATCCCCTCCGAGTTTACAGACAGCAGATAGGTGTGCCCATGCTGGCCGACGAAGGCATTTGTGCGATAGATGCCGGAGGAGTCGTTTTCCAGAAGCGCGGACGTGAATCCCGTAGTGCTGTCGGTGATCCGGACGATCGCGCCATTGACCGGAGGAAAGTTATTGCCTGAACCGAAGGGTACCGTTTTGCTGATCTTTACCTGGTAAGGTCCGGGCATATCCGTTACCTCCCCTTCGATAACGATCTGCGGCGCCGCGTTATTCAGATCAACCTGGACCACTTTCTTACACGCAACGAAACCCGATAGGAAGGGAAGGATGGCGAAAAATATCCGGGCGACGCGCATGGGCATGGTCAAAATTTAAAATTGTAGGTTACAGAGGGCACAAATCGGAATAGTGCATATTGGATAGCCTGGGTTTTCGACGAATCTGCCGGGTCGTCCTGGAAAACGATGCTGTAGGCATTTTCCCTTCCATAGAGATTGTATACCGAAAAGGTCCAGCTGCTCCCGAATCTGCGTTTCGTCTTGCCCAGCAAAGTGGCTGCGACGTCCATGCGGTGATAGGCCGGCATACGATAGGCATTCCGTTCCGTATAATAAAAAGCGGTCTGATCATTCACCCGGTATTTGCCGCTGGGAAAGGTCACTGCGTTACCGGTATAATAGACCCAGGTAGCCGAAAGGGTCCATTTCTTATTTGCCTGATAAATGCCGACGATCGAAATATCGTGCGTTCGGTCCTGCCTGGCGGGATACCATTTCCCTTCGTTGACCCCATCGATCTGCAATTCGGTACGGGAGAGCGTATAGCTGATCCACCCGGTGAGCTTGCCTGCTTTCTTCTTAATGAAAAGTTCGAGACCATAGGCACGCCCTTTTCCGAAAAGGAGCTGGGATTCGACGTTTTCATTGGCGATCAGCTGTGCGCCGTTCTTATAGTCAATCTGGTTCTTCATGGCCTTATAGTAGGTCTCCGCCGAGAATTCATATTGGTTATCATGAAAATTCCGGTAATAGCCGATGGAGACCTGGTCGGCTATGCCGGGTCTTACGATATTACTGCTCGGCAGCCAGAGGTCCGTAGGATTTGCGGAGGTTGAATTGGACAAAAGGTGGAGAACCTGGACGTTCCGGTCGTACGCCCACTTAAATGAGGCCTCATCATTCAAGGTATAGCTCATGGAAAAGCGGGGTTCCGGATCAAAATAGCTGGTTACCAGCTGGCCTGAGCGATAATGGGCCGTGTCGACGGCATTGCCCGCTGCATCGTAAGTATAGAAATTCCCGGGACCAAGAACATAGAAGGCCGAAAGTCGCAGCCCATAATTGAGATGAACCTTGCCGGGCGACCATTCGTGAGAGATATACGCTGCGTTCTCGAGACTATATTTATCCTGGATCCGGAGGGAATTGAAGCTGGACGTAGCTGAAGCGGTAATTACCCCCGGGGAGATGGCGTGACGGATCGCATTGAAGCCGAAATCGATCTTATTGCCGGTATTGACGTAGTACTGCAGATCCTCCTTCAAATCGAGGTCGCGGATATCGGACGTAATGTCGATGTCATTGTTGTTCGAATTGATCTTTATCTTGTAGCTGTAGTCGCTATATATGAAAGAGGTATTGGAAAAAAGGCGGCTGTTGAAAACGTGATTCCACCTTGCCGTGCCCGTCGCGTTCCCGTAATCGATCCCGAAGGCGCCGCCGAATGACAGGGCATCTCTGCCGAAATAACCGGACAGGTAGAAACGGTTGCGCTCATTCAGTTTATAATTCGCTTTGACATTCAGGTCATAGAAATAAAGGGAATTGCTGTTGATGTTTGAATCGGGAGAAAGCCGCAGGAAAAGATCCGCATAGGTTCGTCTCCCGCTAATGGAAAAAGACCCTTTGTCCTTGACGATCGGGCCTTCCGCATTCAGCCTGGTGGAGATCAGGCCGATGCCGCCGCCGAAATGATCTTCTTTATTATTGCCGTCATTCATTTTGATGTCCACCACGGAAGACAGCCGTCCGCCGTATTCAGCCGGCATTCCGCCTTTATACACGGTAATATCCTTGATCGCATCGGAGTTAAATGTGGAAAAGAAGCCAAGCAGGTGGGACGGGTTATATACGGTGGCTTCGTCAAGCAGGATCAGGTTCTGGTCCGCGCCGCCTCCGCGGACGAAAAAACCGCTATTGCCATCCCCGGCAGCCTGGATGCCCGGCAAAAGCTGTATCGTCTTCAGTACATCTTTTTCACCAAAGATGACCGGCACGTTCCTGATATCGCTGGTGGAGAGTTTCTGAACGCCCATCAGGGGCCTGGTCACGTTATCGTTGCGCCTGATCGAACTAATCACGACCTCCTGCAGCTCCGTACCGCCGGCGATCAATCCGACGGGAAGGCGTATGTCCCGGTCGAGAACGATCTTCAGGGTATCTGCGCGATATCCCGTGAAGCTGACCACCAGGGTATAGTTGCCAGGCCGGGCGCTCAGGGAATAGAACCCATAAGAATTGCTGGTCATGCCTGACCGCGGCATCTCAAGCAGGATGGCGCTGGCGCCGATCAGCACCTCGCCCGTCCTTTTATCGCGGATGGTGCCGCTGACGGTAAAGGTCTGAGCCTGCAGGCATACGGGGAAACAGCATAATATCAGGAGAAAGATCCGCAGCATCGGGTAGGGTTCATCGTTTCATCAGGTTACAAAAAAAAATCATTCAATAACGGATCTGTATAATCGCGAACAATGCCCGCCACATTGGGATAATTGCCGAATTCCTCCCTCTCATGCATTGTGGTCAGCACTATGCATTTCATCCCGGCCCGGAGAGCGGCCTCGACTCCTTTGGGCGCATCCTCGAAGACCAGGCAATCAGCCGGCTGCGCATCGAGCAACTCCGCCGCCCTGAGATAGGTTTCCGGGTCGGGCTTGCTGACGATGACGTCGTGGGCGCTGACGATGACGCTGAAATAATGGCGGATGTCGAGGTTATCGAGAACGAAATCGATGTTCAGGGGGATGGCCGCCGAGCCGATGGCCATGGGGATGCCCGCCTTTTTCGCGCGCTGCAGGAACGCCGGCAGGCCGGCGATCAATTCCAGGTGCGGACGGAAGGCCTCCTGATATTTCTTTTCCTTGACGGAAGAGATCCGATCGGTTTGCTCGCGGGTGAACCGGTCCTTTCCGAATACGCGGACAAGGAGTTCTTCGTTCTTCCCGTACATGTGGCTCTTCACCTCGTCCCAGCTCAGCCCCGCATTCAGCTCTTCGTTGAGCACCTGGTACCAGGCCCTGACATGGTACTCCATATCATTGATCATCGTGCCATTCAGGTCGAATATAAACGATCTCGCTCCCATTCCGCAAAGATAGGGCGGTATGTGTTAAATTAGCTTTATGAATTACAAATGGGGAATTATCGGACCCGGAAAGATCGCCAATAAATTCGCCGCCGCGCTGGAACTTACCGAAGGGGCCGTCCTGCAGGCCGTTGCGTCGCGCGATGCGGAGCGTGCGCGGGAATTTGCCGCCCGGTTCGGCGCTCCCCGGCACTATGGCTCCTATGAGGAGCTGGCTTCCGACCCGTCGATCGATCTGGTGTATATCGCCACGCCGCACGGGTATCACTGCGAACATGCGCGCCTTTGCCTGGCGAATGGAAAGGCCGTGTTGTGCGAGAAGCCGATGGCCTTGTCTAACAGGCAGGTACAGGCTATGATCGGGGTAGCGCGCGCCAATCAATGTTTGCTGATGGAAGCGATGTGGACGCGATTTCTTCCGATCATGGAACGTGTCACCGGGCTTATCGGGGAGGGGCAACTCGGGGCCATACGCCATGTCAGAGCCGACTTCGGGTTCAAGGCGCCTTTCAATCCGGAGGGGAGGCTATACAATCTGCGGTTAGGCGGAGGGTCCCTCCTGGACATCGGTATTTATCCCCTTTTTCTTTGCCTGTTCCTGCTTGGCGAACCGGATGAGCTGCTTGCCTCGGCGCATTTGGCGCCTACCGGCGCCGACGAGACCTGCCAGGCGCTATTCCACTACCGGGACGGCCGTTCGGCGGCTATTCATTCCACGCTTGCCTGCCAGACCTCCATTACCGCGGAGATCGCCGGAACAGAAGGAATGATCCGGATCCCCACTCCCTGGTACAAGAATGACCGGTTCCTGTTGGAACGTACCGGAGAGGAGCCGCGATCATTCGACCTTACGCCGATGGTCAATGGATTCGAGTACCAGATCCGGGAAATGATGAGCTGCCTGGACCGGGGTCTGACAGAGAGTCCCCGCATGCCCCATTCGTTAAGCCTGGCGATGAGCCGGGTCATGGACAAAATACGCGGGCAATGCGGGATCAGGTATCCGGGGGAATGAGGAAACCAGCAGGCTAAAGAGAATTTCGGAGCGTGAGATAAAAAGGTACCTCCTGCTGCAATTTGGCGTTGTCAAGGATCAGGCGTGCCGCCATGGCCCCCATCTGCTGGAAATCGGTGGACACGGTCGTGATTCCGTTCAGGATGATCTTCTTCAGGGGCGTTTCGTTATACGAGATCACGCCGACGTCCTGGCCCACCTTCCACTTCATGGAAATCAACCTTTCGATCAGGATGACCAGGTCCTCCTCCATGACATTGATATACACTTCACCCTCCCTGATGGGCTCTTCGGCGATATTGCGGACGACCTTGTAGGCAAAGGCATACTCCTGGCAAAAGCGGCTGCACCCTTTGAGTATCTCTACCGGGTAGTAAGTATAGCCCGGGAATATGATCTTTATCGTATGGTATTTGCTCAGGGGTTCCCTGGCCTGTTCGAGCGCCCCATAGATGTCCTGCTCGAAATTCTCATATACGCCGGCAAATTCGCCCCGGACGCCGGGCACTTGTTTGTCGAGCAGGACCAGCTTGTCTTTCGGCAAGGCATTGATGATCTCGTGCGCGAGCTCGCCGCCTTCGAGAAAGTGGGGTATGATGACATAGTGGGAATAGTCTTCCTTGCGGGCGTTCAGAAGCTTCTTGAAAAGTCCGAAATCGTTATTATATATATAAAAATCTATAACCACATATTCGCCGAGGGCCGAAGTGAAGGCGTCATAGATGATCTTCTTGTGCGCGCTCAGTTTGTTAAAGATCAGAAAGATCTTCAGGGTTTGGCGAATCTCTGCATTTTGAATGAAATAGCCTTTGCCGGGGACGGAGCCGAGCACACCCATTTTCTTCAGGTATTTATAGCCTTTTTCGGCGGTATCCCGCGAAATGTCCAGTTCGAAACTCAGTTCGTTGATCGAAGGCATAAGATCGTTCTTTTTGATCCTGCCGTTCTCGACCGCCTTCAATATGGAATTGGTCAGCTGCAGATATTTAGGCGTTGCCGACAACTCGTCAACCTGGATCAGATCGAATATGGTGGAACGTTTCACAGGTTCGAATTTAGATAATTCCTGTAATACCGTAATTCGATGAGGTCGCCGGGCAGGCCGCCTTCATTCCATTGCCCGTGAATAGCCATGGCCGCGCCAATGGCGCTGGCCTGGGGAATGGAAGCCGCGAACACCTCGATATGTGGAAAGGCGGCAGCCAGTAAGTGCATATAGACCTGGTTCTTGCCGAAACCTCCGTCCACGAAGATGCGTTTGATATCGGTTCCGTGGAGTATGAGGGTCGTCGAAGCGACCTGTTGCTCCATGATATCGAGCAGCAAGGCATGATACGCCTGTTCGTAAGAGCCGAATGCGGAGAGGTCCACGGCGGAGAACGGCGCGCTGCCAGTCGGAATGCGTGCCTGCACGGGATCCGCGAGATCGGGATCGAAGGCGACCGATGCATACTGATCGGGTGACCGGTGAAAATGATCGCCCAACCTCCGGACCTGTTGTTCGTGCTGATAGCCTGCGAAGAGCCGGGCAGACTTGACCGGTTTACCCTGCCAGGTCAGATAGCAAAGGCAGTCCTTTTGCAATTCCGCGACGGTTAACGGCGTTTCATTAAACGGGTTCATGCTTATGCACCAGGTACCTGTGGAGATCAGCGCAAAGGGCTCCCGGAAACTTGCCAGGTAGGGGATCATGGCGGCCGAGCTATCATGCAGTCCGACACCTGCCACGCAATCCTCCGCCATCCCATGGGGAAGGGGTTGGCCGGCCGGCCATTTGAGGGGATAACCGTTCGTCGAGGGAACGAGCGGAGCCAATTTATCCATGATGCCCTCCCGGTAGACCCACTCGTGATAATGATGTTGGGAAAAATTCCACAAATTCGTATGACAGCCGATGCTGGTGATATCGGAGCAAGCCTGGCCGGTCCATAGCCAGCTGACATATTGGGGAAGGTGGAGGGAATGTCTTATCCGTTCAAACGTGTGCGGCCTCTCTTCTTTGATACGGTACAACTGCATACCCGAGTTGAGGCTTCCCAATACGGGGGAAGCAGTCAGCATGGAAAAGGTCACCTCTCCTCCGTACTTATCATAAAATTTCCGCTTGAGCGTATCGGGATAGGGCTTCAGGTAATTGTACAGAGAGGTTACCGGGCGGTTATCCTCGCCGATATGCACCAGGCTGGCGCCATACGCCGAAAAGTTCAGGGCGCGGATCCGGAGATCGCCGGGTTCACTGCCCAATTCCAGCAATGCGTCCTTCACCCAGGCCGTGAGCATATGGAGATCCTCGCAGGGGTCCCCATCCTCATCCAGGCATTCCCTTATCAGGAAGGATCGTTCCCATACGATCTTGTATTGCTCGTCGAACAGGAACAGCTTTTTATTGGTCTTCCCGATATCAAATATCGCGATGGCGTTCATAATCCCGTTGCCACGGTCTTGGAGCCGCGTTCTTTGATCAGGTTTGCGCGCGCTTTCACGCTTCGGTACAGGGACAGGGGATCGAGGGCTCCGCCGGCCCGCAGGCGGGCTTCGGCCACCAGAGGACGCACATCGGTTCGAAAACTATTTTGAAGCGTCTCCTGTGCGCAAGTCACGTCATTGGATTCCTGCGCCTCCGCCAGGCGCCTGCGGTCGATGAGAAGTGACTGTGCATAGGAGATCATGATGGCCTCGACGGATTGCAAAAGGTCTTCGAGCGGGTCCTTCACATTGTGGGAGGCATCGATCATCCAGCCCAGATCAGCGGCATGATCCATATGCCTGGCGTCCATCCCTTCCACCAGTTCGTTGAAAATAAGAAACAGCTGATAGGGCTTGATGCTGCCCACGGTGAGATCGTCGTCGCCGTATTTGGAATCATTGAAATGAAACCCGCCGAGTTTCCCCTCCATCAGCAGGAGGGCTACGATCTGTTCGATATTTGCATTGGGCAGGTGGTGGCCCAGATCAACCAGCGTATAGGCTTTTGGCCCCAGTTTGGTCGCATAGAGCAGGGACTGGCCCCAATCGCCGACCGTCATGGAATAAAAATTCGGTTCAAAAGCCTTGTACTCGACAAACATCTTCCAATCTGCCGGCAGGCCGGCGTAAATCTCCTGCAGACCCTCCAGGGTATGTCGGAATGCCTGCCTGAAATTGAGTTGTCCCGGGAAGCAGGAACCGTCGGCGAGCCAGACGGTCAGCGATTTGGATCCAAGTTCCACTCCATGGCGGATCACGTCGAGATTATGTTCGACGGCCTGGCGGCGCACTTCCTTCCGGACATGCTGCAGGGACCCGAATTTATAGCTGTGCTGCTGGCCCGGCTGGTCCTGGAATGTATTTGAATTCATCGCATCGAAGCGGATGCCAAGACCCGCGGCCAGGGCCTTTATGGCAGCGGGGTCCGTGGGAATGTCCCAGGGGATGTGGAGGGAGATGGCTCCGCTGGAACGATTCAGCGCATGAAGCAAGCCGATATCCTCGATCTTCTCTTCCAGGCTGCGCGGATCGCCCCCGGTCGTGAAACGGCCGAAGCGGGTACCCCCGGCGCCGAGGGCCCAACTGGGTATGGCCACCTGAAAATCGATCAGGCGCTGCAGGATCGGCGCCAGATCGGGGCCGCCGTTCCCCCGCAGACCGATATCCGAAGCCAGAAAATCGAACTTCCGGCGATGTGCGGCCAGCAAGGATCGGTTATGCTCTTCCACTTTGTGCTGTTCCAGTCGCATTTTTTACATTTTAAGGAAGGTAGAAAACTTCTTTGAGCCGGCTGGTCACCGGCGAGTTATCGGGATTCGTGTCCATGATATCCTTCATATGCTCCCACCATTTCTGCATGATCGCCTCCGCAGGCAAGTTGTCCAGTCGCGCGGGGTCGGCCATCGTCAGGTATCCGAACAGGTCGTTTGTCGTCTCGTCTAAAAATATGGAATATTCCCGAATGCCGTTCTGTTTCAGCAAGTCCGCCAATCCGGGCCAGATGGCATCGTGGCGACGTTGATATTCGGCCTCGCAACCCTTATGGAGGCGCATTTTAAAAGCAACGCGTTGCATGGGTATGTTTTTATCGTACGAATGCCATGGCCACCCCTCCGTCCACGTTCAGGACATTTCCCGTCGACTTATGGAGCAAACCGCCCACAAATGCGAAGCAGGCATTGGCAATGTCTTCGGGCAGGATGATCTCATTGAGCAGGGTCCGTTTCGCATAGTATGCGGGCAGGTCTTCGACCTTGACGCCGTATGCTTTGGCGCGTCCTTCCGCCCATGCGCCTTCCCATATCTTGCTGTCGGAGATGACGGCATCCGGATTCACGGTATTGACCCTGATCTTGTCTGCGCCGAGCTCGGCGGCATTCAGCCGGCTAAGGTGAAGCTGGGCGGCCTTGGCGGACCCATAAGCCGCGTTGTTGGGACCTGATACCAACGCGTTCTTGCTAACGATATTCAGGATGTCGCCGCCGATGGCCTGTTGTCTCATGATCTCCACGCCGGCCTGTGTCACCAGGAACTGCCCCTTCACAAGCACGTCATAGAGCAGGTCCCAATCCTGCTCGGTATGTTCCTCGATCGGTTTCGAAATGGACAATCCTGCGCAGTTCACCACGATGTCCATGCCGCCGAACGCCAGCGAGGCGGCGCGGCAGGTATTGCGGATGGTATCCGCTTCCGTGACATCGAGCACTTCCGCGATGAACGCATCCTTTCCGTAGTGCTGCTGGAACTCCTGGCTGGCCACTGCGAGCCGCTTCCCGTCATTATCATTGATGATCACGCAGGCTCCTTCGTCGACAAACCGTTTAGCGATCGCCTTTCCGATACCTCCGGCGCTGCCGGTGATCAGGGCGACGCGGCCCGACAGTGGCCTGGGTTTGGGCATGCGTTGGAGCTTCGCCTCTTCGAGCAGCCAGTATTCGATGTTGAAGGCCTCCTGCCGGGGCAACGAAGTGTAGGATGAGATCGCCTCAGCGCCCTTCATCACGTTGATCGCATTGATATAAAACTCGGCAGCCACCCTGGCCGTTTGTTTATCCTTTGCAAAAGTGAACATGCCTATGCCGGGGTAAAGGATGACCACCGGGTTGGGGTCGCGCATGGGCGGGCTGTCCGGATGCTTACAGGACTCATAATACCGGGCATAGAGACGGCGGTAGGACTCGAATTGGGGGGCTAGCTTCGCCCTGATCCCGGCCGTGTCCTTCAGGTCTTCGGCAGGGCTGAGATCCAGTACCATGGGGCTGATCTTCGTGCGCAGGAAATGGTCGGGGCAACTGGTGCCCATCGGCGCCAGGCGGGTCAGATCCCGGGAGCCAATGAATTCGAGCACGCGTTCGTCATCAGAAAAATGACCGATCATCCGCGTATGGGAAGAGCAATATCCCCTGAGCAGGGGCGCAAGCGAGGCGGCCCTGGATAATCTTTCTTTTTTCGGCAACGGTTGCCCTTTGGAGCCTCCGAATACCGGCTTGCGCTGCCCGATGTGATCCTCGAGGTATTGGGCACAGCGTTCGACCACTTCGAGTGTATTGAGATAACTTTCGTAGGCGGTATTTCCCCAGGTAAAGAGACCATGAGAGCCGAGCATGATGCCACGTATCCCCGGGTTTGACTCAAGGCATTTCCGGAGCTTCAGGCCAAGATCGAAGCCCGGGCGCTGCCAATCCACCCAGCCTATCGCGCCACCGAATAACTTATCGGTAATGGCTTTTCCTTCCTTCGCGGCTGCGATGGCGATGGCCGCATCGGGATGGAGGTGGTCGATGTGTGCGAACGGGAGAAAGGCGTGCAATGGGGTATCGATGGAAGGGGCCCTGGAGCTGAGGTCGAAGATGCAGTAATTGAACAATTCGACCATTTTATCTTCCGTGGCCAGACCGCCGTAAACCTGCTCCAGACTGCGCAGGCGATCCAGGTAAAGGGCTGCCAGTCCGTTACGTTTCAGCGTTCCGAGATCGCCGCCGGAACCCTTCACCCACATCACTTCCGTTTGGCGACCGGTGAGCGGATCCTTTGCCATGGTCTTGCAGGATGTGTTGCCCCCGCCGTAATTGGTGAGACGAAGGTCCGCGCCCAGGAGATTGGACCTGTAGATCAGGAGCCCGACCTCATCGCCTTCCAGCGCGGCGGCTTTTTTTTCGTCCCAGAGATAGCTGACATGCTTGAAATCCTGCTGTTTACCAGGCATATTTTTCCATTTAACGAGTTCTTCTACTTTTGGGAATTACCATAGCCCACCAATAATACGGATAAGAGTATCGTAATGATGCCGACGGTAATCATGACACGGGTCTTCCTGCTGACTCCCTTCCATTCCCTGAGCGCGATCCCCCACATGTTGGCCACCAGGATGATGAAGGCCATATGCAGGATCCAGGAACTGGCTCCATTGCCCAGCCTGCTCTCCCCCATTCCATAAAAGAAGAACTGGAGGAACCAGACCGTCCCTGCGAGTGCAGCAAAGAAATAATTTCTGGCGAGGGGTGAAGACTTGTCGGTATAATCCCCAAATGTCCGGTTTCGGGCATTGAGGATCATGCACCATATGAAATTGGTCGTCAACCCTCCCCATAGCAGAACGACGTAGGTGACGTTGTTTTGGTAAAGGAATTCGGTCGTGGCATCCGGGTGGGCGGCATGCCAGAGGCTATTGGCCGCCCCGGCCATCGGGCTACCGGATTCGATGCCATAATTGAAGCAGGCGCTGAGGATGCCCGAAATCGTACAGACGATCAGGCCCTTTACCAGACTGAATTCTTTGACGCTCTCTTTCTTTTTCTCGTCTGAAAGCTCCCGTTCCTTCATCACGCCCGCTTTTCCGCAGATATAGATCCCGATCAGGCAAAGGATCACGCCGGCCAGCGCGATCCTGCCCCAGTAGGTCGTCAGCAGGTCGTGGAAAGTCGTTTTTCCCGGCGTGTGCATGATCCCATAATAGATGGATGGAACCAGGGCGCCGAATGCCGAAGTAAAACCCAGCAGAACTGAATTGCCCAGCGACATGCCGAGATAGCGCATTCCGAGACCGTACATCAGGCCGCCGACCCCCCATAGGACCCCCCAGAAATAGGTCCACCAGAAAGTGGACGCGGAGGTCAGTGAAATGATCTCCGCGAAGTGGGGCACGGTCAGCCATGCGGCCAGTGGGGGGACGATGAGCCAGGAAAATAGCCCACCGACGATCCAATAGCTTTCCCAGGCCCATTTTCTAACCTTTTTGAAGGGCATATAGAAGCTGCCCGAGGCAAAACCGCCGATGAAATGAAAGAAAATACCGAGTATTAACTGCATGGAAACAGGGATTTTTTCAATATGGCTGTCAATAGATCGGTAAATCTAGAAATTATTGTCGGTCAGGCCATCATGTACTGTCATGGTTGGAATAGCACTGCCAGCCTGAGGCCGTTGGCTTCATGCCGTTGGCTTCATGCCGGGGGCGTAGGCTTGGGGAGGGGGCTTGAGCCTCAAAGGTCAAGGCACTTTGGTCGCCTGCCGGGCCAGGAGCCGCCAATTACCATCCTTTTGTTGTTGCCAGACCATGAGGATCGAGAGTTTGGTCGAACCGGGCTTACCGCCGTCGTTGGTCGTGGCAGACAGGATGTGCCGCACCAGGGCGGTCTTGCCAACCACCCTGACCGTCTGATTGCTGAGGTCGATAGTGACAAAGTCGGATTTGCCGCTGACCAGGGCGTCCATGAAGGCTTGTTTATCCTGGATCATGCCGTTGGAGTGGCCATAGCTAAGCTCTTCCATGGTGAGTTTGTCGAGCACGGCTTTATCCGGATCGACCATGGCTTTGCGTAAGGATTCTACGGCCGCGGAGACCGATCTTTCCTCTTTGTCCTGCGCCATGCCGCGTGAGGCGAACAGTGGGAGGAGAGCTAACAGGCAGATGATCGTCTTATTCATATGCATATTTTTCCATTATTGAAAGAGAAGCTCAGGCGCGGCCGATCAGGCGATGCCGAGGTCCTTTTGGATCTGCTCCAGGCTCCTGCCCTTGGTTTCCGGCATGAACCACCAGATAAAGATCAATTGTAATACCATCATCAGGGCAAAGAACACAAAAGACAGGTAAACGCCGTGTGTTAAGTTTTCCGCCACACTCGGGAATATCCAGGAAATGGCCGCCGCCATGACCCAATGCGTTGAGCTTCCCAGGGAACCTCCCTGCGACCGGACCGAATTGGGAAATATCTCGGAAATGAAAACCCAAATCACAGCCCCCTGGGAAAACGCGAAGAAGGCGATAAAGCCGATCAGGTAGACAAGCAAATTGCTGTTACCGGATACGTCACCATGGAAGGCATGAGCGGTCAGGCCCAAAAATACGGCTGTGCCGACCGATCCGATAAGCAACAATTTCTTGCGTCCGAACTTATCGATGATGGACATGGCCAGCAGGGTAAAGGTCAGGTTGGCCACACCCAGAAAAATGGATTGTCCGAATGCGTCGTTCTTTGAAAAGCCCGCCATTTCAAAGATCCGCGGAGCATAATATAAGATCGCATTGATCCCTGAAAACTGGTTGAACATGGCCAGCAGCATGGCGTATACGATCGGTTTGGCATACCTCTTTTGAAAGAGCGCCTCCTTATGTTCTTTCACGGAATCCCTGATGGACTGGATTACTGCGGGAACGTTTGCCTCCCCGAGCTTTTCCATTACGGGGATCGCTTCGTTATCGCGACTATTCAGAATGAGCCACCGCGGGCTTTCCGGTATGGAGCGGAGCAGTATCCAGAATAAGACGGAAGGAACGGCCATCACGCCCAGCATCAAGCGCCAGGCCCCCGCACCAAGATACAGGTTGAATACATAGTTCGTCAGGAATGCGATGCAGATGCCGGCCACGATATTCACCTGGAAGGATCCGGCGAGGCGACCCCTCAGGCCGGAAGGCGCGATCTCAGAGATATACATGGGGGCGACGACGGAAGAGGCCCCGACGGCCAGTCCGCCGATGATCCGGAAAACGATGAATAATATCCAGGCGGAGATCGATGCGCAACCTACAGCGGCCACGATGAAGAACAGGGCGATCACTTGCAGTACCTTTTTTCTACCATATTTCTTAGCCGGCACTCCGGCGATCATGGAACCCAATATCGTACCCAGGAGGCTGGAGGTTACGGTGAATCCGTGCCAGAAGGTATTCAAGGACCACAGGTGTTCCAGCGTTTTTTCTGCGCCGGAGATCACCACGGTCTCGAAACCGAAGAGAAAACCGCCGAGGGCGGCGATGAGCGCAATGCGGACGGGATAGGAAAGCATGTTAGACGGTTTGTGTAGATCGATCGTTGATTGCGCACTAATCTAATCCTAATTTCTTAAAGCACAATGACAACGAGGGAGGAATCGGCGGGTTGTACCTCAAAAAACGTTAATTTAGTTTCAGCAATGAAATTCGAAGCCATTACGATAAAGGATATTGCCAAGGCGCTCGGGCTGTCCACTTCCACCGTTTCGAGGGCTCTCCGGGGGAGTTACGAGATCAGCGCCGAGACCAAGAAGCTTGTCCTGGAATACGCCGAAAAGCTGAACTACCGTCCGAACCCTATCGCCCTCAGCCTTAAGGAAAAAAGAAGCCGTTCGATCGGCATCGTGGTCTGCGAGATCGCCAATAATTTCTTTTCGCAGGTGATCAACGGCATCGAATCCGTGGCCTACAAGAAGGGCTATTATGTGATCATCTCTCAAAGCCATGAATCTTATGAGCGGGAGGTCGCCAACACGCAATACCTTGCCTCGAGGTCAGTAGACGGCCTGTTGGTGTCGCTGTCCACGGAAACCACCGACTTTTCCCACCTGAATAAATTGCATGACAAGGGTTTGCCCATCGTTTTTTTCGACCGTATCACCGAAGAGATGCAAACCCATAAGGTCATCGCCAATAATTTCAACGGCGCGTACCAGGCGACAGAGCACCTCATCAAATCGGGATTCAAGCGGATCGCGCACCTGACCATCGCGTCCCATCTGTCCATCACGAAGGAACGGCTTGCCGGGTATAAGGCGGCCCTGGCGGATCATGGCCTTCCGTTCGAAGAGTCCCTTATCAAATACTGCAGATATGGGGGATTGGTCTATTCCGAGACCGAGCAGGCCGTGGATGCCCTGCTGGCGCTCAAGAAACGTCCCGATGCGGTCGTAGCCGCCAGCGACAAACTGTCCACGGGCTGTCTTACGGCGCTGGCCAAGAGGAAGGTGCGTGTGCCCGACGATATGGGTATTGTCGGTTTCACGAATTCCCAACTGGCGGAAATCTTTCATCCGCCACTTACGAGTGTCCGTCAGCCGGCCTTTGAAATGGGGCAGGTAGCGATGGAGATGCTCATCCAGATCATCGAGAGCAAGCATCCCATGACCAACTATGAAACGAAGGTATTGAACACCGAGTTAACGGTTCGTGCATCGAGCGTGAAGTCGAAGTAAGCGTAACAGGTGTTATTCCATCCTGACCGGCGTCATTTTGGGTGCAAAGAAGTGCATCACGAGCCAGGCCAGGAGGTAGGCGAAGCCGCAGATGAGAAAGATCAGGTTATACCCCAGCCCTTTGTTGCCGGCGCGTTGAAAATAGTCAAGAATCCAGCCAACCAGCGGCTGAAAGATGATGCCGCCCACGGAGCCAGCCATGCCGCCGATGCCGGTCACGGAGCTGACGGCCCTTTTGGGAAACATGTCCGAGCAGGTCGTAAAGATATTTGCACTCCATGCCTGGTGTGCGGCCGCGGCCAGACTGATAAGCGCCACGACCATCCACATGTCGGTAAAATACCTGGCCGTAATAATGGGGACGACGCAAAAGGCAAAGATCAGCATGACTGTTTTACGCGCCTTATAAACAGGCCAGCCTTTCCGGATCAGCATGCCTGAGAGATAACCTCCTCCGATACTTCCCACCGTGGTAGCGGAGTAAACGATCACCAGGGGCCACCCGGGTTTGGTCAGGCTCAGGTTGAAGGTATCCTTAAAATATCCGGGCAGCCAGAACAGAAAGAACCACCAGATGGGGTCGGTCAGGAACTTACCGAATATGAATGCCCAGGTTTGCCTGACGCCCAATAACCTCTTCCAGGACGCGGGCCTGTCGTTCACCGAAGCCGCGTCTTCCACGTCGCTGTGTATGTAGTCGAATTCCGATTTGCCGAGGCCTTTCTTGCGGGATGGGATCTCATAGATGAGCAACCAGCAAACAAGCCAGATGAAGCCCAGTGCGCCCGTGATCATGAAGGCCATCTGCCATCCGTAGATCCCCAATATCCAGGGAACCATGATGGGCGCGATCACCGCGCCGATATTCGCGCCGGAGTTGAAGATGCCGGTCGCGAGCGCGCGCTCCTTTTTGGGGAACCATTCAGCCACGGACTTGATGGCCGTCGGGAAATTTCCGGACTCACCAAGACCGAGGCCGGAGCGCGCTACGGTAAACCCCAGGGTCGATTTGGCGAGTGCATGGCCCATGGCGAATACGCTCCAGATGGTGATGGAAATGGAATAGCCCCGTTTGGTCCCCACTTTGTCGACGATCCATCCGAAGGCGAGCAACCCAAAGGCATAGAAGAACTGAAAAATGCCGTTGATGAACCCGTATGTCGTATTATCCCAATGAAATTCGGCTGCAAGCGTCGGCTCCAGCAGGCCGATGACCTGCCTGTCGATATAATTTATGCTTGTAGCGAAGAAGAGCAAGGCGACGATGGTCCAGCGGAACCTGGTCATGGGGACGTTAGACATGGATGGCAATTGAAGGATTATTGTTCAAGATACTTCAGTTTCAGGAATTCCAGCGGACGGACAGGCGAATGGCGTTTCAGCGCAGCTCCGGGATCGATACCGGATCCATGTCCGTATAGGTATAATTCTCGCCGGCCATTCCCCAAATGAAGGCGTAATTGCTGGTACCGCATCCGGAATGTATGGACCAGGGTGGCGAGACAATGGCCTGGTGATCTTCGACGACAAGATGCCTTGTCTCGTCGGGCCGGCCCATAAAATGAAAAACGCGTTGTCCTTCGGGCAGGTCGAAATAAAAATAGGCCTCCATTCGTCGCGTATGCGTATGTGCGGGCATCGTATTCCATACGCTGCCGGTCTTGAGTATCGTCAGTCCCATCACCAGCTGGCAACTGCGGATGCCTTGCGCATGAATATATTTGTAGATGGTGCGGGCGTTTGACGTTTCCGGCGCGCCCATGTCGGAGGGAAGCGCATTTTCTTTTGCCAGGAATTGAACCGGGTGCGTGGCGTGGGCCGGGGCAGACAGGAGATAGAACAATGCGGGCGCTTTGGGATCGATCGATTCAAAGATCACTTTCTTCACTCCTTTTCCAAGGTACAGGCAGTCAAGCCGATCCATCTCCCGGGGCTGGTCGTCGGCAAGGATCCTGCCGCGTCCTCCTACGTTGATGATCCCCACCTCGCGACGTTCCAGAAAAAAGTCGGCCTTGAGCTCGGGATGCGTATCAAGGAGAAGTCCGCTCCGGACCGGTTTGGCCCCTCCGATGATCACGCGATCATAGTGGGTGTACATCAGTTGCACCGTGTCGTCCTTCATGAGCGGGCCGGCAAGGAATGAGCTGCGCAAGGCTTCGGTGTTCATTTCTGCCGTCTCCTTCGGACTGTGTTCGAATCGTATTTCCATTTTCTGTCTTTTTTTGTTTGGTGAGATGTGGCGGCCCTATCGCCCCATCCAGCCACCGTCCACGGTGAGTATGGTGCCATGCACGTAATCGGCGGCTTTGGACGCCAGGAAGATGGCTGGTCCCCGAAAATCGTCGGGCTCGCCCCAGCGGCCGGCCGGTATCCTGTCGAGGATCGATTTGCTGCGTACGGGGTCCTGGCGAAGCGCTTCCGTATTGTCCGTACTGACGTAACCGGGCGCGATGCCGTTCACGTTCACGCCCTGTGAGGCCCATTCATTCGCAAGGGCCTTGACCAGGCTGGCGAGGGCTCCCTTGCTGGCGGCATAGCCCGGGACGGTTATGCCACCCTGGAAGCTAAGGAGGGAGCAGGTAAATATTATTTTGCCGGAGCGACGGGCAATCATTTCCCGTCCGAACTCCCTGGCCAGGATAAAGGCCGCGTCGAGATTGATCGATAAAACTTTATCCCAGTATTCGTCCGGATGTTCCGCAGCCGGTTTGCGCAGGATCATGCCGGCATTGTTGATGAGGATATCAATACGTTCCTTTTCGCGCTTCACGCTTTCGATGAACGCGTACAGCGAGTTGCGGCTGGTCAGGTCTGCCTGGTAGGGTGTGAAGCGACGGCCCATTCCCGTCACCTCTTTTCCCACTTCGCTGCCGTCCAATTCCAGCGAAGCGGAGACCCCCACGATGTCGGCGCCAGCGGCGGCGAGGCCGAGGGCCATCGACTTACCGATGCCTTTGTTACAACCGGTGACGAGCGCAGTCTGCCCGTGCAAGCTGAATAGATCGTTCATATTGGCAATTCTACGCCCTAATTCGGTAAGACGATCACGATTTTTACGCAAACGTTTGCACCAGGCGCCATTTCGAGGGGAAAATTATCCACAAATTTCCTCATTCGCCATGTACCCGGCGGGATTCGCCACGAATGTGTCCGGCAAGCCGCTGAAAACAGATATGGCAGGGTTTTAGACCTATTTAAGAAAAATTCATTGTTATGAAAAAGGCATTTAACCGACTTTTCGGTGCGTTTGCACTCCTGGCTATGATCGCGGTAACGGCATCCGGTTGTTATGAGCATCGTTATTATCATGAACATAACTATCATACCGGCGGGTGGTATCATCGTCATAATACCCCGCCGCCTGCAGGAGTCGAACTGGATATTCACAACAGATAGGTCAATCTCAGTAACGATATGCCGTGACGCGGCAGAGAAAATAATACCCTGGCCGCTCCATCCGGAGCGGCTATTTTTTTGGGCTTATCCAATTGTTGCAATTGTCCGCTTTGCTCCAGGATCCGGAACTGGTCCTCCGTCGGCGATTGAGGCGAGCCCATTTTCTTCCAGGCCTGGTATGCGTTACTATGCCCTTCGTCGATCCGGTAGTGCTGTACCCAAACGGACGAGCCCGGAATATGCGTGACCGTTAGTTCCACCGGAGCGTCTTCGCCGGGCAGGTCGTCATCATGATAATTCCAGACCATGACGGTGGCTGCCTTTTTGCCTGCCGCCGCCAGCGCGTGAATATCGGGTTGTGCGCCATGGACGCCGGATCTCATCAGGCTATCGAGCGACAGGCCGGCCGGATCGTCCACCTGAACCCGATCGCCGAGCATCATGCCGTACATCCTGAATACATTCAATACGGGCTTGTCGACCCCATTTGTGGCCAGGTCGCGGAACCCGTCAAACCATTTCTGTCCTTCAAATTCGAATGACCAGCTGGTAAGACCTGCCAGATCGATCCCGTACCGGGCTGCCAGGTCATAGATCCTCGTAAAGCTTGCGGCGGTATAACTGGAGTACATCGTTCCGTTGCGGTACGCATTCTCCGGATTCGTCGTCATGCCGCAGGCCGCGCAGCCTTCCGGATCGCATTCCGTAATATATACCGGCAGCGTGCTGAAGGAGGAAGCCTTGACGATCTCAAAACCCCTGGCGACATCGTTTAGCTGGGGCAGCATGTTCATTCGCACATGACCGTTCACCCATTTTGGGCTGCCTTTCGCGTGGAAGCTGATGAAATCCAGCGGAGCCCCTTTGCCTCCCGTCGCCGCGTTCCTGCCATCCGCGCAGTGTGCGAGGAAATCCTGCAGCCAGGTGGCGGCCTTCGTTCCCCCGGGGCCGGTGGTCGCCGGTCCTCCGACGCGGGCAGCGGGCAGCGCTCTCCTGACCGCGGCAACCGCATGATCATATAAGCTGAAATATTCTTCCATGGTGCCTTTCCAATAACTGATATTGGGCTCGTTCCATACCTCCCAAAGCCAGGTATTCACTTCGGCCGCACCATAACGTTGGACGCAGTGCGACACCCAACGGAAAACCAGTTCCTCCCACTTTTTATAATCCGTAGGTGGCCAGGCCCAGCCCGTGTATACGCTGTCATACTGAACGCCGGGCCTCCAGGAATGCCGGTACGGCTGGGGATGCGTCGATAAGGCCTCGGGCATAAAGCCGATCTCGACGAGAGGTCTCATTTTCCTTTTGATGTAGGTCCCGAAGATACTGTCGACGATGTGCCAGTCATAGACCGGACGGCCATCGGCGTCCTCGGTATATGCATTGGTCGAGCCCCATTTGAGGGCCGGTTTGCCGTCTCCGGTCGTCAGCAGATTGTGGCAGCGGACATAAACCGGTACCGGACTAAGCGAGGCGAGCTCGCCAAGGAGTTTGGCGCCATCCTTCATATAGGTAAAATTCGGCTCGTCATATCCGAATTGAGCCCAGACCGGGCGCAGAGCGCCTGACTTTTTTGAAAGATCGACCACGATCTTCCGTGGCGCAGACGCTCCGGCATGCGGTTGCTCCTGTCCGATAACCGCCGAGCGAAAAAGTGTCAATGAGACAGCTAATAAAAGGAGTTTCATACCCCAATATTACGACAACTCATCCGAATCGTTCTACGGCAAAGGGTTGCAGGTCGACGCTGGGGCGCCGTTCCTGTACCAGTTCACAGATCAGCCTGCCTGTTCCTGCTCCCAGGCTCAGGCCCAGCATGGAGTGGCCGGTTGCGACGATGAGATTACGGTATTTGCTGGTCCTGCCGATATAGGGCAGGCCGTCGGCGGAGCAGGGCCTGTAGCCGTACCATATCTTCTCTTTCGGTGGAAAGGGAACATCAAATTCGGGGTAGAACCTGCGCACGGCATCCAGGATCCCTTGTACCCGGCCATAGCGGGGCGGCGTATCGGTGGGTACGATCTCCATGGTGCCTCCGAAGCGGATCTTATTGCCATCCATGGGCGTGATGGCTGCGCGCCCTTCGACGAGAATGGCGGGATAATTCAGCCGGTAGGGAGAATCTTCGAGCGTAACCGAATACCCTCTTCCCGGCATGAGCGGCAGCCTGACCGAAGCAAGCGCAGCAAGGGACCTGCTCCAGGAGCCCGTGGCCAGGACAACCGTGCCGGCCTCGTAGGCATTCGCACGCGTGCGCACCTGACTGATCCTTCCTCTTTCGATTGAAAAACCCGTCACTTCTGCTTCGCTCAACAGCCGGACGCCTTCCGCCCGCAAATGAGCTATCAGGGCCTTCATCAGCTTGTTGGGATACAAATGCGCGTCGCATTTGAAAAAGATAGCGCCCAGGGCCTCTATCCGGGTATGCGGTTCCATCGACTGCAATGCCTGATGGTCCAGCAACCGGGCATCCAGGCCGAGTTCATGCGCTTTTTGCACCGTGTGATGGGCATGGTCTGCCGCCTTCCCGGTTTGAAAGACCTCGAGGAGTCCTTTATGTTCGTAAGCCGCGTCGAAGCCCGGCAATTTGATCCAGCAGGATTCAACTTCCTGTTGACTGAGCAGGGCGATATCACGCAAGGGGATGGCGGCGCGGTCGACATTCGCGCGGGTCGCGCTCCTCATGAACTTCCAGCCCCAGTCGATCAGGCTGCGGCTCAAGCGGGGTTCCACATAGAACGGACTCCTGGAATTCAGCATCCACTTCAGGCCCTGGCGGACGATCCCCGGCGTCGCCAGCGGAATAAAGTGGCTGGGGCAGACATAGCCGCAATTGCCATAGGAGCAATTGTCCGAGAAATCGCCGCGGTCCAGCACCGTGACCTGGCAGCCTGCGCGTTGGAGGTAGAAGGCAGCGCTTAATCCGATAATTCCCCCTCCGATGACAATGACTTTTTCCATCCGGGCCAAAAGTAAGGAGGAAAATCAGGTTTGCGGTTGTGGTTTTTGAAAGGCCAGGATCAGGATAATCCCACTCATGAGCGCCGAGAAGCCTAGGAATTCCTCGCCGCCCACCTGCACGACGCTATTGATGAAGAGTATCTGTCCCAGGATCAGGAAAATCGAGAAGGCCACAAGCACGACCCTTTTGATCGTTGTTTTGGTTTGACATTTGACCAGACCAAAAATGGAGATTAGGGAAAAGAATATTCCCGTTAAGGTTGCCATAGGTATAGTTTTATCATGGATATGGATTGGATCCTGATAACAAGATAGGGAACGCGAGGTAGCCATCCTATAGGAAAACCGCATGGTATTTTTTCCCCCCTTCACCGTAAACCCACGGAAGGCCAGCCGCATTCCGATGGGCTTTAGAGAGAATGCAGCAGTTCGTCGGGGCTTACGTCCAGTGCACGGGCGAGGGCAAGAATAGTAGTAAACAGGAGGTTGACCTTACCGGCCTCGATCTTCATGACCTTTGCGGGTTCGAGGCCGGCTGCCGCAGCCAATTCCTTAATGCTGAGTTGTTTCTGCGCGCGTAGCCTGGCGAGCTGTCTCCCGAATGTCCGGAGCACCTCTTCTTTTCGATCCATAAGAAAGGAATCCCTGCTATTGAATGATTAAATCCAATTATTCCGGGTTGTCATAATCGAGCAAGGAACAAGGATGGGTGTCGAGGGCATGCGCCAATTGCAACAGGGTCGTCAGTGTTACGTTGACCATGCCTTTTTCGATCTTGGCGATCTTACTATTATCGATACTGCAAGCATACGACATTTGACGGAGACTAAGGCTCTTGTTCTTTCGGAGCTTTCGCAAATTTTCACCGAATTTCTTCAACACTTTTTTGTCGCCTGGCTTTATCATTGCATTTTTTTCTAAGGACTACCTAAGATGGAAGATTTTTTCAAAATCTTTGAGGTCTAAAAAGACCGCAGTCTGAAAAAATACTATCTTTATGCTGAAGGTGGCAGACGGGGTCGGCGGTACAATGGTTAAGCTCTTCATAGCCGGCCTGCGGTTTGCCATCCTTTTTCCGGATTCCCCGTTCATTCCGCGGTTACCGGCCGGTTTCCGTAATTATTATTCGATTTCCTTTATTTTTAGGGCATTATGCCTTCATATGGAGCCTGAGTTGTACTCCGCCTTCGGCCTTGACGCTCATTGTCCCGCGCTGCCGTTCGGCCCGGGGTTGATCAATACGACCTGGAAGATCGATTGCGGGGAAAGATCCTACATTCTGCAGCGGATCAATGACAAGGTATTTCCACATCCTGCGCAGATCGTGGAGAATATGTGCGCTCTGGGGTCGTATCTGGAGAAGACAGCTCCGGCGTATCCCTTTATCAAACCGTTGCCTGCAAAGGACGGGAGCCGCCTGGTGCATCTGGAAGGATCGGGTTATTTCCGTTTAACCTCATTTGTGGACGGGTCACATACCTTACGTGTAGCCGAAGATCCTGACATGGCTTATGAGGCCTCGCGGCAATTCGGCCATTTCATGCGCTTGCTTTCCGGATTTCCTGCCGGTCGTCTCCATGCCACCCTGCCCGGCTTCCATGATCTCGGCCTGCGGCAGGCGCAATTTGAATCGGCCCTTGTCCGGGGCGATGCATTGAGGATTGCCGAGGCGGGGGAGCTGATCCATGCGATCCGCCGGTTTGCCTGCATACCGGAACGATTCGAAAGGATACGGAACGATCGACAATTTATTCTTCGCGTTACCCATCATGACAGCAAGATCAGCAATGTGCTGTTCGACGGACAGGGCAAGGGCATTTGCGTGATCGACCTGGATACGGTGATGCCCGGCCGTTTTATCAGCGATCTGGGGGATTTGCTGCGTACCTGCCTTTCGCCGGTCAGCGAGGAGGAACGGGACTACGGGCTGGTAGCGGTGCGGCCGGCGTATTTCGAAGCCATTGTCCGGGGTTGGCTGGACGAAATGGGCGATGAGTTAAGCCGGGACGAGTTGGACCACCTAGTCTATGCGGGAAAATTTATGTGCTATATGCAGGCGATACGCTTCCTGACGGACTATCTCCTGCATGACCCGTATTATGGATCGGATTATCCCGGCCACAACCTGGTCAGGGCGGGCAACCAGATCGTCCTATTGGAGCGGCTGGCGGAAAAAGAGGCGATGTTAAACGACCTGATCAAAAGATATTGACCGGTCCTCGAACCAGGGACCATTTTCGTTCATCTCAAATGCAGAACCATGAGTGCCACCAGGAGACAATTTGTGAAAAATATGACCATGGCCACGGCCGGGATCGCCATGGTGGGTCCCGAGCGCGCGCTGGCCGCCCGGGAAGAGGGGAAATCCAATCATCCCGGCAGGGAAGAACGGCGGGTGAGGATCGGAATCATCGGCACCGGACTACGGGGGCAGAGCCATCTCGGTCTGGCCCTGAGGCGTTCCGATACAGACATTGTCGCCATCTGCGATGTCGATGCCAAGATGCTGCAAATGGCCGATGCCTTGCTTAGGAGGTCGGGGAAACCCATGCCGAAGGTATTTACAGGCGACAACCATGCTTACCGGCGGCTGTTGGAGCTGAAGGAACTCGACGCGATCCTTATCGCCACGCCATGGGAGTGGCATGCGCCGATGATCCTGGACGCATTGGCCGCGGGGATCAGGTATGTGGCCACGGAGGTGGTGTTGGGTATTACGATGGACGAGCATTGGGACGTGGTCAAGGCAGCGGAGCAGCATAAGGCGCAGGTCATGATGCTTGAAAATGTCTGCTATCGCCGGGACGTTATGGCCGTCCTGAATATGGTGCGCCGGCAGGTATTCGGGGAGATCATCCATTTACAGGGTGGTTACCAGCATGACCTTCGCGGGATAAAATTCAATAATGGCGGGGACCCGCATAACAGCCCGGTGGAATTCGGGGAAAAAGCATTTTCTGAAGCCAGATGGCGAACGAACCATTCCGTGCATCGCAATGGTGACCTCTACCCCACCCATGGCGTCGGGCCATTGGCCATGATGATCGATATCAACCGCGGCAACCGGTTCCTGTCGCTCTGTTCCTTTTCCAGCAAGGCAAGGGGGTTACACAATTATATCGTCAAAAATGGAGGGGCGGATCATCCGAATGCCTCGGTACGCTTCAGCCTGGGGGATGTGGTGACGACCCAGATCCGGTGTGCAAACGGGGAGACCATCCTGTTACAACACGACACGGATCTGCCCAGGCCCTATTCGCTTGGGTTCAGGGTCCAGGGCACGAACGGACTTTGGATGGACGTCAACCACGGCATATACATCGAAGGCGTCAGCAAGGCCGAAGATTGGGATGCGGCCCAGTCCTGGTATGACAGATATGACCACCCATTGTGGCAAACCCGGAGCAAGGATGCGGACGGCGCCGGGCATGGAGGGATGGATTTTTTCGTTCTGCATGCGTTCATTGAGAGCGTAAAGCGCGATGTGCCTACCCCCCTGGACGTATATGATGCAGCGACCTGGAGCGCCATCAGCCCATTGAGTGAATCCTCCATCGAAATGGGCAATGAGCGGGTGGAATTCCCCGATTTTACGGGAGGACAATGGATGTACAGGAAGAATGATTTTGCGCGCGGCAGCGAATTTTGAGACGTGCCGGGAGCGGGTCATTTGCGCAGTTCGAACTTGCTGTGCAGCCGGATATCGTCGGAGGCGCTGCCAATCATCAGTTCGAAGGTTCCAGGTTCCGCCACCCAGTCGAGTTGTCTGTTATAGAATGAAAGCTTCTCCTGGTCGATGATGAATTGCACCGAAGCAGATTCTCCCGGGCGGAGCATGACCTTCGAGAACCCTTTCAATTCCTTCACGGGTCGCACCAGGGAAGCCACCTCATCTTTCAGATACCATTGCGCCACCTCTTCTCCGGCATATGCGCCCGTATTGGTCAATTTAAAGCTGACTGTGATCTTTTGGCCGGCGTCCAGGGACTTACTGCTGAGCCGGAGGTCCGAATAGCTGAAGGAGGTATAGCTTAATCCGTACCCGAATGCAAACCGGGGATAGATCGAAAGGTCGTTATAGGCCGACCGGTAAAATCGATCACTATCATTCAAAGCGGGCCTGCCTGTATTGAAGTGATCATAGTAAATGGGGATCTGGCCTTCTGCGCGGGGGAAGCTGACGGGCAATTTAGCCGAAGGATCATAGTCGCCAAACAAGACGTCGGCGATGGCATTTCCCGCCTCGTCGCCCAGCCACCAGGTATAGAGAATGGCCGGCACATGATCGGCCGTCCAGTTGAATATCAAGGGCCGGCCGGCGCTGATGAGTACCACAATGGGTTTCCCTGTCTCATAGAGCGCCCGGATCAGGTCCTCCTGAACGCCGGGCAGATGGAGATTTGAGCGGCTCTTTGCTTCGCCGGTCATGTCCCTGCTTTCGCCCACGGTGACGATGACGATATCGGCCTGCCGGGCTGCCGATATCGCCTCCCCGAAATTAGCCCGTGAACTGTCATCGATCCCGCAGCCTTTCGCGTATATTAATTTGTTCTCAGCGCCCAGTTTATTGCGAAGGCCCTCCCATTCCGAAACAATATAATCGCTGTCCGGCCATTCGGTGGACCAGAAGCCGAGCATCTGCATTTTGGCCTTTGCCAGGGGTCCGATGACCGCCACTTTTCCGACATTCGTTCTCAAAGGCAGCAGTTGGTCCTGGTTCTTCAGCAGCACGATACTTTTCCTGGCCATATCCCTCGCACTCTTCCGGTGTTCCGGGTCATTCAGTACCCGGCGTTCCCTTTCCTCATTGCAAAACCGGAAGGGATCATCGAACAGTCCCATTTCAAATTTTTTCTTCAGGATGCGGCGCACCGATTCGTTCACCCGTTCCACCGGGACTTTGCCATCCTTTACCAGCCGAGCCAGGTTTTTCGTATAGCTGCGGCTTTCCATATCCATGTCATTGCCGGCCATGATGGCCGCGCGGGCCGCATCGTAGTTATCCTTTACGAATCCGTGCGGGATCATTTCGCCGATCGAACCCCAATCGCTCACTATAAAGCCGGTAAATTTCCATTTACCCTTCAGAATATCCCTCTGCAGATAGCTATTGGCAGAAGCGGGAATGCCGTTCAGGTCATTGAAGCTATTCATGAACGTGGCGGCGCCGGCTTCGGCTGCAGCTTTAAACGGCGGCAGGTACACTTCCCAAAGCGTCCGGTCGCTCATATCGACCGAGTTGTAGTCCCTTCCGCCGATTGCCGCGCCATAGGCCGCGAAGTGCTTGACACAAGCCATGACCGCGTCGGTGTGGCCGAGGCCTGTTCCCTGGAAGCCCTTCACCCGGGCCGCCGCGACTTGTGCGCCCAGCCAGGGATCCTCACCGGCCCCTTCCATGATCCTTCCCCAGCGGGGATCGCGGGCAATATCCACCATGGGCGCGAAGACCCAGTGGATCCCTCCGGCAGCCGCCTCGGTGGCCGCGATGCGGGCCGATCGTTCGATGGCGGTCAAATCCCAGGATGCGGCTTCGGCCAGGGGGATGGGGAAGGTCGTTCTGTATCCATGAATGACATCCTGTCCAAATAGTAAAGGGATCTTCAGCCTGGATTGCATGGCCAGTTGCTGCAATTCCCGGGTATGGCGAACGCCGTTGATATTGAGCATGGAGCCCAGCTTTCCCTCTTTGATCTCCTGAAGTTTGTCGTCGTCCCCGGTAATCGGGCCGGTCTGCGCCCAGTTTCCGGAATACTGATTCATCTGCCCGACTTTCTCGTCGAGGGTCATCAGGCGAAGCACGGAGTCCACCTTTTGATCGATCGTTCTTTTCTGCGCCTGAACAGCGATAGAACCGGCGATCCACCATCCGAGCAATGAAAGGAAAGGTAGTTTGGGGATCATACATTATATTTTTTCAGTTCGTTCACGGCGTGATCTACGGCCCTTGCGGTAAGCGCCATGTATAAGATCGAAGGACTTTGATTGCCGGTGCTGGTCATGCAGGCGCCGTCGGTGACGAAGACATTCCTGCACTGATGAAACTGGTTCCATTTGTTAAGCAACGAGGTCTTTGGGTCTTTGCCCATGCGGCAGCCGCCCATCTCGTGTATATCCCTGCCCGGCGCCCAGTGGTTGTCGTATTGACTCAACTCCTTCACGCCGCTGCTGTCCAGCATTTCAGTGCCTTGCGTCAGAAAGTCTTTCAGCAGTCGTTCATCATTGTCATCATAGTCTACGGAGGTCACCAATAGCGGAATACCCCATTGGTCCTTCTTATCCTTACTGAGACTCACCTGGTTGGTCGCCTTTGGAACCGTTTCACCCTGCATATACATATACATTTTCCATGGACCGGGTTCGCTCATGGCCTTTTTAAAGCCTGCGCCGATGGCTTCCGCGGCGCCGGAAACATCCCCGCGTTCACGATAGCATCCCATGAAGGCCATATACCCCCCTACAAAATCCATATCGTTCTTCCCCAGATTTCGAAAATTCGCCATCATGCATTCCGCGGTCCTGCGGCCATAAAAATATTTGTCCTCGTAGCCTTCGATATGGCCGCCGACGGAACCGCGGTAATTCTGAAAGCAAATATATTTTCCCAGAAGCCCATTATCATTGCCGAGCCCATCTGGAAAGCGGTTGGATCGGGAGTTGAGCAGGATCAGGTTGCTGTTCAGGGCGGAGGCATTCAAAAAGATGACCCTGGCAAAATAGTCTGTATCCTGACCCGTATTCGCATCGATGACCTTTACCCCCACGGCCTTCCCTTTCTTGTCGTCGTACAGGATGGAATGGACAACGGAAAAAGGGCGGATCGTGAGATGGCCGGTCTGCTGAGCCCAGGGCAAGGTCGAGGAAACCGAGCTGAAGTATCCGCCGAAGGGGCATCCGCGCATGCAGAGATCCCTCGCCTGGCATTTACCCCTGCCCTGACGGAGATGGATATCCCTGGCTTCGGTCAGTTGGGCCCACCGACCCTGGATCATGTGACGATCTTTATATTTTGCATGGATCCTGTCCCGCAGATCCTTTTCGGGGCAATTAAAATCGAAAGGGGGCAGATATTCGCCGTCCGGCATGGCCTCCAGCCCATCGCGATTGCCGCAAATACCCGAAAAGATCTCTACATGGGAATACCAGGGAGCGATCTCCTCATACCGGATAGGCCAGTCTATTCCATACCCGTCCCTTGCCGGCGCCACGAACTCATTTGGACTCCAGCGCGGGCAGGCGCGCCCCCAGATCAGTGATTTACCGCCCACCTGGTAGCCGCGTATCCAATCGAATGGCTTTTCCTGTTCGTAAGGATGATCCTTGTCCTTAATGAAGAAATGGGCGGTGTCTTCGCCAAACCCAGCTGCCTTGGTGATCAGGGGATTCTCCTCTACGAACTTGCGGGGCATTTCCCCCCGATGGGGAAACTCCCAGGAGCTCATATTGGCCGTCGGATAATCTTTGAGATGTACCACGTTGCGTCCCCGCTCTAATACCAGCGTTTTGAGTCCGTGGTCGCACAACTCTTTGGCTGCCCATCCGCCGCTGATGCCTGATCCGATCACAATGGCATCGAATTGCCGCTGATTGGGGGACCCGGAACGGGTATTGACTGAAAGGGAATCAATTGGCATGATGTTGAATTTATCCGTATTCAGGGCGCGCTTAATTTCCGGCTCAGTTCATCGATCAGCACCTGGCCCTTATTCACGTCGGCGGTAATCTTCTCTTCATCGAAAACATGTTCCGAGGTAAAGACCTTGAGATGCTCTTCCAACGTCTTCCAAAGTTCTTTGACCTCTTTGTTGTCCGACCGGGCGACGAGTCTGCGTAATATGGCGATCTTCTCATAGTCCGATATGCCTTCCCGGAGTTTCTCATAGCGAATGCTGCTGTTTGCCCCCGGGTATACCAGAAAACAGTCACCAGCCGGCCATGAGCCGAAACGGGCATCCACGGATGGATCTTCAGGCCATGCATCATAGGCCCAACGCAGGAATCCGTTGTATCCGCACGCTGCGGAGTACCAACTGATCCATCGGCCCTCCACGGGGGGAGAAAAGACAAAATTATTCGGTTTCGGGGGATTGCAGCACACATAAAAGGTGGAGGTGGCGCCTCTTGCCGCACGTTGTTTCAGTGCCTCCGGGGCCGGTTCCATCCCGTATAGAAAAGAATAATCGTCCAGCAAGCCGTCGAGCTCCTTATGCCAATTACCCGCATAGGTTATCTTCCAATCCTTCGAATGGGCCCTGACGACCTTGATGGCGGCGAGCGTCTGATCCATTTCGCTTTCGTTGATCCCGATATAGGTTCTTTCGAACCATCCTTTGGCCTGCAGATGGGCTTTCAGATCCGTGAGGAACGCCTTCCAATGATCGCTATACGTCTCCGAGCCGGGTGGCCAGGTTGCATACACGTAGTTTCCGTTGGATTCATCCAAATAGCGGAATCTATTCCCCCAGGGGACGGGGGTATAGAGGGTGATGGCTTTATCGATCCCCGCCTGCATGGCCAATTCCACGTACGTATCGAAGATCTTGTAATCAAACCTCCATCCGCCATTTTTCTTTTTTATCCATTCGATCATGCCCCCTTCCGGCCAATAAGAATTATCAGCCCAGGGTGAATGCACGCCGTAGGTCGTAATATATTTTCCGCCCGCATCCGCGTAAAGCTGCAGATGTTTTTTCAACAAGGCCTTGTGCTCGTCGGACCAGGGTTGCAGATGGTAATACCAGGCAATAACCCAGGGGTTCTGCCAAAGGTCCAGCCGGTATTTCCATTCGCGCGGAGGGGGCAATACCTGATCGCGGACAATTATCCTGACATGGAGTTGCACACTGTCGTTCATAGCGTTCACCCTGACCACGCCGGTATATATACCCGGGTCGGTGGTCCGGGGCAGATCGAGGGACAACCATACCGGCCTTACGGTCTTCCCCGGCAGGTCGAACCGTTCGAATGGTTCCATCCTGTCCGGCATGGAATAGCCGTTCTTGTAAGGGGTTTCTCCGCAGACGGCGTCCTTTGCGCCATAGGGATAATTGGAGAGCACATAGCGGATCATATTCAGTTTAATATTCCGCCGGCTCAACCTTTTACCCTTTGCGTCGACCAGGTCCGTCAGTCCGAACCTGACCTGCCGCAGGCTGTCCGGCGACCAGATCAGGATCTCTGCGTTCAGTCTTTCCCCTTTCCAACCCGATGCCGTCCACAAAAGCGCCTCCTGGTGCTGCGGGACTTCCGTTCTGAACCATGCCTTATCCGTAGATACAAATGAAACGTGCAGTCCGGCTTTTTGATCCAGCCAGGACTGCCTGTTGACGGGGGCATCCAAGGTATATTCGGGTCGGTCATGCGAATTCCGGACGGGCAGATACGATGACTCCACCTGGCCGCTCGTCCCTTGTGTAAAAGCTTGCGTCCCGGGCAGGATCAGCAGGCCGGTCATCATGGCAAGTGTTCTGAACATCCTGGCAAATTTAGTGCAAAAAGCCCCCTTCTTACGCAACCCCCGAACAAATCCGTCCGTTTGTAACACTAGCTAACCTCTCCAATACCTTTTTTTAGCCGCTGTATGTTTTTCGATCGTTCAAGATTCAACAGTGGTATATGAAAAGAATGGTATTTTTTCTCTTTTGCAGCTGGCCCGCGATGGGCATCCATGCGCAGCAAAACCTCGGCATGCGGAACAGCAACTATGCCGGCATCCAAGGCTCCCTTCTTAACCCCAGTTCTATTGCCGATTCGAAATTGGCATTGGACATAAATGTCCTGTCGGGCGATGTGGTCTTCGACAATACCTTTTTATTCGCACCGAAGGGGGATCTTCCCCTGTTCGGATTCAGGAGGGTCATCAAGGGGAGTATCGATGAGAACCTGTTCCGGACGCGGTATGACGCCAAAAACCCGAACAAACTTTACCAGTTCACCTTGTCGACCGAGCTCCTTGGACCTTCTTTCTTCATGAAGATCGCCGGGCAGCATGAGATCGGCTTTACGATGTCCGCCAGAGGCTATGCGAACGTGCGGGACGTTACCGGCAACCTGGGGCAAAATGCCTTCGATTATTTTTTGAATGGCGGTCTCTGGAATATGGCGCTCCAGGATCATTCCACGCGGGCCAACTCCATGGGCTGGCTGCAGTACGGGGTGCACTATGCCACCGTGATCCATCGCGGGGGCGTGAACGAATGGAAGGCCGGCGTCACGCTGAACTATTTGCGGGGCATTGCGGCCGCCTACGCTAAGAACACGAATCTCAACTATGAGGTCGGGGATACTTCGAATCTGCGGTTCTTTCATACGTCGGTCGACTATGGCCGAACGGATTATGCAGGATATAAGAATGCGAATTTGCTGCATGATCTGGGTCATGGGCATGGATTCGGCGCGGATATCGGCGTAACCTACGTGCACCTTAAAAATGCCGGCGAAGGCGAAGGCGGCCACTATTTGTACCGGATCGGGTTCTCCGTGATCGATATCGGCTCCATACGTTTTTCCAAGGATGCCATGGTATACCATTTGCAGGCGGACAGTGCAAACTTCGCCCATTGGCATCAGACTGCGTTCCCGGACAATGCCCAGCTGGATCGCGCGCTCAGTGCCGTTTTCTATCAGGGCGACTCGACGGCTTCATTCCGGGGCGACCATTTTACGATGGGCATGCCGACCGCCATAAGCGTCCAGGCCGATTGGAATATCTGTGAAGACTTTTTCGCGAATGCGACCGTCGTCAAGGGCATCGGCCATGGAAGCGGACAGGGCGTGGTAAGACCCGATGTCTATTCCCTGACGCCCCGTTATGAAACCGAGAAATTCGAAATAAGCCTGCCCATGTCCCTATTGTCTTACGGTCATGTGCGCCCGAGGTTGGGTTTGGCGGGAAGATACCGCTACTTCTTCATTGGCGGCGATGCGCCCGGCAGCCTGTTGAAGCTGCATGACCTGGAAGGCGTGGATTTTTATGCCGGGATCCATTTTTATGTAACGGAAAGAAAACATTGATAAACACCTAAAAAATCAGACATGACAATTAAGAACCTGATAACCGGATCGGCCTTTATCAGCAGCCTTTTGTTCGCCGGAAACTGGAAAGTGGACGCGGAGAAATCGAAGATCAACTTCAGTGTGAAGGGACCCTTCGGGACCGTTCATGGCCACTTTACCGGATTGAAAGCCGACATCCAATTTTCCGAAAAGGACCCTTCGGCCGGGTCTGTTTCGGCCAGCGTGGAAGCTAAAACGGTGAGCACGGGCATCGGACTGCGGAACAGCGACCTGCGCAATAAGGCGGAATGGCTGGATGTAGCTAAGTATCCGGAGATCAGCTACCGGTCCAAGAAGATCGAGAAGAGCGGCAATGGGTACAAGGCGATCGGCGAGCTGACCCTCAAAGGCGTCAGCAAGCCTGTGGATATCCCGTTCACCTTCACTGCTCATGAGGGCGGAGGGGTGTTCAAGGGGAAATTCTCCATCAAGCGGGACGACTACAAGGTGGGCAAACCAGGAGGATCTGTCGGTGAAGAAATAACCATCGACCTCGAGGTGCCGGTCAAGAAATAGGGTCCGGGATGCTCAACGGCGGGTCAGGGATTCACCGCTACGGCAATGCGCGAATCGGCCGTTCCATAATAGAGGAACCATTTATCTCGGAAACGGGCGAGTCCTTCCACAAAGCATACCTGGTTCACCTGGCCGGTCGTCTCATACGGTTTATCAGGACGTATGAAGTAGTGGTCCATGCGGTGCAGGATCTTCGTCGGATCCTGCTTATCCAGGAGTACCTGGGAGGCGGCGTATGTTCCTTCGGGGAGACTGCTGTCGCCGATGCCCGGCACATTGCGACTGTTGAATATCAGCAGAATGCCTTTATCCGTGATCATTGCCGGTGGCCCTGATTCCACGAGGTCGCTATCGAATTTTTTTGCACGGGTGGGGATCACGACCTTAAGCAGCGGCATTTTTTGCGCCAGTCCTCTTAGCGGCACAGGCGGCTGTTCGCCGGGCTGCATTTCCACCGGCGTCCAATTAACCAGGTCGTCGGAGGTGGCGGCCCAGATGAACTGGTCACCCCAGTACATCCAATATTTGCCATTCAGGCGGGTGGCGATGATCTTTCCCTGTTCATAGCGGGACAGGATGGACCCTGATTTAGACCATTCATCCACATATTTTCCGTTATACGCTTTGGCGAACGCGTGCCCTTTTTTTACCCAATGGAGGAGGTCGGAGGAGGTGGCTATCATCAGGCGCGCCTTGTCTCCATCGTAGGCCGTATAGGTCATGTAATAGAGCCCCTGGTCATCCTCCACCACCCGTGGATCTTCGCAGCCTCCCTCCCATTCCCACTTCATTTGCGCATCATGATCCGGGTAGAGCACGGGCGCCGGCTGCCTCGTAAAGTGCAGGCCATCGCTGCTGACGGCCAGTCCGATCCGGGAAGTTCCCGAGGGTTTCCCGATACTATCCTGCGCCCTGTACAACATATATACCTTGTTGTCCCGCACCACGATGGCCGGATTGAATACGTCCTTGCGTTCCCAGTAAACCGTTTGATGGCGGATCGGGTCCATGAACCGGCCATCCCCCGGTTGGAGGATCGGGTTCGCGCTATCCACTTTAGAAAAAGGCAGCAAGGCCCAGTAGGCCGAGGAATCGGAATCAGCCGGGGGATTCGTTGCCGGCTGTACGGATGGGCCCTGGCAGGACTGGAAGGCGACAAGCACTATCGGCATCGAAATGGCCGCGCGAAAATTGATCGTCATATGTGTATATTTTTTGGCGGGAGGCTTATTCAAAGTCCCGTTTCACTAAATACGGCTTTTTATTCCGGTCTGGATCGACTTTCTTGCAGGCGGCTGTTTGGGCCCTTTTTGCCTAATTTTATAACATGAGAAGCTTTATACTGTTCATCTGCCTTGAAAGCCTGAGCAGTATTGCCAACTCCCAGAAATCGCAGTACAAGACCTACACGGAGAGGGACGGTTTAAGCAGCAATGTAGTCAATTCGGTATTACCTGACCGGGAAGGTTTTTTATGGGTGGGGACGGCCAATGGCCTGAACCGGTTCGATGGAAATGCCTTTGACAACTTCACGAACGATCCGGCAGACAGCAGTTCCCTTGCCAGCAATGAGATACAGGCCCTGTTCTTTGACCGCCAACAGCGGTTTTGGATCGGGACCGGGGCGGGGATCAGCCTGTTCCACCCGCGGTCCCAGACCTTCAGTAACTACGTACCGGACAGCCTGACCCTGCGACGGATCGGGGCCACCTTCCAGGCCCTGTGCGATGATGCCGATGGCAACTTATGGGTCGGTACGCGCAATGACCTGCTGATCTTCAATCCGCGGTCGGGACGATTCCGCAATTCGGGTTGGGCCAGATTTGCCGCTCCTCTCCGTTCACCTACGGGCAACCAGACGCGCGTCGTTATCCTGGACATCGTAGCGAAATCAGGAACCGAGCTTTGGGTGCTGACCTCGGACGGATTGTTCAGTGTCGATACGAGGACCCTGGCTTTCCGAAATTACCCCTACCCCACCATAACCGACTTTTTCGGCGCCCACCTGTATTATGCCGAGCCGGGAGGAAAGGTTTGGATCGGGACCTATGGGAGCGGGATCCTCTGCTATGATGCGCAGGCCGGCCGGTGGGCCAATTTCCACACCCCCGCCTCCATATCGCTTAACGATATCGTTTACGGGCCGCGTCCATTCAGCGGGGACACGCTGATGTATTGCACTCCGGAAACGATCATTTTTTTCGACAGCCGGAAAGGGGTTTTTTTTAGCCCGTTCCCTACACGTACGGAACGAAGTCGCGACCTGCCTGAAGAAGGGTTCAGGGATCTGGCCAGGCAGGGTTCCCTGCTTTGGGCGAGCACAGATAAGGGTCTCGTGAAGATCATGCCCCAACAGGACCTTTTCCGGTTCCATCCTCTTCCCTCTCCATACAACCCGTCCCGCGTATATCGGTCCAAACTTACGGCAAAGCTGCTATTCGGCCCCCCGGAGTATGTCGTTTCCGACAAGGGCGCCTCGGCTACCGTCAAAAGCCGCGAAGGCGAACTGCAGATCAGCCCCTATCCTTATTTTGCCGAAGCGACGGATGGGCAGGCTTATCTGAATGGAGAGGAAAAACTGTATGCCTATGATCAGCGGAATAACCTGGCGACGGAGATCAGCTTGCCTCCGAAGCGTTGGCCGGAGAATGGTTATGCCGTGCGTAATTCCGTGATCGACAAGAAGGGGATCGTTTGGACGAGAGCGGCCGAGCAGGGGATCCTGCGGTATGATCCGGTTAAAAAGGAATGCCATTTCGAGGAGGGGATCCCCACGGCAAGAGACAAGCAGATCAATGCGCTGTACTATGAACCCCGGTCGCATAGCCTTTGGCTTGGCCTGGAGTTCGATGGATTATATGTGTATGATATTGATAAGAAGGCCTGCCGGCATTTCCCTCTCCCTCTTCCCGCGTCACGCAAACCCGGGGCTTTCCTGTGCATCACGGGTGACGGAATGGGAAATGTCTATTTGGTCGACTATCATGCGGGCCTGGTATGTTATCGTTACGGCAGCCGGGATTTCGTGCGGTATTCAACGGTCGACGGGCTGATCTCGGACAATTGCACCTGGGCTTGTCTCGATGCCAGGGGATCGCTTTGGATCACTTCGGATAAGGGCCTGGCACAAATGGACACGGCGACCGGGAAATTCACAAACTTTTATACCGGGGAGGGGTTCCCGGAATGCAGCGGCCACCTGAGTGCCGATACGGCGGGCAATGTATATATGCCCGCCGACCGGGGATATTATTGCTGGAATACGGATCATTTCCCCAGGGAGCCGCGGAACTGGAGAATTTATCTCCGCAATGCACAATTGCCGGATCGCAATCTGCCTATCGACAGTATATACCATTTTTCCTATAAGGAAAACAATATCCGGTTCCAATTCGGCCGTCTTTCCTTTGAGCGGAGCGCGCCTTTTTCGTTCGAGTACAATCTGAATGAAAGTAAGTGGCAAAGCCTGGGCTCGCAACAATATGTATCCTTTGCGAACCTTGCCCCGCACAACTATGATCTGCTGGTAAGGGAAAAGAACCATCCGCAGCGGACCTTTCATATCCGATTCATTGTCGGTTCACCCTTTTACAGTACCTGGTGGTTCAACCTGTTGTTGTGGACCTCCGTCTTATTGCTTGGGCTATTCCTGATCAAAAGAAGAGTGAAGGCCATTCGCCAGGAGGCCAATCTGAAGCACCGGCTTGCCGAGTCGGAGATGTCCGCCCTCCGTAGCCAGATGAACCCGCATTTCATATTCAACACGTTAAACAGCATCAATAGCTATATCCTGGAAAAGAAGGGGGACGAAGCCAGTGAGTACCTCACGGACTTCAGCCGGTTAATGCGGATCGTCCTGGAAAATTCGCGTAAGCAGCTTGTTACCCTGGACGAGGAGATCAAAGCATTGACCCTCTATATGGAACTCGAGTCCAAGAGGCTGGAGCGATCCTTCGACTATCGTATTTCCATCGACCCGGCAGTCGACACGGCGTACGTTCAGCTACCTCCGTTGGTGATCCAGCCGTTTGTGGAAAATGCCATCTGGCATGGCCTCAAGAATAAGAAAGACAGCGGGCTGATCGATATTCACATCGGGAAAACCGGCACCGGCATCCATATTTCCATCCGTGATGACGGGATAGGACGTGCGACGGCCGGCCGATCGCAGAAAGCGAGTGGAAATGCCCCTTTTGGCGTAAAGGCGACCACAGAACGTCTTACATTGCATGACCGGGGCGCCCGGGTGATCACTGAGGACCTCTACACGGAGGCGCATGTTCCGGCCGGCACCTGCGTGCATATTTTTTTCGAAAATCAAACCTCACGATAAGCCATGTCCCTACCAACCATCAAAGCAGCGATCATCGATGACGAGACGCATGGCGTCAAGACGCTCAGTTATCTATTGAAATCCCACCCCGATGTCGAGCTGGTATTTACGGCGACCGATCCGGAGGCTGCCGGCCCGCTGATGGACCAGCACAAGCCGGAACTCCTTTTCCTGGACATTGAAATGCCGGTCATGAATGGCCTGCAATTCCTTTCGCAGTTCCCCGAGCTCCATTTCAAGGTGATCTTCACTACCGCATATGACCAATATGCCATACGGGCGATCCGGCTGAATGCGTTGGACTACCTGTTGAAGCCCATCGACAAGAACGAACTGAAAGAGGCCCTGGAAAGGTTCCGCCATGAGCGCGACCACACGAGCAAGGAACAGGTCAATCAGTTGCAAATGTTCAAGGAAAAGAAGATCGCCGGCACCCTGGCGCTGTCCACGGGTCAGGGCCTGTTATTCGTAAAGACCGCCGAGATCATGTACCTCGAGGCGGACGATTGCTACACCCACGTGGTCATGAGCGATGGCAGGAAGCATCTGGTCAGCAAGACCCTGGGGAATTTCGACGATATCTTATCCGAGGAAAAGATATTCTTCCGGGCGCATAAATCTTTTTTGATCAACCTCCGCTATATCAAGCAATATATACGAGGCGAGGGAGGAGACATCATCATGCAGGATGGCCGGAACATTGCTCTCAGCCGGAATAAGAAAGAAGAATTCCTGCAAATGTTCGCCAAAGTGTAGTTCCCTTGTTCAAATCCACCGTTTGCTGAACATCACTAGAAAGGAAAGGTGAACCTTCGTTCCTTAGCAGAAATTGCGGAATATGAAAATCACCAACCTTCGATCCAGGGTCGCTCCGACCTTGGTCCTGCTCGCCCTAACCTGTTATTCGAGCGCTCAGACCGGCAGCGGCTACGGTTCATCCCCCGGATATAGCCCGGGCGCGAATTCTCCCGATCGGGTGGACCGGACCTTGCAAAAGAGTCAGCAGGCGATCAATAAGGCGCAGAACCTGATTGCCGTATTCGAGCCCTACCTTCTCAAGGCCCAGCTCCTCTATAGTGAGGGAAAGCAACTCGTTCGGGACGTCAAAGGGGCCGCCAAGACCAATGGCGCCGGCGGGCAGACGGGGTCGCAGCCGAATTATGGAACAGGGGGGTCGCAGCCTGCGGGCCAGTCCGGCAGCCAGCCGAATTATGGAACAGGGGGGTCGCAGCCTGCGGGCCAGTCCGGCAGCCAGCCGAATTATGGAACGGGGGGACAGACGGTGACCCAACCGAACCCCGAATTCTATTTACCCGTCAACAATCCTGCTTCCGTCAACCAGGATGCCTCGGGGAACTGGGGTAATCAGAATAACGGTCTTTATGGCAATTGCCTGGACGCGCTGACGGGTACGGTACTGGGGATGGGTGAAGCCGCAGACAAACCGACCTCTGTAGACCTTCTCTTTTTTGCACCCGACGATGGCCAGAATACCTACTATATAATGACTCCCGGCTTCGCCCGCAACAATAGTACCGCTACCTATATGACCCAGCATACCAGCGACCAGGTACAGCAATGGAAGGACGTCACCGAAAGCGAAGTTGCCATGACCCGCCTTACACTCGGACAGTTCGACCAGATACGCAACAACGGTCAGATCAGCAGCGCCGTCAGGAACGCCCAGAACTACGCCGGCTATTACGCCTCCGTCGGTCAAAAACTAGACGGGCAGGTACTGGCCGTAAAAGTTCAGATGGATAACCGGGAAGTGTACGCATTGATTGCGGTCCAAAAACAAATGGGCACCAGCGGCAACAACGGATACCTGAAGATCCGCATCAAAGCCCTGGGCATCGACAACAACAACAACGGTATCCCGGATGCCAGCAATTATATACGCTGATCGGCCCCTACAGCAATTGTTTACTCTAAATAATGATAAAATGCCAAGCAACTTCACTCCTACGGGACATCGCCGGAACAGCACCGGCACGCTGTTCCATACGATCATTTCTCTCCTTGCCGCGTGCCACGCTCTGCTGATGACATCCCCATTACAGGCGCAGACCAGCCACACAGGCATGGTCCTGGAAAGACAGACTGCCGCAAACCGCACCACGATCGACCTCGCGATCCCCGTCCCGCTCATGAACAAGCTAATCGCACAATGGGCCGCCCGCCAGCAACAGGACGTTGCAGGCAAGATACATGTGGAACTGTGGAGCGTAATGTATACCCCCCTGGCAAAAGACCCCAACACGATCGCGATCATGCTTCAACAAAGAATGAACCCCGATATTTCCATCGCACAATCCACCGATGGGGTGGCCTATACTATGTTAAACGTCCCAAAAGGAACCAGCTACGCCGTCCTGGTATACTGCCAGCCGCCCGCCGGAGCCACCGACATGAGGATCGTTGGCCGCCCTTACTATAGCGGACAGGGCGGGGCCTCCTCTTTTCAACATAAGAAATTCGTCAGCAACGCAAAGAAAGTGCTCAACGATCCCAATATCACGTTTGGGATCTACTCTCTGGACGGACCGGGCTTGACCTCCTCCGTGAAGTTCAACGCGTCCTCCGCCATGGCAACGGGCGGCATAAAGACGATGGATTTTATGGACGACGGGATAGGCGACATCGGAGACGCGCTAAGCGGAGTAGTCAACGCAGCGACTTCCGCCGTCACCGACGTACAGGGATGGCTGAAGGACCTCGGAGATAACTATGTAAAACTTTTCGATCAGTTGGTAGCCCTGATCCCCGCCCAGAATTCCGACTTCTTCCAGTTCGTGAAAAATAACGCGCGCGATATCACGACGATGATCGCTCACGCGCCAGCCGGCATAATCGACGGGGCTGTCTCTGCCTACAAGAACCTTGGCAACGGTCTCATGGGGATCACGCTCGACGGAATGAACTATATCCTGTACGGCACGACCAACCCGCACCGGCGACCTATCAGCCAATATGAATATGACTGGGCCAATGCCTATATTTTCAATGGAGCCCTTCCTCCCATCGACCGGCTGTATATTACGAACCTGATGACGACCGATCACCGCTTCGTGACCCTGCCTATGCCCGACGGCACGATCAACCTCAATCTCGGCGACGCCCAGGACGATCCGATCGGCGCCGTCAGGACCGCCAGCGGCTATCCCTATCCCGGTGAGGTATTTGTCCACGAACTATCCCATTCATGGCAGATCTCCAGGATGGGCGTAATCCCCACCGTAACGCAGGGTATATGGAACACCTTCCTGGGCCTGGCCGGCACGGACAGGTATGGCTATTATCCCGATTGCAAGGACGATTGGAACAAATACAACCTGGAACAGCAGGCTTCGATCATCGACGCCGGTTATTTGCAGGTATACGATAATGGCTACCACTATATCAACGCGAAAGGCGCCTGCAATACCGAACAAGGTTATATTGTCAGCCAGGTCCGTGCAGGGGTTCCTCTGGACAAACAGGCTTCGGACAACCTCTTCTATTTCTTTCAGTCCGATAAATATGTATTGGATAACACCAGGGACCCCGGCACAGGAGCAGCCGGACCGAATGGGATCATGATACCCACCGGCGGCAACAAACAGGATGGACCCGGATATTTCATGTCCGGCCATAAACCCGGGACCTTCTTCTATTACTCTTCCAATGCCAAGGTGGCTGCCGCCAATTGGGGTCCCATCCGCGATAAATACGCCGCCGCAACCATCCAATATTCCAACGGAGCCTTCGGCGCCGAACATGGCTACCTGGGATGGCCGCTGAACAGCGTGACACCGCTCAATGGAGGCCTGTTCCAGCACTTCCAGCACGGCAGCATTTACTGGACACCCCGTTACGGCGCCTGGGTAGTGAATGGCAGGGTGTTGGACGCCTGGGCGAAGAGCAATTGGGAAAAAGGCCCGCTCGGATTTCCGATCTCCGATTTCATCCCTAACGAGGTCGGCTCAAAACAAGTCAAGACCGCGCTTGCGGGGTCCGGTTATCAGAAATTCGAGAACGGGATCATCCGGTGCGGCGGCATCGCCAATCCAACTCCGCCGGAGATCGTATTGAACAGTGAGATCATGAAGAATAAGGCCATGATCCCCCTCGCTTCTGCGGGATCGGCATCGGGATCGGGATCGGGCCAACAGTCCGGCTCCTCAGGCAAACCGGCGCCCGGCGCCGCCAGTTCGATCAATCCGCAACCCCTGCCTCCCAAAGTGAATAAGGTGATGACCAAACAACCAAGATAAATAACCTCCTACGATGAAAAATCTGTTCTTCCTTCTGCTCCTGGCGGCCACCGCTCCCGCCATCGGGCAGCACAAACTTTCGATCGACGACAAAGGCCGTGCGCTAAAAGATTTTTATCGGGGAATGCAGGTAGAAACCCTTTGGTTATCCGGCCAGCATGTCGATTGGGAGAGCGGAGAACCGGACAGGCCGGGGGCGGAGCAGGACATCCATACGCATTGCAGCGCCTTCGTGGCCTCGGCGTGCAAGAGGCTGAACACCTACATCCTCCGGCCTCCCGAGCACAAGACGCTGTTGCTTGCCAATGCGCAATTCGATTGGCTGGCCTCGCCGGAGGCGCGGAACAATGGGTGGGCGCCCATCGGCGGCGCGAATATCTATGAAGAAGCGCAGCGATTGGCCAATCAAGGATTTATCGTGGTGGCCACGTACAAGAACCCGGACGCCAAGGTACCGGGTCATATTGCCCTGGTGACGCCGCATGCCCTTACGCCGGAAAAAATTGCCGAGTCGGGGCCGATGCTGACCATGGCAGGGACGCATAACTGGAACCTGATCTCGCTGAAGGCCGGATTCAAGTCGCATATCGCCGAATGGCCGGAGCATGCGATCCTATTCTATTACAATATCCATCCGCCCGCGATTGCGACGAGATAGGACGGCGCTATCGTATTTGCGGGAAGGTCATTCCGGTCATTTTCCGGTAAAGATCGACCGCGTAGAGGTCGGTCATGCCGGCGATAAAGTCCACGATGGCCTGTATATCGTAGTAAAGGCAATCGGGCTTGCCCGTGATGATGAACTGGCTGGAGATGAGTTGAAGCAGCTTTTTAGACCGTGGCGTGCCGGGATCCATGATGGCGCCGAAGAATGCAGACAGCATGCCTCCAATGACGTTATAGCCGGCGATCTCGATCTCCACCACGGAGCGGTGATTATAAATATGCTGCACCGAATAGGAGTCGATCCGTCCGATCAGTTCTCTTTCTCGTGGGGCCAGACAGTCGATCAGAGAACGGTTGAGACTACCGTCCAGGAGATCATTCTCGTGGTCCATGAACACGTCCCTGGCGCGCTGGATCAGTAGATTGATCAGTTTGGCCCGCAAGAACTGCACCTTCTGGTTGTCGTCGTTGATGCTATTGAAGGTTTGTTCCACGCGATCGCGTGCGTCATATCCCTGTTCCTGGTCGAAGAAAGCCAGGAAGAGTTCCCGGATGGTGTCGATCGAGATGATATGCAAGCGATGAGCGTCTTCAAAGTCGATGATGCGATAGCAGATATCGTCGGCGGCCTCCACGAGGAATACGAAGGGGTGGCGTGCGAAGACATTCTGTTCCGGGCTAGCCTGAGGGATCCCTAATTCCTTCGCGATGGCGGAGTAGGTGGCGATCTCCGAATCGAAGAACCCGGACTTTTTGGTCGCCAGGCGCGCCTTGTCGAAACCGTTCAGCGAATCGCAGGGATATTTCACGAGAGAGGCCAGGGTGGCGTAAGTAAGGCGAAACCCGCCCGGGGCCTCATTGAAATGATGGGTCAGCGTCCGGAATGCATTGGCATTTCCTTCGAAGAAGGCAAGGTCCCGCTGCTGATTGGGCGTCAACTCCCCTTCAAAACGCCTGCGTGCTTCGCCGCCGAGGTTCCGGAAGAAGCCGCGTATCGCCTCTTCTCCGGAATGGCCGAATGGCGGGTTACCGATATCATGGGCCAGGCATGCCGCGGCGATCACGGAAGGCAACTCATATTTGTAAAACTCCCGGAAATCGTCACCCGGGTCCGGGTATCTGGCCGCGAGCGCATCTCCAACGGCCTTTCCCAATGAGCGTCCGACCGAGGCGACTTCAAGACTATGCGTAAGCCGGTTGTGTACGAATACCGGTCCCGGCAAGGGGAATACCTGTGTTTTATTCTGGAGTCTCCGGAATGCGGAGGAAAAAATGACGCGATCATAGTCGCGCAAAAAGGACGTGCGGAGATAGGACTCCGCCGGCGCCGCAGTACCCGGAGGGAATGCGCCGGCCGGGGACAGCGTGGCGATGCGGGCGGTGTTCGCTGTCCGGGTCTTCCCTTCCGAGCCCGTACGCCTGGGGCTATACAGCCGGTCCCAGCTCATGCGTGATGAGGAAGCCATCGATGGTCAGCGATTAGTGGGTTTATACGCAATGGTGTTGACAAGCACTCCAATCCCCTCGATCCCGATCTCCACCCGGTCCTTTTCATGCAACGTGAAGTCATTCGAGGGAACGAGACAGGTGCCGGTCATCAGAAAGCAACCGTGCGGGAAGTCGAACTCACGAAATAGCCAGGACGCCAACTCAGGAAGGGACCGGCGCATGCGTGCGATCTCCACCGATCCGGAATACATTTCCTTTCCCGCCCGCGTGATCGACATCCGGATCGTGGTGGTCGATGGAACAGGTTTTTCCGGCACATACAGGCAGGGGCCGAGGGAGGCGCTCATCTCATACATTTTCGCCTGCGGCAGGTAAAGGGGATTTTCGCCTTCGATGGAGCGGGAACTCATGTCGTTGCCGATCGTGTATCCCTGGATAAGCCCGTTCGAATTGATAAAAAGAGCCAGTTCCGGTTCAGGCACATCCCAGGAGGAATCCCTCCGGATATAGACCTCTTTTCCGGGTGCGGCGACCCGGTGAGGCAGCGCTTTGAAAAAAAGTTCGGGACGTTCGGCCTCATAGACCTTGTCATAGAAATACGAGGCGCCAGATTCTTTGGACTCCTCCATGCGGGCGTCGCGACTGCGTAAATAGGTCACGCCGGCAGCCCAGACCTCCTGTTCGCCGATCGGCGCCAGGGCATCCTCTGCAATCCAGCCGGCGGCGGATCCCGCAGGCAGTTCTTTGCTTTGTGCCCGGACCGTCGATAGCCAGCCATGGAGATGGTCACGGTTGATCAGTTCATCCCAATCCAGGTCCAGGAGGTAATACTTTCCATCCTCCTCCAATAAATTCCCTCTGAGGGTCTTGTATAGTCGCATGCAGCTCGCTTATTTATTCGATAAATGTACTGCTATCCGGCGGGTTGTGCGTGATGAGGAGATAAAAATTATAATACAAGACGGTTCCTTTCTTCAGGGAGCATGTGCCGGTATAATCATTGAACAGCATCGACTTCCCTTTAATGCCAACGGAAATGTTCCCCTGCCCGTGATCGCCGTGCGTGGAGGACAAATTTATGTGCAAGCCCGCATGTCGCATGCCGATCCAGGCATTTGCGATGTGGCCCCTGGCGGCGCTCCAGGGCCATAGCAGTATACTATCGGGACGGGCGCCGCTTATCCCGAGGCCGGTCATCAGCCCAGAGGCCTCTTTGTTAAAAGGGATATGGAAGGTAAGGTCCTTCAGTTCCAGATCCTGGAGAGCCATCACGGAAACGGAATAGAACAGCAAACCGACGGAGTTCATAGAGCCATACACGTCCATTTGCAATTCTTCCGACCCGGCGGAGGCTTGCCATCGAACCCTATCGGGCCTTCTCATCCAAGAATGCAATCCTTTCTGGGTCAGGCGGATGTCCTTGTCGTCGGCGATCCTGGTAAAATGGAAGTGAATGTTCTCGGCGAGCAGATCGGTCGTATCCGTGGGCGAGACGGCAGCCGGCTTGCCGATGACCCGCAATTGCCGGGGGAAACCCTGGGCCGTCAGTTGGACAGAAAGTCCGGGCAGATCCAGCGTATCCCCGTGTACCTGTATGTTGGCCAGGGTGTCGGCAGCCGCCAAAGGTCGTTCCTGCGCGGAGAGACGAAGGCCGGCGAGGAGCATCGTGGCGGACAGCAGCCAAAAAAGAGCGGAAGACAAGCTGAAGGCCGGGGATGAATGAGCGGGTGAATGGGATCGTTGCATGATTGAAGATAATATTTCCGCTGAAACGTGCGGGAAATGGCTATGCAATCGTTGTCGGGGCGGGACGGGGGTTCGGTTCAAGACGGGGATTCGGGGGAAGAATAGTAAAGAAGAAGGAGGTGAAAAAAGCGAAGAAAAATATGCCTTTGTTGGTATCGAGGATGTTCTCCGAAAAGGAGACACAAAGGACGATCACGCAAAAAGCGTAAAATAGAGCATCCCTGGTCCTCAGGGCCGTGAAGACGGCCGTCCCCAGAAGGGTCAGGAAGACGATCAGCCCCAGGGGTCCCGTCTTAAGCAGGAAACTCAGGTATTCGCTGTGTGCATTCAGCTCGTGGACATAGGAACTATAGAGATGCCGGTCGAAATACACTTCTTTCAATTGCTTTATTTCTGCGCCAGTACCATATCCTGTCAGGGGCCGGGCCCTGATCAGATCGAGTGTACAGTTCCATCTGACCAGGCGGGGCTCGACGATCCCCGGTTCTTCGGCTGATACGCTCAGATCCTCTTTCAGGCCGGAGATATAGCGTTCGTGCAAGCCGCCGATCCTACCCATGGCCCATACGAGGCCCATGGAGAGGGGCAGGGCAACCAGGACGAATCGCCATGCCCGGCGTGTGGTAACGAGAAAAAAGGGCAAGGTAGCCAATCCGATCAGCAAGGCTATGCAGACTGCGCGGGAGGCAAGCTGCAACATCGCGGCAAGCAGGGCCAGGGATGCCAGGGCATAGAACCAGCGGCCCATGGAACTTCGGGACCGGATGAACAGGCAGGCGAATGTTGCCACGGAGATGGCGATGTACATTGAAAAATACGTGGCATGCAGATCGATCGGCCGCGAGAAATTATGGCTCATAAATGGCGGCGTAAACAGCAGCCGTGGTGAAACGCCGTTGAACCGGATGGTCATTAAAGCATCCCCGTACAAATAAAGCGAGGTAAGCAGGCAGCTGAACGCGAATGCCTTCATGAGCGGAAACTTGTATTTGCCCAAGTCCAGCCTGAGCATAGAAAAGATCAGCGGGAACAGAACGAGCGCCAATTGCTTTTCCCAATCCTTCCAGGCCTGTGCGAGGTCGGAGGTATAGAGGGTACCGATCATCGTCACTGCATAAATAGCGACGACCAGGAGCAAGGATCTCCGGATGCGGAAGGGTTTTCGCCAATCCGCCTGGATGATCGTATGCAGGGCAAGGCAAACGAGGATCATCTCGCTATAAAAAAGGTCGAAGGGCAGGGCGACCAGAAATGCCAGCGAGAGGTAGTAGCTGATGCGGTTAATCAGCGTATCTTCTATACAGAATACTTCTTTCATTGGAGGGACTATATAAACATTCCAGCATGAAGTACTCATACTTCGATACGATCAGTTCCCAATTGTATTTATCCCTGATCTTGTCCAGATTGTTTCGGATCATGCATTCTTCGCGGGGGCCGCGACAGGTGTAGTCCACGATCGCGGCCACTTCGCGGGCTCCGGAAAAATAATAGGCATCCCTTCCCAATACTTCCCTATTGAAGAGATTGTCATGTGCGACGATCAGGGACCGGCTGGCCATTGCTTCGAGGAGGGAAGGGTTGGTGCCGCCGGTACTGTGGCCATGAAAGTACAGGTGCGAATGGAATTTAAGATCGTGTACCTTACGGTCCTCGTAGATCGATCCGACAAAGTTAATCCGCGGATCCCTGCTGAATTTCCTTACCAGGCGCCGGCCAAGTTTATTGTCCGGGTCGCCGACAACGAGGAACTGCTTTTGCGTACTGCTTTGACTGAAGCCGTCGAGTATGATCTCGATATTATTCTCGGGCTCCATCCTGGCGATGAGCAGGCAATAGCCGGAAGGAGAAAGTCCGTATTCCGTCAGGGTCTGTTCACTGGCCTGGTGGAACGGCTCTGCGCCGTAGGCGATATATTCGCTCTTTATCGCATATTTATTATGCAGGTACGACTGAATGGCGAGGGAATCGGCGATAAAACGATGGCCATATTTCACGGCCAGTTTTTCCGCGTAGCGGAGAAATCTTCGCGCCAGGGGGGAATATTTGGTGCGCTGCCATTCCATGCCATCCATATTATAGATCACCAGGCAGTTTTGCGGGAACAGGCGGCCCCACACGGAGCTACTCGTATAGCCCAGTTGGAGGATCACATCGAAATGCCGTTTGCGCGCGTCGAGGATGCAATTCAGGTCGTAGACAAACTGGCCGGCGCTGCCCAGCATATACTCCGGATCGAAGACATGGAGGATCTGCACCCCCTTCCAAACGCTTTTTTTATACGGATGGTTATGGGAATTGTATACGAAGACCTCATAGCCGGCTGTGGCCAGTGCAGGCGCCAGGTGCTCTGCAAATCTTTCGAATCCTCCGTAGTGATTGGGGATCCCGCGGGTTCCTAATATGGCAATTCGTAGGCTCATCGTTAATTCAATAATTGGTCATAAGCGGCGGCAATTCGGGCTGCCGCCTGGCGCCAGGTATAATTGCTGAGGATCTTGTCCCGGAGGTCGGGGGAATAGCCGGCCCTGGCTGCACGATCCACCGCATTCAAGATCGAATGCGGGTGACCCGGGTCGCAATAAAAAGCGAAGTCCTCATAATATTCCTTTGTATAGCCCTTATCCGTGACGACGATATTGCATCCCATGGCTCCTGCCTCCAGGGAGGAAAGGCCGCAGGTCTCGAACCAGCTGGGCAGGATATGTACTTTGGCCCGCTGATAGTACTGAACCAATTCGTTTTGAGGCAGGTGCCCGATGAACTCCACATTGGGACCGGCCATGCGACGGCACTCCCGGTAATAGGCGTATTGATTGGGAGCATGAGCGCCGATGATCAACAGACGATAGCTGGTATTATTCAATGCCCTGATGAGGTTCATCTGGTTCTTGATGCCTTCGATGCGGGCCACACAGAGGATCAGCCGCGAATCTTTTTCCACCTTGTCATCGTAGACGAAAAGGTCGGTGTCCAGACCGTTCGGGATCGTGATGCATTCGGTCAGGATATTATATTCTTCGATCAGGCGCTTGTGTTCCAGGCCGGAATTCGAGAAGAGGAGGGAGGCGCCGGACAGGATTTCACGTATCGCCCGCTTATGGCCCTCCCAGAGGTAGGACCAGGTCACCAGCTTATCCTTGCCCCGGACAAACCGGGCGATCGTCTTGACATACTCGATCGTGTTGGCCGAAAGCGACCTGAAGATCAGTCCGGCGACGCCCTTCCGGTGGTGCTTATCGTAGCCGGTGTAATCGATGAGCATGGTCGATACGACGAAGGGTTTATGGGCTTTGCGGATGTGAAAGAGAATATCGGCGGGCCGGATGATATTGAAAAAATGGAGGAGATCATAGTTGTCATAGTCGATCTTCTCATGGGTCAGCCTGATATCCACTTCAACGCCCAGCGCCTCCAGGTGCCTTGCGGTCTGCAGGACCTGGAAGGTATCGCCTCCCTTGACCTTATACAAGGTGGCCCTCGTGATAAATACTATCTTTTTGTTAGCGTACATTAAGTTCTTTCCAAGGGTCTTCAGGCGAACAATAGTCCGACGGTCTGCCGGATGATGCGAATATCCAATAAGAAGCCGGCGTTGCGAACGTAGAAGGCGTCCCAGCCATATCTCAGAAATATATTGCCCGTATCCGTAGCCGGCCCATGAAACCCCTTTACCTGGGCCAACCCGGTGATTCCCGGCTTCATGAGGTTCCTGAGCTTGTAGCGGGGCACCACGGCAGAGAATTTATTGCAATCGACGATCATATGAGGGCGCGGACCGACAATGCTCATGGAACCGGCGAGGACGTTAAAGAATTGAGGAAGTTCGTCGAGGTTGGCATTACGCAGGAACTTCCCGACCCGGGTGATCCTGGCGTCATTTTTTGATGCCGGCAGCAGATCGGCCTGGTCATTTACGATCATGGTACGGAGCTTGAGGCAGGAGAATAACTTTCCGCCCCGTCCTGTTCTGGTCTGGCGAAAAAATACGGGACCTTTTGATTCCATTACGATCAGAAGGGCCAGCACCGGAAGCACCCAGCTCAGGAGGAACAGGATCACGAAGGATGAAGCCAGCACGTCGAACGCCCTCTTGCAGAAGAAGTAGGTCTTTTTACTGTCGATTAAGTTCCTAAGCGGCAATTTCTGCTCTTGTACAGGGACCTTGCGAATGACATAGGGTATATACTTTACGTTCAAATCCATGCTTAACATTTTAACAAATACTTGCAATGGGTGGCGAACAGTGGAATCTGAAATAGTGCCTTGTCAATCAAACGTAAAGAGGGACCCGGGGGTTGCCCCGGCCCCCGCCTCCGGCATTTAATTTCCAAGCAACCCTTGCATTTAAAAGCCCGTTTAAGATTTTATGCAACTGAGGCACAGTATATTGAAAGTGATCGCTTACTTCGACCTTTTCGATTATCCCCTCACGGAAGAGGACATCCTGTTCTTTCTTGACCGGCCTACCGACCGCCGGGAATTGGCTGCTGCTCTCGACACGTTGCTGAATGACGGAAGTCTTTTCCGGCTGGGCGCTTTTTATTCCCTGCACAATGACCCCCAACTGGCCGAAAGGAGGTTGAGGGGGAATCGGAATGCCCAGCGGCTGCTGGCCATTGCCGCCAGGGGATCCAGGCTGTTATTCCGCTTCCCGTATGTCAGGGGGATCGGCATCTCGGGTTCGCTATCCAAGAATTTTGCCTCCGAGGACGCCGATATCGACTATTTTATCATTACCAGTGCCAACAGGCTGTGGATCGCCAGGACGCTGATGCACCTGTTCAAGAAGCTGAACTTCGTGATCGGGAGGCAGGATTGGTACTGCATGAACTATTTCGTAGATGAGGAAGCCCTGAGCATAGAGGAAAAAAATATCTTTACCGCCACCGAACTTGTCACCCTTATGCCTGTCTGCGGCAATGGGGTACTTGAACAATTTTTCGATGCCAATGAATGGGCCCTGGACTACTTTCCGAGTTACGGATCGAAAAAGGAGACCATGCAGGTCACCCATCCCAATTCCTGGCTAAAGACGGCTATCGAGAAGGCGCTGAACAATAAATTGGGTGAGCGCCTGGATAATTTCCTGATGGCCCTCACCACCCGGCGCTGGAAGAAAAAAGCCGATATCGGCGCGCGCAATAAAAAGGGCGACCGGATGTCCCTGCTGACCGGCAAGCATTATTCCAAGCCGGATCCCGCCTATCTGCAAGCGCGTATCATGGCCTTCTTCACCGACAAGATGAAGGGATTGGAGGCCCGGTGGCCTGCTTACTTCGCGGCGGAATGATCCTCCGTCTTTTGCAAGGTGATGATGTAATAGTCCCCGATCGATCTCCATGGCCGGCTGGATTTCCAACGATCTTCCTTTTTAACCAACCAATGGTATAATTTGGGATGCCGCTCGGCGAATTGCTCGATATAGGAAGGCGGGACGATGCTGCATAACCCTTCGAGCCCTTTCAGCGTGAAAGACCGGGCCAGGACGCGGGTAATATAAGATGGAGGATAATACCAGCATTTGAAATAGACGCCCTCCACGCGTGAGCGGGCCCCTTTTTTAGCAAACAGACGCCGGAAAGCCGTTCTGAACTTCCCCCTGAACAACAGTAAGGATTCCCAAAGGCAGAAGGAGGGCAATACGACGAGCAGGACATGCCCACCAGGCTTCAGCAATCCGGAAAAAGAGTTCAGCACCTCGTCCAATTTGCCGGTGCAGTTAAGGCCTGCGAAATTGGAAAAGATCAGGTCGTAGGGCCCCTTGGATCTCAACCCCGCCAGCTGTGTGAACGAACAGGGTTCCCAGGTCACCTGTGCGGCCAATCCCAGGGCGTTGACTTTTTTTTCGAGCTCGGCGAGCATACCCGGTGCGATGTCGGTGGCGTGCACCTTGTGGCCCTTACCCGCCAGCCAGATCGAATCCTGACCCGTTCCGGCATTGAGCTCGAGGATCGTGCTGCCCGGAGCGAGGCATTGCATGACGCAATCACGTACGCGGCGGCGTTTATATTGAATGATCGTATTCCCGGCGTCATATTGATCGAAGAGGGGCGCCTGTCTGCTGAAGGCCGAGGCCGCGTCCTGTTCGTTCCGATCATGGCTCAACTCGTTCATCGACATGCGTTTGCTTCATTAAGGTACTAAGAATGAGGGATTTTAGCTATCCGGTGGAGGCGATAGCCGGCCAGGAGGGCGCTTGGGGTGTACCAGGCCAGGGAGGCTGCGCGTTTAAGAGAAGCCCAGGACGTAGCGGCGGGATGTGCAAAGAGGTTCTTCAGACTTGCCAGGGCAAGGTGTCTGCGATAGGTTTTGTGCACGTAGCGATGCAGCTGTTTGTAAAAGGCCGGCGTATGGGCGTTACGGAACATGATCTGCAGTTCATCGGAGTCGGTCCAATTGGCTTTTTCTTTGAGATCAGCCTTCACGCGTTCGTAAAATACGGTGCCTGGCAATGGGTAAGAGACGGAAATGCCGAGGCTGTCCGGAAGCAAGGTATTGATCATCCGGATCGTCTTTTGAATATCTTCGCGCGTCTCACCCGGATAGCCGAACTGGATGAAGAAGGAGGCTTTCACGCCGTGCTGCCTGAGGAGTTGCGTGGCCACGCGGATCTGTTCGACGGTGATGCCCTTGTCCATGGCGTCGAGTATCTTTTGGGAACCGCTCTCCGCGCCCATCCAGACATCGGCGCATCCGGCCCGGGCCAGTGCCCGGACATAATTTTGCTGTACCAGCAGATCGGCGCGGGATTGGATCTTGAACCGGAACTTCAGTCCGGCCTCTTCGACCAGATCGGCAAATTCATCGACCCACCCCGGCTTCAGCCCGAAGATATCGTCGCAAAACCAGATATGGTCAAAGGCGTACTGTTCCTTCAGCCATTTAAGTTCTTCCACCACGTGGCGGGGCGATCTGGCATGGTACCTATTCCCATAGATAGGCTTTGCGCACCAGTTGCATTTGAAGGGGCAGCCGCGAGTCGTTCCGACGTTGAGAGAAAAATAGCCGGCGTGACTGAGCCAGGTATTCCTGTACATACTCATATCTACAAGATCCCACGCCGGCATGGGCAATGCATCGAGGTCTTTGATCAATTTTCGCCCTGTAGTTTTTATAGGATCATTATGTTGACGCAATGCCAGGCCGGGGATCTGGGAAAAATCCAGCACGCCGTACCGGATCGCGGTGATGAGTTCCAGGAGTGTCATTTCCCCTTCTCCCAGGAGGACAAAATCCGCCCCGTGTTCCAGGTATTTCTGATAATGGTCTGTAGAATCGGAACCGGAGAGGATCACCGTGCAGCCTCGTTCCTTGGCCAGCCGAATCATCCGGAATGCCGCTTCACGCATATTGGTGAGGCACATTTTAGTCAGGTAGTTGAAGCCGTCGTCATAGATCACGAAAACATCGGGGCGTTCCGCATCCAGCCAATCGATCAACTTATCGGGCCCTTCTGCAAACTGCGTATCGAACAAGGCGACGGGGAAACCGTTGGCCCGCATGAATGCGGCCGCATGAAGGGTTCCCAGGGGCGGATAGGGTTGTCCCGTTTCCCATTGCTTGGGATCCAGGCGCATAAAGTAAGAATGAGAAAAAAGGATCTTTTTCATTTGTTGATTGCCCATGTTGAATTATTCGCCGTCCTGGTTACCTGATAGACGTAAAAATTTTCAGCCACCAATATGCTGTTTTCAAACCGGTCCAGCAATTGCAGCCGAAAAACGGTGTTGCCAAACCGCATTTCATGCGTATCCTCCTGCCGGTTGGCGATCAGAATAAACCTATCCAATCCCTGCAAATAGGCTGACCGGGACATCTCATCGGTGAGCGATCGCCTGGGATTGGGGAAATAGGAAGTTTTCCAATAAACCCAACTGCCCGGCTGGCTGATATCGAGATAATATACCATCCGGCCCAGGTAGGCGCTCAGCATTGGGCCCGAGTTGTAGCCGTCCACCGCCACTTCCTGTCCTGTCAGTCCGCGATCGCGGATATATCCGATGGCGTTCTTCGCCTGCGAGAAGGGGCGGCTGAAATCCTGTTCCAGTGCGAAGGCGCCGATCAGGATCTGTGCGATCAGCACAGCGTACCATGAGGTACGCAGGAACCCTCTCAGACGCGGGCGGCCCAGCAGGTGATCCATTGAAAAGACATCTCCGGAATCGTTGCCCGTCATCCAGCATGCAGCCAGGAAATAGATATACACCATCCCGAAATATCTCGAAGCCGCCAATTGTGTGACGATGAAAAAAGCCAGCAAGATGGTCAGGCTGCTGTAATAGAAAAGCATGGCCCGCCGGCCGCGTGCCGTTTTCCAAAGGACGAAACCAGGAAAGGCCAGAAAAAATAGGAAAAGGATGTCCCGCAAAATGGTCCCTATATTCCGGTCCTGCAGCCAGTAGGTATTCCAGAAATGACCACTATAAAACTGGGGAATGGGGAGCCATCCCCTGATTAGGCCGTAGCCAGTAAAGGACAGGTTCTTCGACGTCAGCCATTCCGAGGGCCGGACGTGATAGAAATTGTCGACCTGCGGGGTCATGGTTTGGACCGCTATGCAAGCCAGACCGGCAAGGAAGAGGCCGGAGAATGCCAGCCAGCCCGGCGTGAAAAGCTCTTTATTTCGCGCGAACTCCGGAAGCAGGAAAAGGAAGATCCCGATCGCCGCGAAGGCGTAAAAAAGATGTGTATTGCACATGAGCAGGAGCAACAATCCGATCCGGACGATATTCTTCCGCGGATCGCGAAGCCATACGCAGCAAATGAAGAGGAGCAGTATGCCCAGCGCGTAATTCCGGCTCAGCAGGTTATATTCAAAAAGGAAGTAATAGCCTGAGATAACCAATATCTTGATCAAGAGATGGAAAGGAGCATAGCGGAGGAAGACGAATATCGTGCCTGTCGTGATCAACAGATGAAATACCTGCATGCCTGCATAGCTTTCCGTGATATAATGGGTGATCAGGTAGAGCAGGAAATTCCATAGCCGGGGATGTCCGTCGTAGCGCATATTATAGTACATCGACGTAAAGGAATGGCTGTCCCGGCCAATGAGGAAGTGCTGCGCCTCGTCCAGCCACAATTCATGCCGGAGCATCCCCGCGATGCTGATGACCAGGTAGGCCGTCAGCAACGGAAACAATATCCTTAGCGGCAGTTCTTTGTTCTTCTCCATTTCGCACAGATTAGGAACGCGGTGAAAGGTTCAGGTAGCAGACGCATTTGACACAGGTCGGATCGGCATCCATATCCAACGACTTTCTGAAGCCGACGGCTTTTTCGCTATTCAGGATCGCGGCCAGCGAATTCTCATGGATATTACCCAGGGGGGCGTGAAAGAAACAGGGCCGTACCGTGCCATCCGCCTCCACGACCGCCGAAACCCAGGGAGCATTGCACTTTTTGTAGGGAAAGGGATTGAGGCCATAGAATGCCGCATAGTATTCCCCGATCCGGGCCAGTTTGGCCGGCGATTCCGCGATGAATGAAGAGTCGAACCGGGCAGCCTGGTCCCGGATGATCTGCCGGATGATCTCCATCAATTCCGGAAGTTCTTCCAGGCCCGGCAGGATCTCGTGCTGCCTGGGCTCATCCCAGGGCTGAGCACGGTTGAATGCCTCGCTGCTCACGTCCGCCGGCAAAAAGCTCAATTGGTCCAACCCCATGGCGGCGCCCGCCTCGATGATGGCAGGCCAGTGCCTGAAATTGAGCCGGTGAATGACGGACCGGCCGGTGACCCGGAACGATGGCTTGAGGGCGTGCAGGCTGGCCACTCCCTCCTTCAGCTTGCGGAATGCGCCCGGAACGTTACGGATGCTGTCGTGGAGGCGTTCGTCCCCGTCCAGCGAAATAATGATATCGTCCACCGAGCCGATCAGCCGGGCGGCATGGCGATGCAGGGAAAGGCCGGTCGAGAGCAGGGTGATCCTGATATTTCCTCTGCGCAGGATATCGCAGAAAGAGAAAAAATTCGGATTGAGCAGCGCCTCTCCGCCGGACATGACGACCTGGCGGGTGCCGAGCCGTTTCAGGCTATCCATCAGGGCCTCCACGTCGCGTTCCGTGAGTTGTTTCAGGTTATGATTGCCTTTCCAGATGTCGCACATCACGCATTTGCAGTTGCAGGCGCTGTGGGGCATCAGGATCACGATGGGAAGGGCCGAGATCTTGTCCGTCTGCAGCGTCCGGTACCGTTGAAACGTATGATAGAGCGAACCGATAGCCATTGTATCATTATTTGGTTATCCGAACCCAAAGGAATGGCGTCTTCCCTCTAAGCAGCCTGTTCCGGAAAGAGAGCGGGTTGTAAAGTATGCTGTGGTGAAAGGACCGCAGGTCCCTCACGCCATGGTGAAAATAAAAATCGGCCATTTCCGGGTATCCGAGAGAGGTATAGTAGGCCATTGTTCTTCTTCTGGCCGTCTCCAACTCCTTCGGCCGGTAAAAATGGGAATCGAAAATATGGATCTCACCTCCCGGCTTTAGGTAGGACAAAGAAAGATAGACGATCTTTTTCAGCGAGGCGAAGTATTGGATCGATGCAGCAAATACGATGCAATCGAATTGCCTGCCGTATAAGATGCCCGACCGGATGTCTCCGTGGATAAAGACCAGGTTCGGATCATCGCTGAATACCCTGGCGGCCTGTTGCAATTCCGTGAAATTGATATCTAACCCTGTTACCCGGGTTCCGGGGATCCCGGCCAGCTGGTGGGACAGCCAACCGTTACCGCAGCCTATCTCCAGGATATCCAGGGCTTTTTTCTTCCCGGTCAGATAGCGGACAATGCGTCTGCCCGAACGCTGCCGCAGCTGCCATTCGCGATAGTGCGTGTGTTCGGGGTCGATCTCCGGAAGCCGGATCAACTCGTCATCGGAATATAGCCTGTTCTCGAGCCCCCTGGTGGTGATATATTTCTTCTCGAACAGGATGTCCGAGGGGGTCGTCCGGCCCGGAACCTGGATATTTGTCAAAATGGAAGAGTCGGGTAATCCCATGGCTTTTATTAGTTTAGAAACCCTGAATCTCAGGCTGGCGGTATTTCCACAGCCTGTGCAGGAGCTTTATTTCGTAAGGATATTTGTACATATTCGCCCGGTAGCGCAGGCCTGAAACGAAATGGATCATCTTGCGCTTAAAGGTATTCAGGCGAATGTCAGAGACGGTCGGATAATAGCCGTTCAGCACCGTCTCGAAATTCCTGATCTTTTCGATCATCGCGGGGGTAAGCCAGGGCGTCAGGGGGTTTTTGCGCATGTCGAACCGTTCCCACTGGGGGCTGACCCAATCTTCGAGGGTCCGGGGATATTGGAACCCGGTCGCCAGTACCTGCTGATAGAGCTCCGATCCCTCGGTTGGAACGGGGCTATACGTATACAGGACGATCTCGGTCCTGGGATTGACCGCCTTTACCCGCCGGATAAAGTCGATATCGAACTCGATCTGCGCCATGACCTTTTCGGGCGTTTCGGCAGGCGTTCCGAGCACGAAGGAATATTCCGGGATGATATCGAATTTCTTCAATCGTTCGGCGAATCGTACGATCTGTTCGCCGGTCTGCGTACCGCCCTTATCGAGTTGCTTCAATACCGAGTCGTTCCCGCTCTCTGCTCCGAAAAAGATGATCTTGCAGCCCGCCTCCCTGATCAGGGCCAGGGACTCGTCCTTGAATTTATCCATGGTATCGATCCTGGCCATTCCCCACCAGTTCATCTTCTCGGGTTTCAGCAACCGGGAAAATTCGACCGTCCGCCGCTCCGACACGAAGAAATTGTTGTCGTGGAACTCGATGGCATCGGCGCCCCAGCGTTCCTTGATATACTTGACGTCACGATAGACATGTTCCGCCGATTTGGCCTTCCATCTGGCCTCATAGGTCGGAACCACGGCGCAGAACGAACAGGTGAAAGGGCAACCGATACTGGAATGGTAGGCCAGGGTCCGGTTCCCCAGGTAGGTTTTTCCCAGGTACTTCTCGATCGGATAGAATCCGGCCAGTTTATCGTATGGCAGGGGGGGCAGGGTGTCCTGCTCGATCAGATCCTCCTTCGTAGTCTTGATCACTTTGTCTCCGGACCGATAAATGACATTCCGGATCAGTTCGTAGGGTTCATTGTTTTCCAATGCCCGGAGCAGACGGGGAAAGGCATGGTCTCCCGGGCCGTTGATCACGAAATCGACATAGCCGGAATTCAGCACGACCTTGTAGTGGTTGGTGGGAAAATATCCGCCCCAGATCATGACGGTGCCGGGAAACTCTCTCCGGATCCGTTTGGCGAATGGAATGGCTTGTTTGGCCTGCGGCCCGGGCATGACGGTAAATCCGATGTACTTGTATTCACCGGTTGCCAGATAGCCGGCAATCTTCCGATAGGGATCGGGTTCCCGGTTACCATCGACGATCACCCACTCGAACATCCCCTCGACCGACGCAGCTATATTCATAAGAGAATTAGGCACCCGGTGCTTAGCGATGGCACTGACCGGATTGTACAAAAGAACCTTATTCATATAGTCTATTACTTACTTGGTAGTCGTTTTGTGTATACCTTTGTGATTTCTATTCATACTAAACGCTGATTATTCTTCAAAGGATGCCTCTATTGAACAGACTCAGGCGGTATTTCCCATCGATCCGGAAAAAAGAACTGGAGCCGGCAAAGGCCTATGACCAATGGGCGGAGGGCTACGACGACCAGCCTGGGAATCTGATGCTCGCCCTCGATGAACAAGTATGCTCGGAATTGATGTCTGATCTGGTGATCCGGGGCAAGATCGTGGCTGATGTCGGCTGCGGTACTGGCCGTCATTGGGCCAGGCTGCTGGAGGCCCAGCCCGCCAGGTTGGCAGGCTATGATGTATCCCCGGGCATGCTGGGCATGTTGCAGAGGAAATATCCCGGAGCGGAGACCCATTTGCTGAGGGATGAGCGGTTGCCGGGCCTCGCCGACGAAACCTGCGATCTTGTCCTGTCCACGCTGACGGTAGCCCATATAGACGATATTGCATCCGCCTTGCAGGAGTGGCGGAGGGTCTTAAGGCCGGGTGGATCCATCCTGATCACCGATTACCATCCCGATGCCCTCGCAAGGGGTGGCCAGCGGACCTTCCGGCACAATGACCGGGTCCTGGCCGTGAGGAACCATATCCATCCACTTGACAGGCTGAAGGAGATCGCCGGAGAGCTCAATCTGCGGATCGAACGTTGCGTGGAGAAAGTGATCGACGATGCGGTCCGGCCCTACTATGAGCAGCAACAAGCTCTTGCCCTCTATGATCGATTTTATGGCGTCAGGATCATTTACGGCCTTCATTTAATTGCTCCGGGTCCATGAAGCTGTGTAACCTTCGGCTTGCCGGGGGCAGCCGTCCCGGGCCGGTGGATATTCGGATCGAAAATGAGCGGATCAGTAGCATCGATCCCTCGGTGACCGACAGCCGTTTTTCGCCCGAGGGCCTTGATGCGGTCTTGTCCGGGGCCATTGTTCTGCCGGGCCTCATCAATTCCCATGACCACCTGGACTTCAACCTCTTTCCGGCCATGGCAAACCGGATCTATTCCAATTACCGCCAGTGGGGACAAGATATCCACGACAACAACCGGTCGCAGATCGGCGAAGTATTGCGGATACCGCAGTCTTTACGAATTTCCTGGGGCCTGTACAAGAACCTTCTGAACGGGGTAACGACGGTAGTCAATCATGGAGATCGTTTGTCCATCGATCCGGATGCCGCGGGCATCGGCGTACTGCAGACCCGATCCCTGCATTCGGTAGGCTTTGAAAAGAACTGGAAATGGAAGATCAATCGTCCGTTCGGGGGCAAACGGGCCGTGGTGATCCATGTCGGGGAAGGAACGGATGAGATGGCGGCGCGCGAGATCGACCGGCTCCTTGCCTGGAACCTGCTGCGCACCCCCCTTATCGGCATACATGGCGTGGCCATGAATGAGGAGCAGGCAGCGGGGTTCAAGGCCCTGGTCTGGTGCATTGACTCGAACTATCGGCTATTGGACCGTACCGCCGCGGTAGACCGCTTGAAGAACCGCCTGCCGATCCTGTTCGGCACGGACTCCACGCTGACCTCGGACTGGAATATCTGGGAACAGATCCGCCTGGCAAGGCGATCGGGCCTACTGACCGATCAGGAACTATTGGCAAGCCTTACGAGCAAGGCGGCCCCGGTATGGGGACTGGCCGACACCGGCAGTCTCGTGCCGGGCATGTATGCCGACCTGGTCGTTGCCCGACCCGGCCCATCCACGGGAATGGACGCCTTGTTTTCGATAAATCCCGAGGACATCCTGCTCGTACTCTATCATGGGAAGGTTCGGCTCTTCGACGCCGCTCTGGCCACGGGCCCTGAAGGTCTCTACCCCGGTCATGCCGGATTCTGCCCGGTCACTGTCGGGCATAGTCGAAAATTTGTGTACGGCGATCTGCCCGGCCTCATCAGACGGATCAGGGAAGCTCATCCCGGAGCGGAGATCCCGGTGGAGGTCGATTGAGCGGAGGAGTTTTGACCGGGGGCCTATGCCGGAAGGTACCCTGATCTCTTTTTAAGCTGATGCAAATACATCAGGAAGTGGATATGATGCAAATGATCCGAGACCGGATTCAACAGCAATTCTCCTACCGGCTCGCCCCACATGAGCATGTGGCTGCCCAGGTCCATGGTTCGCAGGATGCGTATCTCTTTGCAACTCTCCGCCCAGGCGGGCACCCAAAAACCAAACGCGGGGCTGGGGATGACGGCGAATGGCAGTTCGGCCACGGGCGGGGGAACCGAACTATGATGGCTGCCCAATTGGTAGATCATCTCCTTCGATCCGGACGGAACTTCAGACACCACTATCTTCTTTTCCGCGATGATACGGGAAAGGGCCACATTTGAATGCCGCAGGCCAAAGACAAAACGTCCTGCCCGGGGTATGTCCCCGAGCAGATCCATGGGAAAGATATTGTAATAATTTTCTCCGCGGAAAGACACGAGACGTACCTTTCGGGGATAACTATACGCCGTGGCAAAGGCCTTCAATTTATCGAAAGAGAGTCCCGGCTTGCGATAATATTTCGAATAGAGCAGCCGGGTCTTGAATGCGGCGATATGATGGACGCGGCAGGAGACCAGCCTGAAGAGCAACAGGCAGCCGCCGGCCTCTTCTATCCTGTCCATAAATTCAAGCTCTGCCACGGCGACGGCCTGCCTCTCCGGGTCCTCGCCGGGTTTGCAGGGGCCATCCCTAAAATAAAGCCAATGGCTTATCCCATCGCCGACGTTGTCCGGCGTCGTTTCGGTCCATATGCCAAAAACCAGCGGGTCGAGGCATAGCACCCAGTGTGTGCGGGATACATCCCGGGGTGCGTCGCCGGCATTCTTGCGCAGGTACACTCTTTCCCTGATCTCTTCCCCGATGCGAACGGTTGCATATTCCCTGATCAGGGCCTCTCCGAACAGTATTTTCCGGAAAAGTTCCTTCATTTGCGGGTCAGGTGTAAAATGGAGAATACCGACCCATGCAAGGAGCGCCAGCCGCTGAAATCAAAATAATCCCCGGAAGCCCGTCTGACGGCCACCGGGGTATGTACATAAACCGTTTGCTCATAGCCCTTATACCGGACTTCCAGCGTACCTGGCGCCAGCCCCGCCATGGACCGCAGGGTATGCCTCCAATTCGGGCGGAGCAGCAAGGCAATCAGGCTGCCTCCCGGACGGACGACCAGGGACAGGCTCCTGAACAAGGTGTCGATATCCTCAATGCAATTGATAACGGCGAAATTAGCCAGGATGGCGTCGGCCGGAGGATAAAACGGAAGGTCCCTGTTCCAGCCGGTGAAATCGACGGCTGGACCGGAAAGGAACTCCACATGCCCGGGCAAACTCTTCCGCTGATGGCGGCGGATCGCGAGATCCTTCATTTTTACGGAAGGCTCGCAGAAGATAACATGATAATAGTGATCCGTCAGCCAACCCAGGTCGCTGCCAGTCCCTCCTCCGAAATCAAGCACGCGTCCCGGAGCGACCGTTTCCAGGAATTTGCGGATCACCTTTTGTCTCACCAAACCGTTGGAGCGTTCTTCTTCCATGATCGCGTCATAGTCCTGCGCGATCTGATCATAAAAGAAAATATTTCTCATCGGTTTTGTCGGCATAACGGAATATAAGGGCCCTAAAAATAGTAATTTGAGTTATGTAAATGCGGTACGGATGAAATTTGTGTTCGTCAGTCATAATTATTCTCCGGACATTCATTCACCCGGGGATTGGTTCGCGAGGATAAAGATATATACCGGGTCCCTGAGCTGTCTGAGTGAAAGACATTCCGTCATTCGTATAGAACGAATCAATTATACGGGAAGTTGCCTCCATGAGGGTGTCCAGTACTACTTTGGAGACTATGGCAAGGGAAAGCTTCACTGGCCATGGGCATTGCACCGGTTTGTCGCCGCCCTGCATCCCGACGTCGTCGTCGTATCGGGGCTTCATTACCCCTGGCAGGTCATCCAGTTGCGGTGGCGTCTGGGGAATGAGGTCGTGATCATCGCGCAGAATCACGCCGAAAAGCCTTTCACGGGGATCAGGAAGCTCCTGCAGCGTATGGCCGACCGATGCATCGACGCCTACTTCTTCAGTTCAAAAGAGATGGGTTCGGATTGGGTGGACCGCGGAAACCTGGCTGACAGGCGAAAGATCCATGAGGTCATGGAGGTCTCTTCCGTCTTTCACCCGTCGGACCGGGAAATGGCGCGATCTACAACGGGGGTGCAGGGTCAGCCCGTCTGGCTGTGGGTGGGCCGGCTGGATCAAAACAAGAACCCATTGATGGTACTACGCGCTTTTTTGCAGTATGCGCGTGTCCGCCCCGGACCGCGGCTATACATGATCTTCCATACCACGGAATTATTGGGTGAAATAGAACGGCTCCTCGAAGGAGAAAGGGCAGACGGGAAGGACGGAGATCGGGAACAGGGAGATCGGAGGGAGGTCATTCTGGTCGGGGCGCAGGATCATGGCCGTCTGCAAGACTGGTATAGCAGCGCCGATTTCATCGTGTCCGGTTCCTGGTATGAAGGCAGCGGCGCAGCGGTCTGCGAGGCCATGTCCTGCGGTTGCATCCCTATCCTGACGGACATCCCTTCTTTTCGCATGATGACCGGTCATGGCCGATGCGGCCGGTTGTATGCCGCAGGTGACCAGCAAGGCCTGCTGGCGGCCCTGATGGCAACGTCCGACATGGATATTGCGTCCGAACGACGTAAGACGCTTGAGCAGTTCCGGTCAAAACTCTCTTTCGAAGCCATTGCAGCCGGCATGGAGGAGGTTGCTATTTCCCTCCGAAACCATGGTCCGGCATAACGGTATCGATCATTCGAATAGACGCATCATCCCGCGTGCGCTGTCGTCCATCGTGTATAGCAGTACGGGAGAGTGATCCGGCGCCGGATCCTGAAGGATCCCCAACGCCAGGCCAGCCATGTCTTGCCAACGGTCGGCGACCTGCCAATGTTTGACGGGGAGAGGGGTCGGTTTGACGAGGCTGAGCACGTGCGCCCCTGCGTACAGGGCCTCCAGGCAAACTGTGCTGAAGCCTTCGTAGGAGGACGTGTGAAGAAATACCCGCGAGCGCTGCATGAGCCGCAGCACTTCGTCATGGGGGCGTTCCCCGGCCAATTCCACCTTGTCCTCCAACCGTTCTTTCCGGATAAGTTCCCGCAGGCGGTCCTCTTCGGGACCCTTGCCGCAGATGACGCTGCGGATATCGGGACGTCGATCCGCCATCTGCCTGATCACGGCAAGAAAAAGATCGTATTGCTTCAACGGGATGAGCGATCCGACCCCCAGTACATCGATATCGCGGGCGGACGCGTCCCGGGCGGGTCGGGGATATTGGGCGGCGTCGATCCCGTTTGTCACGATATGCCGGGGGAGAATGCCATAATTTGCCCGGAACTCGGTTGCCAGGGAATCCGACATGGCGACCAAATGCTCCGGCCGCGGTCGTATAAAGCGTATGTAGCGGTTCCTGCGCGCGTCTTGTCCAAGTATCCAGGTAAAATGAGGCAGGTCCTTTCGTCTTCCATACCAGGTTCCGACCAGGCTGCAGGCAGTGCACCAAAAACTGAGTAACCCGAGAACATCCCGGTCATGGCGCAGGCCGTTGAGGGTGTTCCATGCCTTTGTCCATACCAGGACCTTATTCAGCCGGCCCTTATTCCACCCATCGAAAGGGATGACGAGATTACCATGCCATCTGTACGGTTCTTTACTGAATGGATATTCAAAAGCCAGGATAACGACTTGCAGCGTGGGGAAACAACGGTTGAGCGCGCTCACGAAGAGCTGTTGCGCAGGCAGGCAGGTGCTGTCCGATTCATCTTTCGGAAAGCCCGGACTGAGGATCACCAGGGTCCTGGGCCTTTTCCCGGTCGACCCGGGACCGACGTCGGTTATCCTGGCGTTAGGATCCATTCAGTGAGACGATTTTATCGCAAGCCGTCAGGCTTTTGCTGTTATGGGTGATCAGCAGGATCGCCATCCCTTCCGCCGCCAGCTGGCGGCAATATCCCAGCAAGATACCTTCGGACGCCTCATCGAGCTCGTTGAACGGCTCGTCCAGGATGAGCAAGTCCGCCTTTTTATAGAGTGCCCGGGCGAAGGCGATCCGTTGACGCTGGCCTCCGCTGATATTCCTTCCATCTTCCGTCAACAATTTGCCCGAGCCTTCCGGAAATACGCCACCGGGGCCGTCCAGGCCCAATTTGCTGAAGACCATTTCCAGTCTCGCGGGATCTTCTGCCTGCTCGCTCAATACGATATTGCGGAGAACCGTATCGGAGATCATGAATGGCTGCTGCTTCACATAAGCGATCTGACTCCAGTACTTCCTGCGTTCCGGCGCGGACATTTTCTGACCATTTATCGAAATGCTGCCGGATGAAGGCTCTATAAAGCCCAGTAACAAGTTGACCACGGTCGTCTTACCCTTGCCGGAGACGCCGGAAAGACCGACCATTTCCCCGGGGCAAAGGCTCATTGAAAAATCCCGCAAGACGGGCTCGTCCGCGTACCAGAAGGAAACGTCGGAAAACCCGATGGACCGGATAGTCGCCTTGTCCGCGGCCCCCCTTTGGACGTGCTTGTTCCGTTCGGCGGCGAGCTCGGCGGCGGTAAATCCATAGGTCCTGATCTGGCCCACGCTGTTCAGGATCCTGACGATCCCGGGAATGATCTTGTATGCGGCGCCCATGAACGCGCCGATCGTGATCAATTGGATCGTGTTGGTATTGCCCGTATAGGAATTGATGAGCACCAGGACGAAGAACCCGAAAACTGCAAATACTTCGATCAGCTTCGAGGGTATGTTCTGGATAACCTGCTGATCCGCCAGGAACCCGTTAAATGCGGACTGGCAGGCGTCGTAACGGCGGACGAAAAAATCTTCGCAACCGTAAATGCTGCTGTCTACAAACCCGGCCAGCGCCTCCTGCAGATATTGGAGCGCTTTTTCGCTCACCGGCTTGGCGGTTCTGCGCACCCGGCCCATCTTTCGCCTGATCAGAAAGCCGGTCAATACGATGGGCGGGGTAAGGATGAGGAATAGCAGCAGGAACAGGACGGGATTGTAGATCAGCGTGGCCGCCACGGTGATCAGGATCAGTAGTCCCTGACCGACGATCTGTTGAAAACCGCCCAGTACGTGATGCCCGAACTCGATGGGATGCTGGTTGATCTTCCGTATCTGTACCGAGGAGTTGACATCGACATATCCGGCATAGGCGCCTTTCAGGTAAAGTGAGAGGTTGTTCCGGGAAAGCCTGGATGCTACCCCGTAGACGAACCGGAATTGTGTCCGGAGAACGAGAAAGGCAGCCAGGTTCTTGAGGCTGAACAGCAGGAAGAAGGTCGTTATCAGCAGTAGCGGAGACCGGTCGAATATAGAAAAGGGGAAACGGGCGAATCCGGCCGGGCGAATGGATTGCGTGAAGAACTGAACAATGTAGAGCAGGGCGACCAGGAAGGCGATGTCAAGGAGGCTGATGATCACGTCAAATGCGATGAGTCTGGCCAGTAACTTCTTTTCCTTCCGGTCAAGAATGGCGAAAATATTTCTAACGACGTCGTTCACTGGCTAATATCTTGAATATGGTTGCCCTTGCCACGGATCATCCGGCGCAAGGACGAAAATAAATGTCTGCCCTTATCGCCGTTACACAATGCCATCCACCACTCCCGGATAGCCGTCGAATGCTGGCCGGCCAAGAACCTGTTTACCGCCGATTCGGCAAGATGAAAAGCCAGTTGCCGCCGCGCTATTCTTTCCAGGTCCTTACCGGGCGAGTACCCCAGGAAGTGCCGGTAGGCATAGCCGGATCGTTCGTTGCCGCCACCCGCCAGGCTGGTCACCCGTCCCTTATGCTCCCTGACCCTCATGACCAGATGCGAAGAAGCTGCTGCCTCGGCCTTCATCGCCAATCGAAGGGCCAGGTCATAGTCCTCGCGAAAATTGAGCAATGGATCGGAATCGAATCCGCCGATCTCATCAAAAAGGGTGCGCTCCACGATGAGAGACCCGATATTGACCGAAGCCTCACACCTGAGCAGCGGTCTGATGATCCACCCGGAAATGGCCGAATAGGTTCCCGCTTTGTTAGAGATCGTTTCTCCGCTCTCGTTCATCAACTCGAATCCGCCGTAAGCCCAGCGTTTGTTCTCCCGGTTCAGCAAACCCAATTGTTCCTCCAGTTTATGCGGAAGCCATAGGTCGTCGGAATCCAGAAAACTAACCCAATATCCGGTTCCTGCCGCCACCCCGGCATTTCTGACGGCAGCGATGATGCCCGTATGGGGCAATTCCAGGACCCGGATCCGGGGATCGGCCAGGGATCGGACCTCAGCCACCGTATCGTCCCGTGACCCGTCGTCTGCAACGATGAGCTCCCAATGCGGATAGGTCTGCCCCAGGACCGAGGCGATGGCCTGTTTGACCAGCCTTTGCCGGTTATACGTGGCGATGACCACCGTAACGAGCGGAGGATCGGGAAAAATGGAGCGTTCCATATTCAGCTTTTGCCGGGGCTCCTCCGAAGCAGCCATTTGATCCAGCCCGGCGGCAGGAAAGTTGCCGCCAGGATGCCGTAATTATCGAGTCGGAATGGGTGGATATGGATTGCCCGGGTCACGTGCCATCGTGCTTTTTCGGGCTGATAGTTGTCGGCCAGGTATTTTTTCCCGCAGAGTGCGTGGTAGGAACCTTCTTTCATTTTCCGGTTGTTTTGATCCATTATAATGGCCAGCAGCTTGTTCCCTTCCTCAGGCGTGATCACCCCTCTTCGGATTATCCTCTTCTTTAACCGGCGGAAATGCCTGCCCCGCCATTTCTCGTCGATCGTTGCCGAATCGGGGTTGATCCTTACTTTTATCAGCACTTCGGGCAGGTTGCAGCATTTGCCTGTCCGCACCAGTTGAATCCATAGGAAATAGTCTTCGAAGTTATGGGCATACAGCGAATAAGCGCCGGCGGCCAGCACCTCTTTTTGCCTGTACATGACGGCAGAATGTATAAAAGGGCAGGCATGGACGATCCTGGACATGATCTCCGGATAGGAATAGGCGATACAGCGGAAATGGAAAAGGTGCTCGCCATCTTCGGATACGTATTCCGCTTCGCTGCCGACGAGAATATAGTCCGGGTTGGCATCGAGGAAGGCGGTCTGACGTGAAAGCCGTTGCGGGAGACAGATATCGTCGGCGTCGAAGCGGGCAATATAGATCCCTCTGGCGGCGGTGAGCCCGGCATTCAGGGCCGCGGAGATCCCCTTATTCTCCTGTTCCAGGAGGCGGATCCTCGGATCTGAAAACCGGCCGATGACCTCCCGGGTGTCATCGGTGGAACCGTCATCCACGATCAGCAGCTCAAAATCTGAAAAATCCTGGGCCAATACCGACCGGATCGCTTCGGCGATATATTTGCCCGCATTATAGGCAGGCATCAGCATGGTGACCCTTGGTGCAGTCATATCATTAACATTCATTCTTTTGTGACAGCCGAAAGACTTTCTTTCCGATCCATGAGCATGATCAGCTCAAAGACCACGACCACTGAAAGTTGCTCAAACCAGTAATTAAGGCAAAAACCGATCGCCATCATGAATAACAACGGTATTCCGGTACTGCCCGGTTGCCGGCAAAAATACCCAAGATAAAAGAACACGAAAATGAGGACACCGGCCAACCCATATTCGGCGAGCATCTGGTCGTAAACGGAATCGGGCGTGTTGAGCACGGAGTGCAAGGCGGGCCCTTTCGTAAAGTAATAGAGATAGAGAGCCAGGTGGCCGGCCTTGAATTCCGGGCTTATGTACCGGATGCTCTCCGGGTATTTGCCGGACATCCCCAGTCCGGTGGAGCGAAAAGCGAGTTTGGAGGAATAGTTCCCCATGCCGTCGCCGAAAAGCCATTTTCCCGGATGGCGCCGCAGGAAGTCGATCGCCTGTCGCATAGCGATGAACTTCCCTGGAAGACGGCCATAGCCTTCGCCCGCCATGGCGACCTGGTCTTCCATGTGTTGCAGCCTGATGAACTCCAACAATTTTTTGCGCATTTCCAATGTGGTATCCAGGCGGCTTTGGAATTCGGGGGCGTCCAGATCGGGCCTGGGACGGGGTCGTATTTTCGGCCATTGCACCCCGAGCCGTTTATAGACCGAGTCTCTTTTCAGCCAGAACAGGTAGCTTACGCTGTCCACATAGCGGGTAGCGATCTTCATTCTTCGTCCGTCCCTGTCAAGAAGACTATCGGGCATATCGGTGATGCGTACTGCCGGTTTGTCTGCATTTACCCCTGTGCCGGGTCCTTTCGAAAGACTGTTCTCTATCGTGCCGAACACATAGAGATGATTTTGCGGCGAGATCCGGACGGTGAAAAGGATCAGCATGAACAGGCTTAGCAGCGCCAGGCTTTTTCGTTCCCGGCCGCGGCCGGCGATGAGCATCCATAATAAGGCGCAGAAGGCAATGATATCGGTGGCGTTGCTGCCCGTCAACAGCATTACCGTCATACAGATCAGGGCCATTCCCGCGCGCTTCCGCGAAATGAAATAGAGCACGCCAAAGGCATTGATCAGCGCATTTGCACTCGATGTATCGAAGAGTATCCCGCGAATATAGTCACCCGTGTTGATAAAGTATTTTTGATATTCGCCCTGGTAGAGATACGGGTTAAACGTTCTGGCCTCTATCATGATCTTCAATAGCGTAAAAATGGATACGGCGGCGTTGATCGCAAAGAATGCGACCAATGTGCGATGCAGGGTCGTTGCAGGAAGACGATCTACGGCGAGTTTGACCTGATGAATAGCCAGAAGCCCCGCCATCCAATAGGCCAGGCCTCCGGCCAGGGAAAAACCATAATTTGTTCCTGTCAGGGGCCCATGGGCGAAAGCGTTCCACAAGGCGATGAGTGCCATGGCCGGATAGAATAAGGGCAATCTCGATCTACGTCCATCCCGACGAAAGGGAAGGCGAAGCCCGAATCGGAAATCTGGCCTTAGGACAAAGATGAGGACGAGAGCGATCAGCTTGCAGGGCAGCCTTACATTCAGAAAAAGAACGAGGAAGAGGAACAAGGCCCAATCGATGGCCGGGGCCTTTGGTTCAGCGGGCAGTACCTTCGCCTCATGCATAGATCATCCTTTTACAGGTGACCCAATCATGTACCCTGAGTTGCCCGCTGGCAAACAGCAAAACCAGGTATGCCCCCATGGCGGCGAGCAAGCGGAGGACCGTACCTTCATGGAGATGGATGGCGAGCCATCCGCTGATCAGGGCCGAGGCACCGCAAAGGAGCAGAGGTTGCCAGAGCCTGGCCATGCCGGTCACCATCCGGTCCTTGCCGCGATGATGGATGAATTGAATGGTCTGCACGACGATGGCCGACAAGTAGGCAATGGCCGCGCCCTTACCCTGGAAGAAAGGGATCAGGATCAGGTCCCCCGCAGAGGTAATCAGGAGGGTGATCATAAACACGAAAAAAATAAATTTCATGCGTCCCAGGGCAAAATGAATGCACCACAGCAGATTGTTGATATACAAGAATGGAAGCGAACAGGACAGCAATAAGAAGATCGCGGAATTGACCGCACCATACCGATTGCCGGTAAGCCAATCGACGAGGGGAGCCCAGATCATATTCAATACGAGGGCACAGCCCCAGGCCAGGATCATCTCGAAACGAGCAAGGAGGAAGAGGCCCGCCTTTCGCCGGCCCCGGAGGGGGGTATTGTCCGAACCGGCAAACCAGCGGGTAATCCTGGGGAGCAGGAGAGGCGCCAGCACCAGTAAGGGAAGGCTCGACACCTCGAATGCCCGGTACGCGAAACTGTATTCTGCCACGACGGGCGCGGTAGAGATGATACCGAGGAAGATCCAATCGAAGCGGGCGATGCCTGCAGAGCAAAGGATTACGCCCAATTGCGGCAACGACTCCCGGATGAGGCGGGAGTAGCGCCGGCGATCCCAGGTTATGCCGGCCCGGAGGTTAAGAAAATGGCGGGCGGCAAAAATACTGATCAACAATTCGGCGGCAGCCGCCAGCACATATAACAGTACAAAGGAATCGAGCGTGATGGCGTGTAGCAGGGCCAGCAAGAAAATGCCGGTCACTTTGATGAGATTGGCGCCTGCTGACATGAAGAGGAGCGCCCTGAAGTCCTCCTTCCCATTAGCGATCTGCTTGAATGGCAGTGACAAAAAGGTAAAAAACTGTCCGATCGCCAGAAAGAGCAGCAGGTTCCACCTTGCATAGCCGTTTCCAGAAATCAGCGAGACCGAGGACAGCAGGGCGAGGAAAAGGATACCGGTCAGCAATACGTGGAAGAGATAGATCCTCAGATAGGAGGAGGCGTCCTCGCCGGCAGCTATTTTGCGAACCGTGATCTGGTCGATCCCGAAACCCAGGACGGCGAAGCTGACCAGGAGCACGGCCAGGGCCCAGTTCAACTGCCCGAATACGGACTTGCTGAGGTAGGATGACGTAACGAAAAAGAGGATCAGCCCGGCCAACTGGCTGATGATCACCTGTAGCGAACTGGCGGAAATATCATGGATGATCCTTTTTCTCATTCGGTTGATCCAGGCGGCCTCCCTGAACTAGGTGGCCTTCTTTTTTTTCTTCAGGTCGAATGTACGTGAAAGATTGAACCCGAAATAAATATCCCCTTTGCCCCACCTGCCCGTCGTTTGCGTGATATATTGCGATTCGACCATGCTCTGGGAATTGCTGAAGACAAGCTGAAATACGTGCCCGCCTGTTTCGATATCCCAGCCCAGTGAAAACGAGTTATAGGCCGGCCGGGATACGACCTGCCCCGAAGGTAAATAATTATACTCCGCGTTGATGCTCATGCGCCGGTTGATCTTCATCCGGCCGCCGATGCCCAGGGCCAGTATGTCGTTCTTATCGTTGACCGTAGGTTGAAGGTTGTAGTGCAACCAGGTCGGTGCGATCTGGAGGGACAGATTTCGGCTGAACTTGCGGGCGATAAGCAACTGGGTCACATAGGAAACGTGGTACATGCCGTTGATGTAGGATTCGAAGGGCGCGTTCAGGGTATAGTCGTTAACGATGCCCAGGAGGCTTACCGACACGGGCATGGCTCCGGGGCCTTCTGTCTGGCGGAGCAGCTTGTATTTCAGATAGCCGTCATAGGTCTTCAGGTAGGAACTTCTGCCGATCCCGACGGTGAGGCGGTCGGTAATGCCGTAGTCGAAGCCCAACCGGAGCACTGCATTATCGAGGCCAAAGAAATTATAGGAGCCGCTGTTCAGGGCTCCGAAGCGGTGCTGAATAAGGAAGACCATGGCCCCTTTGGCGGGCCCTTCGACCGTTTGCATGTTTACGACATGGGTTGCCTTGAACGTGCCCGTAACGAGTGACCTCTGTCCGCTGGCGGTCAGGGAATCGTTGAGCGAGGCAAGGAGTGTGCTGTCCTGTGCACGGGAGGCCGATGAAATAGTCAATAGGAATAAACCGTATAGGAGTGACTTGATACGCATACTGTTATTTTTTAGTGGTGCTGACATTATTTAGGGGTACAATCAATACGAACATGTATCGTCATTTCTCTGGCGATCTTGTCGCGGACAATCGAGGGTATACTGATCCCGAAGTCCTCCGGTTTGATCAGGAAATCTGCGGACCCGGAAAGTTTGCCTCCTTTGACCTCCATGGTGGCGGACTCTTCGATAGCCCGGGTCACGTTGTGCAGGGTCAGATTGCCTTTCACGGTCACATGGTAGGCCCCCTCCTTGTTGAGATTGACATCGCCCGTGTAGGAACCGTTAAAGCTCGCCTTGGGATATTTGTCACTCTCCACATAGTTCTCGTTAAAATGCTCCTGCATGAGCTCTTTGGTGAAGACGAACCCTTTCAATAACACGGCAAAGGCGATGTTGCGCCTGCCGGCGTCGATGGCTGCGAATACCTGGTTATTTTCCGCCTTAATATCTTCAAAGGGCGTTTTCGAATAGAATCCGATGAATCCCGTCCTCGTCATGAATACCTGGCTGCGGGCGGCAGGAAGACAAGCCGTCAAAAGAGAAACCATTACAACAAACTTCTTCATATCAACTGTTTAAATGTTTATGCTCATCGCGGGTAATTCTGGTTGACCCAGGCAATGATCTTATTGATCTCGCAACTATCGAGCATGGGCTTGCCGTACGGCATACCGATATACCCTGACGCGTGGGTTACGTTGCCGATGAGGTACCCGTTCATGCCCCAGCCTTGCATTTCGTCATAACCGGTATCCTTGCTTTCCAGGTTGATCCCGGCGCCGAATGCGCCCCTGCCATTGCCGTGGCAGGGATAGCAGTATTGCTGAATGATGGGCAAAATATCCCTGGTATAACTCACCGCTGTCGTATCGCAGGGGGTATAGCCGGAGAGCCTGTCGGCGCTGGTCTTGGAGCAGCCTAAGAATACCAGGGCGAAGCCTGCGATGACAAGGATACTAATCAGTAAGAACCGCATGTTGTCAAATTTTAAGCATTATAATGATGCGACCGTCAGCCAGCCGCGGTAATCATCGAGAACCGTGAACTTTGAGATTCGCAAACTATTGGGGTACGCAATCCGCCAGGTTTACATCCATCAGAAAACCGGTGCATCTCCCTTTGACGGTGACCTCGTCACCCGCCTTCGGTCTTGGCGAGGAATTTCCGGTCGGGGCAAATAGCTGACAATTCACCCCACCGCCGGCGGGTGCATTGCCTGGCTTGACAGAAAGTATCCAGACTTCCGATGCGCCGCTACGCTGGATCTCCGCCAGGCGGCCCCTGACCTGAACGACCTTACCCAGGTACCGTTTATCGGCCGTCTGTTCGTCTTTCTGGTATTCTGCAAATAAAGAGTCAGCGTCAAGGGTGAAGCTTGCCGTCTCCTGACCGGCGCTTTGGTGAGGTTTGTTGTAAAGGTAGAAACCCCAACCCAATCCGACCAAAAGGAGCAAAAGGGTCCCCAACCAAAAAAAAGTCCTTTTTTTCAGCATATCATTCCGCGATTAAATGAATATTACCAGATCCTGCGCGTAATGCCTATATTCAGGCCTGCGCTCATAATGGGCAAGCTACCGGTACCGATGCCAGAGAGCGGAACTCTCAAATACGGCTCCAATCTCAAGTTGCCGATGCTGCCGAGTTTTTGTTCGTATCCCACGCTAAGGTTAACGATGGAAAACCAATTTTGTGACGGATTTCTATAGGATGCGGCTTTTGTCATAGGGTTGCCATTGGACAGATATTGGTAGTTATACCATTCACTGGACATGAGGTAGGTCGACAGACCGGCCGTCGTGAACCACTTCACCTTATTTCCGGTTCCCAGGTTGTACCTAAGGGAGAGAGGCAACTCCACCATGTTGCAAATGCCGTCCACTTTCTGCAGGTCGACATAGCGCAGGGGTGGTACTTTCTCCTTGTTGAAATACTGCCCTTCGGTGAAATATTTCTTTCTATCGATATAAACGCCCGTTTCCAGGCTCCACTTCGCATTGAACGTGTATCCCAATAACACGCCGTAGGTCGTTCCCACCGACTTGACGGTTTGAAACCTGATCGTACTAAGATCCGGGGCGACAAGGAGCCCAGCATAGAATGAATGATGGTTGGGCTGCAATTTGGTAACCTTCGCGGTTTTGCCTTTATCGATGGGAGCGGTTTGGTTTGTACGGTGCACGTCGACCTGGAGAAGAACGCCGTCGGAGGTCCTTGCCCTTTGGACATCAAGGAAAGCAAGCAAGGGGTCGGCGGAAGGTTCTACAGTTGCGCCGGGCGTGCCGGAAGTCGTGAGGCCGGGCGTCGAGCCGCGGGAAGTCGTGCCATCCGGTGCCAGGTCGCCTGAAGCCAAGCCGCGGGTAGCCGCGCCGCGGGTTGTTGCCTGGCGGGTAGCCGAACCGCGGGTTGTTTCGCGGCCGGTTGCCGAGCCGCGGGTAGTCGTGGATTGGTTATCCGATCCGCGAGTAAAGCTTTTGGGCGCCACCGAAGCGACGGAAGGGGAAGGCACCGTGATCCCGGAGGCGGTACGGGAAGGGCGTTGGGTCGAGGCCTGGGCCGGGGTCTGGGCCGGGTTTTGGGCCCGGGTCTGGGTCACGGTTGGGGCCGGGCGTTGGGCAGGGCGTTGCGTGCCTGACTGCCAGAAAAGATATCCTGCGCCTGCCATGGGCAGCAGCAGGAGGAACAGCCAGAAAAGCCGCCTGCGTCGACGGTCCTCTTTTCCGCTTAGTGAAGGCTGGATAAGGGAAGGCTCTTTTTCGAGAGCATCGGACAACTTAGCCCAATCCGAACTATCGGTTCTGAGGGGGTATTTGTCAGACGCCTGTCTGAAGAGATCATCTATATTATTCCCGTTTATGTTTGCCATAAAATGGTTTCTACGTTTTCGGCTGCCAAGGCTTTTTGCAAATGAGCTCGGGCCTTGGAGAGGTTAGATTTCGAGGTCCCGGTCGTTATACCAAGCATTTTGGCGATCTCCGGGTGAGAATACCCTTCGATAACATGCAGGTTAAATACGACGCGGTACGCCGGAGGCAATTCTTTAACGAGGGTGATCAATTCCTTATAAAGCAGTGAGTTATCAGAAAGTTGCCGGTCATCGCCATGTTCCCAGACATGTTCCGGGATCGCATAGGTCTGGTGATTATTTATCTCTCTTCTCATGTAATCGATGGCTGCGTTAATAATTACCCTGCGGATCCAGCCCATCAGAAGCATTTCCACTTTATCCTTATCTCTCACTTCGAACCTGCTGAAATTGCGGAACATCTTCAGGTATCCGTCGTGCACCACTTCTACGGCCTGTTCATAGGTATTGACATACCGAAAAGCGATCTTAAGGCAGAGGCCATAGAACTTGTCATACAGGAGCTGCTGACAATGGCGGTCCTGTACTGCGCAACCTTCGATGATATGAATCAATTTTTCCAAACTATCCTGCTTGCCCTAAAAAAAATGGATTTTAAATAGTTCAAACGCTGAATTTATCCAAGGGGTTGCCTGGAATAAACTATGATAATGAGCGCAATATCCTGCGGGTGGCCGACAAGCCTGCCGCGGACGAATGGCAAAATTAGCCATTTTTTTGCCGGCTGATCCCTAAAGAGGAATATCTTTTATTTTTGCAGGCCATTAAATTACCACGCTAAATTATACCCATGCATCTCGAAAATCGGAAAACCGTGTTCATTTCCGGGAGCGCGTACGAGTATGGAAGATTTGGGGAGATTGGGAAGCCCTTTATCAAACATTTGTCCAGGGCGCTGCTGAAGAATGGGTTCAGGATCGTATCCGGCTTTGGGCTGGGCGTCGGCGCCCATGTTGTCGAGGGCGCTATCGACGAAATCCACCTGGAACGAAAGGAACCCATCAGGGACCAGTTGCAATGCTTTCCCTTCCCCCATCAAACCAGGTCGCCGGCGGTTTGGTCTGCCTACCGCAACGATATGATAGCCAGGGCGGACACGGCCGTGTTCCTCTTCGGCAATAAACTGCAGGATATCTTCATCAGGGATGCTGATGGGGTTCTGGAAGAATTCGAAATAGCCAGGTCCAACCAGGCGGCCGTGATCCCCGTCGGGGTGTCCGGATATGCTGCCGAAAAGCTATGGAAGCGGGTAGTCAACGAATTCGACGACTTCTATCCGTGCAAGGACAAACGCTGGATGGTCGAACAGCTCGGCGACCCGTCCGTTGCGCCGGAGGACCTGATCGACCTCATCATCCGAATAGCCAGTTAGCGATGTTGTCCAGAACAAAAGTATATATCAGCTTTGACTATGACCGGGACAAAGCCCTGAAGGATCTGCTCGTCGGTCAGGCGAACAATGAGGGATCGCCTTTCGAGATCGCGGACGGTTCACTGCATGAAGCCGAGCCGGACGATGAATGGGAGGAAAAGGCCCGCGAACGGATCGGGAGGGCCGATACCGTGATCGTGCTGCTTGGGCATAAAACGCATCGCGCGCCGGGGGTCCTGAAAGAGGTGAAGATCGCGCGCGAGCTCGGGAAGAGGGTTATCCAGATCATCGGTTACAAGGATCGTCAATATACCCGGGTACCGCAAGGCGGTGTATTATACAATTGGACATGGGAAAACCTCGTAAAGATACTGGGCGGGCCTAGCAGGCCCTGAGATCGGATAATATACTTCTGGAGGATGCTTCGTTTGCGACGATCCTTACCATTTGCGGCAATGCATTCCGATATTGTTCTCCGATGGCGATATTCATCCCGGGCAGGTATACAAAGCGATTATCGAACGAGATGATCCTTTCCACTGCCACGATATAGCCCCGATGGATGCGGCAGAACAGGTCGGGAGGCAGGATCTTTTCCCACTGTTTAAGGGTAATGAGCACCATGGCCGCCTTGTCGGTCATCACGAGGCGCGTATAGTTCTTGCGGGCTTCGATATAGAGGATCTGGTGATAATCTACTTTTACATTCCTGCCGTCTTGCCGGATAAAGAAAAAAGATTGCACGTTGGGTTTGTTTTATTACAAAAAGGAGATGGTGAACCGAAGGGAATGGCATCACCTGGGATCTGCGGCGAGCGACTCCATGAGGAGCACATAGTTCATGCGTTTGTCGGGGAACAGCTTCGATGGATAGTCAGGGCGCAACGAGTAGAAATTTGAAATCCAATATAAAAAAAATTACTTGTTTACAAAAATAGTTCCCCGTAAATCGATCAAAAAAGCAAGGGCATTGTAGAAACAAGCCCCTGCCAAATCCGTCAACGGCGGATCACATGAGCTTCGAGCAAGAGGACCCGAAGGGAAACACTATTCGTATACTAAAAACAAACACATAAACGACCGGAAATTAGCCCTTTCCGGCCCATACGGAGAGAAAATTACATCAACCGCTCCGGCCGGTACACGAATCGAGCGATTTGCAAGACGGGGACAGAGGGGGAGGCTTTATTTCAACTGTCTGACCTTAATATTTGCGAAATACACGGAATTACCGTGGTCTTGCAACAGGATCGGGGCGACGGCCGGCTTGCCGAACCCGCGAATCCCGGCAAACTTGCTATGCGCCACCAGGTCATTGAACCGGTCGCTCCCGCGGGTATATTCCAGCACCTTCACGCCGTTCAGCCAATGTTGGATGTGCCCATCCGGAGAGGCGACGATCCTTCCATGGTTCCATTCGCCGATCGGTTTGCGGGTACGGGGATCCGACTTGTCAGCCGGGATCAGGTCGTAGAGGCTGCCCTGGGTCCTATCGCCATCCCTCCCAAGCCTGGCATCGGGATGATGCTCATCGTCCAGGATCTGGTATTCCAGTCCCAGGCCCGCCCCCGGGGTAGCGATGCTGTCCATGACAAAGTATTTGACGCCCGAATTGGCTCCTTCGGTAATGCGGAAGTCAAAGGTCAATTCAAAAAAATCGAACTTTTGAACCGTTACGATATCGCCGCCGCGGCCGGCATAGCCTTCTTTTGAAGCCAGTACGTGCAGGACGCCGTTTTCCACGACCCATCCTTTGGCGGGCGGTTTGTCGGTCCCGATCGCGCGCCAACCCCCAAGGTCCGTACCGTTGAAGAGGAGCTGAAATCCTTGTTTTCGCTCCTTGGGGCTGAGCGTGTTAAGCGTATCGGTGCGGGATTGAGCCCGGAGGGACCCGCATCCGACGCATAACAAGAAAGCGGCCAAATATCCGGCGGCAAACCGGTTTACCTTGATTTTCATTATTATAGGCTTAGGTTGCTAAGTTACTATATGTTGCGTGGGGAGAAAGGGGAGACGAGAAAAATAAAGTGCGGGAGAAATCGTGTTTTTGTGTCGTTTCTTGGGTAAATTGCAAAAAAAAGCCCCGTGTAGAAACAAAGGGCGTTAACGATTGCTTGCCATATGAAAAAAAGTAATTATCTTTTTCCTGCTGATTTACTCAGCTTTGTATTCTCTAAGATCTCTCTACCGACTGCCTGCCGTACGATTGCTGCCATATTTTGATCTTATTCTCTATAAAAGTACGATCCATCCGGAACCCGTTCTAATCAAATTATATGGGAATTAATCATGTCAAAATGATCATTCTAGTGACGAAACCCTTCACTGGATTGAGTTTTAGGAAAATTAGCTCATTATGGCCAACAGGTTTTCCGATACGTTATTCCAGTTGATTCATTCCCTCGAAAAGTCTGAAAAAAGGCATTTCAAGCTGTATATCAAGCGCAGCTCTACCAAGGAAGACCTCAAGATCGTCCAGTTATTCGACGCGATGGATAAACTGAGCGATTACGATGAAAAAATGCTGCTGAAAAAACTGCCCGGGATCGAGAAGCCCCAGTTATCAAATCTGAAGACGCATCTGTATAAGCAGATCCTGGCCAGTCTGCGTCTGCTTAAGAGTGCGGAAAGCATCGACCTTCAGCTTAATGAAATGTTCGACTATGCCCATATCCTGTATAAGAAAGGCTTATTCGTGCAAAGCCTGAGAATGCTCGACCGGGCGAAGGAGACGGCGAAGGCCAATCAGAAATTCAACTTCCTCGCGCAGGTGCTGGCGCTTGAGAAGCGGATCGAAACGTTGCACATCACCCACAGCATGCAAATGAGGGCCGAGCAATTGTCGGCCGAGGCCTTGGAGGTGAGTGGCCGGATCGATATGGTGGCCAGGCTTTCCAACCTGGCCATGCAGTTGTACAGCTGGTATATCCGCAATGGCCATGCGCGGAACGAAAGAGACGAAGAGGAGATCAGGCGTTGGCTGGACGTTAACCTGCCCGCCCAGGCGCGGTCACAAACAGGCTTCTATGAACGCCTGTATCTCTACCAGATCTATAACTGGTACGCATTTATCCGCCAGGACTTTCTGATGTACTACCGGTATTCGCAGAAATGGGTGGATCTGTTCGATGAGCAGCCGTTGATGATCCGCGTGGAGACCGGGCATTACATCAAGGGATTGCACAACCTGCTGAATGCGCATTTCGACCTGAGGAATTACCAGAAATTCGAAGTCACCTTACAGCAATTCGAAGCGTTTGCGACCACGGCAAGGGTCCGTGAAAACGACAATTTCCGCATTCAGTCATTTCTTTACATTACGACGGCGAAGATCAATCAGCACTTTATGCTGGGCACCTTCCGGGAAGGGTTGCAGATGGTGCCGGAAATCGAGGAGAAACTGGCGGAATATGACTTGTTCATTGACAGGCACCGCATCCTGGTGCTGAACTACAAGATCGCCACGCTCCATTTCGGCAGCGAGGAATACGGAGCCTGCATCGATTACCTGCAGCGGATCATCAATGATCAGGTGGACATGCGAAACGACCTGCAAAGCTATGCGCGGGTGCTGCACCTGATGGCCCATTATGAACTGGGCAATTTCGAACTGATGGAATCGCTGACAAAATCCGTCTATCGGTTCATGGCCAAAAAAGAGAACCTCACCCGCATGGAAGAAGAGATGTTCAAATTCCTGCGGCATACGTTCCACCTTTCCCGCCACAGCCTTAAGGCTGAATTCGGGAAGTTCCTGCTGAAGATCAAACAATTTGAAAAGAACCGATGGGAGACGAGAGCGTTCGCTTACCTGGACCTGGTCTCCTGGGTCGAGAGCAAGGTCAATCAAGTACCCATGAGCCAGGTTATCCGCGAAAAATACCTCAACAATCCCAAGAGGCATCATGTCCCCCGACCCGAGAACCGTCCAAGCGTTCAAGTGCCGCCTACCCCCTCCCCTGCCGTGAAGGCAAAAAAAATGTAAACACTTTTAAACTTCCCGTTTATGCACATCATGAAAACGTCGTCCGCGAAGAGAGCCTGCATTCTATTCGTTCTCGCCCTTTGCATCGGCCATTCCCCTGTCGTTGCCCAGTCTGTGCCTGCAGCGCCCGCACAGGACAAGAAAGCAGCGCAGCGGGCGCTGATCAAGAATCTCATCGAATCGCAGAGCTATGTATTTCAGGCGCAGACGGCCATGCCGATGGGCGGCCGGGTCAGGCAGCTGACGTCCGACTACGATCTGACCGTGGGGAAGGCCTCCATCGTGAGTTATTTGCCCTATTTCGGCAGGGCCTATTCGGCGCCGATCGATCCGAGGGAGGGGGGCATTCAATTTACGTCCAAAGATTTCTCCTATAGCGCTGTTCCCGGCAAGAAAGGCGGGTGGGACATCCGGATCAAGCCAAAGGATGCGGGGGATGTACAGCAATTGTCGTTAAGCGTTTCAGAAGATGGATATGCCACGCTGCAGGTGATCAACACGACCAAGCAGCCGATCTCCTTCCATGGCATTATCGCCCCCACGAAGCCGAAGAGGAAATAGAAGGTCTTCCCGCGGCTGTTCATTACCGGTAAGGTGAAGGACTGACGACCGTCCATCCGCCATCGACGATCAGCGTCTGACCCGTGATATGCGTTGCTCTTTCCGAGACGAGGAAGGCAGCGGCATAGGCAATATCGGCGGTCGTGGCAGGCCTTCCCATCGGGGTGATGTCGGACCATATCGCCGTATAACCAGGATCCCCGGAGGTGCGTTCGGTGACGGTGGCGCCGGGAGCGATGGCGTTGACGGTAATCCGGTAGGGAGACAATTCCATGACCAGGTTCCTGGCCAGCATTTCAAGTGCCGCTTTGGTCATCCCGTATGCGGCGAGGTTCTTATGTGCCTGGTGACCCGTTACGGAGGACATGAACAGGATACTGCCGCCGCCGCCCTGCCTGATCATCTGCCTGGCGGCAGCCTGCGCAAGAAAGAAACCGCCCCTTAGATTCGTATGGACAATGCGTTGAAAGGCTTCCGGTTCATATTCAAGGAAATCGCCAAACAACGTGATGCCCGCATTGGCGACCACCGTGGTCAGGCGGCCGAACCGCCTGACGGCCTCATCGACCATGGACCGGATGAAGCCGACATCCCCCGAATCGCCGTGCAGGCCGAAACAATGACCGAATTCCTTTTCGATCGATGCGGCAGCCTGGCCGGTCAGGACAGGATCGATATCATTCAATAGCACGCAGGAACCCTGGCTGGCCAGCTCACGCGAAATGGCCAGGCCGATACCCTGCCCGGCGCCCGTTACGATCGCCACGGGTTTGCCGGGCGCTTCATTTTGCTGAGCCATCATGCTGATTCAACCAGTTTTTTGATCTCGATCAGAATAGGCTCCCAGCCGTGCCCATCATTGGACGCCTCCTTAAACCTCCTTGCGCCGTCAGCCACGGTCTCGAAACCACTCTGGGTAACGGTCAAAACAGTCTGGCCGTCCTTTTCGGAAAGTTCATACGTTACCGTAAGGTAGTTCTCGGGGATATCCTCCATACCTATATTCGGGTCGAATACGGTGTAGGCAAGATATTCCGCAGGCCGTATCGCCTTGATAAAGCCCTTTACGGCGACCAGGTCGACCCCTTCAAAATTCCCTTGCCAGAGGAGAGGACTTCCTGCTTTCCAATCGGATACCGTCTCGCAACCAAACATATATCTTCTGGTCTGTGCCGGATTGACCAGGGCGTCCCAGACCTTCTGCGGGGAGGCGGCGATCGTTATGACATTCCGGACGAGCAAGGGCTGGCTCATATCGATTGATTTTGTACTGCCAAAGGTAAACCATAAACCATTGGATGGTCCATGGAAAAATTTAGGGGGCTATTTGGTCCCGATCCAGGTATTTATTCGTAACTTTTTTCTAACTAAAAACACCAAATTATGAAGAAGATAAGCCTGCTCCTGCTTATTGCCGCCCCCTGCCTGCTAACCCATCCGACCCTGGCTCAAAGCCAGGAAGAAATGAAAGCCATGATGGACTATGCCGCCCCCGGCAATATTCACAAGATGATGGCCAAATCCGTCGGCACCTGGTCGGGCGATATCAGCATGTGGATGCAACCGGGCGCTCCCGTGATGCATGCCACCGGCGTCTCACAAAATGATACGATCCTTGGAGGCCGGTATCTTCAGGCAAAGAACAGCAGCAATTTCATGGGAATGCCCTTTGAAGGCATCAGCGTCACCGGATATGACAATGCCAAAAAGACCTTTGTCAATTCGTGGATCGACAATATGGGGACGGGGATGATGTTCCTTGAGGGCAAGTGGGACGCCCAGTCGAACAGCATTATTTTTACCGGCAACATGGTAGATCCGGTGTCGGGTAAAGACATCCCCGTTCGCGAGGTGTTAAAATTCGTCGACGACAATACGCAGATCATGGAGATGTATGCGATGTCGGGTGGGAAGGAGTTCAAGAATATGGAGATCAAGTACACAAGAACCAAGTAGAGCAAGCGTCGAATGCTGCGCTCCGGATGCGAATCATTTCTTCAGCCTCAGCAGGATCACGTCGTGCGGAGGAATGGTTGCTGCAAGCGGGGCCGATGTGCTGCCGACATTTTTCCCTTGCCAGCAATCATGCAAGGAATAGGTTGTCGAATGCACATTCAATGCGGAGTGCACCAACGAATCCGCGATATTTTCTTTTCCCCAATCGAAGGACAGGTTTTTCGGATTCAGGGAGCGGTTCAGGAAACAAATCGCCCAATCCCCGTTCTGCAGGGGTTTCACCCAGGTTTCGACGCTGTCCCTGGTTGAATACCTGATCCCTTGCGCCCCCAGCGGGTCCTGGTCAATGGCGATGGCCTCCTTATTGGTGAGAATGGCCGTGGTCTGCGGGGACATTTTACGAAGATCGTTGCCGGAGATCAACGGGGCCGCCAGCATGCACCACATGGAGAAATGGGTTCGGTCTTCAGGCTGGGACATGCCGTTCCCGACCTCGAGCATATCGGGGTCATTCCAATGACCGGGGCCGGCATACCTGGCGAGGTCCGCCTGCAAATCGACGATGGTCATCACGCCGTTTGCGTGCCAGTTGCCATACCGTTTGATCCCATCGTAAAGGGGATTGATATCTCCCGTCGTCCGCCAGAGCTGGCCTATCGGAGCCGCCCATTCCCAGGGCTTATTCTGCCCCCATTCGCATAAACTGAAAATGATGGGCCGTCCTGCTTTGCGGAGCGCCTTGCTCATCGTGGCGTATGCCTCGCGGGCATTGATCCCCTCGCTACTGCACCAGTCGAATTTCAAGTAGTCTATCTCCCAGGCCGCATAATTCCTCGCATCCTGGTATTCGCAGCCGCGCGTGCCGGGGTATCCGGCGCAGGTCTTGGTGCCCGCGCAGTTGTATAATCCGAATTTCAATCCCTTCGAATGGACATAATCGGCAACCGCCTTGATGCCGTGCGGGAATTTCTGCGGGTCAGGAACGAGGTTGCCCTGGGCGTCGCGCTCCATGGCCATCCAGCCGTCATCGAGCACCAGATAGATATAGCCGGCGTCCCGCATGCCGGAGGTCACCATCGCGTCGGCCATGTCCATAACCATTTTCTCGTCGATCTTTACGGCAAACGTATTCCAGCTATTCCAGCCCATGGGTGGGGTCATGGCGAGATTTTCAAATTTCTGGGCCCGGGCGGCGATCGAAAAGGATAGTAAGGCAGCAAGCGTCGTGAGTCGCATCATGGTAGACTAAATTTGCCTAAATTTAAGGCAAATACGTATGCCAACCTCCTTCCGGAAGATCAGGAACACTCAAACTATCCCGGCGGCCCTCATGATAGCCGTCTTTTTTTGCGCCAATATGTGCAGTTCGCGGCAGGAGAGCGACGAGAGCGGACCCATAAAAGACGGGTATGGCAAGGCATTTGCGGGCTCCGCCGCATGCATCTCCTGTCATGCGGACCTATACAAAAGCCATATTCAAACGGCGCATTACCGCGACTCCAGGCCTGCTTCGGCGGCGACGATAAAGGGGAGCTTCGACAGCCGAAGGAACCGATACCTTTTCAGTTCATCCACCGAAGTGGTCATGGAGCAAAAGGATACCGGGTTTTTTCAAACCGCCCTGGTCAATGGAAAGAAATTCAGGAGCGAGCGGTTCGAGATCGTGATCGGTTCGGGCAGGAAGGGCCAGACTTATCTCTATTACGGTGACGATGGGAAATTATATCAGCTGCCCATCTCGTACTCCACTACTACGGATGGTTGGTGCAATAGTCCGGGTTACTATCCTGATTCGATCCGGTTTAATCGTCAGGTCACTGCCTACTGTCTCGAATGCCATGCCACGAATGCCGGATCGGGTCCGGATGCGGTCTATGACCAGGAGATCATCGACAAGTCCCAGATCCTCTATGGCATCGATTGTGAAAGATGTCATGGACCGGCGGCGCAGCACGTCAACTATCAAACCGCGCATCCCGGAGACCGCCATGCCAGATATATCATTAATCCCGCCTTACTACCCCGGCAACGAAGGCTGGATGCCTGCGCTCTTTGTCATTCGGGCCTGGGGGTCGCTTTGAAGCCGGCCTTTAGTTTCAGGGCCGGGGATACTTTGCGAAATTATTATCAACCCGGGCTCGGAAAGGGAACCGCGGTTCCGGAGGTTCATGGCAATCAGTATGGGCTCCTCCTGTCGAGCAGGTGTTTCATTCGTTCCCAAATAGATTGTTCCTCCTGCCACCATGTGCATGCCCGCGAGGTGAACGATCCGAAACTGTTCTCGCAACGTTGCATTGCCTGTCATAATGAGGCCGCGCACAATACGTGCACCATGCATCCGACCCCGGGACTGGTGCTGAGCGATAATTGTATCGACTGTCATATGCCGGCCCTGGCCTCGCAAAAAATTGCCATACAAGGTTCGGGAATGAGCAAGGAATTGCTTTCCGGCGCGAGCAAGGCGACCCCGGCCCTGGTGCGGACGCACCGGATAGCCATTTATCCGGAAAGCACCCTTCAATACCTGGAAAAAATAAAGGCAAAAAAAAGCTAGAGCCCCCGACGGCCGGGCATGGCCGGGGGAATGACCTCGCGGCTCTCTCCCCTGGAGTCCATGATCGTCACTTTAACCACCTGGTTATCCACGCGGAGGAACCTGGCTGATTCAGACAAGAATGAGGTGCCATAATAGAATTCTTCTCTTTGCGTTTTCCCATTCCTGAACCGGATCATGGCGCTCACCTCATCGTTGCCGATGGGGATACAGAAGGTCTTTGCATTCAGTTCAAATAACTTCAGGTCGCCTTTGTTCTGGCTGGCAGCGACCAGGTAGTTTCCGGAAGAGGATCTGAGCTTCACCAGGGCCTTCCCGTCTCCGGGGATGTAGATCCCGCTCTGCAAAATAGACAAGGGGGTAAAACCGCCTGTTCCGTCCCCTTTTAGTAATAAGCCGTTCAGCGCATCGTAACGTCCGATGCCAATCTCGGTTCCGAAGTCATTGCCGTTGATGAGTACATCCAGATTACCATCGCCGTCAAAATCGTCAACGACCATTCCACTGAGCGCAGAAACCTGGGCCTCCGGGGGCAACGGGATCGCCGTAAATTTTCCGCCGCCGTCATTTCGCAGGTAACAGGATTGGAGCGTATTGACTTTTAGCCGCATCGCGCCATCGCGCTGGTCGGGGGTCAGCACTTCATCCATCGTTGCGGATGCATAGGGCTTGTAGGTTGCAAATTTCTTTTTTATGATGGGCATCACCTTGGCAATGGCGTCCCTGGTCGGCTCCGGGAACTCTTTTCTTTCACCCTGCCGATCCGGGAGGAATAAGGAAGGGATCGCAATATATTTCCCATTGCCGTTAAAATCCTTTGCCGTGATGAATACCGGTTCCCGGTCAGTTGGCTGATACAGGGAATTCAACCCGGTATTGCCCACGATATAGTCGATCCTTCCGGTGTGCCGGAAATCACCCGCAGCGATGGAATTCCACCAGCCCTTCCATTCGCCCAGCCCGGAGGCGGGGGTGACATTCGTGAATTTTCCATTCGCATTTTTCAGCAACGTAATGGGCATCCATTCCCCGATGACGATCAGGTCGGTTTGGCCGTCGCCATCAAAATCGGTAAAGAGCGCGTCGCAGATCATCCCGATATTTTTGAGGTCGGGCGCGACCTGAGCGGTGACATCGGTGAATTTCACGCGACCGTTCTCCGTATCATTCCTGAAAATGAAACTACTGACCGGCCTGGGGTAATTCCAGGGGTCCACACGGCTGGAGACAAAAAGATCCAATTTCCCGTCATGGTTATAATCCATGGCGCGGACACAGAATTTGCTGGCCGTATTGCGGGGCAGGGCCAATGAATCCCATTTGAAATTCCCTTTTCCGTCGTTCAGATAGAGCCTGTCCTGGTAGCCCGGATCACCCGGCGCCAATGCATACCCCCCGCTGGCTATATAGAGATCAGGTTTGCCGTCGCCGTTCGCGTCAAAGAGCAATAATCCTTCATCCTTGCCATTCGGCGACCCGGTTGTCGCGCCAGGCAGTAGCTCTCTTTGCATAAAACTCCCGTCTGGACGCTGGAGCAATACCTGGGCCGGCAAATTCCCATTTCCGCCGATGACGAGGTCGTCGGAACCATTTCCATCGAGGTCGGCCGCTGCCAGGGCCGGGGAATATTGGGAGAGCTTGTGCGGCAATAAGGGCTGAATATTAAAATCGATAAAGTCATGATCAATATCCCGGTAATAAATGCCCTTCGCGCGTGTTACGTCGTCAAACAGCGCGTTGCTGTCAATGGCCGGCTGATCATAAGAGAACGGAACATGAGCATCCGCCACATTCACGGTTATGATCTGATCTGCCTTCAGGTTCTTTATTGTCTGTTGTCTGCGGTTCGGCCATCGTATCACGAGCGAATCGACGGTCGTTACCGGCCCGAGCCCGAAATGCGTAATATCCTCCATGGTAGAGATATATCCCCGGTATGGATTGTTGTCATAAACCTGGGTCCTGCCATGATCGTAATAGATCGCCGCCACCGCGCCCAGTCCGTTACTATTCTGCCTGCCCCCGTGATACCGGACCTGCAGGAAGTGCGTATTCAGCGTATCCTTGTCCCTGGACCTGTTGCGGTACACAAGAGCCACATCATTTATATTGCTGATCACCATATCGATCGCGCCGTCGTTGTCAAAATCCGCGTAGGCTGCGCCGCTGGAGAAAGTGGGTTGTTCCAGGCCCCAATCGGCGGTCATATCCGCAAAGCGTAGATCCCGGGTGTTGCGGTAGGCGTAATTGTGCAGCTTGACCTCGGGGATCTGGGAGATCAGGGTCGCTTTGTCCACACGTCCTTTGTTCTTATTCTGGTAGGCGGTAAAATCCTTGTCTGAAACATCCTTTGGAAATCCGTTGGTGACGACCAGGTCACGATAACCGTCGTTGTCGAAATCTGTTATGAGAGGAGACCAACTCCAATCCGTTTCGGCGATGCCGCTCTGGTAGGCAATTTCGCTAAAGGCCGGGATACCGATCGAATCGTTCTCTCCGACCCGGGGGCCCTGGTTGAGTTGAAAGGTATTCCGCACGTATTGGTATTCCATGCCGAGGGCGTCAAAGTTCTGATAGGTATAGTAATTGTCGGAACTGGCCATTGTTTTCTTACGGTAGTTATCCTGGGGAGCCATATCCAGCTCAACGATGTCGGGCAAACCGTCATTGTTCATATCCACGACATCCTGACCCATGGAGTTGTATGAGGTGTGCTTGAAATAGTCCTTGACCCGGTTGGTGAATGTGCCGTCGTGATTATTGATATAGAGCAGATTGCTGGATAAAAAATCATCGGAGACATAGATATCTTTCCAGCCGTCGTTGTTGATGTCGCAGATGGTCGCCGCGTGACCGAAACCTTCAAAATTAATACCTGCCTGTGCCGACACGTCATGGTAGACCGCGTGTCCGAGCGAAGGATCCCAGTCGTTTCGGAATAGTCGCCCGAGGCTTGGGGCGGACCCCTTTGGGTCACGATGGAAAAAAGTGGACGTATTGTCGCCGTTGGACGCTTCGTTGACGGTAAGGTACATATCCAGGTCGCCGTCATTGTCATAATCAAAAAAGCTGGCCATGGTGGACTGGACGTGAATGTCGAGACCATATTCAGCAGCCATGTCTTTAAAATGCGGAATACCGTCTTTGCCCATTCCCTGATTGACATAGAGGATATTCCGCCTTTTGAGCGAGTCCCTATCGATGGTATTGCAGATATAAATATCCGGCAGACCGTCGTTATTTATGTCGACCACGGAAATGCCCCTCTCCCATCTCCCCATGCCGCCCACGCCTGCGGCTTCGGTGACATCCTCGAATTTGAAATTGCCTTTGTTGAGATATAGCCTGCCCGGGACCCTATTTCCGCCGAAGTAGATGTCGGGTAATCCGTCCTGGTTAAAGTCCCCGATCCCGATGCCGCCCCCATTGTAAATGTTCACCACATCCATCGGATTGGTGGAGTCATTTTCCGTGATCTGATTGTTAAACGTAATGCCGGAATGTGAAGGATCAATTTTTTCAAATAGGGTGTGCTTATTGCTGCACGAAAAAAAAAGTCCGGCCGATATCCCTGCTAAAGCAAATCGAAACACTTTCATGACTAATCCTCTTAAGTGCGGAGATCCCTAAATTTATGGCAAATAGCAATAAAAAAAGGCTTCTCTTTTGGAGAAAGCCTTTTTTCATTATGAGTTGAATTAATACGACGGGTTTTGTGTCAGGTTTGGATTGAGCGCGATCGCGGTAACCGGGATCGGGAGCACATCCTTATTATTGGGCAGGCTGGTCATGTACACGCCATGCGTCTTTCCATCGGCCGTCGGACCGAAAGGATAGAGGATCGGGTTTGTGTTACTGGTCGTGCCATAGGCAGCCTGGACAAAGGCCTGCGCCACGCCTGCCCTGCGCAGGTCATAGAACTCGGAATACTCTGCCGTGAGCTCGTGGCGGTATTCGCTGTACACCATCTGGAGCGGATCGGTGATCGGCTGGGTCGGTTTGCCGTCCCAGGTCAGCCCATCCTGCATGGTTGCAGGCGCTGAGCCTCCCCATGCGCGGTCCCTGACCAATTTGATATCGGCCAATCCGCCGTTCACGTCGCCCGTACGGATCTTGCATTCGGCGCGGGAGAGAAGTACCTCTGCGTAACGCATCAGGATCTGGTTTTGACCGCCGAAGATCGCGGAGGTACCGTTCGCGCCGGTCAGGGTCGGATCCCTCCATTTCTTCGCATTGTAGTACCCGGAACGACCGCCGTCATCCCCATACCAGGGATAGTTCACCGAACCGCAGGTATTGATGATCGCATTGGTATTGGCCGGGGTATGGATGTTATTGATCCCCGTGGTATAACGCTGACGGGCGAGCAGAATGGCCGGTGAGTCGGGGCCTGCGATGACCTTCGATGCTTCGGCAAAGTTCGAGATCGTGACCGCATAACCCTTGATCCCCCCCCATTTGGCAAGAATGCCCGGGCTCTGAAGCGTATCGCCGGGGCCAACGATGGTCAGGTTCCTGCGGAGGTCGCCAGCCTGGTAGGAATACCAGAGACCGGGGTTCCCGTAGTCATACCCGAAGCCGCTGATCTCCCATGGCCAGCTGAAGTCGTCGATCCAGCCTTCTTCGCCACCGTCCTGCCAGCCACCGTCCCAGCTTTGAGATCCGTACACGTTGAACTGCACTTCATATATCGATTCGTCGTTATTCTGGTGGTCGAATTCACCGACGTTCACGAACTGAGGCAAAAGGTGATAATTGGTAGTCAGTTCCGTGTTGTTGAAGGCGGTCAATGCACCGGCATAGTCCTTAAGCCACATATGGGCTGCGCCTTCATAGGCATAAGCAGCGCCCTTGGTCGCCCTACCGATATCTGTCGCGGCAAGCTGTGTCTTTGACAAGAGCAGGCCTTCCGCCAGTTGCATGTCGGCAATCACCTGTTTGAATACGGTGTCCTGGCCGATACGACGGCTCAGGCCGTTCGTCTCGGCTTTCAATTCGAGGGGAACCGCGCCAAAGGTCCCGGCCAGATAATAATAGGTCATGCCGCGCAGGAAATAGGCTTCGCCTTCCAGCCGGTCGGCGAGGGCCGCTGGGAGCACGCCGTTGGCCCGGGTTGCCGCGATCACTTCGAGGGCGGAATTCGCGCGGGCGATCCCGATATAGGCGTTGTTCCAAAAGGTAGGTATGGCGTAGAAGTCGGCGCCGATCCCGTAATTGTTCCAAATGTAATCCGTTCCCCAATTGTACCAATCGTGGGTCATGAAATTCGCATAATACCACATCGACTTTTTCAGCAGGTCACTACTCTGGTAGGTGTCATAAATGGCGTTCACCAGCGCGACCACCTGCTGTGGCTTTTGGAAGGTCGCGCTTGCCGTCGCCGCAGCCGTATCGGTCTGAGACAAAAAGCTCTTTTTGCAGGCGGGAGGCAGCAACGCCATGCAAACGGCTATAATGGCTATAATTCTATTATTTCGTTTCATGTTTTGTCTTTAATCTAGTTAAAATGTAACGTTTACACCCAACGTATAGTATCTGGACGAAGGATACGTACCTGCGTCGATGCCGTTTTGCGTGGCATTCCCACCCTGTACGCCAACCTCAGGATCGAGTCCTGTGTACTTGGTGACGGTAAACAGGTTCTGGGTAGAGACATACACTCTGAGCTTGGAGATCATGTATTTGCTCAATAGTGTAGCCGGCAGGGTGTAGCCAACCGTTAGATTCTTCAACTTGAGAAAGCTACCATTTTCCACATAGGCGGAGGAGATCACGTTGCTGCCGATGCCGTTATCGTTTGGCGTAATGCGTGCATAGGTGTTGCTATGATTTTGCGGGGTCCAGGCATTTGCAAAGTAGGTCTGGCCGATGTTCTCTATCCCGGCAAAGGTCCGGTTCGCGAAGCTCTCCATGTCGCTCCGGGCGAAATTGAGGAGCTTATTCCCGTACATGCCATAGAAATAGAGATTGAAATCGAAGGCCTTATAGGTTGCATCCAGGTTCAGGCCACCGAAGAATTTCGGGATCGGGCTGCCGATATCGGTCTGATCGCTGGCCGTGACCACACCGTCTTTATTGACGTCTGCGAAGCGGCGGTCGCCGGGTTGGGTAAGCGACGTCTGGTAGGTCGCCGTGCTATTACCCGTTGCCTTCTGTGCCGCGCGGTTGAGGGCGCCGATCGTCGCCGTATCCTGGAAGATGCCCACTGATTTGTATCCAAAGAAATCACCGACAGGTCCTCCGACGTTCGTCATGGTCAGCGGGTTCCATCCGGCCATGGCGGGCACGGTGAGATTCGGATTCCCGAAACCGGCGATGGTCTTCTGTCCGGTAGCCAGGCTCAGAAGTTTATTGTGGGCCGTGGTGATGGTCAGGTTGGCCGACCACGTGAAGTCATTCGATACTGCATGATTATATCCCAGCGCGAATTCGAGTCCGGTATTCAGCATGCTGCCGACATTTGATGTCAGGAACGAATACCCTGATTGCGCGGGTGCGGGCAGGGTCAGGAGGAAGTCCTGGGACTTGCGGTTAAAATAATCCACCGTCAGGGTCAGGTGACCGTCCAAAAAGGCGGCGTCCGTTCCGATATCGGTTTGGATATCGGTTTCCCAACGCAGGTTGGGATTCGCCGGTTGGAGGGAATAGATGCCCGGGGCGTACGTCTTCGGGTTGCCAAAGGTGTAGCCGTAGTTGGGAGAAGTGGTTGCCGCAGAACCCGAAGCATAGAGGGCGTCATACCCAAACAGTCCGATGGCCGACATATTGCCCACCCGACCATAACCGCCTCTGAACTTCAGGTCGGTCAACCAGTTGACGTCTTTGAGGAAGTCCTCTTCTTTGATATGCCAGGATACTGCGCCCGAAGGGAATACGCCATACTGGTGGCCGACGTCGAACTTCGAGGATCCATCCCTTCTGACCGTACCGGTGATATAATATTTACCTGCGAAATTGTAGGCAAGCCGGACAAATTCGGATTGAAGGGTTTGTATAGCCTGACCATTCTGGCCATTGGGCAGGAATAATGGGGAGGAGGCCTGCGAGAGATCCGTGATCACGCTGTTCGGCGGGATCCCCTGACCGGCCATTGTGTTGTAGGTATTCTTCTGCGCGCTATAACCAGCCACGAAGTTGATCACATGGTCTCCAAAGGTCTTGTCATACGAAAGCGTATTCTCCCAGAGCCAGTCGAAGCTTTGGTTGATGAATTGGTTCTCGAACGCATTTTGCGTGGCCCCGGCCTGCGCTCCATATTGGTTGACCAGGCGATCGTCCTCCGGAGAGAAATAAGACCCGGAAAAGCCGTTGAAGGTGACGCCGGCATTGGTCTTGACCTTCAGCCCATCGATGATCGTCGCCTCCAGGGAGGAGTTCAACAAGAAGAAGTTGGTTGCATTGCCATATCTGTTGTTGTTGATGCCGAATAGGGGATTCGCATATTTTGCCACGTAGGTGTAGATCGGGTTGAAGAAGCCATAATTACCATGCCCGTCAACTATTTCGTTCGTCTTGGCGTTTCCGCTGTCCAGGGTGGGGGGCAGCTGACTGAGCTGGATCAGGCCTCCGGTACCGAATGGCGTAATGTTCTGCTGCCAGCTGTATTTCAGGTTGGTCGACGATCTGAGCCAGGTGGATGGCTGGTAATCCACGTTACTGGAGAGCGTGAGCCGTTTGAAGAAAGAGCCCTGAACGATCCCTTTCTGGCTGTAATAGCCAACCGAGCTGGAGGACTGCACTTTGTCATTGCCTCCACGCAAGGCCACCGAGTAACTCTGGGTAAGGCCCGGCCGGTAAAGGGCATTCTGCCAGTCTACCGAGTGGAGGGTCTCCGGTTTGGCCCAGGCGGAAAAGGTAGTAAAATTGGTACCCGGCGTGGCAGCGATCTGGTTGGCCAGTGTGGCGAACTGCTGGGCGTTCAGAACTTTGTACATTTTGGGTTTGCTCTGCAGTCCGTCATAGGCGTCGATGGATACCAACAGGCCATTCTTGCGGCCCTTTTTGGTGGTAATGATGACGACGCCGTTCCCTGCGCGCACGCCATAGATCGCGGTGGCGGAGGCATCTTTGAGGATATCGATGGAGGCGATATCGTTTGGATTGATATTGTTGATCCCGCCGGTCTCGAGGGGATAGCCGTCCACTACATATAAGGGCGTATTGCCATTGCTCGCCAAGCTGCCTGTACCGCGGATCAGCACGGTAATATTGCCGCCGGGGGATGCGTCGTTATTGGTTACCTGCACGCCGGAGGCACGTCCCTGCAAGGCCTGCTCGACCGTGGTAATCGGTACTTTTTCGATCTGATCGGCACTAACGCTGGCGATCGATCCGGTCAGATCCTTTCGTTTGACCGTACCGTAACCGACGACCACCACCTGCTGTAAATTGGTTGCGTTGGACGCCAGCGTAATCGTCACCGAGGTACGACCGGCGAGGGCTATCTCCTGGGACGAATAGCCAACGGAACTAAATATCAGGGTCGCATTCGGGGCCGCCTTGATCGTGAATGACCCGTCGGCGCCGGTGAGCGCGCTGGTATTTGCGCCTCTTACCCTGATGGTGACGTTTGGCAAGGGCGAGTTCCCTTCCGATGACATCACCTTCCCGGTTACGGTATTGGTCTGAGCCAGCGCGATACCCTGTGCAAAAGCAAGCAGGAACAGGGTCAAGCTCAATACCCTGCCGGCAGTGCTTTTAGAAAGAAGTCTTTTGTTCATTTTTTTTTCCATTTAGCATTTAAGAATTATCATAAGAATTGAGCAAAACAAATTGATGGATGAGATCGCCGGAGGAAGGCAAAAGGGACGGAGGTACCGGGTCTTAAGTTACCCGGTCGTTGAAGAGATCTGGTCTTCATATAGCAGTTGGTTAGTTTGACCAAAGTACCTAAAAAATAGACTTTTTTTGTAATACTATTTTATCCAATTCATCCTATTTATTTATCCGGATAAAATCGGTGAAGTACCTGCATCCCGCCGTCCGCGCGGGGCTATTTGATCGGGGTATTTTCTGCCGTGATGGTCAGGCTGGCGGGCGGCAACCCTTCCGCGGTAGCCGTCACCTGAATATGGCCGGCCTTGCCCGAAGACCGGATGACGGCCAGGCAAAGGCCATTGAAGGCCCTATGTTGGGAAGCTTTAAAAGACTCCATGCTTGTTTCATTGCCATTGTCTGTGGCGATCACCGTACCTTCTCCGACCGTAGCGAACCTGATCAGGTTATCAGCGTCCGGCACGATCACTCCGGCCGCATCCACGACCTTTGCCGTCAGGAACGAAAGGTCATCGCCGTCTGCCTTTATCTTTTCGCGGTCCGCCTGCAAAACGATGGCGGCGGGTTTGCCGGCCGTCCGGATCTCGCCGGTCAGCACCGTGGCGCCGTTCCTGCGCGAAACGGCGGAGAGTGTCCCGGGTTGATAGGGCACGCGCCACATGACATGCAGATCGTCCCCATGCTTCGCCCTGACGCCCAGCGACTTGCCGTTAAGGAACAATTCCACTTCGTCGGCCTGATTGTAATACGCCCATACATCGATCGTGTCTCCGGCGCGCCAATTCCAATGCGGGAAGATATGGAGCACCGGCTTGTCGGTCCATTCGCTTTGATACATATAATACAGATCCTTCGGAAAACCGGCCAGATCGATGATGCCGAAATAGGAACTGCGTGCCGGCCAGGGATAAGGTGTCGGCTCGCCGATATAATCGAACCCGGTCCAAATGAACTGGCCTGAAAGGAAATCATATTTTTTAATCACCTTCCAGGTCTCTTCGTGGGTCGATCCCCAGGGCGCAGAAACATTGTCATAAGCGGAAACGGTGAAATCCTTGTTCCCTCCTTCAAAAGGTTTGTCCCAGCGGGTCGGCCAGCGGCGGATGCTATCGGATGGCATATCGTAATGACCGCGCGTTTCCAGGGCTGAAACGGTTTCCGTCGCAATGAACTTCTTACCCGGGAATTTTTTAGGAAAGTCCGGGTATTCCTTCTGATCGTAATTGTATCCCACCAGGTCCAGCGCGCCCGAACGGAGAATGCCATTATTATTCCAGTTGTGGTTATTCAGGGCGGAGGTAATCGGCCGGGTTGCGTCCAGGGAACGCACGATCGTCCCCAGTTCGGCGGCTATCCTGTCCCCGCTGCTGTCCTTGCTCCATTGTTCGGGGATCTCGTTGCCGATGCTCCAGATGAAAACCGAGGGATGGTTCCGGTCCCTTAAAATCTGATCTTCCAGGTCCTTTTTGTGCCATTGGTCCCAGTCGAGATGATAGTCGTATTTTGTTTTTTGCTGCTTCCACATGTCGAAGGCTTCATCCATGACGATAAATCCCATCCTGTCGCAGAGATCGAGCAATTCCGGCGCGGGGGGATTGTGCGAAGTGCGGATGCCATTGCAACCCATCGCCTTGAGGATCTCCAGTTGTCTTTGAAGAGCCCGGTAATTGATCGCCGAGCCGAGGCAGCCGAGATCATGGTGGTCGCAAACGCCGTTGATCTTGACGGGCTTGCCATTCAGAAGAAACCCTTTGTCCTTGTCGAAGATGAAAGAGCGGATACCGATAAAGGTCTCGTAGGAATCCACCAATTTTCCGCCCGTGAAAATTTCCGTTACGGCCCGGTAGAGGTAGGGATCGTCGAGGGACCAGCGGCGCGGGGACTTCAGGTCGATTGCCTGAGCCGTCCCGGTGACCGAGCCGGACTTCGCGTTAACCTCCGAAGAGACCGAACCGACAGATCCGCCCTCAGCGTCGTTGATCGTCGTTCTTACCGTCGCCCTGCGGTCCTGCGCCTGTGGATTATCCAATCTTACACGGATGGCGATCGTCGCGGATTGATCGTCGATCTTCGGAGTGGTTATGTAGGTACCCCAGTGGTCGACGAACAGGCCGCCGGTAGTCACGAGCCATACATTCCTGTATATCCCCGATCCTGAATACCAACGTGAATTGGGTTGCTGGGAATTATCGACGCGGACGGCGATACAGTTCTTTTCCCCGCCGTACTTAAGGAACGGGGTCAATTCATACCGGAAAGAAATGTAGCCGTTCGGCCGCATGCCAAGAGAATGACCATTGATCCAGACCTCGCTCTTGCGATATATGCCGTCGAAATCGATGAATACGTGCCGGCCTTTTGAGGAAGCCGGCACTGTAAATGTCTTGCGGTACCAGCCCACTCCACCCGGCAGCGCGCCTCCTCCTGTACCGGCCGGATTGTCCTTGTCAAATTTCCCTTCGATACTCCAGTCATGGGGAAGCGCGAGGTTACGCCATGTTGCATCGTCAAAAGCAGCGGCGTTTGCGCCAGGCGCGTCGCCCAGGTGAAATCTCCAGTCTTTGTCGAATGAAGCGATGGTCCTCGTTACGGGCGTCTGGGCAATAAGACCCTGAAGAGAAAGCATGAAGAGCAGCGTCAGGCCGGCCGGGTGGAATTTTTTCATGAGCATGCATTTTGACGGCCAAATATATGGCTTATACCTGTTCCCACCATTTTGTCCTGGGAATCTCATGCCCGATGATCAGTGGTTCGCCAATCATCGGCGTCGTGATGTCGACACCTTTATCGGCGGCGGCCGCAACCAGCGTTCTGATCGGTTCGTCCCAATCGTGAAGGGACAGTGAGAACTTGCCCCAGTGAACGGGCAGCAAGGTTTTGGCGCGGAGCGCGGATGCTGCCAGCAGGGTCTGATCGGGGAACATATGGATCTGCGGCCAGTTCTTTCCGTACTGACCACATTCCAGGATGGCCAGATCGAACGGCCCGCATTGCTCGCCGATGGTTTGAAAATGATCTCCATACCCCGAATCGCCTCCGAGGAAGAACGACCAGGGGCCGGCTTTCAGTACAAAGGAGGACCAAAGCGTCTGGTTCCTTTTAAAGGTGCGGCCCGAGAAATGTCTGGCGGGCTTTGCAGTCAGGAACAGATCATCGGCTATCCGGGCGCCATCGTCCCAATCCAGCTCGGTGATCCCGGACGGATCGATGCCCCAATACTCCAGGTGGGCACCCACCCCCAGAGAAGTATAGACATGACGGATCTTCGGCGCGAACTGCCGGATCGATCTATAGTCCAGATGATCATAATGATCGTGGGTGATGATCAGGGCGTCAATAACCGGAAACTCGTCCGGCGTATATACGTCGGTTCCGGGGAAGGACCTTGCGAAGAAAGAAAGGGGCGACGCGTTGCCTCCGAAAACGGGGTCTACGAGGATATGGACGCCCTCCACCTTCATCAAATACGAAGAGTGCCCGAACCATACCACCGAAGGCCTGTCTGCGGGCAGGGAAAACAGATCCGTGCAGACAAAGGGCAAGGGGCCCGGCGGCGTGGTTCCTGCCGGTCTGTTCCGATAATCCCTCATCATGTTCAGGTAGGAAACTCCTTTGACGATCAGTTCGGTTGGCATGAGGTTCCGAAAGGAGCCACCGGCGTAGTGGGGGGAGCGTTTGACCCTTTCGAGCCTCTTGCCGGCGGGGACCTTTCCAAGAACAGATAAAAGCGCCATGCCGGCAAATATAATCAAAGATTTGTAGGGAGATTTCCCCTGTTTTTGCCTAACTTTCGGGTCCCGATGTCCCTCCTAATGCGGGAGGTTCGGGCGAACACTACTTTTGCTTTTAGATTATGTATCCTCTATTTTTAATGTGATAAAGATAGGAAGAGGATATGTTGCATTTTACCAGAGATCAAAAAATTCATTACACGCTACGCATCGCGGTGGCCATGTGCTATATCGGCCATGGTAGTTTCGGCATTATTACCAAGCCGGTCTGGTGCCATTATTTCGCCGTATTCGGCATAGGGCAGGACCTTGCTTATCAGCTTATGCCGGTCATGGGCTCGATCGACATCCTGGCGGGCGTGGCGATGCTGGCTTATCCATTGCGCGCGATCCCCGGATGGTTGGTGGGCTGGGGGATCGTGACGGCCCTGCTACGGCCCTTGTCCGGAGAACCTTTCGCAGAATTTGTCGAAAGGGCGGGCAATTTCGGCGCTCCGCTGGCCCTTCTATTCCTGTCAGGCGGAGGAGGCACCTCCCTGAAGCGGTGGTTCACGAAGATCAACCCCTCCATTAGCGCCGATCAGCAAACGAGGGCCAGGGTCATCGCCTGTTTGCGGATTGCCGTTTTCCTCCTGTTGACGGGGCATGGTTGGCTGAACCTGATGGAAAAGAAAGAGCTGCTGAGCCAGTACGCATCCATCGGCTTTTCCAACCCGGCCTCCATAGCGATCTCAGTAGGTCTTTTCGAGATCATTGCCGCCTGTGCCGTGCTGATCCGGCCTTTTGCGCCCTTGCTGCTCGTTCTGCTGGTCTGGAAGGTCGCAAGCGAACTCTTTTATCCGCATTACGCGCTTTTTGAATGGATCGAACGCGGGGGTAGCTATGGATGCCTGCTGGCGCTTTGGTTTGCCGTGCGTTGGGCGCCCCGCCCCCTGGCAAACCGGCATAACGTCTCCATGAACCCCTGACGCGGGCAATTGGCAAGTATCCGGATTACCCTGATCTTTGCGCTCATGATCTGTTTTCGAATCATTTTATTTTTTTGCCTTTCCGGTCTCGCCGCCGTCGGGCAAGTCGAGGTAGAGCCATGGGGTAATATTACCGGCATTCGAATGGATGGGCAATTGATGCAATTTGAATCGAGCATTCGCGTGGTGGGAACGGATTGGGCGTCTGCCGTCTCCACGGGCAAGGAACGGCAACACCCGCGCTATGCACGTGAAGGGAAGGTGCAGATCGTCTCCACCCAAATCGAAAATCTCTCATTTACCGAAGTGATCGAAGACCGGGGCCCGGGACTGGCCAAAGTAAGGCTCTCGGCGAAAGCGCTTGCCGAAGCCCATACGGGAGGCGTATTTTTCACCATCGCCTTGCCTGAGGACGAATATGGCGACGGAACCCTGCAGCTGATCGAGCCGGCCATCACTTCCCTGACCAAGGCCGGGCCTGCCGGCCCCGGGGAATACCTGCGTGCAAATGCCGGTGGGATCATTTGCCATGCCGCCGGCCGCGATCTGGAGGTCCGTTCCCGGGAGGCCGGCACCGTTATCGTGACGAAGGAGGCGCATGTTTTCCGGCTGTACTTTCCTATCGTGTCCGGCGATCTTCATAAAGAGCAGATGGCAGACAAGGAGTTCACGATCAAAACGAGCGGGCCTATCGATCATGAGCCTGTCACATTCGTCCTTAATACCTCGCAAACAGGTCGTGCATTCGACGGCTTTGGCGGCAATTTCAGACTGCAGAACCCCAATGCCGACCCGGAGGTCATCAACTATTGCCTGGACAACCTACGCGTGGCATGGGCGCGGGTAGAGATGCCCTGGCGGTTCTGGCAGCCTGTCAAGGACAGCCATCCCATCGACTCCGCCATAGCCGGGAAAATGAATCCGGCGGTATTGAACGCGATGGACATGGCGCAACGGCTGAACAAGAAGGGCATTCCCCTGATCCTTTCCGCATGGTCGGCACCATCCTGGGCGATTGAAGGGCCGCCGAAATTCCGGCCGGGGCCTGATGGCGTTTGGGGCAATCCGCTGAACAAAGTCAACATGGCTGACATTTACCGGTCCATTGCAGACTATTTATACTATCTGAAAAAGAAACATGGCGTCGAGATCCGGCTCTTTTCCTTCAATGAATCGGACCTGGGCATAAACATCAGGCTGACCGCTCAGGAGCACGACGAGCTCATCAAGGGAATGGGAGCCTATTTCGCCGCCTGCGGGCTGAAGACCAAAATGCTGTTGGGAGATAATTCCGATGCAACGACCTGGTCATTCATTTATCCGGCGCTGGAAGATACCGCGGCCAGGCCCTATATCGGCGCAATCTCGTTTCATTCCTGGCGTGGCTGGGAAAAGGAAACGCTGGAAAAATGGGCCGATGCGGCTACGAAATCACGGCTTCCGTTGATTGTCGCGGAAGGCAGCATCGATGCGGCCGCCTGGAATTATCCAGCCGTCTTCGAAGAAGCCACTTATGCGATCGAAGAAATCAATCTCTATGTCCGTTTGTTAGCGATTTGTCAGCCCGTGAGCATCCTGCAGTGGCAGCTGACCTCCGACTACTCACCCCTGGCGGGAGGCGGTATCTTCGGGAATAACGAACCTCTACATCCCACCCAACGATTTTGGAACCTGAAGCAGCTTGCTTCTGCTCCGAAGGGTTTATCGGCCATGCCGCTTAGTTGCGACAGGCCGAACATTTCCTGCGCCGCGCTGGGCAACCCTTCCAAAAAATCCTATGCCTTCCATTTCGTCAACCGGGGCGCAACGCGTGACGCGACCCTCACCGGTCTGCCCGGCAAATTAAAGACGCTCCGCATTTTCAGGACCAATAAGGAAGACGCAATGAAGGAGGGTCAACCGATCCATGTCATCGATGGGAAGGCGAGTTTCACCCTCTCTTCGATGACCTATACCACGCTGCAAAGCGAATAATGCTATTGATCCAGGTTGTAGTACATTTATATTCCAAAATCAGTCGCGCATGAACCCTATCTCTTCAAAAACGCCGGTCATCCTGGTGCTATGCTTTATTTGTTTCGGGCAGGATACGGTAGCCCAGGCGCCCGATGGCATTTCCCTCCAGGTACGAACGGCCGATGGCATGCTGGAGGGCGTTTATGGGTCGGGCATTCGTTCATTCAAAGGCATTCCCTTTGCACAGCCGCCTGTCGGCGACCTGAGATGGAGAGAGCCTCAGCCCGTGAAGCCCTGGGATGGCGTGCGCAAGGCGACCCGATTCGGTCCCCGCGCCATGCAACGACCCATTTATTCCGATATGAATTTCCGTTCTGACGGAGTAAGTGAAGATTGCCTATACCTGAATGTCTGGACGCCCGCGAAATCGGAAAAGGAGAAGTTGCCTGTCCTGGTTTATTTCTATGGTGGCGGCCTGATGGCGGGCGATGGTTCGGAATACCGGTATGATGGGGAAAGCATGGCCAGGCATGGGATCGTTGCCGTCACGGTGAACTACCGCCTCAGCGTTTTTGGCTTTTTTGCGCATCCGGAACTAACCAGGGAATCCCCCCATCATGCATCCGGCAACTATGGCCTGTTGGATCAAACCGCGGCCCTTCGCTGGGTCAGGCAAAATATTGCGGCCTTCGGCGGCGATCCGCTGCGGGTAACCATTGCCGGGGAATCCGCTGGATCTTTTTCCGTGAGCGCCCAGATGGCGTCTCCGCTTGCAAGGAACCTCATGGCCGGCGCCATCGGGGAGAGCGGATCCTTACTCGGGCTTCAGCCACCGGCGTCCCTGGCGGACGCTGAAAAGGCGGGCGTTCAGTTCGCTACGCTATTGGGCGCCAAATCGCTGGCCGATCTGCGTGCCATGCCAGCATCCGTGATCCTCGAGGGAACGGCCAAAGCGGGCGTTCCGCGCTTTTCCGAGATACTCGATGGTTATTTTTTCCCCAAGCCTCCAGCGGCCATTTTTGACGCCGGCGAGCAGGCGAACGTTCCTTTGCTTGTGGGGTGGAACTCGGAGGAAGGGAACTATCGAAACATCCTGGGGCAGCAGCCTTCCACTAAGGCAAATTTTACCGCGGCCGTCCGGAAACTATATCCGGCGAATGCGGCAGACATGCTCGCCAACTATGATCCTGCTACGGATGCGGATGTGGAGCAGGTTGCCACGGACCTTGCGAGTGACCGGTTCATTGGCTTCAGTACCTGGAAATGGTCCGACGTGCAAAGCCGCACCGGCGGCAAGCCCGTCTTTCGCTATTTGTACGAGCGTCCCAGGCCTGCGCAAAGAGACGCCAAACCATCCGACCCTGCTCCGGCGCGTGGCGCGGTACATTCCGCGGAGATCGAATATGCGATGGGCAACCTGCCCACGAACCGGGTTTTCGACTGGCAGCCCGATGATTACCTTGTATCGACGATCATGCAGGGATACTTCGTCAATTTTATCGTGAACGCCAATCCGAATGGCCTTGCGCTCCCCGTCTGGCAGCCTGTCAAAAGCGGCGGACCTGCCGAGGTCATGCATATCAATGTGAATACAAGGCTGGAGACTGAAAAATTCCGCAACCGGTACCTGGCGATCGATAAACTTCGTGTAAAATAATGGATGTGCGACTGAACGACAGCATCCGCGCTATTGTCACCGGCGCCACCGGAATGGTCGGGGAGGGCGTCGTGCATGAATGCCTGAAAGATCCGCGGGTCGCGTCGGTACTCGTCATTAACAGGAAACCCTGCGGGATCATCCATCCGAAATTAAAGGAAGTCCTCCATCCAGATTTTTTCGATCTCTCTCCTATCGAGGGATCGCTTGCCGGTTATGATGCCTGTTTTTTTTGTTTGGGCGTCTCCTCCGTAGGCATGCCCAAGGCGGATTATTTCCGGTTGACCTATACCCTGACCATGCATGTTGCTCAAACCCTGAGCCGCCTTAATTCCGGCATGACGTTTTGTTATGTGTCGGGAGCGGGCACCGACAGCAGTGAGAAGGGGAGATTGAACTGGGCCCGTGTCAAGGGCAAGACAGAAAATGAATTGTTCAGGCTGCCATTCAAAGCGGTATTTGCATTCCGGCCAGGGTATATTCATCCTACGAAGGGGTTGAAAAGAACGCAAAAGTTGTATACCTATTTTTCATGGATGTATCCCATCCTGCGAAAAGTATTCCCGAATAGCGCATGCACCCTAAGAGAGGTCGGATTGGCGATGATCCGTGTCGCAGCCGGAGGGTATGATAAAAAGATCCTGGAAGTTAAGGACATCATCGCTGCTGCCAAGGCGACTGACTTTGGCGAAAAACCAACCTGATCCCGGGTATGAGTTGATTACAAATCCCGTTTTTTTTAATCTATTTTTTTCTTTTTTCCTTAGGTAGTGAAACCCATGGGATTAAGGCTGGATCGTAGTTTTACGAGGTAAAACCGCTATGAGGTTTGGGGTTTTCACAGTATATTTGATCCATCGATATAGCACTCCGTACAAATGAAAAACTCAAACGTCCGCACCCACGGTAGTCTGCTATATCTTCTGCTTCCGATATTCCTATAACCAAGTTTGTTGTTGAATCCAAACCCTTCGGGTCGGCATTGTTTTACTCAAAAAATAAAACGATGTTGAAAACTCAGTTATCGAAAGCAATTTATCTCATGTTGTTGTGCCTGGCCGCGGTATCGTTCATTCCCCGCCAGCAAGCCGGCGCCAACTTTTCTACGTCAAATGAAGGGTCTCCCGCGATTGTCGCCAACGAAGCTACGGCAAACAACAAATTGTTGCTGGCCCCGCATGTTGAGCTGAACAAGCAGGAATTGCAATTTGCGAAGAAGTATATCAAGACCAGTATTGAGGATCTTGATCAGATCAAGCAAAGAAGCAAGGTTCCCTTTACCATTATTGACTCTGTCTTCGGCCGGTATGGATTGCCTCTGCAGTTGAAATACCTGGCGGTGATCGAATCTGAATTGAAATCGTCCGCGCTTTCCTGTGTCGGTGCGCTCGGTCCCTGGCAGTTGATGCCTGAGACTGCGCATGATCTCGGGTTAAAGGTGAGCCGTCAAAATGACGAACGCACCAATTATTATAAGAGCACGAAGGCTGCCGCCTTGTACCTGAAGGATCTGTATGCACAATTCGGCGACTGGTTGCTGGTGCTGGCCGCATACAATGGCGGGCCCGGCAAGGTACTCACAGCTATCCACAAGTCGGGCAGCAGGAATTTCTGGGCCCTTCAGTCGTATCTGCCTGCCGAGAGCAGGGAGCATGTAAAGAGGTTTATCGCCACCCATTATTATTTTGAAGGTCAGGGGAGTGTGACCACGTTAACGAAGGCTGAGAATATCCAGTTTGCCAAATCGGTGAAGGCTTTCGAAGCGAATTCGGTGTGCGCTATTGCGGTCAAGCCGGGAGTTGTTCATAACCTATTGGATATCAATGACTATTCAGCCAATCAGGCGCCCAAGAAAAGTGAGAAACCGTCCAGCAGCCAGGAACCTGCAGAAGACCGGTTCAAGAAGCTGATGAAGACTTCAGAAGAGAGCCTGCAGAAGGCCAATAAGTTGATCGAGGGGTAAGAACCATGCACAAGTTCAGCGCTTCTTTTCCTTCTTTTCTTTCGGGGCGACATTTTTCCGGTACCATGCGCAGACCGGACGCATCAGGCATTTCTGGCAATCCGGTTTGGGATGGCAGATCTCCCTGCCAAGGAATGACATGGCCATTCCCGCATCCCATTGCTGTCGCGGCAAGATGTCCATGAGCTGTTTCTCGATCTTTTTGGGATCCTCGCCGGTGGCGATGCCGAGCCTTGGCGCCACACGGACGACGTGCAGGTCGACGATGATCCCTTCCGGCGGCCGGCCCTCTTCGCGCAGGATCACGTTCGCCGATTTACGTCCGATGCCGGGCAAGGCGGTGAGGGCGTCAAGCGTTAGTGGTATATTGTTGTCCGTTCTTACCTTTTTGGCTATCTCCGTCAGCCAATCGGCCTTGTGCCCGAAATTGCGCACCTTACTGATATAGGGAAAGAGGCTTTGCGGAGTAGCTGTCGAGAGAGAGTGCATGTCGGGAAAGGCCTTGAAAAGGGTTGGCGCCAGAGCGTTGATGTGCTCGTCGGCGCTTTGTGCGGCCAGAACCACCATGACGAGTAGTTCATAGGTATTATGATAGTTCAGGGGCAGTCTCCTACCCTTGTATTTGCGCATAAGCGGCTTGATGGCGGCCGGCCAGTCGGTCTTGACGGGCATGATCGATATTTTGTGCTATAAAGGTAGGAAGAATTATGCCTGCCTTTTACAGCGATATCTTCTGCGAGTACGCGATCCTGCCGTCTATATACAGGCTTATCACCCGGATGCCTGGTTGGCTAATGTTCGTTGCCGGCAGGTCGATCCTATTGAACCCCTTGGCAAGCTGAACATTCTTTTGTTGCAACTTTTGCCCGGCTATGCTGTAAATGAGGATTTCGCCCCGGCAGTCAGCCGCTACATTGGCAACCAACGTCATTCGGTTCGTGAACGAATTTCCCGTCAGATAGCAGGTTTGCGATCCTTCCACATCCAGGGTCAGGATGCCTGAATAATAGACGTGGCCGCCCAATGTCATTGCTTTGATCCGATACCTATTGTTGCCTTGGGCAGGATTGCCATCGGTAAAGGAAAAGAGTGTTGTATTTACCTTTCCGGTATGGTTCCCATTGGGAACGGCACCGATCGTAACGAAGCTCTTATCGCCAGTGGATCTTTCTATTTCGTATGTCTCCGCCAGGATTTGATTGAGATCACTCCATCGAACGACAATTGAATGGTCGACCTGATCACCCGTTATCACCAGGCCATTGGCCAGCAGAACGGTAAAATCGTACAGATTAATGCTTTTGGTCGCTGTATCCGTACAGCCATTTCGTTTTTCCGTGACCACGAGTTGGTAGTTACCCCATACGGTATCCGTAGTGTTCGGGTTCTGGATAGCGGAAGAAAACCCTCCGGGACCGCTCCAATTCCATAATAAGCCTTGCGACCCGCCAAAGGGGGTAGAATAGTTGCTGGCATTCACATCGCCTCCGTAGAGTTGCAGATAAGCGAAATTGCCTACAAGGGACACGTTGACGGAGGCCACGGGTCTTGACGTATCTATCGGGATCACAACGGTATCAGTCCTGGTGGCAGGGCATCCCGCTGCAGGAGACGCCGACACGACATACGTCCCTGCTTTGGTAATATTGATCTGTGAGCTATCTGTGTTGGCCCCTGAAATGGTTCCATTGAGGGCTTTCCAGGTATAATTTCCGGCCGTCGTATTATTGGTAATCCGGATGGTGCCCACCTTCCGGTTGCAGCGGAGCGTATCCGGTTGCAGGGAATAATCCATGACAGGGTTTTGCAGGAAGATTAGGGGCGTGACAAAATCCTGCATATTGGAAGTAAAAGAATTCGAGGATCTTGATTTGAAAAAAATATCTGAAAATAGGGACTGACAGGGGCTTAAACCGAAAGCGGCATATAACGCGGGGTCGACCCCGATCCGGGTCAGATTTAAACCGATCTCGATAAACTGTAATGACTGGTATTGAGCCCCCCAGTTCTTGGTGGACTGTTCCGTTCCCCAGGGCGTAGAGTAGGTTGTATCCTGTGCAGGCGTGGCTGAATAATTCGATATGCCGGCTCCAAATGCCGTCGAGCCCGTTTTGGAAACGATCGATGCATAGCCAAATGCGGGGGACGCGGTGGCGCCATCGAAGCTCGCGCCGAAGTTGAAATAGGCGGGGTTGACGGATGCGAAAGTCGTTTGGCTTACCCAGATACGAACATCCACGACCGGGGGAGCGCCTGGAGAATAGTTCACGGCCAGGATCAGGTCCCCGGTTTGAATAATATTTCCGGCGGCATCAAATATCCATTGTGTATGTCCGGCGTCCGTTCCCGCACTGGAAAAACTTCCGCTGGCCCCGTTGTAACTGAAATTCTTTTTGTATAACTCTATATCAAAATACCTCGACCCGGAGGTTCCAACGGTGGATACCCCGGTAAAGAGCCATAGTGAATCATAGACGCTGGTTCCATCCCTGCGCATATGCGCAAAAACGTCCACGAGATCGTTCTTGTCCGGAAAGTTCGTGCTGCCGCCCACCCAGACGCCGGGGTCATCCCCATTCTTACAAGCGATTGTAAAGGCAGTGGAGTCCGTCAGGGGGTTTGTTGCCACATAATCCCTGCCATATACGGCATCCAACCATAATCTTCCGTTGATCTTGGAATAAAGAGGAACGGACATTCTTTTATTGAAGCCGAGGTTGGCGCCACCCTGGAGCAGTGATAAATACAAAGCGGAATTTGACGTATCGATCACATTGTTGCCCGATATGGAGGGAGAAAACCAGTCATCGCCGGCGAGGGATCCCATCTGAATACCATATTTCATATAGCTGCTTCGCGTATCGGCATCCACACCGAAGTAAGCGCTGAGACCACCATTATTCAATTGGGAAAAGGCTGAGCATGGGAGTAATACAGCCGCTAATAGCCCAAGGGCAAAAGTTGATTTCATAGTCACGGATTTGACTTTTCACAGAATTGGATCGGATATAAAACAATAACAGTTAAAAATATAAAAAAATTGTGCCATATGCAAGCGATTAATCGAAAACAAGGTATGGTGCCGCTTTCTGGAGAAATTCCCCTTTTGGGAGAGTCCAAACCGTCTTTACTCTGGCATAGATATTGAATATCTGACGATAAGGCATTAAATTTAAATGATTATGAAAGAGGGAACTTCTACACTTTCCGTTCTCGTTTTAGGATTCATTTCATCTGTGCTTCTCATTTTTCTTTCGTGTAATAAAAGCAGCACAGGCGCCTACAGCGGCAATAGTCGCCTGGAGGTAAGGTTGACGGACGACCCGGCCAACTACGACGCGGTGTATATCGATATCCAGAAAGTAGAAGTTAATGTATCTTCCGATACCGGCACGAGCATCGGATGGCAGACCGTAAACATCCTTCGGCCGGGGGTTTATAATTTGCTCCATTTCAGGAATGGTATCGACACCTTATTGGCTTCGGCGGATCTGCCGGCCGGCTCTCTGTCGCAAATCCGCCTGATATTGGGCGACCATAATTCAGTTGTTATAAACGGGCAGTCCTATGCACTCACTACTCCCTCCGCACAGCAGTCCGGTTTGAAATTGAATATTCATTCCATATTGACAGCCGGGATCGTCTACAGGCTCTGGATCGATTTTGATGCCAGCCGTTCCATTGTTACAGCGGGCAATAGTGGAAAGCATCTGCTGAAACCTGTCATACGCACTTATTCCGAGGCCATTGGAGGCAGCATCAAGGGATTTGTCTTGCCTACCGCAGCCAAGCCGCTGGTATGGGCTGCTCAGGGCTCCGATACTCTTTTGGCTTTACCGGATTCACTGACAGGATATTACTTTTTTGGAGGAGTAAATGCCGGAAGTTGGAACCTCCTTATCCAGGCCCGGGATTCAACTTATAAGGACTCGGTATTTTCCGTAATCGTAAATACCGGCGCGGTAACTAATGCAGGCTCTGTAATGTTGTCAAAGAAATAATCGGGGTAATAGCGGCACCTAAAATTCGCCTATTATGGTCAGTAAGCTGAATTGGGATTCCATTCCGGTCGAGATTGTAAATCCTTCTATGTCGCGCCAGATCGTCTCGGGGGACAAATTGATGATCGCAAGGATCAAATTCAAGGACGGATTTATTGTCCCGTTGCATTCCCACGTGCACGAGCAGGTAACGCAGGTCATTTCCGGCAAAATGCGTTTTTGGTTTGGAGAGCACAAGGAGCAAACCATGGTGTTGGAGCCAGGAGACGTGATTGTGATTGCCTCCAACCTGCCGCACGAGGCGGAGATGATCGGCGAGGTGGAAGAAGTGGACACCTGGGCCCCGCCGCGCCAGGACTGGTTGGATAAAACAGATGCGTACCTTAGGAAATAGTATGCTGATTACAATCGATTATGTTTGAAATTATTTAATAAGTCTTCATACTGCTCTTTCAGCTCTGCCGGAAGCTTATTCACCACCGTGTCAACCTTGGGTTGAGACACCGTTTTCCCCGGCGGGTCAACCCAGTTGTACCTGCCATTCCATTTCGACCCGACATTAACGGGCGCAGCGTCGATGATCTGCTGGAATTCGTTCTCGAATTTTTCTTTTTGCTCCTGCGTGGATGCCATACATTCTCTTATTACTTCCCGGGGAAGGTCGCACTTTTTTGGGGATTAATGGCGGCCCTTCCATTGTGCATACCGCTCCGCGAGAAACCTGGCCCCTGCCGCCTGATATTCCGGGGTATTCAATGTAAAATGATCTCCCGGATAATATTCGAAGATAAAGCGCGTATCCAGCTTCTTCATTTCGTCCTCCAGCATGTGGACGGCATAGTTCAACAGAAAATTGTCCTGGTTGCCCACCGATACCCGGATCTTGCTTTGCAACCCCTTCTCAAGGGCCGGCCAGTTGTTGCGCAGGTAAGCGCAGATATCGTAGGATTTCCAGTGCTCAAAACAGGACTTGTCGATGACCCCGGTTAAGGGGTCGCATATTGGTATGGGTTGTCCATCCGGACCTTTTGCGCTAAATACATAGTTAAATGAATGCATTTGCTCGCCCCGGTAGAGTACAAATTCCTGCTGGTAACATTGTTTCATCGTCGCGACCGGAAAATACCCCGCAATCGTTGCGACGGCATGCGAGGCGCCGTCCCTGGAATAAAAAATATTATCCTCTTCATAGAGATTGACGCGTTGAAAATTCCGGAAGTCAACCGGGTCGGGCGAGCTCGACCAGCAACCCGCAAAAACCCCGGGATAGTGGGTTTGCAACCAGAGTACGGTCCATCCCCCGCTGCTATGCCCTCTTAAGAGCCTGGCCCCATTGCAGCGATAGGTTTTTTCGAGTTGCGGAATGAATTCCTTTGTGAGCGCATCTCCCCAGGGACCATTGTTATCGCTGTTGGCATAAACGGAGTGACCTCCGGCGCAATTGCCATCCAGGTAAACCGTGATGCAGGAGACTGAATCGAATGGCCTGCTGAAGGCGGATGTATCCCCCGAATACCGGTGGTAATCCCCGCCATAGCCGGACACCACAAATAACACGGGGAATTGCCGTTGCGGCTGGGTATAATACTCCGGCGGCAGCAACACAGCAGCATCTACTGTCATCTCTTTCCCCTGGGACTTCGACAAAAGTGGCGACGCCACCTTCAATTCCTTCACCCATTTAGAATCCGTAAATTTCGGTTGCGGCACTACCCGGTCGCAATTCAGCTTGAATACCGCGTTCTCCTCCTTAGTAAGTTTGACTTTTTGTGGCGTGGAATAAAGATTGCCCGGACTCTCCGGGATCGCGCGCCCTCCGAGGTTCCTGTCCCAAACAGCCTGAACATAATACTCCCCCCTCTCTATGTCAGATAACCGGGCAGGAAAGGCCGCTGCACGATCGTCGAACGTGACGGCGGTACCTGGTTTTATATCCCGCACGTCGATAGAGAAGCAGGGGAACGGATCCAGATCGGCCATGGCCTCTTTGGGATTCCGGTTCTCCTTGTTCAGGTAGAGGATCACCTTTCCACTAAATGGCGCACTAAGAACGGCCGCCGGATAACTTACACGGAAGGTCTGGCCATAATCCGCCGAGCAAAGGGAGGCGGCGAATAGCAGTAGGAAATATTGTTTTAGCATATGGGAAGTTACTGAAAAGTTTTTAGTCGAGGTTCGCATTGGTAGCTTGTGTGGGGGCCTTTTTTTAGTATTTTCGGTGAATGAGCCTTGTAAAGGTCACGTGGATAAAATGACAACGCACTCCCTTCCAAATGTTATATAGAACATATAAACCGACGGGAATATTAAGAGAATACGTCAGAAATTACGTGGTTGTAAACACAGAACAGGCAATTTCAACGACAATAATCCCCGAAACCTCACTGAGCCTATCATTTAGGAGCAAAGGAGAGCATACCTATTGGGTAAATGGTATTCAAAAAAACCTGCCATCAGCTGCTATTACAGGAATAAGAAAATCCGTAAAGCCAATTTCCCTATCAAAGAACACAGAAACATTTTTGGTAAAATTTAAACCCGGTGAATCTGCTTTATTCTTTAAAGAGCCGCTGCAGCTTTTTTCCGGGGTCAGTATTTCCTTATGCGATCTTATTCCAAGGCAGGTTGTATTAGATATTGAGGAACAACTGGCCAGAGGTGGCAATACTGTTCAAAAGATCAGCACGATTGAAAAGTTCCTGATTTCCCTATTGAACATCGATCGTTCTAATGATTTAATAAAAACGGCCGTTCAAAAGATAGTTCTTTCGAATGGCACTATGCGCATAAAAGAGCTTGCATCCATTTTACATATAAGCTTAGACGCCTTTGAAAAACAGTTCAGAAAAATCGCAGGCACATCTCCCAAGCAATTTTCTTCCATAGTACGGCTTACAAGCTTGATCAACAGAAAATACTGCAATGAATCACTATCTGAAATTGCTAATGATTATGGGTACTTCGACCAATCGCATTTCATAAAAGACTTCAAATTATTTACAGGCAAAACGCCATTTAGCTATTTCAAGGGCACATCCGATCCAATAGATCAATGATTTTTTACTATTTGTCCTTTTTCTTATTTCCGACCTTTGCTTCTTAAAAGATCAAGAATGGAACAATTCGGTAAGAACACTGCCTTGCTCGTAATGGATATGCAGTCAGGGATAATTGGAGCGCTGCCCAACGCTACAGGTGTGCTACCTAAGATTGCGCAATCTATAGCATGTGCAAGGGAAAACAAGATCCCGGTAATTTATGTAACTGTCGGCTTTAGACAAGGCGCCCCCGAAGTAAGCGCGAATAACAAGGGCGTTGCCGCAGTCAAAGAGCGCTTTGCCACCGTGAATATGGATGAATTTATCAAAGTCCACCCGGATTTACGTCCACAAGATGGAGAGCTTACCGTTTTGAAACGCCGGTTAAGTGCGTTTTCGGGCAGCGACCTGGACCTGGTTCTACGGGCCTTGGGCATTCAGCACCTGGTACTCACCGGCATTTCTACCAGCGGTGTAGTGTTGTCGACTTTGCGCGAAGCAACCGATAAAGATTATCGTTTAACGGTATTGGCCGATTGCTGCGCCGATGCAGACGAAGAAGTGCATCGCGTGCTGACCTCCAAAATATTCCCCCGCCACGCGGATGTATTGATGGCAGACGATTGGTGCAAGAAAGAAAGGGGGAACCGCGTGGTTCCCCCTTCAGGTGGAGCTGAGGGGAGTCGAACCCCTGTCCAAACATGATCGTTAAAAGCTTTCTACATGCTTAGCCCGGCATTGGTTGTCGGGAAATGACAGGAGCCGGGCGCACCAATCATTTCCTTAGCTGGATGGGCTTAAGCAACGGTCACAGCCTTCCGTTGCAGCAACCTGTATTTATTTTGAGTCGGCGGTGCAGCTTGGTAACAGGTCAACCTGCCGCAGGGCCCTAATGACTATCTAATCACTGATTAGGCAGCCATGGCATACTGAGTATTGCCATTTGAATGTTGAGCATTCAGATTAACGTGCTAATTGCCCAACGCACGACATGCTTATACTTTCAAAGACCTATGCTGTCAAAACCGGGCAGCCCCATGACCGATCGCAAACCATGGCCATGGCCAAAGCGCTGCAATCGGACTGCAAATTTACGAAAAAAATGCCGGAACCGCGGGGAGAACTTACGGCCCGTAGCTTCTGGCTTGCAACTACTTGTGGAACAACCGGCTGATATCGAGGCCCATGGCATAGACCATCAGCGCCAGCAGGAGCACCATGCCGCCCATCTGGGCATATTCCATGAACTTGTCGCTCGGTTTCCTACCGCTGATCATCTCATAGAGAGTGAACAGCACGTGTCCGCCGTCCAGGGCGGGGATGGGAAGGATGTTCATAAATGCCAGGATAATACTCAGTAAGGCCGTCATCGACCAGAATCGTTCCCAGTCCCAACTGGAACCGAACATTTTCCCGATGGTAATGAAACTGCCCAATGATTCGCTTGCTTTGACCTCTTTGGACGTGAAGATGAGCCGCAGGTTGGTCACATTCATGACAAGGGTGTTCCATCCTTTTTTAACGCCGGCCGGGAGCGATTCGAGGAATGTATAATTTTTCTGCGTGTAGTCCAGGTATTTCTCTTCCGGTACATTGAAGAACCCGATGCTGGCATCGTCGTCGGTCTTTGCCCTGACCTGCACGGTATCCGCGCCGCGGAGTACGGATAGGGTCACAGATTGGTTCTTGAACGCTCTTTTCAGATCAGCCAACTGATAGAAAGAGGTGATCGGCGTACCGTTAAACCCGATGATCTGATCCCCTCTCTGCAGGTATCCCGATTCGAAATGGGCAATTTTGAGGTTGACGCTGTCGACGACGGCAGGGAACCTGGGATAGGCTACCGGGTCGCCCTTCCTCCTTATTATGGTACTGATCGTTCCTGCGGGTACGGGCAGGGACATCGCCTGACCATTCCTTTCAATATCGACCGTTCTGGCCTCGTTGAGGATCATGTCGGTCGAGATCTTATAAAAATTATCCGCCGGTTTGCCATTCACACCCAGGATCTTGTCGCCGTCCTGCAGACCCATCCGCTTACCGAGACTGTCGACGTAGATGCCATATTTAACATTCTTCGCAGGCAAATATTCCTCGCCCCATTTCCAGAGGATCATCGAAAAGATGAAAAAACCCAGGATGACGTTCACGGTCACTCCGCCGACCATGATGATCAGGCGTTGCCAGGCCGGCTTGCTGCGAAACTCCCAGGGTTGCGCGGGCTGTGACATCTGTTCCTTGTCCATGCTCTCATCGATCATCCCCGAAATCTTGACGTAGCCGCCAAGCGGTAACCAGCCGATCCCGTATACGGTATCACCGATCTTCTTTTTCACCAGGGCGAACCAGGGGTCGAAGAACAGGAAGAATTTTTCGATCCGGCACTTGAATATTTTTGCCGGAAGGAAATGACCGAATTCATGGAGCACCACCAGGATGCCGAGGGACAGGATCAATTGTACCGCCTTTATACCAATGGTTCCAAAATCAATTGCTAAAAGTGTCATTTATCTGGGGTTAGAGCTTTATTAAGGAAGCTGCAAAATTACGAGCCTCCCCATCGCTGTCAAAATATTCTTCCAATGTCGGACGCCCGATGAATGGCACGTGCCGCATCGTGCGCTCAACCAGGTCCGTCATATCCAGGAAGCCGATGCGATTTCGCAGAAAAGCGAACACGGCGATCTCATTAGCCGCATTTAGGACGCAGGGCAAATTCCCGCCTTTGTATAATGCCTCCGTGGCTAGCGCCAAATTGCGGAAGGTTTTGACATCGGGCTCCTCGAAGGTGAGGTTGTTGGGCTTTTTAAAATCGTAACGAGGAAAGTCATTGGCAATGCGCAGCGGGAATCCGAGCGCATATTGAATGGGCAATTTCATATCCGGTAATCCCATCTGCGCTTTTACGCTCCCGTCCTCGAACTGCACCATACTGTGAATAATGCTCTGGGGATGGATCACGACCTGTACCTGTTCGGGTTGCAGGTTGAACAGCCAGCGGGCCTCGATCATTTCCAGCCCTTTGTTCATCAGGGTAGCGGAGTCGATGGTGATCTTGGCGCCCATATTCCAATTAGGGTGTTGCAAAGCGTGGTCCCGCTTGACGTTAACGAGGAAATTCGGCTTTTTACCCAGGAAAGGGCCGCCCGAAGCCGTGAGCACGATCTTTTCGATCCTGTTGCGCGTCTCACCGACCAGGCACTGGAAGATAGCCGAGTGTTCCGAATCGACAGGAATGACCGGAGCGCGGTTCTCGAATGCCTTTTGCATGACGATATCGCCCGCAACGACGAGGGTCTCCTTGTTAGCCAACGCGACGGCTTTCCCATTCGCGATCGCGCATAATGTGGGTTTCAATCCGGCAAATCCGACAATGGCCGCCATCATCATATCATAATGATCCATTGACGCCACCTCTTCCAGTGAGTTTTCGCCTGCAAACACCTTGACCTGGTGAGCGGACAGCGCGTCGCGGACCCTGGTATATTTCTTCTCATCCCCGATCACGACCATATTCGGCTTAAAGTGAATGGCCTGCTTCACGAGCAAATCGTCATTCGTTTGCGCTGTCAGCACTTCCACGCTGAAGGCAGACGGATTGGCGGCGATCACTTCAAGGCACTGCCTGCCGATGGAGCCGGTGGAGCCGAAGATAGCGATCCGCTTTTTTACAGGAGCATTTGCCATTG
>JAUZNZ010000079.1 GCA_030706735.1 Bacteroidota bacterium | reverse complement strand
GTCGTCGATGATGCTGCCGCCCGCAATGCATTTGTAATTCAGGCCCATGCCCATCGCGACGTCCATGAATGGTTTGACCAGGTGCAGACTATCGTCATTGGTTACTTTTAACAAAAATTGTGGCGGCACGTCCTGCGGATATCTCCCCGTGGTCATATAGGCGATATTCAACAGCCATTTTGATTCCAGGTCGCCGGGTTCGTCCACCAGGATCTTCTTGTACAGTTCAATGGCCTTTTCAGACCCGGTCTTATCTTGATGTATCCCGCCGCCTGATATGGGGTATATGCAGGACTCGGCGCTGTGGTTACGAATGCAATTCGTCCTTTCGCCCAATCTCAAATATCCGATGGCCAGATCCTTCATGACCGATTGCCTTTGTTCGATCTCGCCCAGGGATATTTCTTTGAGTAGATCCTCCAAAATGGGTATGGCCTTCTGCTCCTCTCCCAACTGAAGCAGCGCATTCGCTTTGTCGTGGAGCGCCTTTCTTAATACGGCCTGGTCGGTCGAGACATTCAGAATCGAATCGCAGGACTTGACTTTTGCTCCCGGACTGAAGACATTCTGCGGATTGAAATCATAGGCCTCGGAGACCTTCAGCAGATCGATCATTTCCTGGTTGGGCAGGGCCTTGGGCGGCTGCTTGCAGCCGAAAAATAAGAAGACCGGTATGATAAATAATGCAATTTTCATTTTTTCGTATTTATCCTGAACACACGTAATGAGTCGTCATTGGCCGCGGCAAGCACAATTTTTTCTCCCCCACCGCTCCCGCGAACACCCCCGCCCAGCGTGATCAACGCCATATCTTTCACATCCCCCCGCAAAATAAATCCACTCGTCGCCGGCGGCACGGCTGTAAAGGTACGTCCCTTACCCCCTTTCAGGAAGGTTCCAAAAGACGCATCATACCTGCCGGTGATCACGTCCGTCTGGTAATCATTGCCTGCCAGCAACAGATCCGGGTATCCGTCATTGTCCAGGTCATCGCACAAGATCGCATTGACCGGGGCAAACTGAGCCTCCATGGGCAACGCATGCTTGACGAATTTGCCATGGCCCATATTCTCGAACCAGCAACTCCGGGTCTCCTCGCAGGTATACGATCGTATCGCGTCCTTGGCCTTGCCCTTGAACAGTTCGTCGAAGCCGGATTGGGCATAGTCCTTATAGCGCAGGAACCGTTTCTTAATGACAGGTACCTGGTCGGCTAGCTGGGCCCTGCTGAAGGCAGGATAGGAATGCCTCTTGCCGTCCTCGCTCTTGATATAGTAGAACAGCACGGGATCCAGTTTACCATTGCCGTCCAGATCGGTTGCAAACAACTGCATGGGGTCCGTCGGGTCGGCATTATAAATGCAATTGAGGCCGAGATTGCCGGCAACCAGATCCAGATCGCCGTCATGGTCAAGATCCACGGCGATCAGGCTCCGCCACATGCCATTGTTCTGCGTCAAACCCGTCGAATCGGTCACTTCTTTTAAGGTGCCATGATCATTCTTGAAGAACCGCAGAGGCATCCATTCGCCCGCAATGGTTAGGTCGACCTGTTTGTCATTGTCGAGATCGCCCCACACGGCGGACGTCACCATGCCCGCCTTTTGCAGCGCCGGACAGACTTTCGCCGTTACATCCGTGAATACGCCCTTATTGTTCTGCAGGATATAGCTGCGTGGCGACAAGGGATATTCCTTCGACACCCGGCCTCCGATAAAGAGATCCAGATCGCCGTCCCCATCATAGTCGCCGGCCGTTACCACGCCGGCGATGGTCGTCACCGAAGCGGGAATGGCATCCGGCTTCAGGGTAAAATGACCCTTGCCGTCATTGAGGTATAAACGGGGTTTATAGAAAACGCTATTTTCTTCATACTGTACGTCCCCGCCGGTCACCAACAGGTCCAGATCCCCGTCGTTGTCGGCATCGAACAACAGGCAGTCCATGTCCTCTTCCATCTTGATGCTGTCGACCAGGTTCTTCCCGGCAAAGGTGTGGTCCGGTTGCTGCATAAACAACTTTCCGGAGAAATTGTAGGCGCCGCCGATGAAGACGTCGGTGGCCCCGTCATTATTGATATCGCCCGTGGTAATGAACGGGCCCAGCTGCGAATACTTGTGCGGCAGCAGCCGTTGAACCGAGAAATCGTTGAAGGGGTTCTCATGATGCAGGTAAGCCAGCCCCGTACTGGAGCCGATCTCGGTAAACAGCGTGGGCCCATCCGGGTTGACCCCCGTCGCACCCTGACCCCGGCCGCCCGCGCCACCCGCTTCGTGCCAATTGAGCGCAAGGATCGTATCGGCCGGCAGGCTCCTGAGCGTCTGCCTCCTTTCATCGGGCCAGATCACGGTCAGCGAGTCGACATGGTCCGCCTTGCCCAATCCGAACAACAGCTGCTGGTCCACGGAGGAGAAATAGCCGCGCACCGGGTATTCTTCCTGCATCTGCACCTGGCCCTCGTTGTATACGTAGATCTTCGTCCCGAACCCACGGGGGTTCAGACTATCGCCGTTCAATCGCAGGCTCAGGTAATGATTGGCCGGCGGCTTGTTCTTTTGGGTCGTGTTATTGATGAATACAAAGGCCTCCTTGTCGATATTATTCACGACGAGATCGAGGTCGCCGTCATTGTCCAGGTCCACATACACGGCCCCATTGGACATCGAAGGCTCATTGATGCCGGCCTCCGCCGAGATGTCCGTAAATTGGTAATGGTGATCGTTGTGATAGAGGTAATTGGGCAGGTTGACATGGTCGAGCTCGGCCAGTCTTTTCCGGATGATCTTTTCCTGTTCCGCCCGGCTCTTGCCGCTATTGAATATATTACTGCTGAATTCCAGGAAGTCGCCATTGATAAAGTCGCGCCCGATGCCGTTGGTAATGTGAATATCCTTCCAGCCGTCATTGTCGAAGTCTGCCAGCAGCACGCTCCAGCTCCAGTCGGTGGCCTGGATGCCGGCCAACTGCCCGATCTCGCTGAAATAGGGCGTCTTGATGGAGTCGCCGCTTTTGAAGCAGCCATTGTTCAACTGTAACATGTTCCGCATGAACTCCGGTTCATAACCCATCCGACGTTCGGCCTGATACCGTTCGTAGTTCATGAAGAAAACGGATGTCTTTTTCCGTTCATTCGTTTCGGGCAACATGTCCAGGGTCATTATGTCGGGAAGCCCGTCATTATTGATATCTGCCGCATCCGCCCCCATGCTCGAATAGCTCTGGTGCTGCAGCGCGGTGCTGATGCAATTGCTGAATGTACCGTCATGGTTGTTCAGCCACAACTCGTCATTCGACAGGAAATCATTGGCCACATAGATATCGGGCCAGCCATCGTTATTGAAATCGCTCACGGCGACCCCCAGGCCATAGCCGTCCTCCTTGATATTTGCCTGCAACGTAACATCCGAAAAGACGGGGTGGCCCTTGGTCTTTGAATAACCCTCGTTCCTGAATAGCCGGTCATTGGCGGGGGAACGTCCGGTCCGGATCCTCGGAGTGATCGAGTTGGTGTTTGCGCCGACCAGGTAATTGACCAGGTACATGTCCAGGTCGCCGTCCTTATCATAATCGAAGAATACGGCCTGTGTCGAAGAGCCTGAAAAGGCCAGTCCATATTCTTCCGCCTCCTCTTTAAAGGTCAGGTTGTGCTGGTTGATGAACAGGAGATTTTTCGCCGGGTGGATCAGGTCTTTCCCCAGGACGCACACGTAAATATCGTCGTATCCGTCGTTATTGATATCGACAATACTGACGCCGGTAGCCCAGACATCGGTGCCAAGGCCGGCCTTTTCCGTGATATCCTCGAATTGGTTGTTCCCCTTGTTGATGTATAGCTTGCAGCTCACCTGGTTGCCTGAAAAGAATAGGTCCTTCAGGCCGTCATTATTGAAGTCCCCGACGCCAACCCCTCCTCCCATATAGCCAAATTCGTTGATGAAGGAGCGGGAAGAGTCGTCATCGCTCAGGTCATTGCTGAAGTGAATGCCGGACTCTCCCGGGTCCAGCCTGGTAAATAAGCTATCTTTTCGTTTCTGAGTGCAGGAATGCAGGAGCAGCAGGGCGATGGCGCCCGGAAGCAGGGTCGTAAAAAAAATAGAGGCCAACAGGTAGCCTCTATCTTTTGAAAACGTCATCTGTCTTATTTTATTAAAGGATTTGCTGATGTTTCACTGTTAGGGATCGGGAACAGATTCGTCTGACCAGGCTTCGGATCGGCATGGATCGAGGGGTAGTAGCCTTTGTTTCTCCACCTCAGGATGTCGATATTGCTGAGCTCTTCGCCTGCCAGCTCGACTGTTCTTTCATGCATCACCGCTGCCAGTGCTGCGTTCTTCGAAGCCAGCACCACCGGGGGCATGTTCACGCTCGGCCGGGCCCGTACCTCGTTGATGTAACTGGCGGCCTGTGCGGGAGTTCCTATTTCTGCCTCGCATTCTGCCAGCATGAGCAGCACATCGGCATAACGGATCAGGCGCTGATTGATGCCATCGGGATGGAATCCGTCATTCGTCCAATCAAGCACCGAATATTTGCGATAGACCCTCTTCTTGACCACGCCATTGTTGCTGCTGGTGGCCACGTTCATGTCGGCATCGGTAAGAGCTACGCCTGCCGCGGAGCCTCCCATCGTCAGGATCTTGTCGCCGGACTCATAGAACGTCATTTTAAACCTTGGGTCGCCCGGTTCGAATTCGGCGAGCACCTGGTCGGAAGGGACGACATTGCCCCAAACGATCCCGTATTCCTGGCTCCGCATGATGCTTGCATCGGCGGTAGGGCCTTCGCCGACATAACCCCAGTTGAAGTTGTCATCTCCTTTATCGACGAACGTCACTTCAAAGATCGATTCGGCATTGAATTCGTGCCCGACGGTCAGCTGCGAAGCGGCCACCTTGACGTCGCCATCAAAGTTATCGGAAAAATTGGGGGTGAGGGAATATTTGCCATAAACCTGTAAAAGAGCCGCTTTGGCCCCGGTATAATCGCCTTTCTGCATGAGCACCCGGCCCAATAAGGCATTCGCTGCTCCTTTGGTAGCGCGTCCGTTAGCGCTTGCGGTGGCGGGCAAGATGCCTGCCGCATCCGTCAGATCCTTGACGATCTGAGTATAGATGTCTGCAACAGGAGATTTGGCCTTATAACCGGTTGGCGAGTTGACCGGTTCCGTATACAAGGGCACATCACCCCACATGGATGCGAGTTCAAAATAGGCCCATGCCCTTAAAAATTTGGCTTCGCCGACAGTGACGTCCCGGAGGGCCGTATTGTCCGTTACGCCAGGCGCCTTGCTGATGACCAGGTTAGCTCGGTTGATCATCTGGTACGCGCCGTTCCATACGCTGGTCATGACGGCATTGGTCGGGGAGGGTGAAGGCTGTTTCATCAGCTCGGCCCTGGGCGCCTCCAGCTGGGCGCCGCCGGCATTGGTCTCCGCGCCGCGCATGTCATGGGTGAAGAACCACTCGCGACCGACCAGGTTCCCGGCGCGCATACTGGAATACACGGCATTGACGCCGGCCTGTAGTTCAGCCGCGGTCTTGAAATAGCTTTCCGTGGTCGGGTAATTCTGGTTTGTCAGGTCCAGTTTTTTATTACAGGCAATGATCACGAGGATGCCCAGTAGGACAGTGGCGATCAGCAGGTTAATGTTACGCTTCATAGTTTGTGTTTTATGGAAGGTTTATCAATTCTTGGTTTATATTATAACGACAATTTGGTTTAAAAAGTTGCCTGTACGCCCACCTGGAATGCCTTTGGCTGGGGATAAACGGCATAGTCGATGCCATTGGTCAATGACGAAGAACCAGGCGCCCTGTTTCCGACTTCCGGATCAAACCCCTTATATTTCGTGATAGTCAACAGGTTTTGTGACGAGAAATAGATCCGGAAACTGCTGACCACGCCTTTTGTCATGGATTGCAGGGACTGGCCCGGAATGGTAAAGCCGATCATCAGGTTCTTCAGGCGGAGGTAGGATCCGTCCTCGATGAATCGGGTCGACGGACGCGCGTTCTGGTTCGGGTCAGAAGAGATGGCTCGCGGAATGTTCGTATTCGTATGCGAAGGCGTCCACGCATCCAGCACCTGGGTGCCGGCATTGAAGAACCGTACCATGCCTTCCGTAGCGACACGGGTGGCATCGAAGATCTTATTGCCCTGCACGCCCTGGAAGAACACGGAGGCGTCGAAATTCGCATAGCTTGCCCCGGCGTTGAAGGCATACGTAAACTTCGGTATGAAGCTGCCCAGCCATGTCCGGTCGCTGTTGTCGATCTTTCCGTCGCCATTCTGGTCCTTGAACATGAGGTCTCCGGGTCCAGTGCCGGCAGTCTGGGTGGCATGTTTGCTTACATCTGCGGCATTCTGGAAAATGCCTTCCACCTGCCAGCCGTAGAAGGATTGGATGGGATGGCCCGGAGCCGTATTGGTAATGCCGTATCCTTCGCTCAGATCCACGTCGGAACCGGCTTCGATATTCGGAACGCTTCCTGCCAACGAAAGCACTTTATTGGTAATGATGCTCAGGTTGCCGGTCACATTCCATTTGAAGGCGCCGCCGCGGTTATTGTAACCCGCCTGCAGTTCAAATCCGGAATTTGTCATCGCCGCGACGTTCTGATTCACCGTGCTGTTCAGATTGCCCAGCGAGGAGGGCAGAGGCACGGCAAGGATCAGGTTATTGGTTTTGCGCCGGTAGTACTCCGTGGAGATCGTGATCTTATTATTCAGCAATCCCAGGTCCATACCAATATTGAATTGTTTTGTCTTTTCCCAGGCAAGGGAAAGATTTCCCAGGGCCTGGATCGAAGACGCAGGGCCGGCGTTGAGCGAATTCCCGAAGGGGTAGTACGCGCTGTTGGCGTTAACCACTACTTCCCAGGGGTAGCTGCCCAGAAGGATCCCGTTCAGACCGGCGACGCCATACCCCGCCCTGAGTTTCAGTTCGGAGATCTTCGTTTGGTCCATCATGAACTTTTCCTGGTCGATCCTCCAGCCGATCGAACCGGAAGGGAAGGTCGCATATTTTCTACCCGGCGCCCAGACGGAAAGGCCATCCCGGCGGACGGCGCCATTCAGCAGGTATTTTCCTTTATAATCATAGGTGATACGACCGAGATAAGAGACTATCGCATTTTGGGTGAGCAGCGTTTGAGAAGATACGTTGCTGGCATTGTTCAGGGTTTGAAGCGTATTGGACAATTGATTGCCGCTTTCGTTTTCATTACGAAGAGTCTGCGCCTGGTACTCATAGACCGCCGTGGCATTGAGGTGATGGGCGCCAAACGTCTTGTCGAAGGTGAGCTGGTTCGTATACAGCTGAACGGTGGATAATGACCTGTTGTTCACGATCCCGGCCTGCGTGGCGCTGGAACCGGCGACGGTCCCGCTATCATTGAAAATGGGCTGGAACCGGTAGTCCAGGCCATTGGCATAATCGATGCCAAAGGTGGACCGGTATTTCAGCCATTTCGTGAACGATACTTCCAGATAGGCCGTTCCAAGGATTTTCAGGGTCCCACGGGTTCCTGGATTCTTGACCATGGCATCCTCCACCGGGTTGGTGGGGTCGCCTCCATCCAGAACGGAATTTACGCCCCGGTAGCCATCGGTCGTGGTCGGGTCATATACCGGGATATGCGGCATCATTTTGATCACGTTCACCAGGTTGGTCCGGGTTTGCGTTTCATTATTGTCATAGGCCTGATTGCCATAAGCCAGATAAAGGTTTTCGCCAAACGTGATCACCTTGCCGAGGACATGATCCGAATTGAGGCGGAAGTTATAACGG
>JAUZNZ010000078.1 GCA_030706735.1 Bacteroidota bacterium | reverse complement strand
CAACATGATGAACCGCATCGAGTCTTTTAACGGCCAAATGGTGATGGAAAGTTCTCCGGGGAACGGCTGTTCGGTGCACATCGACATACCCTACTAATTTTTGGTTTTCTATCGATCGCGCCATCAATGGTTCAGGAAAATATCACCGGTGAGCCGTAGGGCGTAGTAATTGACATGGTCCTGGTTGTAGAAGCTGGCGCCGACCTTCAGATTGGTGCGTGTACCGGAATAGAAAGTATAGGACAACTTGAAACCCGTGGACTGTTCTCCATTGTCGTGGTTGATCAACAGGGCGGGCCCGCCTTCCAATTTATTGAAAGGACTGGCAAATCCCCTGATCGGTCCGAAATTGGCGACAAGGTCGGTATAGAAATGCCTGAAGCTCGCCTGCGCCAGATCGGTGCCGACGATCGCAATAGCGGAAAGCCATCTGTTCAACCGCAGATCGAGCCCGGCCCCCGCATTGATCCAGGAATGATATAGGCCATTCTGGTCGACAGGGAAGATCATCACATCATATAGAAGGGACAACGGCCTGCGCTGGTAGACATTCAATTCATTTTTTACTTCTTTGCTGGCCATAGCGGGGTTCCGGGCTACGAAGGAGATGAGATAATCATTAGCCCGGACGGCCCCCACCGGGGTCACGGTATTTTCGATGTCGGGTATCAGATCGGCGCCGCGAATTTCGGCCGTATCCTGGTCCGGCGAGGGCAACGGGAATGACCTCGAGGCATAGATCGCCCCTTTTTTGTCGGTTACGCTCACCAATAGCTCCGGCGGCGCTCCGACAAAGGCTCTCCTGTCCACGGCTGCGACATAGTCGGAAAAATAATCGATCTGGCGGTTGGCAAAAACATATTCCTGGATGACCAGGCGATCCGCAAATTTCCGGAAAAGTGATTCGTCATGAGGCCGCCATATACTCAGCATGGGACGGGGATAGACATCCAGGACGACACTATCGGCCCTCGAATAGCTGATGCCATTGCTTACTTTGAAATAAAGATGATAGTGCCCCTGCGGCAAGTTGTGCAGGGACTGATCTTTTTTGGAAGGCAGCAGGGGCACACGCGGTTTTTCCAGCGAATCCTGCGTCCAGAAATAGATCCGGTCGTCTTCCACGCTTTCGTCATCGACGATCGGCTGTAGTAAGAGGGTATCTTCACGGGTTAGGAAGTAGGTTCCGTCTATGTTCTTAATATTGGAGACGAGATTGACCTGCGGTTGCTTGTTTGCACTCTCGAAGGCCTGGTCCAGGCCGCGGTTGACCTCCGCCTGGTACCGGGAGGATCGGGGATCGATGAAGATGCTCGAACTGTTCTTGTACCGCAGGTCGAGTGTCTTCGGGAGAATTTGGTACAAGGTGAACTGAAATTCGATGAGATCCTGAAGGGCCTCGACCTTGATGGCCAGCATGTCGTCATAGTTTCGTAGGAATTTGGAGTAGGTCGTTTTCGTCGACGCCCTGTTCTTGCTCCTTTCCGTCTGGACATTCCCGGCATAGGCCTCATTCAGGTCGTCGAGCAACGTGGCTTTAATGCCGGCGTCATTCATGAGGATGTTCAGGCTGACGACCGAATCGTATAGCTTGACATCCGAATCCGGATGCCGTAGGTTTTTTAGTTTTCGCTCGATGTAGGGGATCATGTAGGTCTGGCTGCTATCGACCATCACATAGAGCAGTTTCGCGAGCTTCTTCGTGACCGTTGGGCCCGCCGTGTCTGCATGGACCTCCATACCTGCCGCAAGCGCGGGAACGACCTCGCCACAGAGGGATAGGGTCAACAGGCATCCTATTTTGACTAGGGTTTTATCCATCTGGCCAGTACCTCCGGGTTTTTTCTTAAATAAGTGGTGGCGACGGCCATCGATTGGGCCTGGGCATAGCTCTTGATCGTCTCGATGTCCCGGGTAGCGTTGGGCTCCATTTCCGGAATAGTGCAGTTGTCCAGGCTATGCCCTTTCCCGTCGATCAGGACCAACGGAGGAGAACTGACAAAGGAATAGATATTGCCATGACGCTGGATTCTTGACGACTCATAGGTGACCACGACCTTGTTCTTATGCGACCCCGGATCATAGGACAATCCCGTTAGCTTCGCAATAGCCTGTCGGATGGATTCATCGGGCAGGTTGATCCAGAATGTGCCGTCTGACCGGTCTTCTCCTGGCCCCGGATCATGGCTTCTTTCCGGCCCCGGGCCATGGCTTCTTTTTTGAAGCCGCATGACGAACGTTTGGAACGGGTCATTGGTTAACTGCACCAGGGTGTCGGCCAGATAGCTGGTATCCCTGGTCTGCGCAAAGAGAGAGATCGCCCGGTCCTTCGGTAATTCGCTCGCATGGAAGACAATGGCCCAGGATAGGGCCTGGGGCGAGTAGGTCATCGATGCCGTGGTGCTGCGCACGTTTAGTTCGATCTGATCGGAGGTATAGGGAATTCGCGCGTCATTCGTCACGGTCAGGGTGAGCGTCAATTTATCGCTGGCTGGGGACCTGCCGAGGATCATTGCGGTCAATGCGATCAAGAAAACGGCGCCAAACAGGAACAGGAGGAGGTTCGCAGCTTGTTTGGAGAGGGTAGCGCTATTTTTCAAAACGCCGGCAACGATAAGCAGGAGGATGCTCGCCAGGAAGGCGATGAGTTTCACCGTCGAATCGATGTTTCCGATCTGCTTGAATAGGTCAGCCAATCCTTCCATAAGATAAGAGGTAGTGGTACTAGAAAGATAGGCAATTTTTGCAAAAGCCGCGAATGGCAGCCCCTACGCCACCGGCGTAAAGGATTCCGCCCCCTGCCGCGACAGATTCTCATACGTCTTCCACCGCAGGTTGATCAGCTCCTGGGCAATGCCCGCCAAACGTTCTGCCTCTTCGGGCCGGGTACGGACCAGGTTCGTATATCTCGATTCCTTGTAAGCATATTCCTTAAAGGGCAGCGTAGGTCGCAGCGAATCCAGAACGAAGGGTGACTCGCCGGCCTGCCTCAGCGTAGGATTGTACCGGATCAGCGGCCAGTACCCACTCGACACCGCCAGCTTCTGCTGTTCCAGGCCCTTTCGCATGTCGATGCCATGCTCGATGCAATGGGCATAGGCCAGCACCAGCGAAGGGCCCGGGTACGCTTCCGCTTCCCGCATGGCCAGCAAGGTCTGCTGTGGATTAGCCCCCATCGCCACCTGGGCGACATACACATTGCCATAGGAGATGGCCTGCAAGGCGAGGTCCTTCTTGCCGACTTTCTTTCCCGCGGCGGCAAATTTGGCCGCCGCAGCGGTGGGCGTGGCCTTCGACATCTGCCCGCCCGTATTGGAATACACCTCCGTATCCAGCACGAGCACATTCACATTCCGGCCGGTCGACAGGATATGGTCCAACCCACCCGCACCGATATCGTAGGCCCAGCCATCTCCCCCCACGAGCCAGACGCTCCGCCGGATCAGGTGATCCGCCACGGAGAGGAGTTCGGCGGCCCGGGGATCATTGATTTCCAGCAACTGTTCCCTGAGCCGGACGAGCCGCACCCGCTGCGCGGCAATCTCCGATTCCAGGCCTTGCGGGGAATGCAAAAGTCCTTGAACCATCTCTTTCGCGCGGTGCGTTCCCATCTTCTCACCCAGTTCGGGCAGCAAGGTTTGTAAAAGCTGCCGTGCTGCGCCTTCTTGCATATCTGCGGCGACGCGCATGCCCAGGCCGAACTCGGCATTGTCTTCAAACAGCGAATTGGACCAGGCCGGACCTCGCTGTTGGCTATTGATCGCCCAGGGTGTCGTAGGCAGGTTGCCGCCGTAAATGGAGGAGCAGCCGGTGGCATTGGCCACCAACAACCGGTCGCCGAATAACTGGGTAAGAACTTTGATATAGGGGGTCTCTCCACAGCCGGCACAGGCGCCGGAAAATTCGAACAGCGGCTGCAGGAATTGTACGCCGCGCACCGCGGAGAAATCCACGTCGGCGCGCTCGCTGACAGGCAGGGTCTCAAAGAACCGGATCTGCTCTCTCTCTTTCTCAAGGTCTCCCTTCGGCCGCAGATTGATCGCCTTACCATCCGCTCTCGTCTTCCCATCCGCATTCGCGCCCGCCTTCCCATCCGCCTTCCCTTCCTCCCCGTCCAGCCCACCTACCGGGCATACCTCCACGCATAAGTTACATCCCGTGCAGTCTTCGATATAGACCTGCAGCGTGTAACGGGTCTCCGGAAAGCCCCGGCCATTGACAGGCGCCGACTTGAAGCCCTCGGGTGCGCCCTCCAGCCTGGCTGAATGGTAGAATTTCGACCGGATGACACTGTGCGGGCAGACAAAGCTGCAATGCCCGCACTGTATGCACCGATCCGCATCCCATACGGCGACCTCGTCAGATATATTTCGTTTTTCCCACTTGCTCGTGCCGCCCGGGTAGGTGCCATCCGCCGGCAACGCACTGACAGGCAATTCGTCACCGTCTCCACGGATCATGACCGCCGTGACGTTTTGTACAAAATCCGGCGCTTCCGATGGAACGGTCGGTTGCATGCTCAGCATGCTCGTGGCATGGTCCGGTATGCGAACTTCGACCAGCTTTTCCAGGCTGGCGTCCACGACGGCAAAATTCTGTGCCACCACCGCTTCTCCTTTCGACACGTACGACTTCCGGATCGCTTCCTTGATGCGATCGATCGCTTCGGCCCGTGGCAGGACGCCCGACAGGGCGAAAAAGCAGGTTTGCATGATCGTGTTGATCCGGCCGCCCAATCCTCCATCTTTCGCTACCTGCGAGGCATCGATGACAAAGAGGCGGAGTTTCTTTTCGATAAGCTCTTCCTGGAAGGAACGGGGCAGCCGGTCCCAGACCTCGGTGGCAGCATAAGGACTGTTGAGCAGGACGGTGCCCCCGGGCCGTGCATAGCGCAGCATATCGATCCGGTTGATAAAGGCGTATTGATGGCACGCGACCAAATCGGCCTGGCGGATCAGGTAGGGGGCATGGATGGGATCCTTGCCGAAACGCAGATGACTGACGGTCCGCGCGCCCGATTTCTTGGAGTCATAGACAAAGTAGCCTTGTGCATACAGGTCGGTTTCTTCTCCGATGATCTTGATGCTGTTCTTGCAGGCGCCCACCGTACCATCTGATCCCAATCCAAAAAAGACCGCATTGACCTGGCCTTCAGGTTCGATCGTGAAGGCCGGATCGTAGTCCAGGCTGGTATGCGACACGTCGTCGCGGATCCCGATCGTAAAACCATGCCGGGGTTTCTCCTTGCCCAGCTCGTCGAACACGGCCTTGGCCATGGCCGGCGTAAATTCTTTCGAGGACAACCCATAACGGCCGCCGATGATCAGGGGAAGACGCGTCGTACTGCCTCCGCTTCCGTCCCGGCCATACATTTCGAACAGGCCAGACACGATGTCCTGGTATAATGGCTCGCCTCCCGATCCGGGCTCCTTGGTCCGGTCGAGCACGGCAATGGATTGTACCGTCGGCGGGATGGCTTTGCACAGCCAGCGGGCGGCGAAAGGACGAAACAGCCGCACCTGCAACACGCCCGTTTTATAGCCGCTTTCATTTAATCTCGCTGCGGTCTGCCGGGCGGTCTCCGCGCCGCTGCCCATGATCACGATCAGCCTGTCCGCGTCCGGCGCGCCGAAATAGTCGAATAGCCGGTAACGGCGGCCCGTAAGCTGGGCAAAATCGTCCATTAATTTCTGCACGATCGCCGGGACGGCGGCGTAATAAGGGTTGACCGTCTCGCGGCCCTGGAAGTAGACATCCGGGTTCTGTGCCGTCCCGCGGATGAAGGGATGATCCGGGTTCAGGCTTCTTGCCCGGTGGGCATAGATCAGCTCATCGTCGATCATCGCATGCAGCTGACTATCGGATAGCAGGCTGATCTTATTGATCTCATGGGAAGTACGGAACCCGTCGAAGAAATGCATAAAGGGGATGCGCGATCTCAAGGTCGCCGCCTGGCTGATAAGAGCCATGTCATGCGCCTCCTGCACCGATGCCGAAGACAGCATGGCAAAGCCCGTGGCTCTCGCGGCCATCACGTCGCTATGGTCGCCGAAAATCGACAATCCCTGCGCTGCCAGCGACCTGGCGGCCACATGGAAGACCGTCGAGGTCAGTTCGCCCGCGATCTTATACATATTGGGCAGCATCAGCATGAGTCCCTGCGAAGCAGTGAACGTCGTGGTCAATGCGCCGGTTTGCAGGGCGCCATGCACCACGCCGGCAGCTCCGCCTTCACTCTGCATCTCGATGACGTCCGGGACCCTTCCCCAGATATTCTTTTTGCCGGCTGCCGACCATTCATCCACATGCTCCGCCATGGGGGACGCCGGAGTGATCGGATAAATAGCGCACACTTCATTGAGCCGGTAGGCGACGGAGGCAACGGCTTCATTGCCGTCGATGGTCGCCATCTGTCTATTTTGTTCTTTATTCATTGTGGTTGTTCCTTGTTCGTCACGGTTGTTTCGTTCATCGTGTTCCTCTCATCCGGTTCCTCTCATTGCCTTCCGCTCATCGTGTGGGCAACGGTTCGGCGACCATGGCGATGGCCTGGCAGGGGCATTGCTCTGCACAGACCCCGCAGCCCGTGCACAGATTGGTTTCGACCCGATATCCATTGCCCTCGCCCAGACGTACGATCGCTTGCTCGGGGCAGGAGCCGAAACAGCCGTCGCATTCATAACAATTTCCGCAGGACAGGCATCGCTCCGCTTCAAACAAAGCTTCCTTGTCGCTTAGTCCCGCCTTCACTTCATCGAACCCCTGAACCCGTTGCGCCGGGGAGAGTTCATATTGTTCCTGTTGCGGCGCGTCGGTCCTCATCCAGAGATGCAGTCCTTCCGGACCGATAACCGGTGGAGTAGGGGCTTTGCTGTAAGGTTTACCCTTTAGCCACCCGTCGATATGGCGGGCGGCCTTCTTCCCATGGCCGATGGCGATCGCAGCCGTCCGCTCCGAAGGCACCATATCCCCGCCGCAGAAGATCCCTGCGCAACCCGTCATCATATCCGGCCCCACCTCGATAGTACCGTCATCCCGGAAACTAAGCCCCTCGACATTCTTTAGCCAGGCGGTATCCGTGTCCTGACCGACCGCCAGGATCAGCGTATCGGCCTCCAGCGTTTCATATTGACCCGTAGGAACCGGCCGTCCGTCTTCCAGCTTCATGACCTCCACACGCAGGCCCTCCGGACCCATCGCCTTGATGGTGCGCAGCCAGTTGATCTTTATCCCTTCCTCCAGCGCTTCCTTCACTTCGAAATCATGCGCGGGGATATGTTCGCGATCGCGCCGGTAGATGATCATGGCTTCATGCCCCGTCAGCCGTTGCACGGTCCGCGCTGCATCCATGGCGGTATTGCCACCGCCATAAATGGCTACCTTCCGGCCCAGCGTCGGCGCGACTCCGTTTTCGACTTGTTTCAATAAGGTCAGGGCATCCATCATCCGGCCCGCTTCCCGGCTGGGGATGTCCACTTTCTTGGCCAGATGCGCGCCAATGGCGATAAAGACCGCGTCGAAGGAGCCCGCCTCCCGTTCCGCGCGGATGTCCCGCACGGGATGGTTCAATACGATGCGTACGCCCATGCGGGTTATACGTTCAATTTCTTTTTCCAGTATGTTCCGCGGAAGCCGGTAGGCCGGGATCCCGAAGTGCATCATGCCGCCGGCCACCGGACCGGCTTCATGGATTTCGACAGTATGGCCCATTCGCCGCAGATGATAGGCCGCGGACAGTCCGCCCGGGCCCGCTCCGACGACCAACACGCGCTTGCCCGTATCGGCTTCGGCGATCT
>JAUZNZ010000077.1 GCA_030706735.1 Bacteroidota bacterium | reverse complement strand
TTACCGCTGAATGGATGGAGGAATATAACCTGAGACGACCTCATGAATCACTGAATAATCTAACCCCTGATGAATGGAACAAACAACTTTTGAAAACAGAAATCTCTAGTTAAGAACTGTTTGTGGAATGGGGTACTTACATAATCTCTTATACCACTTCCTATAAACAAAGAGGCCATCTCAGTTATTTCTGAGACGGCCTCTTGAATGATCTGCTGTAGAGGGAGGATTCGAACCTCCACGGGGCAGTTAGCCGTAGCGCAATGTAGTGGTGGTCAACCCCAGTCGGAACCGATGTTAGTCGGCGCCGGCATTACACTATGTTTATCCTGGATCCCCACCCCCGAGACAAGAGGGCATGTCTGCCAAATTTCATCACTCCACAGTATTTGAGCCTAAAGGTCGGCAGGGCGATTTGAAGCAAAATTAAAGAAATAGCCGATTATTTGGTGTTTTTTCAACAAAAATTTTTGTGTTTTCAATTTTATTTAAATATTTGCATTCTAACGTAGATAAAATCGAAAAACGGTTTGAAAAGATGGCCATAAAATTGAATCTCGACAAATTAGACCTGCAGATCATCCACGAAATGATGGAAAATGCGGAGATATCCTACGCAGAGTTGGGTAAAAAGCTCTTCGTGTCAGGGGGTACCATCCACGTCCGCATCAAAAAACTCCAGGAGCTGTCCGTCGTAAAAGGTACGAAATTACACGTGGACCTCAAGCAACTGGGATACGACGTCATCGCGTTTATAGGCATATACCTGGAAAAAAGCTCTTTATACGACAGCGTGGCCAAAGAACTCCAAAAGATACCCGAGATCGTCCGCCTCAATTATACCACAGGCAATTACAGCATGTTCGCCGAAATAGCCTGCAAGGACATCAACCAACTCCGGTTCGTCCTCCACGATGAACTCCAGAAGATCAAGGGGATCGAACGCACCGAAACCTTCATTTCCCTCGACGAGAGCTTTAGCCGCAATGTGCAGGTCTTTAAAGAATAATCGCCTTTTTCCGCTATCTTTATAACGGTCAAATACCAAGTCAAATGATGAAGAATCCGTTAATGGTTACGCTCGGAGCAGCCCTGATCTGCCTTACCCTCCTCTCCTGCAGTTCAAAGAACAAGGGAACGCCCGAAGCGACCCTCGCCGTAACGCTCTCCCCCGCTAACGGCACGACCCAACCCGCATCGCCCGGCCCCTTCAACCTGACCGTCACCATCACCTCGACCATGCCCACCAAAGGAGTGACCATCGCGGTCACCGCGGAACCCGACGGCAGCTCGGTAGCCTTCTTTTCAAGCAGCATCAGTTCCTCCCAGGCGACCAATAATTTTACGATCACCGGCACGCCCGTCGGCGTGGTCAGCGTGGTCAATGTCAAGGTCACCTCGAATTCGACGGCCACCAATACCTGGTCCGGCAGTTACCGCTATTCTGCAAAATAACCGCGCTGCAACACCGCAGCGCCCGCCGCAACCACCCGTCCGCCTCATACCCGCACGCTCAGCGCGTCCCGCAACCCATTGCCCAATAGGTTGAAGGCCAGCACCAACAACATGATCGCAAAGCCCGGCGCCAACGCCAGCATCGGATTATGCGTTATGATGAAGTTATAGTTCTCCTTGATCATCAACCCCCAGCTCGGCTGCGGCGGCTGCACGCCGATGCCTAAAAAGCTCAACCCCGCCTCGATCACGATCGCCGACGCAAAGTTCGACGCCGCCACGACCAACACGGGGCCCATGACGTTGGGCAGAATGTGATGAAACAAGATCCGCGCATGCGAATACCCCAACGCCCGCGCCGCCTCCACATATTCCCGCTCCCTCGCCTCCATGACCTGCCCCCGTATGATCCGCGCGACATTCACCCACATGGTCAATCCGATGGCGATGAAGATCTGCCAGAATCCCTTTCCTAACAAGAGCGTGATCGCAAAGACCAGCAACAGCGTCGGTATGCTCCAGATCACATTGATCAGCCACATGATAATGCCATCCACCCGCCCCCGGAAGTACCCCGCCACCGCCCCCAGGAAGACCCCGATCGTCAGCGAGATCAATACCGTCACCAATCCCACCGACAGGCTCACCCGTACCCCCACCAGCAACCGGCTTAACACGTCCCGGCCGTATTTGTCCGTGCCCAGCCAGAACCGCCGCTCCCGTACTCCAAATGGGTCTGCCAGCGAAGGCGGGGCCGAATTGACTCGCAGCGCCGACATCGGATACCCTACCCGCTCCTCGACCCCCTCATCCACATATTTCTCCACGATCACGCTGTCCCCCTTCATCTCGTAACTATTGATCGGCACCCAGCTGAACGCATCAGGCCTCCCGTACAACAACCGCTGCCAGAACCCGGTCCCCTCCATGGCGCCCTCCAGACGCACGGGTAGAAATTGCATCCGGAATCCCGGCTTCTGACCCCCGATCTCCACCGTCATCCGGTTGGCATCCGGCGAGTCATCCGGCGCAATGAAGTACGCCCCGATCGCGACAACAACCGACAGGCTGATCACGATCAGCCCGAATACCGCCCCCTTGTTTTGAAGCAGTCGAAGTAGGATATGTCGCTGCGGATTGTTCATTTAGTAATTTTTCTGCCCTTCCATTCATAACCCCCGAATTTCCCCAGGAGTCCGATAAACAGGGTATAACAAATATGCAAGGGTTGCATGACCGGGAACCAGCCCATGAATCGCCGCTGGCCGAAGAATCCCGCCACCCGGTACACAAAGGGAAATTCCACCGCGATCTTTAACAGAAACAGCACGGCCAGCAACAAAAAATACCGGTGATCCACAACCGCCGCGATCCCCATCGCCACGAATTCCAGGTTGACGAGCCACACCAGCAACAGGATCCAAAAGATCCGCTTCTCTTCATACCGATCCGCCTTGCTGGCCCATCGGATCCGCTGGTTCAAAAACGCCCGCCAGCCACCCGCGGCCTCCGTCAGGACGATCGCCGGCCTGGCTTTCAGATACCGCACGCCGCCCGGATACCTTCTGGCGATCTTATGCATCAAAAACATATCGTCTCCCGAAGGGATATGGTCCACATCCCGGAATCCATCCACGGCAGTAAAGGCTTCTTTCTCATAGGCCAGGTTCGCGCCGTTCCCCAGCGTATGCAGTCCCGTTTCAAGCGCCCCGCCCGTGATGCCTTGTAACGTGATAAAGTCTAAGGCCTGGAAGATCGACAGCAGTGATCCCCCCGCATCGATCTTCACCGGGGCGGCAATACATTTCGCGCCACTCATCGCATGAAAGTCAGCGATCGTCCGTAGCCAGTCCGGATCGAAGCGGCAATCGGCATCCGTCGTCACGATCAGCTCTCCCGTCGACAAACCCACGCCGGCCTCGATGGCCATTTTCTTATACGCCATCCCGGCGCCCGCGTCCCCCATCCCCGCCGCTTCATTCGCCAATCGCGCCTTCACGCAAAACAGTTCCGGATGGTACTGTCCATTCAGGAGTTCCCAACTGCGGTCTGTCGAATGGTCGTCAATGACGACAACCTGGAAAAGTTCATTCGGATAACGTTGCGCAGCCAACGACGCCAGCAGGCCGGGTATATTCTTCTCTTCGTTCCGCACCGGCACGATCACCGAGATCCGCGTAACCGCCGGCGGCCCGCCACTCCCTCCGACCGCGCCAACCTCGCCAGCCACCCCAGAATATTCCGGGATCTTCGCCCAGCCCTGCGCATACCAAATAATCAGCGCCGCATAGCCGGCAAACAACAGTCCGCAACAGATCGATAGGATTACCATGGTTCGTCCCCTCCTTCCAATAGCCTCACAAAAGCTTCGGCATATCGTTCCTGCAAGACCCGGTGCCCGCAATCCAGCACGATCAATTCGCCATAAGGCGCGATACGCTGCCTGAACTGCTCCCCGACCTCTACCCGGATGATCCGGTCCTGCCGCCCATAGACCAGCCCCACCGGTATCCGCTCCGCCCGCACCTGCGCACAGAAGGCGTCCAGGTCCGGCCGGAATCCCCGCATCGTCGTCCAGCGTTTATAGAGTTTGTCCCGGTCCTCCGCATCATGCACGTAGTTGACCGTGAACGTATATACGCTCTTGTTCAGCAGCCTCACCCGGTTGAGCGCCTTCGCGAGCGACAAGAGCAGCCCCGGCCTCCGCATCATCCAACGAAACAACAGGTTCCCGGCCTTCCACCTCGTGACCAGCTTATACCAGCCATTCACCACCAACCCGTCCGGCGCCGCCAGCACCAATCGCGCGACCCGCCCCGGCATCCGCTCCACCAGGCTCAACGCGACCCGCCCCCCCATGCTGTACCCTAAAAAGCTCCATTTCGAGCCGCCCCCCAACTCCCCGGCGATCCCTTCCAGGATCTCCTGCAGTTCCTCCGGACCCAGCCGCAATCCCTCTTTCCACTGCGTCCCGCCATGGAAGGGCAGGTCCACCGCAAGCATCGTAAACGATTGACCCAGAGCGGATTCGAGGCAGGCAAAGGACTCGGCCGATTCCCCATAGCCATGCAGGCAGATAAGCAGCTTCCCCCCCGACCCCCAACGGCAATAGTGGATCAGGGACGATCTCCAGCGGTAATGGCCAGTTTGCGCAAGTCCCATTCAGCCCTAAATCTACATAGTCCACCGATTATTTGCGGTTTTCTGGAAATATTTGTACTTTTAGTTAGTTGTTTAACTAACTATATGCAAAACAACCAATTTAAAAAGGGGGAGCTATATAGTTTCATCACCGGCAAGGCGAGCACGGCCATCGCCCGCAACCTGCAAAAAAAGTTCAACAGCGCAGGGCTCAAGGTGACGATTGAACAATGGAGCGTTTTGTATCATCTGTGGAAGCAGGACGGCATGAGCCAGCAGGAATTGTGCAAAGCGACATTTCGCGACAAGCCCAGTATCACCCGGCTGGTGGATAATCTCGAGAAGCTGCAGTTGGTCAAACGGGTACCCTCAGGCAACGACCGCCGCATCAATCTCGTCTACCTCACCCGCCAGGCTCAGCGCCTGCAGGAGGAGGCCATGAATCTCGCGGAGGCGACCCTCAACGAGGCGCTCGAAGGCGTGCCCCCCGATCGCATCGACGTGTGCAAGGAAGTGCTTCAGATCGTCTACGATAATCTTAAATAAAACCATTTCTATGAGCACAAAAACGGAAAAGCAGCAGGTCCTCAAAGGCGCCGAATGGCTCATCAAGGACAGCACCGCATTCGAGGTCTTCATCCCGGAAGATTTCAATGAAGAGCAACAGATGGTGAAGGAGATGTGCAACGCCTTCGTCGACACCGAGGTCCTGCCGATCCTCGATCGCATCGATAAGCTCGAGCCGGGCCTCATGCCCTCGCTCATCGTCAAGGCCGGCGAACAAGGCCTCCTCGGTACCTCCGTTCCCGAAGAATACGGCGGCCTGGGCAAGGATTTTATCACCGCCACCCTCGTGAACGAGGGCCTGGGCGGCGGCTTCTCTTTTTCCGTTGCCGTCTCCGCGCATACCGGCATCGGCACGCTCCCTATCCTCTATTTCGGCACCCCGGCGCAAAAACAGAAGTATATCCCCAAGCTCGCCACCGGCGAATGGAAAGGGTCCTACGGGCTGACCGAGCCCAATAGTGGCAGCGACGCACTCGGCGCAAAGACCACGGCCAAACTCTCGGCCGATGGGAAGTATTATCTCCTCAACGGCCAGAAGTGCTGGATCACCAACGGCGGCTTCGCGGATATCTACACCGTCTTCGCCAAGATCGACGGCGACAAGTTCTCCGCCTTTATCGTCGAACGCGGGTTCGAAGGTTTCACCCAGGGTCCGGAAGAGCACAAGATGGGGATCAAGGGTTCCTCGACGGTGCAGCTCTATTTCCAGGATTGCAAGGTGCCGGTAGAGAATCTCCTCGGCGAGGCCGGCAAGGGTCACATCATCGCATTTAATATTCTCAATATCGGCCGCCTCAAGCTCTGCGCGGCCGGGCTAGGCGGAGCCAAACGCGCGGCATCCACCAGCGTACAGTACGCCAACACGCGCGAACAGTTCAAGACCGCCATCGCCAATTTCGGCGCCATCAAGAACAAGCTCGCCGAAATGGCCATCCGCATCTGGGCAGGGGAGAGCGCGCTCTACCGCACCGCCAAATGGATCGACGACATGGAGATCGCCCTCATCGCCTCTGGTAAGGCCTTCAACGAGGCCGTACTCGGCGCCGCCGAAGAATATGCGATCGAATGCGCCATGCTCAAGGTCTATGGCAGCGAGGCGCTCGATTTTGTCGCGGACGAAGGGGTCCAGATCCATGGAGGCAACGGCTTCAGCGACGAATACGTCATCTCGAAGGCCTATCGCGATAGCCGCATCAACCGGATTTACGAAGGCACCAACGAGATCAACCGCCTCCTGACCGTGGACATGGTGCTCAAACGCGCCATGAAGGGGCGCATCGACATCATGAACCCCGCCATGGCCGTCGCCAAAGAGCTCATGAGCATCCCGGATTTCGGGGCGGCCAGCGACGAGCTCTTTGCCGCCGAAAAGAAGGCGATCGCCGGATTCAAAAAGGCGATCCTCCTCGTGGCCGGCGCCGCCGTCCAGAAGCTGATGGCCAAGCTCGAAAGCGAACAGGAGATCCTCATGAATATTGCCGATATGGCCATCGAGACCTTCGTCGCCGAGAGCGCCATGCTCCGCGCCATCAAACTGACCGACCAGCGCGGCGAGGCCGCCTGCGCCTTCGAGCTCGACATGATGCGGACCTATATCTATGACGCGGCGGATCATATCAACAAGTCCGGCAAGGACGCCCTCAACGCCTTCGCCGAAGGGGACGAGCAACGTATGCTGCTCCTGGGCCTGAAACGGTTCACTAAGGTGGCGCCCTTCAATAGCAAGGAGGCGAAACGCAGGGTAGCCGCCCGCCTCATCAGCGAGAACAAATATCCTTTATAGATTCATAGTCTGCGCGAGTCACACATGAGAGGAGCCGCCCCGGGTAAACCGGGTGCGGCTTTTTTAGGCCCCGCCCGCCCGATATTCCCTAAGAATGCTTATCTTAATAAGGCCATTCCAATTATTCATCGTAAACCAAAAAGCTATGGGAATCCTCAACATTCTCCAACACAGCGACGGCTCTCTCGCCTGGGATACGCTGTTCGTCATCGCCCTGGCCCTGCTGGCCGGCTGGCTCCTGAACCGCTTCAACACGCGGCGCGTTATGGACAAACAGGTTCGCGACACGATCGCGGAACAGGAACGGAATTATAAACGGTTGGAAGGCGAGTACAAGAATTACCGCGCCAATATCCAGGCGGCGGAAAAACACAACGATAAGGCGGTCCTCGAAATGACGCAGCGCGTTAAAGCGCTCGAAGGCGATATCCGCGTCCTCGCCGACGAAAAGAACAAGACGCAGCAACGCTTCGCGGAAAAGGAAAAGGAACTTCGCGCCTATATGCAGCAGATAGGGGAGCGCGACGATCAGCTCGCCGTGCTCCGCGAGAAATTCGCCCGACAGGAGGCCGACTGGTCCGAAAAACTACGCTCGTCCGATCAATCCTTGCGCGGGGCGCTGGTCTGGGAGGAACGAGTCAGAGCGGCCGAAGCGGACGCAGCCAAATCCCGCGAAGCGCTCGGCCATGCCGAACGCAGAAGGCTCGACGCCGAATTGCGCCTCAAAGCGACTTCCGAATACGCGGGCAGGATCGTTCCCCTCGAGACGGAGCTCGTCGCCAAAAATAAGGTCATCGCCGACCTGCACGAAAAGCTCCGCGAGGCCGAGGCGATCAACGACAGGTTGAATAACGTCTCCGCGGAACTGGAGTCGCTGAAATCGAGCTGGCATAAAATGTAGTATTTTTGACGAATGAGCAAAGCCGCATGGGTCTTCTTTCTCCTGTTCACGGGTGCTAAGGCCTTTTCACAGGACAGCGTTTGGATGGCCCGCACGACGGGAAAATATCCGCACATGGAGTTCGGCATCGGCGAGGATCGCCTCGGGGGCGCCAAGATCGGCTTCCTCGATTCGAATATCCTC
>JAUZNZ010000076.1 GCA_030706735.1 Bacteroidota bacterium | reverse complement strand
CGTTTAGGGTCCGTGGTCGAGCTGACCGTGCTGCGCGTCCCGAAGGATACCATGCTCTTGATGTAGGATTGCAGGGAATCAGGACTGACCTCCCGTACCATCGACTCGATCTCGGGATCGCGGATGACCGTCACCTGGGCACGGACACAAATAGGGACGAAGAATAAGAGAGCGCCGGAAAGCACGGCAGACGGAGTAGGCAATTTTCGCATGAGTTGCTTTTTTAATACTTGTAAGACTGACAGAATAAAGCTAATTAAATCCTCCTATAGCCAACTAAATTTCCGACTCAGTCGAAATAAATCGATGTTCAAACAGGTTTTCTACCACTACGCCCAAACTTAGTTAATGTTTAAACAACAAGTTTAGCGATTTCTTGGTAACTTTCTATTCAGTTTCAACTAAAACTAACACATATGAGAGCAATTGTCACTATGGGGGCACTGGTCTTGTTATTGGCATGCCAATTCAATGCCCAGGCTCAGACGGTCACCGTTACCGGCCGTGTCACCGACGAAAAGGGGCTCTCCGTCCCTGGCGCCACGGTAAATGAGAAAAAGACCAGGAATGCGACGACGACACGCGAGGACGGCAGCTTCAGCCTGCTGGTCCACCCCGGCGCCGTGCTGGTCATCAGCTACGTCGGCTACGAGCATAAGGAGGTGCCGGCGGGAGACAACATGGTGATCACCCTGGCGCCCGATACCAAGGCGCTGGCGGACGTGGTGGTAACCGGTGTCGGCGTGGCGACGAGCAAGAAAAAAGTCGCCATCGACGTAGCTACCGTTTCGCCCAAGGATTTTGCCAAGAGTGCAACGACCTCCATCGACCAGGCCCTCGACGGCCAGATCGCCGGGGCCCAGATCCAGCAGCAGAGCGGCAGAGCCGGGGCCAATTACCTGATCACCCTGCGCGGCATCAATAGCCTGGACAATACCAATCCCCTCATCATGGTCGACGGCGTCCAATTCAATAACCTGGCCGTTCTCGACCCGGCCAATATCGACCACATCGAAGTGGTAAAAGGCGCCGCCGGCGGCATGCTGTACGGCGCCCAGGGGGCCAATGGGGTCATCCAGGTCTTCACCAAGAAAGGCATGCTGAACAATCGTCTCAGCGTCAGCTTTTCCTCCAAGGCCAGCGTCGACAACATTTTGAGAGGCAAGACCATCCTCTCGCAGCTCCATTATTTCAATACGGACGCCAATGGCAATGTCCTGGACAACACCGCGAAACCCATCGCCATGAATGCCCAGGGGATCTGGACCGACCCGGTCGCGCCCAATCCGTCGACCACTCCCGACGCCGTGCTTAACAAGCATTATAACCTCCCGCTATACGATCACCTGAAGCAGGCCTATCGCCAGGCCATGACCTTCAGCAACACGATCTCCATGACGGGCGGCAATGCGTACACCGATTATGCGCTCACCGCCTCGCTGCTCAACCAGCAGGACGTCCAAAGCAATGCGCTGACGCGTAGCAATATCGGCCTGAACCTCGGCATCCAGCCATTCAAAGGGTTCACCTTCCGCACGATCACCCAGGTGATCGTCAGCAATAACAACCTCACGAACGGCGATCGCTTCGGGGTGATCACTGCCTATCCGTATGTCGACTATACGTGGAAGGATTCCACGGGGCATTATCCCTTCAAGACCAGCAATGCGTCGAATTCCTATAACACGTTGTCGGAGAACCAATGGCACTCCCTCAACAATACCACGATCGAGATCTTCCAGAATTTCAACTTCAACTATAAGTTCCCCCGTTTCGTCGAGCTGGACTTCAAGTACGGTCTCGATTACGACCTGATCGATGGAACCAGCTTCTATAAGAACCAATCCGCGGCGCTGCAACCGAGCCTGCACTGGGGGCCCGACCGCCTCGGGGACATTACCAATACGCACACGCGCTTTTATAATGTCAACGCCCTTTCCTCCTTCTTCTTCCGCACCGATTTTGAGAAGGATTTTCACCTGAACATTCCCCTCCGCACGACGACGCAGATATCCTACGATTACCGCGATAATGCGGAAAGGCAATATTTTGCCGAAGGCACCCAGTTGCCTCCTTATCCGCCTTCGAGCATTTCCAGCGCCACCGTCAAAAATGACGGAGACTTCTATGCGGAGAGCGCCACCTTCGGCTTCCTCGCCAACCAGACCTTTGATTATGGAGACCTGATGGGCATTTCGGTGGGCGTGCGTTCCGACTATGGCTCGCCATTCGGCGCAGCGTATAAAGCGGCCACTTTCCCGAGGGGAACGATCTATTTTCATCCCACGGAACTAATCGGTCAGCACGACTGGCTCAGCGACTGGAAATTGCGGGCAGCGTACGGCGAGGCGGGCATTCAACCCAGGGCCTATGACCGGCAGATCACCCTGAGCCAGGTGACCCTGGGAAATTCGGTATCCCTTTCCTTGACGCCCCAGGCCACCAACGATTCCCTGAAATTGCTGATTAGCAAGGAGCTGGAAGTCGGTACCGACCTTGTCTTCACCCCCTTCCACGGCGATTGGGCGGACCGCATCGCGCTCGGCGCCACCTACTGGACGCGCCATTCGGACGGCATCTATCAGTTTGCCAGCGTAGCCCCTTCCACCGGCTACGGCAGCCGCCTCGATAACCTCAGCACCATTTATTCGCACGGACTTGACCTCAACCTGGACGCCAGCATGTATCATTCCTCCAACGTGGTATGGAACATGAGCGTCCGCTGGGGCTTTACCAAGAGCGTGCTGACCAAGATCGCAAACGGCCAGGATATCATCCAGGGCCAGTTCGCGGCCAAGCAGGGCAAAGAGGTCGGCCTCTTCTACAGCCAGACCCCCTTGCATAGCATTACCCAATTGCAGGTGGATGGCAAGACGCCCTACATTTCTCCTGCCAACCAGCAATACTATACCATCGTACGCGGCACGGTCGTGGACACGAGAACGAATAGCGTGGTGCTGACCGCCGGGAATGATCTTTCCGTCGTCGGCCATGCCTATCCGGATTTCACCTCGTCCCTGATCAATACCGTGACCTTGTTCAAATCGCTTACCGTGTCCTTCCAGTTCGACTGGACGCACGGCAACAACATTTATAATGAGACCAAGCAATGGCTCTACCGGCCTGCCGGCGGTTCCGGCGGCTATGGCGGCATCTCGAAGGATCTGGAAACGCCCATCACGATCGGCACCAAGACCGGAGCTTTCGTCAACTGGTACCAGACCCTGTACAATGTCGGAACGCCTGATAGCTGGTTTGTGGAGGACGGTTCATTCATTCGCCTGAAAGACCTGTCGATCAGTTATGACCTCAAGAAGCTGGTGAAGACGAATTCGATCAAACGCCTTTCGGCCACGATCTCCGGTCGCAACCTGCTGACCTTTACCAAGTATAGCGGCCTCGATCCGGAAAATACGGGCGCATTCGATACCCAGGGTAATAACCTGGCCGATACCCGGGCGGGCGCGTTCACAGGCGTGGACTATTTCGGCGTACCCAATCTGCGTTCCTATCAATTCTCTGTGAACATCGGCTTTTAATTGAACAACAAATCCAGCAAAATGAAAAAGATCAATATACTGTATTTGCTCATCCCGGCGCTCCTGCTCGGGGCCTGCAAAAAATCGCTGCTCCAGCTCAATAATCCGAACGCGCCCACGCCGGCTTCTTCCCTGACCACGGAAGCAGGCATCGATGCGTTCGCCATGGGCGTATATCAGAAATGGATCGTCAATGTCCCGGGGGACGGTCAAACGAATATCTTCGATGTGGCTTTCTTCCAGCAGAGCGACATGGGCGATGAGGATTTCATGCCCTATTCCAATTTCGGAGGACGGTATCCAACCAATGTCGATACGATCTACCTGCCGGCTCCCTATAACAAGGCAGTTCCCAATCCCTCCGGCTTTACGCAGATCGGCATCCTGCGTTCCAAGAACAGCCGCGTGGCCGGGGACCAGAATTCCGTGCAGTACGAATGGGCGGTCGACTATTTCATGAACGGGCAGGCCAATTTCCTGCTGGCCGCCCTGGATAATCCCGCCCTGAACTTAACCGGAGACGCCACCACGAAGAAAGGGCTCCTGAAAGCCTGGGCCTATTACTGGAAAGGTTTCGCTTACTCCCGCCTCGGCTCCATGTACCTGGGCGCGGTCGTTAACGATAACCCCGCGAACGGGCTCACGGACAGCGTCTATCTCAGCCATGACGCCATGATCACGGCAGCCAATGCCAATTTCGACAAGGCTGTGGCCATCCTGACGGGCCTGACCAACAACGCGGACTACCAGGCTACCTTTAAGGCCATCATACCCAGTTTCAACCTCAATACGCAGGTCATCGATCCCGCCATGTGGGTTCGCATGATCCATACCTATGAGGCAAGGAACTTCCTCGTCAACCATAAAGTGGCTTCGATGTCGCCCAGCGATTGGAACACCGTCGCCACGCTCGCCTCCACGGGCATGGTTCCCGGAGATCATAGCTTGATGTGGGGCATGGCGGCAGGCGGCATCAATGACCTGACGACACAAAATAACAACATTGGCCTTGGCTTCTGGTGGCACCCCTTCGCCCTCCATACAGCCGCCGGCGGACAGCTCAGCTTTGTCAGCGAGCGCTTCATCCAGGATTTTCAGCCGGGTGACACCCGATATACCAAGAATTTCAGGCCCATACCGACCGGCGCCATCGTGAACGTGCTCAACCGCGGCATCCAGTTCGGGACCCGTTACCAGGCTATCGAGATCGATAGCGGCGGGCTTTTTGCTTCCCAAACGCATAAAGGAGCCGTGCCCATCGGTCCCACCTGGGAAGAGAATACGCTCATGATCGCCAAGGCCAAGATCCGCGGCGGTACCGATATCGATGGCGGCCTCGCGCTGATCGACCAGGTGCGCGCGGCCCAGGGGGCTGGATTACCTGCCACCTCCGGCACCGGGCTGACCCAGGCGCAGGCCATCGACCAATTACGTTCCGAACGCCGCATCGCCCTCTATCTTCGGGGGCTGGCCTGGTTCGACGCGCGCCGCTGGGGGATCACCGCGCCCACCTCGCAAGGAGGCGGTCGCAACAACGCCAATGTCGTGGTGCCCGGCAACCTGCTGGGTTCGAACCCGACGCCTCCGGCCCAGGTATTGCCTTGCCGGATAGTCTATAATTTCGTGGATTACTGGGATGTGCCCCAGAACGAGCTCGATTTCAACGGTGCGGCCGCCGGCTCGGCCGTCATCAAAAACTAAAAGACCAACAAGCAGATTCGATTCCCTCTCATAGTGACACCAAAAAAGGCCCCCGCTTCTCGGGGGCCTTTAACACTAAACACTAACTACTACTAAAGACACTTATTTAAAGGCCAGACTCACCCTTCCGCTGCCTCCGTCGATCTTCACCGGAATGCCGCCGCCATTCATCGATCCTTCCAAACGTTTCTCATCCGTCTCGCCTTTGAAGTTGCCCATCCCTGACGTCTTGATCCGGCTCCCATATACCTTCAGGTCGACGCCCTTGTCACCGGGCAGGCTCAGCGAAATGTCCCCGCTCGAATTGCCGATGATCAGGAATTTTCCGAGCTGCCGCATAGTCACGCTGATCTCTCCGCCACTGGTCGAGGTCTCGAGGCTGCAGGACAGGTCCTGCAGATCGACATTGCCGCCGGAGGTATGGGTATTCAGTTCGCCTTCCACCTCGCCGCCGCTGACATTGCCGCCGGAAGTGGTCGCATGGATCGTCCCGCTCAAACCGGTCAGTTCGAGGTTGCCGCCCGAGGTGGATAACCGGATCGTCCCCTTGCAATGGCGCGCGTCGATATTGCCGCCGCTGGTCGACAGGTCGATATCATCTTTTGCGTCGTCGATGGAAATATTTCCACCCGAAGTGCTCCCCTTGATCCTGCCACCGAGGCGCGCGAGGTCAAGGTTTCCGCCGCTGGTTCGAAAGTCCTGCTGGGCGCCGTTCAGGTCCTTCATGGCGATATTGCCGCCACTCGTGCGCAGCCTCGTGGTCACATTCGAGGGCACATAGATCTTGTAGGAGATGCTGATGCCGCGTCCCCAGTTCATGAAATGGGTCTTGGGCTTGGCGATGACCGTCAGCTTATGATCGGCGACATCGACGGTCAGGTCATATTGTTCATTCAGCCTCTTTTGGATCTCCTCTTTGCTGAGGCCCTCATCCCGATCCCGCTGGTTGCTGACCCAAACATATATTTCGAGACGGGCATCGGCATCGTGCGCTCCCGCTACCGTGATATTGCCGCCCGAGGTTTCGGCCGTCACCTGGGAAATGGCCTGCCCGGCCAACGATTTTTGTATGAAGGGTTCCTGGTGCGATTGCGCGTAAGCGCCGCAACCCGTCAGCGCGACCAGGGCCATCGCACCGGCCATGGTACGCGCCCCCGCCATGGCGCGGAAAATTATTTTTTGCATGAGGTGATTGTTTGGTTGCCGAACCGGTTACCAATGCCATGCCGCAATGACGGGAATTGATTCACAAGTGATTAGAAGGACTTGACGACCGCGGGGAGTGCGGTTTCGTTACAGCGGACTGTCCGCTTCCGATACAGGGCCGTCGGCCGTCGCGGCATCAGCCGGCTGTCGCGGCGTCACCCCCGCAATTCCACGACCGCATTGATCGTCAGGGCGACGATCACCGTATTGAACACGAAGGACAGCAAGCCATGCAGTAAGACGAGCCGGCGGATAGATCGCGCGCTGATCTGGATATCCGAAACCTGGAAGGTCATCCCGATCACAAAAGAAAAATAGACGAAGTCCAGGTAGTCGGGATGCGTTTCCTCCGGGATGATCAACCCGCCCGCGATCTCTCCTTTGCGTGAAGCATGGTCGCCATAGTATTGGTGGGCATAGTGGAAAGAAAATATGGTATGCAGGAGGATCCAGGAGAAAGTTACGCCGGCGATATAGATAAAGGTTTCCATTCCCTTGCTAAGCTGCCAGCTGCCCTTATTGCCCAACAAGAGCAGCACGCCGCCGAGACTGCAAATCGTCGTAACAACCACCACCGAAAAGACGACCGCCCGGCTCGAGTCCTCATTGGCCGCCAGTACCCTGATCTCCGAAGGGCAAAGGCTCAGAAAGGTCACCAGGCTGGTCAGGATCATGCTCAGGCTGAAAATATCCCATCCGATCATGACCCGGGTCATGAATTCCATCCGCACGAAACCCAGGGCAAGGCTCGCCAGGATCGCGACCGACGCGCTGATCAGGAATTTGTAGATCGCGGGCATCCGGTGGTACCAACCGGGAGACTTCATGTATGCTGCCAAAGGATGTTAATTATTTGTGGCGCAAATATACGCATTCGCGCGCGTCGGCGCGCGACGTCCGATGCGCGTCGGCGCGCGGTCACTCCGATCGCAGGCTCTTCACCGGGTTCACCCGCGCGGCCTGCCATCCCTGGTATCCCACCGTGATCAGGCTGATCGCCACCGCCACACCGCCCGCGGCCACGAAGATCCACCAGCTGATCCCGACCCGATAGGCAAAATCATGCAGCCAGCCATTCATGCCGACCCAGGCCACCGGGCTCGCAATGAGCAACGCGATCAGCACCAGCCGCAGAAAATCCCGGAATAAGAGTACGATGATCCTCCCCGTCCCCGCTCCCAGCACCTTCCGGATGCCGATCTCGCGGGTGCGCTGGATGGCCATGAAAGAGGCGAGGCTGAACAATCCCATGCAGGAGAGGAAGATAGCCACGGCGGCAAAATAGCCCACTAGCTTGCTCAGGCTTTCCTGCGCCTTGTATTGCACGTCGATGTTCTCATTCAACCAACTGTAGTCGAAAATGCGTTCCGGGAAATGCTTGTCCCATGTGCGATGAATATAGTCCAGCGTCGCGGGCGCCTGTTCCGTTTGCACGCGCACCGCAAATTCGGTGAAGCGCGGCACGTTCACGTCCATGATCATGGGTTGCACGGGCTTGTCCAGCTTGTCGAAGTTGAAATCCTTCATCACGCCGATCACCTGTCCGCGCTTTCCGTCCTTGTTGTCGCCGCGCACCATGGTCTTCCCGATGGCTGCTGACGGGCTCCCCCAGCCGAAGAGCCGTACGGCCGACTCATTGATGATGAAGGCCTGCAAATGATCCGTCCCGGTCTGCTTCGAAAAGTCCCGGCCCGCCACGATCGGTACCCCCAGGGTGGACAGGAGATCGTAATCGACCGAAGCCCATTCAAGGAAAATATTATCCTGTTCCTGGCG
>JAUZNZ010000075.1 GCA_030706735.1 Bacteroidota bacterium | reverse complement strand
GTGTCAGGGAAGAAATAGGTGCTGTAATGGTCTGCCCTACCCTGCTCCGGCTGGGGGCGATGAGGCTGTTCCCTTAGCCTATTCCCCCAGCTTGATCTTTTGATCCTTCAGTTCCGCCAGCTTTTTCTTCCCATAGGCCGCCCGCGTAATGACGACGAAAAGCACGGGAACAATGAATATGGCCAGGCCGGTCGCGGCGATCATGCCGCCCAATACCGTCCGGCCGATCGTATTACGGGCTACGGCGGCGGCGCCTGAAGCCAGGGCCAGGGGCAATACACCCAGGATAAAAGCGATGGACGTCATCAGGATGGGGCGCAGACGGAGCTTTACGGCGTCCAGGGTGGCCTGCACGATGTCCATTCCACGGTCCACCCGTTCCTTGGCGAATTCGACGATCAGGATCGCATTCTTGGCTGAGAGCCCGATCAAGGTGATCAGGCCGATCTGTGCATAAACGTTGTTCGTCAGCCTGGGGAACAGGGTGAGCGTCAGGATGGCGCCAAGCACCCCGATCGGGACGGCAAGTAAGACGGAAAAGGGCACGGAGAAGCTTTCGTATAGCGCAGCCAGGAAGAGGAACACGAATACCACGGACAGCGCGAAGATATATACGGCACTTGACCCGGATTTTAGCTCCTGCAGGCTAATACCCGAGAATTCATAGCCGTATCCCTCCGGCAGAACCTGCGCAGCGGTGCGTTGCAGGGCTTCGATCGCCTGTCCGCTGCTGAACCCCTGTTTCGCGTTCCCATCTACTTCGGCGCTACGGTAGATATTGAAATGCGGGATCAGCGGCGCGGTCTCGGTCGGCTTGTAACTGACGACCGTACTCAGGGGGATCATTTCGCCATTGCCGTTCTTGACATAATAACTGCCGATATTCTTGATATCCCCCCTGAAGGCGGTGTCGGCCTGCGCCACCACATAGAAATTCCTCCCGTAAATGGTCAGTTGGTTGATGTAGGTGCTGCCCATGTACATCTGGATCGTATTATAGACGTCAGCCAGGTTGAGACCAAGCTTTTTAGCCTTGTCCCGGTCGACGTCCACCAGGTACCCTGGGGTATGGGCGCTGAAAAAGGTAAATGCGCCCGCTATTTCGGGTTGTTGGTTGGCCTTTGCCACAAAGTTATTGACCACTTTTTCAAAGGTCTTGATATCGTCGTTGGATTGGCGCTGTTCGATCTGGATGCTGAATCCTCCTGCATTGCCCAGGCCGGGAATGGCGGCCGGCTGAATGACGACGATCTTGGCCTCTTTGATCGCCGCAAAACGCTTATTGAGCTCGGCGATCACGCCCTGGAGCTTTTCGGAATCTTTCGTTCGTTCATCCCAGGGTTTCAACTGCATGAAAATGGTGCCACTATTGGACTTGATACCGCCGGTCAGGAAATTGAACCCGCCCAGTGCGGCCGTATGAAATACGCCCGGAACGCTTTGAGCGTAATGCATCATGCTGTCGAGGGCGGTAAGCGAACGGCTGGTCGAACTGGCTTCGGGAAGCTCGTAGGAAACGAAAACACGACCCTCGTCTTCCGTTGGAATGAACCCGGTCGGTTTGGCTTTGAACAGGAAGATATCCCCTACGATGATGCAAATAAGCAAAATGATCACCAGGGGCGCCCTGCGTATCCATCCCTTCACGCCCGATGTGTACCGATGATTCAATTTATCATACCCGCGATCGAAATAGTAAAAGAACTTGTTCAGGCCCTTCGCATCCTTGTTGATATGCTGGGGTCGCAAGAGCAGTGAACAGAGGGCGGGGGTCAGGGATAGCGCGATAAATGCAGAGATCAGTACGGAGATCGCGATCGTAATGGCGAACTGCTGGTAGAGACGTCCGACGATGCCGGGTATGAAGCCCACCGGTACGAACACGGCCGCCAGGATCAGGGCGATCGCGATGACCGGCCCGGTGATATCCGACAAGGCCCTTGCCGTGGCCTCTTTAGGCGACAAGCCTTCCTCGTCAATATAATGCTGGACGGCCTCGACGACGACGATGGCGTCATCCACGACGATGCCGATGGCGAGCACGAAGCCGAACATGGTCAGGGTATTGATCGTAAAGCCGAGCGGAATAAAAAAGATGAAGGTGCCGACGATAGAAACCGGTATCGCCAGGACCGGGATGAGCGTCGAACGCCAGTTTTGTAGAAAAAGGAACACGACGAAGGTGACCAGTCCCAAGGCGACAAAGAGGGTCGTGACCACATCGGAGATAGAGACCTTGACGACGGAGACCGCTTCGAAGGGAACCTTATAATCGATATCGGTCGGGAAATACTTTTTCATATCCGCCATGGACTTGTACACCCCTTCAGCCGTGGACAGGGCGTTGCTGCCCGGCGCCTGGTAGACCAGGAGGTACGCCGCCCTCTTGCCGTCTACGAAGGAATTAGCCGTATAGCTCACTTTGCCCAGCTGGATCCGCGCCACGTCTTTCAGGTAAACGATCGAGTTCTGCGACGGATTGGAACGGATGACGATGTTCCCGAAATCCTGTTCTGTCGTCAGGCGGCTATTGGTGAAGACGGTGAACTCAAAGGTCGTGGATGAATTTTGCGGTGGCGAGGCGACGGAACCCGCGGCGACCTGGAGATTCTGCTCGTTGATCGCATTCTGGACGTCGCCGGCGGTCAGACCGAGTTGGGCGAGCTTGTCGGTTTGCAGCCAGATCCGCATACTGAAGTTATCGGCGCGGCTGAATACGTCTCCGACCCCCGGAACACGCAAGAGCTGATCCCTGACAAAGATATTGGCGTAGTTGTCCATGAAGGGTATCGAGTGGGAACCGTTCGGCGAATAGATCGCGACGAGCATCAGGATACTCGGGTTACGCTTCAGGGTGGTAATACCCAGTCTTTGCACTTGTGAAGGCAAGGTAGGCGTCGCAATCCCCACGCGGTTCTGGATATCCAGCGCCACGACATTCGGGTCGGCGCCGATATTCAGCGTAGCAGTGATCTGGGAAATGCCGTTGTTGGCGCTATTGCTTTGTAGATAAGCCATCCCCGGAACACCGTTCACCTGCGTCTCGATGGCGGTCGTGGTCGTCTGTTCGACGGTCTGTGCGTCGGCGCCGGTGAAGTTACTCGTGATCTGCACCGTAGGTGGCGTGATATCCGGGTACTGGCTGACCGGCATGTTCAGTATGGCAAGACTGCCGACAAGAACGATGACGATGGAAATGACGATGGCCGTCACGGGCCTTCTTAGAAATATATTGGAAGAGTTCATATCAGTGTTAGTTTTTGCTTGCGGCCTCATTATTTTCCGGCGGGCGCTGCCGTTCCCGGGGCGGGGCCGCCCGGCCGAGGGCCTGCCTGGACCAGTACGCTGTCCCTCACCTTTTGAACGCCTTCGGTAATGATCGAATCCCCCTGATGCACGCCAGTCTTTACGACCACCTTGTCGTTGATCCTGGTGCCCAGGCTCACCTTGTGCTGGAAGGCCCTTCCGCCATTGACGACATACACGAAGTATTCGCCCAGCTGTTCCACGACTGCCTTATAGGGGATCAGGAGGCTGCTATCGCCCGCGTCGTGCTTGATACGCACGTTGGTCGTCACGCCCGGCCTCAGCAATTTCTGCCGATTGGGAAAAACCAGTCGGACCTTGATCGTCCCGGTCTGCGGATCGACGGCCCGGTCGATGAAGGACAGGTGACCGGGATACGGGTAGATCGAACCGTCCGTCTGCACGACGGTGAAAATGGAATCCTTATTGTTCGTGCCCTGCATGAGGTATCGGGAAAAGGCGGGGATCTCCGATTGGTTTACGGAGATATCCACTGCCATCGGATCATCGGATGAAACCGAGTTCAGCAAGGTTTGAGGATAGACGGCCGTGCCGACCTTGACCTGGGAGATCCCGATGGTGCCGTCGAAAGGCGCCAGGATCATGGAGTACTTCAGATTGGTTTCCACGCTGGTCACATTGGCCTGTGCGGCCTGGACCTGCCTTTTCGAGCTCTCCAGGTCCGCGAGGGCGTGATCGAGCGTCTGGCGTGCGATGGCATCCTTCTGCGCCAGCTCCGTATACCTGTCGGCGTCCTGCTGCGCCTTATCCCGGTTGGCCTTTGAGACATCGAGGTTGGCGATCGCCTGTTCGTAGGCCGCCTTGTATTGCTGTTGATCTATTTCATAAAGCTTTTGGCCCTTGCGCACCGATTGGCCGTCCTTGAAGAATATCTCGCTGATATTCCCCGATACCTGAGGCTTGATGTCCACCTGGTTCAGCGGGGTCACGGTGGCGGGGTAAAAGTCGAAATACGTGGCATTCCCGGGCTGGGCGGTATACACGGCGACGGACACGGGTGGCGGCGCCTGCTGCTGTGCAGATTGTTTATCGCCGCAGTGAGCAAGGGCGGCAGACAGGATGATAAGACCAATCCAACGAAAACGAATACGCATATTGAAAGATGATTTTTCCATGTTAGCGATAATTGATGGTTCCCAGCGCCCGTTCCACATCCAGCTTGCTGCTGAGCACCTGGAAAAGGGCGTTGCTGTAATTCGATTGGGCCGTCCTCAGGTCGGTCTCCGCGGTGATGAGGTCCAGGTAGGCCTTGATCCCGGACCGGTATTGCAGCTCGATCGTATTGAACACGTCGCGGGCCAGCGCAAGGTTCTCCCTCAACAAATAGTACTCGTTGAGATGGCTTTTGTAGGTGGCCAGCGCCTGCTCATACTGGCTGTTGATGACGCTTTTCAGCGAAATGATGTCCCAGTCCACCCGCTGCACCTGCAATTCTGCGATCCGGATGTTCTGGATGCGCCGCGTGCCCTGAAAAATGGGAAAGGTCAATTGCAGACCGGCATAGGAGTTGGGATAATCCTGCGAATATAATTTCGAAAACTGATTGTTCAGGTAACTAAAATTATATGCACCCACCGCGGACAAAGTCGGCAGGTAACTCCATTTGTTGTATTGCAGGTTGGCCAACTCGAGGCGTTTCTGCGTCATCAGGGTCTGGTATTCGATCCGGTTATTATAATCCACTACGGCCAGGGTATCGAGATAAACGGTTCCTTCCATTTGCACGCTGTCATAGACCAACTGAATATTCTCATTGCCCAGGTAACCCATCTGCTGCTTGAGGAGGGCGTATTTGGCTTTTAAGGCTTCCTCGTCGGTCTTCTTCTCCGCTTTGGAATTATTCAATGAAATCGTGGCGCGTTTGTAGTCCGTCTTATCGACCAGCCCGCCCTGGTATTGGTTATAGGCATCCTTCAAATTGCGCTCGAGCCTCCTGATGTCGTCGGCCAGCACGTCGATCTGCTGTTGTGTCAGCAGCACGTCATAAAATGCCTTGCTCACGTTTACCACCACGTCGATCTTATCGGTCGCCGTCGCCTGTCTGGCCTGTTTGCGGACGTCTCCGGCCGTACGGCTGGCGAGCAATACATCCCTGTTGAAGATATTCTGCGTGGCATTCAGTCCAAGGGTCGAGGTGTTATTTGTGCCGTTGGAGGTGACGTTCCCGTTAAAATAAAACGAGGGCAATTTAAAATAGTAGTCGTATTGAAAATTGAAATTTACCTGCGGGTACCAGTCCGCCAGCCGGCTGCGTATCTGGTGTTCCGTGATCCGTTCGTCGAGCAGGGCCTGCTGGACCAGGGGATAGTGTCGGAGCGCATAGCTGATGCAGGTTTGCAGCGTGGCGTTGGGCAACACGGTATCGGTCGCATACGCCGTACCCTGGGCCTTTGCGGCAAAAGAAAGAATACAGACACCGCCGCAGACCAGAAAGAGATTGAGTTTTTTCTTCATAACGTTGTGCTGATGGCTAAGGATAGTGAGGATCGGCAGCAAATCTCACACCTTGTATCCTTAAAATAAAATGACGGCAAAGTTAAACAAACGTTTGAATTAAACGTACGTTTAATCAATATTTAATATTGGAATCCCAATGTTTTATCTTTGCGTTTAATTTCAAAAATATGTCGATCCACACCATTTTAGGAGCCGGCGGAGCCATTGCCAACGGGCTGGCAAAGGAGCTCTCCAGTCACGATCTGCCGCTCAGGCTGGTATCCCGGAATCCGCATGCGGGCCAGCCGGGAGGCGCAACGATCGTCAAGGCTGATATGACGGATTCGCAACAGGCCTTGCAGGCCATCCAGGGGTCGTCCATTGTCTATTTATGCATCGGCCTGAAATATGATTACCGGGTATGGAGGGAACAGTGGCCAAAGATCATGAATAATACGATCGAGGCCTGCAAGAGGACCCAGTCAAAATTGATCTTTTTCGACAATGTTTATATGTATGGACCGGTTCAGGGGGCGATGACCGAGGAGACGCCCTATAATCCATCCAGCCGAAAGGGGGATCTGCGTGCGAGGCTGGCCACCCAACTGATGAGCGAAGTGCGAAAGGGTCATATCGTCGCCTCGATCGCAAGATCTGCCGACTTCTACGGCCCGGGAGCCGACAAGACGTCCGTGCCCGGCCTGCTCGTTTTCGATCGCCTCGTCAAGGGGAAGGCGGCCCAATGGCTGGTCAATACCCGGGTGCGACATTCCTACACCTATACGGAAGATGCCGTTAAGGCCCTGTACCTGCTGGCCACGGACGAGAGCTCCTGGAACCAGGCCTGGCATTTGCCTACCGCGGACAATCCGCTGACAGGCGCCGAATTCATAGAATCCGCGGCAAAACAGCTTGGGGTTGCATCACGGAGCAGTGTCCTCCCGAAATGGATGATCGGGCTGGGCGGCCTTTTCGACCGGACAACTGCTGAATTGCGTGAAATGTTGTATCAATATGAGTTCGAATACCTGTTCGATTCATCCAAGTTTGAAAAAGCTTACTCATTTCGGCCCACAACTTATGAACAGGGCATTGCAGCCACGGCAAAAGCTTTTCTGAGCGGCGCCGGTCAGAAAAAATAATTGATCCTGCGATAGACATAATATGCCGCATCACAACAGGACTCCGTCGGCAGGAAGGAGAGTTTGTCTCCGCTTATCCGAACGGAATCTCTGGTCACCGAGGAATTCAAGGACCAGGTCAACAGGAGGATCTTATCCTCATTGACAGGGCTTGCGGGACTGAGGGTGTAGGTACCGCCAGCCCTGGTACCCGAGGAAACGACCTCGAACGATCCGGTTTTGTAAAAATGATAGGCCACGCCATCGCCCGGCGGATAAATGATCTCCCCGGCGATGCCTCCGTCCAGGGCATACAAGACCCAGGTTCCGGCCAGTTCGCTTTGAGCACTCTGTGGGCCAGCTGCTTTTTTGCAGGCCGGGACGGCGAGACCGAGCCATGCCAACAGGGAGAAAAAGAGCATGTATTTGCGCATAAGCCTTTTTATCCCACTGACAAAGAATAATGACGGGGCGTTGCGTTCCGGGAACGTTTCCGTAATTAATTTATCGACGCGTGGGACGATGGGTTAATTTGGGCTGACAAATTCAAGTCATGAATCTACGACCCGCGATTGTCCGTCCAATCCTACTCCTTTGCCTGTTTGCACCGTGTATCGCTCCGGGGGCCTTTGCGCAGGCCGATGACCGGACGGGTTCCGGAGGGAGATCGATGTCCTGGTACCGTGAACACGCTCCATTCCCAATGCCTGTTCTGACTCCGCCCTCCTTCCCCGCATCTATTTTTTCCATCGCGGACTTCGGAGCGATCGGCGACGGCCAGTTCCTGAACACCGATGCCTTCGGTAAAGCGATAGCGGCCTGTGTGGCCGGCGGTGGCGGCCGCGTCCTGGTGCCGCCCGGCCTATGGCTTACGGGTCCCATACAATTGCAAAGCCATGTGGAGCTCCACCTGGAGAGGGGTGCGCTTGTGATCTTCACAAAAGACCGCACGCAGTACCCGATCATACCCGCCGCGGAGGGCCATGGCTTCGTCGTCGCTTCACCTGTCTACGGATTCAATCTGACCGACATGGCGATCACCGGGGAGGGCGTAATGGACGGAGGCGGCGAGTCGTGGAGACCGGTCAAGAAGAGTAAGATGACTCCGGCGCAATGGAAGGGTTTCGTAAACTCAGGTGGCGTCGTTAGTTCCGACGGCGAGGTTTGGTGGCCCAGCATGGAGGCAATGAACGGAGAGGCCTATCTGAAAAACCTGAGAAAAAAGAACAATGGCGCTCCCCCGACGGCCGGCGACCTGGTCCAGGCGCGGGATTACCTTCGCCCTTATATGGTCTACCTTGTCAATTGCCGGAATGTCCTGTTACAGAACGTGACGCTCCGCAATTCTCCGAAATACGTCGTTTACCCTCACGGTTGCCGGAACCTGATCATGGATCACGTGAATATCTTCAACGAATGGTGGGCGCAGAACGGCGACGGCGTGGACATCAGCGCGTGCAAAGATGTGATCCTCTACCGCTGCAATGTAAGTGCCGGGGATGACGGCATTTGCATGAAATCGAGCGACGGCGGTAAGCCGGGGGACAAGAACGACGCCGCGCTGGAAAATATCCTCATCGCCGGTTGCGTGGTTTATCATGCGCACGGTGGCTTTGTGATCGGCAGCAACACCGACGGCGGCATGCATAATATCTTCGTCAGCGACTGCTCGTTTGCAGGGACCGATGTCGGCCTCCGGTTCAAGAGCAATATGGGCAGGGGCGGATTGGTGGACAATATCTTCATACAGGATATTTCTATGCGGGACATCGCCACCTACGCGATCGTGTTCGATACTTATTATGAGAACATGCCGGCCGGCTATGTACCTGACCCCAATGCGCCAAGACCGACCGATAAAACACCCGAGTTCAGGAACTTTCATATCAGCCGTATTCACTGCAATGGCGCCCAGACCGCCATCTCCATCACCGGTCTGCCTCAGATGCCGGTCAGGGATATTCATTTCGATTCGGTCGAGATCACTGCTGAAAAGGGTCTGGTGGCGACACAGGCCCGCGGGATCGATCTACACGCGGTTAGGCTCACCACGGTTGCCAAGCCGGTGATGCAGGTGGATGCCACGGCGGAGGTGCGGGTGCGGTAGCTTGGGTCGGCTTTCGTCGCGGAACTTTCGGTGACGCTTTGACGTCGGTTATGTCGTGAGTAAGTGATCCGGATTGTTATGCCTGCCTACAGCGCGTGGGTTGTGCATCGACGCTGTATTTTCTCATCGGCTTTGGATATGGCCTGGCTTTATGTCGTTGTTCAGCCGACATCGATTTGGCTTCATCGACAGCTCGAAAATAAGGCGTCTCACGCAAACCCACGCGCGTAGAGCAAT
>JAUZNZ010000074.1 GCA_030706735.1 Bacteroidota bacterium | reverse complement strand
TCGCCCCGCTTTACCCGGTCGCCTGGTTTTACCAGCCATTCCCGAAGCGTGCCTGCTTCCATATCCGCGCCCAGGCTGGGCATGCAAAACTCACCCATGTTGCAGCATTTTTTTTAGCTTGGCGACGATATCTTCTTTTTGGGGTACCGATGCATCTTCCATATGTTTCGGATAAGGCATCGGGACCTCTGCTCCGCATAATCGCTGCACCGGCGCATCCAGATCATAAAAGACATTTTCCATGATCCGGGCGCTTACTTCGGCGCCGATATTTACCGAACCCCAGGCATCTTCAACTAATAATGCACGATGGGTCTTTTTGACGGAATTGAAAACAGTTTCCATATCCATCGGCCGCAAGACACGCAGGTCGATGACCTCGGCGTCGATGCCCGAACCGGATAATTCATTGGCCGCGTCCAGGGATTTGTACACGCCGGCTCCGTAGGTAATGACGGAGATGTCTTTACCTTCCTTTATGATACCAGCTTTTGTGATATTGACGGTCTCCGGGTGGCCGGGAAGGGTCCCTTCCAGGTTCATCATCGCCGTGTACTCAAAAATGATCACGGGGTCCGGACTTTGCAGGGCGGTCAGCAGCATGCCTCTTGCGTCCCCATGTGTTCCCGCTGACAATACGATCAGCCCGGGAATATGCGCGTACATGGGTTCCCAGCTATGGGAATGTTGGGCGGCCAATTGGCGGCCCAGCCCCGTGCTCATGCGAATCACTACCGGAACATTCAACTGCCCACCGGACATATATAACAAGGTAGCCGCATTGTTGACGATCTGGTCCATGGCCAGCAGGCTGAAATTGACGGTCATCACCTCCACCACAGGCCGCAATCCACTGAGGGCGGCGCCGATGCCTGCACCCACAAAACCCGACTCTGAAAGCGGAACATCCATGATGCGTTCAGGTCCGAATTCCTGCAGCAACCCTTTGGTGACGGCGAAAGAGCCGCCATACCGGCCAACGTCCTCACCCATCAGGAAGACACGGTCATCCTTCGACAATGCTTCCCGGATAGCCTGTTTCAATGCTTCGCGATAAGTGAGCTTAATATGATCATTTCCAGCGTTCAAGAGTGTGACCTATTATATCCTGTATTCAGCCGGGTCCGCTGTACACGAACCGGGTTAGTTGCTCAAGAGGCTCCAACGTTCCTTTTTCAGCAAAATCGACCGCTTGCTGTACCTCGTTTTCAATTTTTTGTTCCAGACTGCCAATATCATTATTGGTTATAAGCTGTAGCTCCATCAATTTTGTGCGCAAGGCCGGGATCGGATCCTGCTTTTTCCATTCTTCCACTTCACTCTTCTCCCGGTATAATTCGGCGTCGAACATCGAGTGTGCGCGAAAGCGGTAGGTATTACATACCAGGAAAAAAGGTTTACCCGTCGAACGCACTTTTTCAACGGCCGCGCGCGCAGCCTTCTCCACTTCCAGCACATCCATTCCATTGACGGCTGCAGATTCGATGCCATAGGCCGCTCCTTTCTTTTCCAGTTCCTGTACGGCATGCGAGTAGCGGATAGCCGTCCCCATGGCGTACAGGTTATTTTCGCATACCATCAATAACGGAACGTTCCATAAGGCCGCCAGATTCATGCTCTCATGGAACTCACCTTCAGCCGCGGCCCCTTCTCCAAAAAAGCAACAGGTGATATTGCTTTTTTTTAATTTTTTGGAAGCCAGCGCCATGCCGACAGACATGGGCAGGTGACCGGCAACTATGGCATTTCCTCCAAAAAACCTCTTTCCAACATCGAATAAATGCATGGAGCCCCCCCGGCCCCGGCAACAGCCCTCCATTTTGCCATACATCTCTGCCATAATTACCCCTGCGTCCATACCGCGAGCCAGCGCATGACCGTGTTCCCGATAGGTCGCAAGCACATTATCTTCTGCTGTCAGCGCCTGGATGACTCCCACCGCCACCGCTTCCTCCCCTATATATAAATGCAGGAACCCACGGATCTTCGACTTCGTATACAATTCGGCCGATTTCTCTTCAAACCGCCGGATCAGCATCATTTGGTATAGAAGATTCAGGCCCAGTCTGCGGTCAATCGTTGTTGAAGGTGGTATGACAGTTATTTTTTCCATATTTGATGATCAGGATTGTTCAAGCGTGGAAACATCGCCTTCCGGAAGTCCCAGCTCCCTGGCTTTCATTAACCTCCTCAATATCTTGCCGCTTTTTGTTTTGGGCAATTCATTCACGAAGGCGATCTCTTTCGGCGCTACTGCAGGCCCCAGCCTTTTCCTCGCAAACCCAATGATGTCCAATTTGGTATTTTCGTCCCCGGAGAACCCGGCCTTCAATACAATAAAGGCCTTTACGATTTCTCCGATCACCGGATCGGGTTTTCCGATGACCGCCGCTTCAGCGACTTGCGGATGTTCCATTAAGACGCTTTCCACTTCAAATGGCCCCACCATATGTCCCGATGTTTTAATGATATCATCCGCACGCCCCACAAACCAGAAATATCCGTCTGCATCGATCTTGGCCAGATCTCCCGTTATATACCATTCCCCGCGGAGACATTTGTTATACCGCTCCTCATCGTGCAGGTAGCCCCGGAACATGGATGGCCAACCCCTCTTTAATACCAGCTGCCCTTGCCTGCCGGGTTCGTCGACAATTTGAATGGATGTTTCCGTCACGTCGGCAATAGCGGCTTCAGTTCCAGGCAATGGCCGCCCCATCGACCCCGGCTTTATCTTCAGAGTGGGATAATTGGCGATCATGATGCCGCCTGTTTCCGTCTGCCACCAATTATCCAATATAGGCATCCCAAAGGTCTTTTCCGCCCATCGTACTGCGTCAGCGTGCAAGGGCTCTCCTACACTACAGATCAGCCTGAGTGACTTCAGGTCATACTTTTCCAGAGGGGCCAGGTTCATGCGCATCAACCTGCGGATCGCCGTCGGGGCAGTATACCAGATATTTACTTTTTGCTCTTCCAATATCGAATACCACCGGACGGCATCGAATTCTTCTTCGTCAATGACGCTGGTGACGCCACATACCAGCGGGGCAATGATCCCGTAGGAGGTTCCTGTCACCCATCCCGGGTCGGCAGTACACCAAAAAATATCTCCTCTATGGAGGTCCAGCACATATTTCCCGGTGACGTAATGCATTAAAACGGCATTATGCACATGCAAGGCGCCTTTGGGCATTCCCGTAGTACCACTGGTAAAATGCAGAAGGGCCGGATCTTCGGGGTCAGTAGCCGGAATAAAGAAATCATCATACGCTTCCTCCATTAACCTGGGAAGCGACAAGACTTTCTTATCCATATGCTCTTCCGCATCGGTTAGCAAGATGAACCGGAGCATCGGAAGCCTGTCCGCCAGGGCCTTTATACGCTTTTCATATAATTCACGCGTTGTTACCAGTATCTTCCCATCACCGCGGCTCAGCCGTTGGAATATTGGCTCAGGCCCAAATACGGAAAACAAGGGAGAAAATACAGCCGTGGTCTTAAGTGTTCCCAGCGCGGCAATATATAGTTCGGGAATACGGCCTGTGAGGGTGAAAACCGTATCGCCTTTTTGGATCCCCAGTTCCACCAATGCATTCGCAAAGCGGGAGGTGAGGTGATGCATATTGGCATACGTGAAGTCTTCTACGCTTCTATCTTTGCGGACCCAGCGGATGGCGATGCTGTTCGCCAATTCGGTTCTTGCGTGCCGGTCAACCGCCTCATAGCTGATATTCAAGCCTCTATTTCCGGGTAACCCGTCAAGCCGGCTCCTTTCCAACTGCCAGTCGAACGTATGGCGGCAGGATTCATAATCCGCAAGATTATGGGGAAAGTCCCGGGGCAACACAATCGGTTCTTCCGGCATTTTGTAATGGATTGAAATTAAATATCTTCCTAATTCGAGGCATCGGGGATGATCTCTATCATTGCATTCTATGATATTGATCAAAGGAAGGCCAATCATCCCGCCGGGGACCTGAACACGGAATTAAGAGGATTTGCTTATCAATACTGTTCGGAACGGATATGTTTTATCCAATCATAAATTGCCTCAAAATAGCCTGAAGCATTTTGTGTCCAAAGGTCTCCCTCTTTTCCAATCCTGGTAAAATAGTGTCTTGCATTTGGAATGACCACCACGGTACTTCGATTATTGTGAGCTATCCGCAAATCTTTTTTTATCTGTTTTATAGATGCTTCTACCGGCGTGACTTCATCATATTCCCCATAGATCAGCAAGGTGGGTATATGAACCTTTTGCCAATAAATAGTATAATCATAGTTGCCGGCTATCCGGTACCATTTCCAAATCCAGTTGTTTTTTGGCGGCGGCTCCACCCAAGGATACCATTTTGCAGATGCCGCCAGCAATGTTGCCTTTTCAAGTTCATCCCAACCCGTGCCTGTCTTCGCCACTTCAAGCCAGATCTTAAAGAACCTGATAGCGCTGTCTATGCTGGTTGAGTCGAGATGGGCTGCTAATTTTAGAGTATTGGTAACTCTATAGATATCCTGCTCCTCCGGAGAAACTGCGAAAGCGGCCGCCGCAATATTAAAAGCGATTCCCCTGCACTTGCTGACAATAATGGGTGAAATAGTGCCGCCCTGGCTGTGTCCAAATATCCCAATGAGATTTGGGTCGATTTGATGGACTGTTTTTAAATATTCGATTCCACCAATGCAGTCCCCGGCCAGGTCGTCAAAGTTTGAAGTCCGCCAATCACCCGTCGACTTTCCGTCCCCTCTTTTGTCATAGGTCAATACCGCGATGCCGCGACTGGCCAAATAATCAGCCATAAACGCCCCGTCGTATCTTAATTGATCACCGCTGCTGTGATTGGACACGATTGCCGGAAATCTTCCTGCGCCTTTTGGAATATACAAACTCCCCGACAAGGAGACCATTCCGTTACTCCATGCGACTTCCCGAATGATATATTTGACCGGAGGGGGAGACGTTTTCTTAAGTACAAATTTAGCGGTGCGGTTTTCCCCGGATACATTTTCGTCACTGGTTGTCAGAGCGCCTGCCAGACTTCCGTTCACAATAGCTAAACTAAATACTGTCGTGCTATGATCTCCTGTTAATTCAAAGGACAGGCTGTCATTGGCCGCTTTAATGTTACGTGCAGCTACCTTCATCGCCTTCAGATCCGCCGAGTTAAACAAAATACCAAGCGGAGTGGACATGATATCCAGGGAAAAATTCAATCGCTGATCCGTCGTTTTTGCCACACCTTCCCAGTGGCCTTCAAAGCCGTGACCAGCAACCCCAGTTCCCGCTTTTCTCTCCAAAGCCTGTCGCACTAAATTCATGTGGCAAATCGGACAAACCCCGGGGCGTTTAAATAGTATGGTATCACAAGCCTCATTACCGCAAGGGGGGCAGCGATAGATATCGAGGTTGGCTGATTGGCCATAACAACGGCCGATGAAACAGGCCCATATGACGATTTGCGTTAAAAACAGTTTCATTTGGGCTTTCCTTTTTTCTTGATGCGGCGTAATTGGCGTGAATTGGTATAACCAATCTGGCTTGCAATATCTTCAGAACTAAGTATGGGATTGTTTTGTAGAGTTTGCGCCTTCTCTACCCGAAGACGACGCATATATTCGTTCACCGTGATGCCGGCGGACTTTCGAAACAACCTTGTAAAATTTCTTGAACTCATATTGGCCATTGCGGCCAATTTATCGATTGTTGTTTTTTGATGCAGGTTTTCTATGAGCCAATCTTGTACTACGTGGATACCCACATTCAAATGATTTCGATAGTCCAAATAGACGCTATGCTGCCCGTGATTACTACTTCTTCTATGATATACCAGCAACTCCCTCGCAACCTTGTGGGTAAACATAGGGCCATAGTGCTCCTCAATAATGGCTAATGAAAGGTCAATTCCTGAAGTAATTCCAGCACTTGTATAAACCTGCTCGTCATGGGTGTACAGAATATTTTCCTCCACAATAACGTTTGGGTAGGTGGTTTGCAGTTCGGGAATTCTTTTCCAATGTGTCGTGCATCGTTTATTATTCAACAATCCCGACCCGGCAAGAATAAAGGCGCCCGTGCATATGGAGCACACAAATACGCCTCTTCCCGGCATGGTCATTAACCAGCTTAAAAATCCGACATTCTGCCTGAGTTCATTCGAATAGAGAAACTCCATTTCTGCTCCCGGGACAAAAATGTAATCCCCTGCTGAGGGCACAACCAGGTTAAATTGTCTTATCTGGCCAAACGGAAGCCCAGCCGAACTTGTTGGATGCTCAGTGGTGGTGAAGTATTGAAGGTCATACCTGGCCCCGTAGGTGTTTGCCTCATAAAATACCTGGATAGGCCCCGCTAAGTCTAACATATGCACCCGGGGGGGAACATAAAACCAAATCGTCCTGCTTTTATCCATACGCTAATATTAAGCTAATATAGGTATGTTTGGATGTAGGGAGACGGACAAATGGCGGACATATTGAGCCAAGGCCTTGGGAAGCTGGTTTAGTTCTTTTTTCCTGCTGAATCCTTTTTGGCGGATATCTTGTAATCGTCGTCGGTAATGCCGCTCACGCCTCTGGATTTCTTACCTGGCGGGTGGAAATGCACCGAGTCAATATGCAGAGGGAACGTCCGGCCGGGCAAAGAATCAACCCTGACGGGAGATAGGCCGACCCGGGCGGGAGGGATGTCAACCCTCTCGTGAGGCGGCGACGACGGCGGCGCATCCTGCCTGATGGTCGAATCAACGGACTCAACCGGCAATCCTTTCTTCTTCGGCTTGTTGAGGATCGTATGGCTATCCGCGGCAGGTGGGGTCGCGCGCGGAGGGGTCACAGAGGGTGACGCCGCGGGAGCCGGTGATTCTTTGATCGCAGGGAGGCTTTGCTTTGGATAACGCCACCAAATTAAGAGGCAGACCGCCACAAAAACAACCAGGGTCACCATTCCAATAAAGCCAAATCTCCAGCCCCTGCCCTTCGGCGCACCCGCACCCGCACCTGCATCCAACTGGCTTTCAATGCCAGCCCAGATGCCGTCGGCCATATCCGGCACAGTCACCTGGTCCAGTTTGGCTGCCATTAATTGTTCATATGGGGTGGTCCTATTCACGCTGCTCCTTGTGCTGTTATTTTTTGTTGAAGGATCTTTCTTGCTTCGCTCAAATGCCATTTGCTCGTACCCTCACGGATATTCAATTGTTCGGCAATTTCCCTGTGAGAATATCCGTCGATGGCGTATAATACAAATACGGCATGGGTGGCAGGCGGCAGCTGTCTTACCAGCCGTAGTATGCCGGCCGCGTCTATCTTCTCAATAATGTGGTTGTGGACAAATGGCTCTTCGGCTGCATCCGCCTCCAGGCTGCTAAACCGGCTGCGCCGCTTTATAAGGTCCAGGGATTCGTTGATGATGATTCTCTTAAGCCAGCCGTGGAAATTTCCCTTCTTCGGATCAAAGGAGCCGATGCTTTTGAACATTTTGACGAAAGCATGGCCGAGAATGTCGGCAGCCTCATGTTCGTCGGCAGCATAACGCATGGCAATCGCCATGGCAAAGCCGTAGAGCTGCCGGTACAGCTGTTCCTGCGCTATCCTTTTGCCCTGGCGGCATTCGCTGATAATATGGATAAGATCCTGCTCCAGTAATTACCATTTTTCATCATGCACCCTTCTGGCAAAAAGGGCCGTGGCAATAGCACTGACATGTAACTTGTCCGTCGGCTCCAATTCATTATAGAACCAGATATTCTGGCCGATCATATCGACGATGGCAATCACGCCCTCATCGATACTTAGTTCATAACCAGACAGTATTTTGAACGGGATTTGTGCCGTTTTACCATTCGCCGTTACGGTATTATTAATGATCAACGGCTTTATAATAATGGTATCCTTGCCATTTGTCGCCAGTCCATAAGCCCCTTGTTTGAAATAGGTGAACGAGTTCTTATCATTCCCCGCGTTCCTGTCATAATAATTCGTCATCAACAACTCCCAGTTCCTGCTCTCCGGCGCCTCATCGGTGGCGATGATTGCCGAAAATAGATACGTGTATTGCTCCAGTTTGCCCACCTTATTAAAAAGGCTTGCACTTTTGAACGCCTGGTATTCCAGCCCTACCGTTAGTTGTCTCTCTTCAGCCTGGATCTCCGCATGATTTTCGCCGGCATCCAATGTATAACGGAACCTGCCTTTTTCTTCCGTTACCGTTTCATCCTTCCGAACACCGAGCCGGTTCAACAGCACATTTTCCAAAAAGAAATCGCGGCCCGGATCGGAAGAGGATTCGCGCATCCCCCTCTTTATTTTAGAGGTGGTGAAATGGGCGCAGGACATTTTTTTGCCTTTTGCCCCGTTCACGTGGTCCATGGTGGCCTGTTCCTTAAATTTCTCTGGTATGGTCAGTTTAATCGAGCCTCCGCAACCCGCTAAACAAGCGAGCCCAATGATCAATGCGGCAAATTCTAGCTTCCTTTTAAGATGCAACACGTTGTATTATAATAGTTTGGTAATTTCAACAATAATACCCTCTTTTATTTGTAAAGGTTGGGTAATCGCCCGAATTTTTTTTTATACTATTCCCAACCATCCGGGATGCGGAGGAGGTACTGTGATCAAACCATTCTCATTACCTAAAACCAAACGTATGAAAGTCAATTTCATGAAATGGGCTTTGATCGCCGTGACCTCCGGTGCGATGGTCCTTTCCTGCAAAAAAGAAAAAAGTAACTCCACTCAATGCCCTACGACCATGGCAGGGCTTTCCGGCTCCTACAAGCTTACCGCGTTGCAATACAAGCCGGGCCCGTCTGCCGCCCCTGTCGATTATTTCGCTTCTCTGGATGACTGCGAAAAAGATGATATTCTTATTTTAAAAAGCGACGGTACCTATGATTATGACGACGCCGGTACCGTTTGTAACCCGGATGGAACGGACCATGGTAACTGGAGATCTGATGGGAATGCGTTGATCAGTGACGGCCTGTTCAACGGCACCATCATCAGTTACGATTGTACCACGTTGGTTTTTTATACACAAAATGCAATAAAAGCCGGGGATAAGTTGACCTACACGATGGTGAAGCAATAGCTGGTCGTTTGCAATGACCTTCTTTGACGAAATTCATACCTGTCACTGACTATCCTCAGGTGGGAAGCTTTCAGAGCGAATATCTTTATACCCAACCGTTTTGAGGATGAAACCGATAAGATTGGAGTTCGGCAAAATGTGGTCGCGGCTATGGACGACCTTGAAAAACGCATTGAAGGAGTTCATTTCCGAAAATTATATTCGGTATAGCGCATCACTTTCATACTACACTATCTTTTCGCTTGCCCCCTTGCTGTTCATCACCATTTCATTGTGCGGCATACTTTGGGGCAGGCAGGCAATGGCCGGAAAGATCTATTCAACGATAAGAACGCTTGTTGGCGACGATGTCGCGGCACAGATCCAACTGATGATCGAGCGCGTCTTTTCGGCGCAGGGTTCTGCTCTTACAAAGGCCATTGCGATCATTTCCATGGTGGCCGGCATTGCGGCTGTTTTTACTGAGGTTCAGGATTCCATCAATCGCATCTGGAATCTCAAGGCCAAGCCAAGACTTGACAGAGGAAGATATCTTATTAAGAGAGCCATTTCTTTTGGAATATTCAGCATCACCGGTTTTATGCTGGTCTTATCTTTGCTTGTCAATTGGCTGATCAATATTTCGGCAAATTACCTGGTTAACATCCTTTCCAGTTCCAGCGTTTACATGGCATTTGGTATTAGCCGGATCCTGGTTATCGTCATAGCGGCGCTGTGGTTTTCGTTCATGTTCAAATATCTGCCTGACTGCAAAGTAAGATGGAAGGATGCCATCCGGGGAGCGTTATTTACCTCCATCCTCTTTGTGCTCGGTAAATTGGGTATCGGCTACTATCTTGTTTATTCCCATGTGGCTTCTTTTTATGGCGCCGCGGGCAGCCTGATCGCGATCCTAATTTGGATCTATTACTCCAGTGTCATCATTTTCTTCGGGGCCACGCTTACGAAAGTCCATGCTTCTCTTTATGGCGGAAAGACCATTCCGTGCTCTTACGCCGTCTGCCAGGAGACCAAGGAGAT
>JAUZNZ010000073.1 GCA_030706735.1 Bacteroidota bacterium | reverse complement strand
CTGATGGGACAGTTCTTAACCGAAACCGTGTTGCTCACGTTCTTAGCCGTATTACTGGCTGTTCTGCTGGTCAATCCCAGCCTCGCCTTGTTCCACTCTTTTTTACCCGCGGGCCTGAGCTTCCATCTCTTCGATCCTGCCAACCTGGGCTGGTTGTTGTTGCTCATCGTGGTGACTTCGTTGCTGGCCGGCCTTTATCCGGCCAGCGTATTGTCCGCCTATTTGCCGGCGGCTAGTTTGAAGGGTGGCGGGGTTCAGAAGGGGGGAGAAAAATGGGTCTTGCGCAAGGGCCTGATCGTTTTTCAATTTACGGTTTCCTTACTATTCATTACCGGTAGCATCGTCGTCGGAGATCAGCTGAGTTATGTGCGCCATAAAGACCTTGGCTTCAAGACCGATGCGATCATAACGGTCGCCACGCCTGGTGGGGACAGCCTCTCGAAAGTGAAGGTGGCGGCGGAAAAGATCCGCCATCTTTCCGGGGTCAGCCAGGTTGCTCTTGAATGGATGGCGCCCGTGGACAGGGCCCCAAGGAGCATGAGCATTAAGTTCAACAGCACGGATACAAAACTGGTTAGCGTCGGCCAGATCGCAGGCAATGAAGGATTCATCCCGTTGTTTCATATCAAGGTATTGGCAGGTAGGAATCTTGAGTCTTCCGATAGTGTACGGGAGTTCGTCATCAACGAGGCCTGTACCCGGATCATGGGCTGCACGCGGCCGGAGCAGGCGATCGGCAGAACCATATATTGGAATAACAGACCTTATCCTGTAGTTGCTGTGGTCGCCGACTTTCACGGGAGTTCCTTACATGATGCCATCAGGCCCCTTTGTATCATCAACAGGGTCGATAGGGAATCCAATCTGGCTATTCAACTTGCCTCCAATGGTCAGGAGGCTCATGCCGTACAACCGATCCTGAACCAGATAGAAGAAGTGTGGAAGTCCGTTTATCCCGGCGCCAGCTTCCATTTTAGCTGGTTTGACGAATCGATCGGCTCATTGTATGAGAAGGATCGGCAAGCGGCCAGGCTCATGAATACGGCCATGTTTGTAACCATCTTTGTTTCTTGCATCGGGCTTTTCGGCCTGGCGATGTTCTCCGCCGAGACGCGGACCCGGGAGATCGGTATCCGCAAGGTGCTCGGAGCCAGTGCAGCGAATATTGCCCTGATGCTGAGCAAAGACTTTGCCCTATTGGTCATGCTGGCTGCCGCAATCGCCTCTCCTGTTGCCTGGTTCTTTATGAACCGTTGGCTGGCGGAATTCGCTTATCGCATCGACATCCATTGGTGGACCTTTTTACTTAGTGGCTTATCCGCCCTGCTCATCGCGATGATAACGATCAGTTACCATGCTCTTCAAGCGGCTATCGGCAACCCTGTTAAAAGCTTACGGACGGAATAGCTTCCCTTAGCGGCCTATGCCTGGAATGCCGTTTCGGCTGTTTGCTACGGGATTCACAAAAGAGATATACGCGATCAGGGCGTCCTGGGCCGTATCGTGAGTGCCAAGCGCAAGGTACTGGCGGGGCTGCGTTGCCGAGAGGATATGCCAGCAATGCTGGTTGTCTCGGACGCAAAGGGCAACCAGCTGATCCCCCTTCAGCACATGGGCCAAATAGGGCTTCTTTCTCATGAGCCTAAACATTACCACTAAAATATACTAAGTAGTATCACCTAAAAAACAGGGGAGCCGGATTTGGGGTCCATTTCATCCCAAATATTCCCCGGGCATCGAATCCGGTGTTATTAATCGGGTGACTCACTCCGTCCGCAGGCTCCTTACCGGATTCATCAGGGCCGCACGGATGATCTGGTGGCTGACCGTCAGCAGGGTGATGACCAGGGCGCCGATGCCCGCCCCCGCAAAGATCCACCAGGTGATCCGGGTATGGTACTCATAGCGCTGCAGCCATTGGCTTAGGAAGTACTGAGCGATCGGAATAGCGATCAGGCAGGAGAGCAAGACCAATAGGACAAATTCGGTGCATAATTGCTTCCACAGGCTGAACACGCTCGCTCCCAACACCTTTCTGACGCCAATCTCCCGCGTACGCTGCTCGGCCACAAAAGAGGCGAGCCCGAAGAGGCCCAGGCAGGATATGAGGATCGCCAGCGAGGCGAAGAAACTCGCGAGATTGCCGATCCGCTCTTCCGCGGCGAACTTGGCCGCATAGGCATCGTCTGCCAGCTCGTAGTTGAACAGGCCGTCGGGATCATGTTGTCTATAGACCGCGCCTATCTTTGCCAACGCATCGTGCATGGAAACATCGGGCTTGACGCGCAAGGTGATATAGTTATTCCAGGTATAGTCGATGAAGAAGACGGTAGGTTGCGCCGCGGTATAGGGCGACTCCATCACCATGTCCTTTGTGACGCCGATGATGGGATGATCATGCCCCTGAAATTTGATGATCTTCCCGATGGGGTCGGCGAAGCCCATGATCTTCGCCGCGGATTCATTGACGATGAAGGCCGCCGAGTCCGTCGCATAGCTCCTCGAAAAATCCCTGCCCCGCAGCATCTCCCATCCCACCGTCTTCCCATAGTCATGCGTTACCGCAATCGCTCCGAAGGTGAGCAGCGAAGCCGGGTCCTTGCCTGACCATTCGAACCCGGACTGAGAGCTCCAGATATCCGTCTGTGGCCCGGCCGACTCGGTCATGTCTACGATGACCCCCGTGCCCAGCATTTCACTTCTGATCGCGTCGTAATCGGTGTAATGACGCCTGAATCCTTTAGAAAGCGAGATGTCTATCGACAACAGGCCTTCCCTGGAATAACCCACGGGCCGGCTGCGGGCATACTGGATCTGCCGGAATACGATGATGGTGCCGATGATCAGCGCAATGGAGACGGTGAATTGCACGACGACCAGGATACGGCGCGGCAGCGAGGCAAAGCGTCCCGCGCGGAACGTTCCCTTGAGGACTTTCACGGGATCGTAAGACGACAGATAGAAGGCGGGGTAGCTCCCCGAGATCAGCCCGGTGAACAAGGTGAACCCCAGGATCAGCGACCAGAATGCCGGCTGGCCCCAGGGAACGGACATATGCTTGCTGGCCAAATTATTGAAGAAGGGTAGCGATGCCTGCACCAGGATCAGGGCCAATACGAGCGCCATGAAAGCGACCAGTAAAGACTCGCCGAGAAATTGTGCGATAAGTTGTCCCCTGAGGGAGCCGATCGCCTTGCGAATACCCACTTCTTTCGCACGGCGTTCACTCCGGGCCGTGCTCAGGTTCATGAAATTGATGCAGGCCAGCAGGAGCACGAAACCGCCGATGATCCCGAACAGCCAGACGAATTGAATGCGTCCCCCCGCCATGTGGCCGTCTTTGAATTCATTGTATAGGTGGGATCGATCCAGCGGATTGAGGAGAAGCCCTTCGTGGCCCAGTTTGACATGATCTTTCGGGAGATCCCTGATCTTTGCGTTGATCTTATCGAAGTCGGCGCCGTCGCGAACCTCCGCCATCAACCTCACATAGTGCCGGCCCCATTCGGTTTGGGTATTCTTCACCCAGACATGCGTGTCCAGGTACTTCGCCCAGGGCAGCATCATGCCGACATCGGCCATCGTCGAATTGGAGGGCAGGTCTTCGAATAGGCCCGCAACACGCATATCGACGGTGTCGATACGTATGATCCGGCCCATCGGGTCATTATGGCCGAAAAGGTCATGGGCCAGCGAGCTGGCAATGATCGTCGAAGCGGGATCTTTCAAGGCATCGATCCGACCTTCCTGCATATGCAGGCTGAGCATGTCGGGAAATTCCGGCTCCGAATAAAGGACGGTGCGTTCGATCTTCTTGTCGCCCACGGTGAGGATATGATTGTCTTCCGTGGCCGAGAACAACGCGAGTCGTTTGAAATCGCCGGGGAACCGGGTGAGGAGTTCATGCTTTACAGGAACGTCGACGGCGCCCACACTGATGCTGTGCCCGTTCCAGTCCTGGATATCCCTCACCTGCGCGAGTCGCGGGTAACGCTCATGATAGTGGTTCCAGGATAACTCATCCCAGATCCAGAGTCCGATCAATAAGGAGACCGCCATCCCCACCGCAAGGCCGGTCACATTGATGACGCCATATATCTTATTCCTGGAGAGATTTCGGAGGGCGATCTTCAAGTAATTCCTCAGCATGACGTTTTCGCCGCCAAGAAAATGCCAGAATGGTAATCTTATGTGAATCAATTGCTTGCTTTAGCCGCGGGGCCTGGGCTGTCCGCAAATGATACGATCAGTGAACGGTTGCAGGAGCCGTTCCTCGGCCGCCGGGGCAAAAAAAAGCCCGGGATGGAGATCCCAGGCTTGGCAAATTATTGATCAAAACAAACAACTATGCTATTTAGTCAGCTTGAGCATTTTATTCGAAACCACCTGATCGCCGCAGTGCACCTGCAAGGCATAGGCGCCCGTTGCCAATCCGCCGAGCCCGTGCAGGGTGACGGCATTCAGGCCCCTGGTGAGCGGCTGCCTGATCTGCCTGATCGTTCGGCCGAACATATCCGCCAGGATGATATTGGCCGTTCCGTCTTCAGGGGCTGTGATCTCGAGGGCGATATGGTCGACGAAGGGGTTCGCGAGCGGCTTCACGGAAAATCCGAGAGCCTGCGTGCTCAGCAATACCTGCGTGCTGTAGCGATGATAGTTACCATCGGTGATATTGATTCGGTAAAGCGCCTGGCCATTCAGGGCCGTCGGATCCGTGAACTGGTAACTGGCTCCCTGCCCGGCGCCGGCGATCCCATCGAGGGTCCCGACAGGGCTAAAGCTGTTCCCGTTGTCATTGCTGCGTTCGACGACGAAGGTCGTTCCGGGCGTCTCATTCGAAGATACCCAGGTCAGGTTCGCCAGGCCATTGTTCTCATGGCCCTTGAAACTAATGAGCGTCGTCGGAAGGACGATATTACAATTCACGGCATACACGATCTTCGGCGAGGTGGCCGTATAAGCACAACCTGCTGCGCTCAGGTTGGCTACGGTGCTGGCCACAGTAATTCGGTAATAGGTCATATGGTCGGTCGGCAGCAGGCGGAAGTACCGCGAAACGGTATCGATATACAGCTGCGTGATCGGGTCATATACGGGAACCATGCTGCCGGAGGCAGGTTGACCTGCGGTGTCGACGCCCACACTGGTCCAGGTGATCCCGCCGTTGGTGCTCTTTTCGAGCATGAACTGCGTGTAATTATTTACATATGCGGAAACTTTGAAGCGAACGGTGTCGTCAGCTCCCTGACACAAGGTGTCGGGTTTGTTCGGCGTCAGCGATAATTGAGGAGGACAGCTTGCCAGCGCAATATCATCCAGCGCCCAGTCATTACCCCCGCCGCCCGGCGCATTGTTACGCAGGGAGATCGTGATCGAGGTCTGGGCAGGTCCTGTCAGCAAGACGAACCCGCGTTGCTGCCAACCCACCGTGTCCATCTGTCCGCTCGAATAGCGGTCGATGCTGTCCACCACGAAGGTCAGGTTCGGCAATACGCCGGGCGTATAGGTAGCATGTCCGGCCGTGTCAATGCCGCAAGTAGGACATACGTTCTTGATCCAGGCCGAGAATTTATAATAAGTATTGGGACAAAGGCCGCCGATCGTCTGCTTGTAGGCTTCACTCGTCGCGATGTCGGCATTCACGAGCAGCATATACCCGGCATCCGTGCCTACAGCCGGGGGCACATTGCCCGTCGCGGTCGTCGTGCCGGAATGGTCGCCGGATATAAACCAATACCCGTTGAACTCACGGTTGAAGCAGGAGTTCGGGTCGGTATTGGGGATCGCCGAAGGGACATTACAATTAGGCGTTTCCCTGGCCCCTGCAAAGGTGGAGCTCGTCGGGCTGATATTATTTACGATGGCGTAATAGCCGTCATTGATCGTGCTCGCGGTGCCGGAATTCGGCAGATAAGTATATCCCGGGATCAGATAGGTCGGGGGCGTGGGCCTGTTCAACGTGGTGCCATGACCGAAGGTACCTCCATTCTCCGCGGCGAAGTTCGTGCCGGTCAGACTGGAGCAGAGGGTCGTCGGCCTGCTGATCAGGATCTTGTACTGCTGCATATTGATCACGGTATCGGTCAGGGCCGCCGCGGACGTGCGGAACAGGATCTTGCCTGCGCCCAACACAATGGTATCGCCATATGCACCCGTCACCTTGACGCGGAAAGAAGTACAAAACAGCGTACCGCCTCCGAACAGGGGATGGGTGGAATTGGCCTTGATCGTGCCGGCTCCGTAGGTATTCGCGAGGCCCATATAATCGACGCCGCCCACTGCCTTGGCAGGCGTGCCGGTCGGGGCCGGGCCACCCATATTGATACGGTATTGATAGTCACCGGGGAAGGCAGCCGTCCTGACGAAGCAGGCCGCATCCGAGTCGGCCACGGACATCCCGTAAGCGCGATAGGTTGCCCCCTCATTGGTGATCAGCCGGATAAAGTCATTGATGGTATCGGTATGGGTAGGCAGGTTGTCGTAATATCTCAGGCTATAGACCAGTCCCGTTCCGCGATAGGTTCCGTTGATATAGATCGAAGCGCGTATCTCCAGGGTATCGCCTGGTTGTACGGGACCGCCGGAAGTCTTCTTGGAAAGATTGACATAGCTGTTCCCGAACTTGACGGGAGCACTGGCCTGGGAGAAGGCCCTGCCGTGCAACAGGAACAAAACAGACGCGATGCACAGCCACTTATTTCTACACTTTGAGAGTATAGTTGTTTCCATAGGGGACATTTCAAGGGTGATCGGATTCGAAACGGATAAGGGCTAATACTGATTCAAAACGGATTAATAACCAGTATAAAAGTAGACATATTTATAATAGATAGCAATCGTAGAATTACCCTTTGGAGGGGGGTTTTTACTATTCCGAATGCCATAAATCTTGAGTTATTTTGTTGAGCGCGCAAATCCACATTCCTATATGAAAAACAGCCTGGCTTTTTTCAGTAGCCTGCTTATGTGCCTGTGCTTATCCTCTGATACCATCGGTCAAATGACCGAAACATGGTACGATCAATCATTTAAGATTGACACGCTTTACCCCGCATCCGGCAGTACCGGAATGACCTCGCCTTGGGAGGTTGTCTACGGCCCCGACGATTCCCTTTGGGTCACCGAGTCTCACAATTACATGATCTGGAAGATCCATCCCGGCGACAAAGGAGTCCGCCTCCTCCTCGACCTCAATAGCCAAAAAGACTTTACTGCTGCGACAGCCAATCCCTGGCCGCAGGGCGGCTTGATGGGGCTCGCCATCCACCCGCAATTCACGTCCGGCAAGCCCTGGGTGTATATCGCGTATGTCTATCATCTCATCGGTTGCGGGACCTCGTCAGGCGGTAATTACTGCAGCTATAACACGAAGATCGCCCGCTATAAATATCATTTCAGCAGCGGCACACTGACCTATATGGACGACGTGATCTCCGGCCTTGACGGCAGCAATGACCACAATTCCGGCCGCATCCGCATCAGCCCCCTTCCCGAAAGCGATGGAAATTATCATCTCTACTATACCATCGGGGATATGGGTGCGGGGAATCTCTCCAATGTGGATCGTCCGAATCACGCGCAGGACACGACGATCGTCGAGGGCAAGACCCTGCGCCTGAATACGGAACCGGACCTCGCGATGCCCGCCGCGCAGCAGTGGATACCCGGCGACAATCCCTTCCCGGCAGGCGCCGCGCCCGACGCGAAGAATGCCATCTATTCCTTCGGCCATCGCAACCCGCAGGGCCTGGTCTTCGGATCGGTGAACGGGGGAAGTTCATACCTCCTCTACAGCAGCGAGCATGGCGATCAATCGGACGACGAGGTCAATATTATCCTGCCACATACAAATTATGGCTGGCCCAAGGTATCGGGCTTGTGCGACGATAATTATACCTCCACGACCGGCGACTCGATGTACCTCGCGGGGAAGTCCGTGATCAGTGAGAGCGGCTTTTGCGACACCACGCGCACGATGCTCCAGGCTCCGATGTTCACCTTTTACAATTGGGGCCGGAATGCGACCAAGGCAGCAGGCGCCATGGGGAATATGCATTGGCCGACCATTGCCCCGAGCAGCATTGCCTTCTACGGACAGGGCGCCATACCCGGCTGGAATTATTCCCTTCTGATCCCCAGCCTGAAAGACGGCTTGTTCCGCCTGCCGTTGAAAGCAGACGGTCTCAGCATCGACAGCAACCAGATACCTACCGATACGCTGCATTACCTGGCCGGCTATCGATTACGAAATGTGACCATTGCGCCTTCGGGCGATACCTTATTCGTGGCGGTGGATAATTCCTGCTGTACCATCGGCCCGAATAGCATCATCGGTAAATCGGTCGCCTCCCCCAACCTCGGCTTTATCCTGCGCATGGTTTACCTGAAGACCCTTTCCCTCGATACGACGGCCCGCAAAGGACCGCCTGCCACTCCGCAGCAATACAAGATCTATCCGAATCCGGCCCGTGGCATCGTGCATGTGCAGGCTCCGCGCGGCGCCCCCAAGCCCTTGCTGGCCAGGCTCTATAATGTGGCGGGCAAGACGGTGCTCGAAAGTTCGTCCACTTTCGATGAATTCCCCCTGGACCTCTCCGCGTTGACGCCCGGACTCTATATCATGCGCCTTATGACGGTCAATGGCACCGAGTTATCCACGCAGAAACTCTTAGTCAGATAGAACCCCCGAACCTCCGTCCATTTGCGTAATTTTATTGGAACCTTTTTTGCAAACTTTATTTTATCGGAAATGAAAACGCCTTATACTAACAAAGTGCCGCTGTATGGCAGCGCCAAGTCGACTCCACCCGGAAAGAAGATGGCGCGGATCGACAAGACCCAGATCATCAATATCACGATAAAGCTCCGGCCTTGTCAGCCGCTGCCCAACCTGCTGGACCCGGCCGTTTACCGGGACTTCAAACCGGTTACGCGCGAGGAATTCGGGCAGCGCTATGGGTCGACCCAGGAGGATATCCAGGCAGTAAGGACTTTCGCGACCCATGCAGGCCTCAGTGTCGTCAGGGCCGAGCCCGCGAAGAAGGCCGTCGAATTGCGTGGGACCGTGATGCAGATGGAGAAGGCCTTTGGCGTGACCCTGTCACACTATAAGCACGCGGGCGTAACCTTCCGCGGGCGCAAGGGAGAGATCAAGATACCCAAGGAACTCGAAGGCATCATCGAAGGGATTTTCGGGCTGGACAATCGCCCGGTGGCGACGCCCAAGTTCAAGGTGCTTGCGCCGGGGAAGACAGGGAAGAAGGGCGGCAAGCCGCGGGCCGCGGCTGCGCAGGCGGCCTTCTTTCCCACCGATATCGCCAGCCTGTACAATTTCCCTCCCCAGGCTGACGGCAAAGGACAGACGATCGCGCTGATCGAGTTGGGGGGCGGATTCAAGACCGCGGATATTTCCAACTACTTTTCACAGATGGGCCTTGCCGCGCCCAATGTGGTGGCCGTGTCGGTCGACGGCGGCCATAATCAGCCCGACGGGGCGGACGGTGCGGACGGAGAGGTTATGCTGGACATCGAAGTGGCCGGGGGTATCGCGCCGGGAGCGACGATCGCGGTGTACTTCGCGGGGAATGACAACAAGAGCTTCCTCGATGCGATCAACCAGGCTATTCACGATACGACCTTTAAACCTTCCGTGCTTTCCATCAGCTGGGGTTCGTCGGAAGGCGCGAGCGGAGGCTGGACGGCCTCTTCGCTGAATGCGTTCAATCAGGCCTTTCAGGCCGCGGCCATGCTGGGCGTTACCGTCTGCGCCGCCTCAGGTGACAATGGCTCCAACGATGACGTCAACGACGGGAAGGTGCATGTCGATTTTCCTTCTTCGAGCCCGTATGTCCTGGCATGCGGCGGCACCTTACTGTCCACAAATAATAAGAAGATCATCACCGGAGAGGTGGTGTGGCATGAGTCCGATGGAGGCGCCACCGGCGGCGGCGTCAGCGATGTGTTTCCGCTCCCCGACTACCAGTCGAAAGCGGGCGTGGACCTGTCCCTGAATTCCGGTAAACCGGGGCGGGGCGTGCCTGATCTCGCCGGCGACGCCGATCCGAATAGCGGATATAACGTATTGGTGGATGGAAAGACGATGCAGATCGGGGGAACGAGCGGCGTGGCGCCCATGATGGCCGGACTGCTGGCCCGCATCAATGAGATTCGCGGTTCCCAGGTCGGTTTTATTCATCCGAAGCTCTATGCCAATCGAACAGTATGCCGCGACATTACTTCGGGGGATAATATTACCACCAAAAGCAAGAAGGGGTATTCCGCGCGTCCGGGCTGGGATGCATGCACCGGAAATGGGGTGCCTGATGGGATCAAGCTTCTGAATATCCTGTAAGGGAATGCGGTGACGACCTGGCTGCGGGCGGGACGCGACGCGTCGCGGCGTAGCGGCAAAAAGAACCCCGGCCAGGACTGGCCAGGGTAATGACCGTACAATATGGATCGTACAATCATGAAACAATACAATTTACGAAAATTAAGATCGCCGGTGAAAATTCAGGACGCCGGGAGCTTGCCGACCATGTCTTCGGGCTTGACCCAGTCGTCAAATTCCTCCGGTTTGAGATAGCCGAGCTTGACGGCCATCTCCTTGAGGGTCGTGCCCTCCTTATGGGCTTTTTGCGCGATCTCTGCGGCCTTATAGTAACCGATCTTCGTATTCAGCGCCGTCACCAGCATCAGGGAATTTTCCACGTGCTTG
>JAUZNZ010000072.1 GCA_030706735.1 Bacteroidota bacterium | reverse complement strand
GACGCTGTATTTTCTCATCGGCTTTGGATATGGCCTGGCTTTATGTCGTTGTTCAGCCGACATCGATTTGGCTTCATCGACAGCTCGAAAATAAGGCGTCTCACGCAAACCCACGCGCGTAGAGCAATGGCAAATACATCGCAACAGTCGCTTACGTCGGGATAGAAAATACAGCGAAGGAAGCGATACTCCGGCGCGGGGGCACAGATAGGGTCGGTCTGTCGGCTTAATGGTGGATCCGGTAATACGCGCGCTGCAGGTTGATGCGCGTCACGGGCGCCACGACCAGGGGTAATTTCTCGACGATGGTTTCGCTGGAGTCCAGCCCGAACGCTTTCTCTTCGGCCAGGGCGATCTTCTTGATGCTGAAATACGTATTCAGGATAAATCCTTCGCGGACGGAGAACTCGTTGTCGTAGGAAAGGAATTTCTCCAGGATGACGAACCGGAAGTCGTCGGCGATATTGTGTTTCTTCAAGGTGGGGAACCGGCTGGCTATGTCCAGTTCCTTATTGCAGATCATTTCCATGACGACCTTTCGAAACATCAGGCTGACGCGCTGCTGTACCCTGAAGCCGATCCGGAATTCCACGCGGATGACCTTGTCGGCCTTCAATTCCTCGACCCCATATTCCATCGTATACGGCTCGTCGGTGCGCTCGATGTGCACGAACCAATAGACGTCGGCCCGCTTGGGATTATGGCTGAAAATGGAATAGAGCACTTTTTGTTCGATATGCGTGGGCCGGTTGGCCTTGGTCAGGTAAATGAGGTGTGTGGCGAATTTCGGAACCGACTCATCATGGCTCAGCGCATCCAGCAGCGGAATATGCTCGTTCAGATCGATAAAATTGAGGAAGCGGTTGTTTATTTTTCTGGCATGATACCAGATATACATGGTGCCGATCAGGCCGATCTCAAAGACCAGGAAGAAGATCCGTTTCAACAGTTTGACGGCATTGAAAATAAAGAAGGTCGATTCAACGCACACAAACATCGTTATGATCGCGCCCACCAACCAGAAGGGCAAATGTTTCACATAACGGAGGAAATAATACATCAGGATCGTCGTCATTCCCATGGCCACGGTAATCGAAAACCCATAAGCCGCGGTCATCGCCTCGGAGGTTCTAAAATAGACAACCACAAGGAAACAGCCCAGGCAAAGCACCCAATTAATGCTCGGGATATAGATCTGGCCCCGTATGTTGGAAGGGAATTTAACGGTGACCTTGGGCCAGAAGTTCAGGCTGATCGCTTCACTGATGAGCGTGAACGAGCCGCTGATCAGGGCCTGGCTCGCAATGATCGAAGCCGCCGTGGCAATGAATATGCTGGGGATAAGAAACCAATGGGGAACGATCGCGAAGAAGGGGTTCGTCCCGCCCAGATCGGCCTTGTGCTGCAGCATCACCCAGGCTCCCTGGCCCATGTAGTTCAGCACGAGGGCGATCTTAACGAAGATCCAGCTCACCTGGATATTCCGCCGGCCACAATGGCCAAGGTCGGAGTACAGGGCCTCCGCGCCCGTGGTGCAAAGGAAGACCGCACCGAGCAGGAAAAAGCCGTGGGGATGTTTGACCAGGAGCTCGATCCCGTAATGCGGGCTGAGCGCCTTCAGCACGCCCGGGTAATGCATGACCTGTGTTGCTCCAAGCACGGCCAGCATCGTGAACCAGATGAGCATGATGGGTCCAAAGGAGCCGCCCACGATCTTGGTGCCGAAACGTTGGAACACGAAGAGGAGCAGAATGATCACCAATACGATCTCCACCACCAGGTTGTTTCCCGGGACAATGACCGTCTCGAGGCCTTTTACCAAACCAAGACCTTCAATTGCGGAGGTCACGGAGATCGGCGGGGTGATGATCCCGTCGGCCAGCAAGGTGCCTGCCCCGATGATCGCCGGATACATCAGTTTCTTACCGTATCGCCTGACCAGTGCATAAAGTGAGAAGACGCCTCCTTCCCCTTTGTTGTCCGCCTGAAGGGTCAGCAAGACATATTTAAACGTCGTCTGCAGGGTCAGCGTCCAGAAAACGCAGGAAATGGCCCCGAAGACCAATTCCTGACTGGCGCTGCCGCCTTCGGACATAATGGTTTGAAAAGTATATAGCGGGGAGGTCCCGATGTCGCCGTAAATAATGCCTAATGTAACGAGGAGTCCTGCCGCGGTGATCTTTTTCGAATGGGTTAGGTCCATAAATTAGCTAGTCGCTGTTTGGTTACAGGCGCAGCAATCGATAGCTGAGGAGGACAAAAAGCATACCTGTAACCGGAGGCGGCAGGGAGAAATCCGTCGCGTTAGGCGGCAGCAAAGGATTAGAGCCGGCCCGAAGAATTTCCATATTAGAAAAAGGGAGATCGCAAAGCCTTCCAAAATGGAAAGATAATTGCCAAAATGGAAAGGCGAACCAGAAGTGAGCTATCCCATCAGGTCCTGTCGATCCTGTTTCAGACTGCGCAGCATCTGGCCGAAGTCCATCGAACGGGCCATGGCGGTGACAGCCTGGGCAATGCGTCTGGCACGGGTGGCATCGGTTTTGGCTGCATCGACCCATTTCCCAAAATAATTACGATGCCCGGGCGTCAGCGAATTGAAGAAAGCAAGGGCCGTCGGTTCGTCGGCCAGGCATTCCATGAGGTCCTTCGGCGGCTTTAGCGGCACCTTATCCACTTCGATCTGTACACTCAACCTGGCGCCCTTGCCCTTCCCGATCGATTTGCGGATGGCCGCATTCAGCGCCATGATAAATTCGCCTCCGCCCATCGGGATCAGCGCCATCTTCGAAATGGGAAGATCATCGAGCCGTCCCTTGACGCGGAAGGACTTCTTGTTCCCGGGCATCAGTTTGGCGGCATGCGCCGCCGATATCCGGATATAGGACCATCCGGTCTTTTCGCCCTGTTCGCCAAATTGCAGTATGGTGGTATTGAACCGGATCATGAGTGGGGAGATGACTCCTGATAGTCGCTAATATAGCGAAAAGCCCCCGGAATGCGGGGGCGATCGTGGTTGGTATCTGTAATAGAATTACACTTTTTCTCTGGCGGTCTGCCTCTTTTTTTTCTGCCTCATGGCGGCCTGGATGCCCTTTTTCAGGTTGTCGAAGGTAGGCTTGCCGGTAAACAGCTCCCCATTGATGAAAAAAGCGGGCACATCGCGCACCCCTCTGTCCAAGCCCTCCAACAGATCGCTTCTGACCTGCCAGCCGTACGTAGAATTGACGAGGTCGTCGAGGAATTTTTTATTGACCACTCCGACGTCTTTGGCATATTCACGGAGACTGATCGCTCCGAGACGCCGGCGATGGGCGAACAGCATGTTGTGCATGTCCCAGAACTTTCCTTCCTGTGCGGCACCCAATGACGCTTCGGCCGCCTTCATGGAATGCTGATGAATCCTCGTCAGCGGAAAATGCCGGAAGTTGAACCTTACCTTGCCCTTGAACTCCTTGAGCAGCTTGTCCACCACTTCATTCGCCTTGGCACAAACCTCGCTTTCATAATCACCGAATTCAGTAAGCGTGACGGGAGCCTTTGGGTCACCAACGAAAATGTCCTTGCTAGGAATGATCTCTACGACCTCTTTTTGTCTCATTGCCATAATCTTCTATTTAACAATTTCCATGATATTTGGTTCGGCAATCGCTGGCTTTCCTTCCCTTATTTCTTTTCCACCTGCAACGATTCGTTGCGGAATACGACCATACCGTCGAATACATCCACCAAAACGGGGTGCGCCTTGTCAATATTCCCTGCTAATATCCTCTTACTCAATTGATTAATAATCTCTTTCTGGATGAGCCTTTTCAGCGGCCGGGCTCCGAATTGCGGGTCGAAGCCATTTTCAGCCAGGTAGTCCAGGGCATATTCGCTGAATTCCAGTTCGATGCCATTCTTTGCCACCATCTGCCTCAACAACTCGAGCTGGATACGGATAATGCCCTTTATCTCGCTTTTTAACAGGGGTTGGAAGAGGATCACTTCGTCGATCCGGTTCAGGAATTCCGGCCGGATCGTCTGTCTCAGCAAGGCCATTACCTCATTGCGGGTCGTTTCCACCAGCTTATCCCGGTTCTTTTCATTGACGTTCTCGAAGTTCGCCTGGATAATATGGCTACCCATATTGCTGGTCATGATGATGATCGTATTCTTGAAATTCACCACCCTTCCCTTGTTATCGGTAAGACGCCCGTCGTCCAATACTTGCAATAATACGTTAAAAACGTCAGGATGCGCTTTTTCGATCTCATCCAGCAGAATTACGCTGTATGGTTTGCGACGGACGGCCTCGGTCAACTGCCCTCCTTCATCATACCCGACATAGCCGGGAGGGGCCCCTACCAGTCTGCTAACCGAGTGTTTCTCCTGGTATTCACTCATATCTATGCGGGTCATCATGGCCTCGTCATCGAACAGGTATTCTGCTAAAGCTTTAGCAAGTTCTGTCTTACCTACCCCGGTGGTTCCCAGAAAGATAAACGAGCCAATGGGTCGTTTTGGATCCTGCAGGCCCGCCCGGCTCCGCCGGATGGCGTCGGCCACGGCGGCGATGGCTTCGTCCTGTCCCACTACCCGATTATGGAGCTCGTCTTCCAGTTTCAATAACTTTTCTCTTTCCCCCTGCAGCATCTTGGAAACGGGGATGCCCGTCGCCTTAGCCACCGCCTCGGCAATGTCTTCCGCATCCACCTCTTCCTTCATCAGCCGCGAATTTTCGCTGATTGCCGCCAGTTGGCCGGAGTAATCGTCGATGATCTTTTCCTGTTCCTTGATCTTGCCGTACCGGATCTCGGCGACCTGGCCATATTGACCCTCACGTTCCGCTTTTTCGGCGGTCTGCTTCAGGGCCTCGATGGCAGCTTTGGCGTTTTGCACCTTCTCGACCAATTCCTTTTCTTTTTTCCATTTAGCCTTCAGGGTGTCCCGGGCGACGCTGAGGTTACCGATCTCCGCGCTGAGCTCGCGCAATTTGGCATCGTCGTCCTCGCGTTTGATCGCCTCGCGCTCGATCTCCAGCTGGCGTATGTTTCGTTCCAGTTTGTCCAGTTCTTCCGGCATGGAATTCATTTCAAGGCGAAGCTTGGCTGCGCTCTCGTCGATCAGGTCGATGGCCTTGTCGGGCAGAAAACGGTCCGTAATGTATCTATGGGAAAGCTCAACGGCTGCGATGATCGCTTCATCCCGGATGCGCACATGGTGATGGGTCTCATAACGGTCTTTCAGCCCGCGCAGAATGGAAATGGCGTCCTCGACGCTCGGTTCGTCGATCAACACTTTCTGGAATCGCCGTTCCAGCGCCTTGTCCTTTTCGAAGAATTTCTGGTATTCGTTCAGGGTCGTGGCGCCGATGGCGCGAAGCTCGCCTCTTGCCAGTGCGGGCTTCAGGATATTTGCGGCGTCCATGGCCCCTTCCCCACCGCCGGCACCCACCAGGGTGTGGATCTCATCGATGAACATAATGATCTGGCCATCGCTCCCGGCCACCTCTTTGACGACGCTCTTTAAGCGCTCTTCGAATTCCCCTTTATACTTCGCACCTGCGATCAACTGGCCCATGTCCAGGGCGAAGATGATCTTGGATTTCAGATTTTCGGGCACGTCTCCGTTCACGATCCGGTGGGCCAGTCCTTCGGCAATGGCCGTCTTACCCACGCCGGGCTCGCCGACGAGTATGGGGTTATTCTTGCTGCGGCGGGACAGGATATGCAGGGTCCTGCGTATCTCTTCGTCGCGGCCGATGACCGGATCGAGTTTGCCCTGCCGGGCGAGCTCGTTCAGGTTCTTGGCGTATTTGTTCAGCGCGTTGAAAGAACTTTCCTGGGTTTGGGAGGAGACGGTCTCGCCCTTTCGAAGATCCCTGATGGCAGCGACCAGGTTCTTTTCCGTGAGGCCGGCATCCTTCAGCAGCTTGGCTGTATTGTCATTTCCCTGGAGGATGGCCAGCAGGAGATGTTCCGGACTGACAAATTCATCGCCAAATGCCTTAAGGGCCGATCCGGCCTTGAGCATGACGTTGTTTGCCTCGCGACTTAAGGATTGGGCGGGTTCTCCGCCACTGACCTTCGGTAATTTGCCGATGCTCTCGTCCAGCTTGGCCGTGACGAAATTCACGTTCACATTATTCTTTTTCAGGAGGTACTCGACCAAAGAATCTTCCTCACCGAGCAACGACTTGAGCAGGTGTTCCGTATCAATGGCAGGATTTTGTCCATTGTAGGCCAATTGCTGGGCCCGTGCAACGGCTTCCTGCGCCTTGATCGTAAAATTATTCAGATTCATATATTTCTGATTTTCCTTTTAAATTTGGTTCAAAATCTAACTGCTTGATTCAAAATCCAATCCAAAGCCTCAATCCAGAAACTATGTCATATAAAGTTAAATTAACCTGCCTGCATTTCAGCCTGGCAGCGATGGCACTGCTAATATGTCTGACCGCCTTTCCGCAGAAACCCCCTCAGGAGCCCTCGCCCTATAATTTTGATGGCCTGGAGCAGCTGTTCAAGCAGAACCAGAAAACGATAGGCGCCAACTTCACGGCCATGATCTGGAAGGATGGCAAGGTCATCTATCAAAAGCAGGGCTCCCAGGATTTCAATGCCCGGACACAGGTGCCGATCGGAAATGCGGGAAACTGGATGACTGCGGCGCTCGTCATGACCTTTGTGGACGAAGGCAAGCTTTCGCTGGACGATAAGGTGAGCAAATACATCCCCATTTTCTCGACCTACATGAAAAGTTACATTACGATCCGCAACTGTCTGACCAATACGACAGGCATCCGGGCGGCCGAAGATGAGGTAACGAAAGTAATGTTGAGGGGCAAGTACGCGACGCTGGGCGAGCAGGTGGAGGCTTACGCCTCAAAACGGGACATCGCCACCAATCCGGGGACGGAATTCTTCTATAGCAATATGGGTTGCGACATCGCCGCCAGGGTATTGGAGGTGATCACAAAAAAAGGCTTTGACCGGCTCATGATGGAAAGAATATTACGGCCTTTGAAAATGCATGGGACGACCTTTGTGAATGATGAGGGCGGAGCTATCGATCCGACGGGCGGGGCGAGATCCACGGCCGATGATTATCTCAATTTTCTGGTGATGCTGCTCAATAAGGGCCAATTCGGCGATAAGCGGGTATTGAGCGAGAAGGCGGTGGAGGAATTGGAAAAGGTCCAGTTCGCCGATCTGCCGGTAAAATATGTGCCGAAGTCCATACCCAGGGAAAGCCGTTATGCGCTGGGCGCCTGGGTCCTCGACGCCAACGCAGGCCAGACCGGTTCGATGGCTTGCCCGGACCTTCTCGGCGTGACGCCTTATTTCGACAAATGCCGCAAATATGCCGCCGTTCTGGTAGTCGGAAAGCCTGCAGAGGAACAAAAGAATATTGGCCTGAGCATGAAGGCGATCGTCGATGAGGCGATCGGAGCGTGTCAATAGCTGCAAGCTTCGGGTCTGAAGCTACTCTTTCTTTACCAGTACCACCTTGCTATGGTCGGCCTTGTAGAGCTGCTCGTAGAACTTCACCAACCCGGGATAATCGGCAGGCGCAAAGCGGTTCGCCGACTCCTCGCGCATACGGTAATAGAGGATCTTATCCGGCAGCACCTTTACGGAAGCGTTGAATTTTCCGAATTTGGAATCGATATGGACGTCGGCCGGAACGGCTTCCGGCTGATAGCCGGGAGGGATCCGGATGGATATGCTGTCGATGTCCCGGTAAGCGAAGTTGTACAGGAAATCATATTTCCTGGTTGAATCCGCGGACAATCTGCGGCTGCTCTTATCCAGCAGATTAGGGGCAATGAAGAGGCGCCGGCCGGAGACCGCCGCATAGTTTGGGGACGTGACATGGAGGTACTCCTTCACCACGGGAAGTGGCCCCTTCTGTTCCTCGTACCGGTTCTTATCGACCTTATAGGTAGGCAGGTCGAAGATCTCATTTAATTTCTTCTCGCGTTGGTCGGCGGAATACTCGTCGATCAGGTTGTGAGGCCTATCCTGGCTGATACCGGTATACGTCGTGTTGACCTCCGCATCCAGATTCCCGTCCGCATTGATCTCCGCGTTCACAACCCGCAGTTGCAGATTGTCATTGGTGGAGTACGAAGGCGTCCTGACGATATGCGCGCCGTCGTCATCGACGAGGATGGCTTTTCTATTCCCGGTGAAATCTCCCATATATCCGGGAGAGACGGTTTGACTTGTGCATTCCAGCCAAATAGAGTCCTTGCCGAGCGGAACGCAGGTGATGATATGGTTGCCCTGCAGGCTCGGAAAATCCTCGACGATGTCGGGAGCGTCTTCGCCTCCGTAGATTACCACGTACTTCGCGGGAATTCCCGCCTCTTTCAGCAAGGAGATCATGTAATTGGACAAGGCCTTGCAATCACCGTATCGTTTGGTTGCGACATAGTCGGCAGGAAAGGGCTGGTATCCGCCGATGCCCAGCTGGATACCGATATAATGGGTATTTCTTTGAAGAAAATCGTACAGCGTGTATACTTTCTGACGGGGATCCTTTAGGTTATCAGTCAGTTCATGAACCTTTTTCTTGATATCGTCGGGCAACACGTCCCTGCCGGCACGGAGTTGGCAGATGAATTTGCCCAGGTTATTCCACGAAGACATATTGCCCTTGTACCCCTGCGCCTCGAAATCGGAAGGGGCGAAAAGAATGTGGGGAGCGATCTCGGGCCAGGAGGGGCCGTTCGGTTCTGTCAGACGAGCGGCGAGGTTGGAGACTTCCCAGGTATAGACCTTCTTATCCCCATTATCGGTAATGACCGGCTTAATGGAGCAGTTGACGGGCTTGAAACGGACCTGGTAATCCTTCGGCGCGATGATCACGTAACGGCTGTGCGATGTGGATACACCGGAGGTATAAAGAGGCTTCCAGGTGTCAAAATGGAGTATCCCGCTGATCTCATATTCCTCGTCGAAATCCACTGTATAGGGGTAACTCCGGTAATAGAAATCGTACTCCTTATACCTGTCGTCGAGTACGAGGCTTTCCCCGTCGTAGGCAGCACGGTCCTCCATATCCTTTTTTTTGATGTGCCTGATCTCCTTGCCTTCAGCATCATACAGCGTTCCGGATACCGAACTGAGGGTTTTGAATTTATCATACCAGCCGGTATATCCGCCCAGGTTGTTTCCGTTCTCATTCAGCACCGTGATAATGCTGTGTGTTTTCTTGATCGCTTTCGCCGGGGACTTTATCTCCAGGATCGTCTCATCTTCACGGATCACGGCGCGCGCATCCTTCCTCAATGAGTCCGGGATAAGCATCGCGTTCCAGGATTGAGCGGCAACCCGGGCGGGCATGAGCGGCGAGCAGATCAGCGAGACAACTACGATGCGGGATAAGGGAAAATTCATAGTTTATTTTTTCTTTTTGAAGACGAACTGTTCACTTTGCTTTTTAACCACAAACGCAAAAAAATCGCGCAATACGCTGTAATCTTCCGGTTTGAAATTGGCCTTCAAGAGCTTGATGCGCGATCTCATCTGAATATTGTCGTCATCTTTCTGGATAATGTATTCAAAATAGCCCTCGTCGGAATTGAACAGGACCCTGGTGGATTTGGGCATCTCTTCCACAGCGTATCCTTTCGGCACTTCCATATTCAGGGTATAGGTTTCGTCCATCGCATAGGGTATCTCCACGGGATAACTCCTGGTCGCGGCCTTGAAGGGATTGTCCTTGTAGACCTCGGGCGCAAGAATGGGACTGAAATAGATGATGTCCTCCGTGGAATCATGCGGAATAGACAGGTTATAGGCGATTTTTATAGGAAAATCCGGCATTTTGACCGAGTCGATCTCGGTGTTCGTTATTTTGATGCCCCCGGTATACTCCGACTGTACAGAGGTGAAGAAATCCTTTTCTCCCTTATCCCGCAATTTTTGCCGTACGGCCGAGGATTCGAAATATCCCGGGGTAGACAGATAGGTACCGGACAAACCGCCTTTTTCATCGTTGAAAATGAATACCATGGTCGATTTGCCTTCGGTCACGCTATCCGCGTTCAGGTCAACGATGACCGGCATTTCTTTGTTGATGACCCGTGCCCGACCATTATAACAATAGCCTGGCAGCCGTCCAAATCCCAGCCAGGGCTGGCTCGCATCGAGAAGATAGACCACGCTATCTATCCTGACCCGGCAGATGACGTAATTATAACGTTCCAACAGGGGATAGGTCTCCGGCGCATAGCCATGCTCGCGGGTTGAAAGCAATACCGGATCCGTTTCTATGCCTTCGTGCCTGAGCATCGCCGTCAGCAGAAGATTTATAGAAGCCTCGTTCCCGTTCTTATTCTTAAAAACCGTCCTGATCGGGTTGTCTGTCAGCCGCGCATTATGGCTGGTGCAAACAAAATGGTCGCGAACATATTCATAGATCTTCCGCGCCTTTCCCATTGGGGTGGATGCTCCCTCAGTGATGATCCTGATGGAATCATTCATCCATGAATTGCTTTTGTCCAGGTCGGCTCCAAAATCGTCGTCGGCAAGCAGTTTCTCGCTGACCAGGAACCAGTTGCCCATCATATTCCTGACCGGCACCTGTGGGAACCGATATTGGGATAACTGGAATTCGATCCGCTGGATATGATTGCGGATGGTGGTCGTATAGTTCTCTTCCTTGAGGGCCGGAACATTTTTCGCCACCCAGCGGCGGCTGACCACGTTTGCCGGCAACATCCCGACCTCATCCCGGTCGGAGCCGCCGGGGAAAATGATGCGGTAGGTGTCCTTCGTCATCATGGTGGTGTCAACATCGTACTTGAGATAGCCCTGGCCAAGAAAGACGTAATCGAAAAATTCCGGCAGGTTTACCTCGTATTCGCTCCACAGGCAAGGATATTCGGCCTGGAATTCCCAGGGCTGCAGATTCTCAAAGAAGGGAGAGGTTTGAATGTATGAATACTCGACGATGGATCCCTCCTTGACCGCGGGAAGGGTAAATTTCTTTGTTGTCCATTTCTTACTCATTTTTTCAGTGAATATGGACTTGTCTTCCAGTTTTGTTTCCACGACCTTTCCGTTCTCCAGATTGTAGGTTACGGCTTTGATATTTGTCGCTCTCTCCTCTTCGGAGCCTGAACCATATAGCGGTATTTCCACGGTTGCCGCCGCCATGCCGGCCTTGCTTATGATCTTTATCCTCTTGAAATGGCGGAATTCCAGCGAGAACCAGCCCTTGGAATCGCCCAG
>JAUZNZ010000071.1 GCA_030706735.1 Bacteroidota bacterium | reverse complement strand
GCGCCAACACGCACGGGGCCATTGCGAAATACCAACTAAACGGAGATGACCACGCGGTGAAGGATCTGCTGGCAAAGAAAGTGGACAGCGCGCCCTTGAGCGAAAAAATGAAGGCCTTATTGCATATTGCCGCAAAGGTCCAGCAGGGCGGAAAAAAAGTCACGGAACAGGATATCGCCCGTGCACGCGACGAAGGCGCAACGGACAAGGAAATTCACGACACGGTGCTCATCGCCGCGGCCTTCTGCATGTTCAACCGCTACGTGGATGGCCTCGCCACATGGGCCCCGGATGACGCCTCCGTTTACGATGCGATCGGCAGGCAGCGTGCAAAAGAGGGCTATATGACAAAGCCGTTTGTCGTCAAATCATAAATTACCCATATGCCCCATATCCCATTGAGCGAAAAACTTCCGGGCATCACCGGCTTGCTCGATTATCGTAAGGACACCGCGCTGCCGATCCGCCAACTCACACAGATCCTGTTGAGAGGCGAATCGACCCTGACGGAGGGCGAGCGCGAATTGATAGCGACCGTCGTATCCCAGGGCAACGAATGCAGGTTCTGTACGGCCGCCCATTCGGCGGCGGCATCGGTCCTGCTGAATGATGAAAGGATCGCCGCCGCGGTAAAGACGGACATCGATTCGGCGCCGGTAAGCGGCAAGATGAAGTCCTTGCTAAAGATCGCCAAAGCCGCGGGCAAGAGCGGTAAGTTGGTGACGGAAGACATGGTTGCCCGGGCAAGGGCCGAGGGGGCGACTGACCTCGAGTTGCATGACACGGTCTTGATCGCAGCCTTGTTCAGTCTCTACAATAGGTATGTGGATGGCCTTGCCAGCGTGACGCCGGCTGACCCCGCTTTTTACAACAGGCTCGGGAACATACTAAAGGAAAAAGGCTATCTGCCTTCTGAGAACAGGTACGCCAATTTATAAAACGAGCAGCCCGACCCGACGGTGAGCCTATCGTTTAGCCCGCATTGGCAGATCAAATTGGCCATCCGTTATCGTCACGGTCTCGCCCTCGTCTACGAAGGTTCCTGAAAATGTTCCTACAACATGCGCATCGTCCAGGGCGCTGATTTGGACGGACACATGATCTCCATAACGATTGTGGCCCAAATGCGTCAGGTAAACGGCCCTCACCTTGTCTTCTTCGAACGTAGGCGTGTAATGCTCGATATTCATATTTCCCTTGTCGGCGACAACAAAATCGAACAATTCTGCCGACGGAAAGAGGGTTACTTTGATCTTAACCAGCCCTTTTGCCGCATTGTGACTGACCTCATTGATATACAGGCTGGACGCAGGTCGTTGTACTACGATCCTCGTTCCATTCAGGGTATAGGCGAAACGGCCATTGCCGTCATCGCCAGGAACAAGGGAGGCTCCGTTGCCGGAGGCTCCGCTGCTGCTATTCCTGCAGGACGGCGGGAAAACGACCGCGAAGGCCAGCACTGCAGGTAGAAATAAACGCGTCATGTGCATGAGTTTTCCCAAAACTCCGCCATGGACTCGCAAAGCGCAAAACCAATCGACGAAAGGCACGCGAAAATCGACCACCGCCGGCAGTGATAACTTATGGTTTGTCGACTATACTTCGTATCCGTTCCAACTCGATCACGTCGAGTTTATCCTTTGGCCGATTGACAGCTTTCTTGTTGGCAATGAGGTGGTTGATGTGCAGAAAAGGGATTTTCACTCCGTCGATGTCCGCAATGGAAGCCATATTCAAACATTCTTCGAAGCTGTATTCTTCAAGACCCTTCATGTTCAACATGATATCTAGTCTTAGTCCATTCATTAGGTGGAAATCTGTCCACCCGGGAACGAATTGCATCGTCTCAAGCATATAGTAATCGCCCATTCCACATTCAATAAAAGCATTCCTCAAGAGCTGTCTGTTTTCACGCGCATCCTTGATCCAAATATCTATATCTCCTGTATATCGCTGGTAGCCATGGAGATTCGTTGCATATCCGCCTACCATGATATACTTTACCTGGCAGTTTTGCATGGCTGCCCAGAACTTTAATATCTCCTCGTCGAAAATATCCATTCGCTTTATTTGCCTACAAAAGGTTTGTGAGTGATGACTGCCTTTTTCATTGTTTGCTGGATCTTGTACAATCTGGTCGCCATAAGGAATCTCTCCTTGTAGGAAAGGCGAAGATTTGCACGCAATAATTCGATCTCCGCTTTCTCAAAGTCGGAGATTTGATCGGGAGCAGGTTGATCTTTTTGGCTGGACACGCTCGTAATGATAAATTCAACCTCAAATTAATAAAAATAGACGACTCTGCAAAACAAACTAAGCACCTACTCATTGAGAATCTTTAAGTTATATCAGTAGTCACAGCCTGTACTTTACTCCAAAAGCAATTTGCCTGGCCGGCCCCGCATCCTGGATCCCCAGGTCGAAACCCGCAAACCCGCTGTCTCTTTTACCGATGGATTGATTGTAGGAATCGACCGCCTTATAGATCGATCTGGGTGGCGCCAATCTAAGGATGACATTGATGAGGAAGGTTCCGGCAGCCACATACAGCAGTCCCGTATTCACCGTCGGCGGATCGGGATGGTCGGGGGTATTCTTCTGGGCCACATTAAAGCAGCGCCGAAAACCTACCCCACAGGCAGGCATAGCGTAAACTCCGCGCCCCTCGCGCTCCCCGCATCCTCCTTACCGCTCCCCGCATCCCCCTCACTCCGCCCCGCATGATAGGTCACCACGCATCCGATGGCCTTCGCCAGGTCCCGGATGATATGCAACCCCAGCCCGGTTCTTGCCCCGCTCGGCGCCGATTCATCATACAAGGCCCTGAGCTGCTCATTGCTGGCGCCGGGACCATTGTCCGAAATGGAGAGGAGCAAGTCATTTCCCCGACGCAGGGCTTTCCATTGGATTTGTCCGTCCGTCTCCTGCCTCAGTGCCTTTACGGCATTGGCAGTCAGATTGTACATGATGGTACGCAGATATTGCTCGTCGGCCAATACCTCCAGGTCGCCGGCGGGGGCGAAATGAAGAGCGAATTGGTCCGTGTCCGCAAAATTTTTCCGCAGGTACGCAAACAGGCCGTCCACCCGTACCCTGACCATACTGGGCTTGAAATGTTCCATCTGCCCCTTGCTCCATAGCAGCATGGCTTCCATCGTTTCCAACAGGGAGTTGGCCGAGTCGGCGATCTTCTTCTCCCGATCGTTGATCTGCTCCTCGCTCATGGATCCGGGCCGTCTTCTTTGCAGCGCCAGGAAATTGACGAGGTTCGAAATGGGGCTGCGCAGGTCATGGCTGAGAATGCCGAAGAATTTGGCCTTCACCTTATTGGCTTCATCCAATTCATTGTTGAGAACGAGCAGCGTGGTATTCGACCGTTTGCGCACCAGGCTTTGCCGGTACAGCAGCCCCCCGATGATGAGTAATAGGATCAGCCCGATCGTCATATAGAGTTCCTGCCGGTGCTGGTTGACGATCGTCAACTGGTTCAGGTTTATTTCCGCATTCTTCTTGTCCAGCTCCAGCTTGCTCATGGCGGCGGCGATCTTATTCTTGTTTTCCTGGGAAAAAATGGAGTCTTTGATCTCCTGGTAGCTCTTATAATTCAGAAAAGCGTCTTTATAATTTCCCGCCAGGGCGTAGGCTTCTGCCAAGGAAGCCTGAAATTCCGATTGCGACGTCTTGATGCTCCTGGTCCCGCTTTTACGGACGGCCTCTGACAGATAGCCAATGGCCAATCGCAGCCATTTATCGCGGTGACCGACCTGACCGGCCTGACCAACCCGACCGCCCTGACCAACCGGCTCTTGTTTCGCAAGTTGCAGATAGTAAAAGCCGAGAATACCTTTATTGTTGATGGCGTCTTCCGACGACTCCCCTGTACTATCCCATAATTTTTTCCCCTCCAGGGCATATTGGATGGCGCGGGGATAATCCCCCTGGCTGGAATAATATTCCGCCATATAATTTAAGATGGTGCCTTCCTTGGTTTTGTTGCCGGTCTTTCGGGTGAGGTACAGCGACCGGGTATAATAGATAAAGGCGGAATCGTACTTCTTCAGGCGGCTGAAGATATCCCCGATCAGGCCGATGGGAGCGGGGAGGGCGTCCTGGTCATCGTCGAGGGTATAGGCGGCGACAGCCTGCCGCGCATACTCCAGCCCCTTTGAGTAGTCTTCCTGGTATTCATAGACCAGTGCCAGATTCTCGGAGCCCAGGCCGATAAGGTAATTATTCCGGAGGTACTTACCCATTTGCAGGGTGTGCATGAAATAGCGGGTAGCCGCAACAAAATCGCTCTTCGCCTTGGCGACCGTGCCCAGGCCATTGTTGGTGATGGCGATATTGACCGAATCGTGGATGGTCTCAAAAAGGGCGAGGGCGGCCCGGTGCCTGTTCATACAAGAGTCCAGCTCGCCCTTGGTCGAAAAGATATTGGCATAGCAGGTATTGAAAACGGCGATTCCCCGGGTCCAATTCATCGAACATACCAGCTGCATGCCCAGGTCGGCATATTTAATGGCGGAGTCGGTATTGACGTCCATGTAAAACGTGCTGACATTATTATAGACCCTCGCCCGGACCGTATCGCTCGGGGCCCTCGGGAGAACGGATAATTCCGAATCGACCAGGGCCTGCCCTCGTTTCTGGGCCTGCACAAACGCAGAGGGAATAAGCAGCAGGAGGATCGGGAGCAGTCGCAGCATCGGCGGTCAGGGCTTTAGAAAGTTAAGTGAGTCTTTATAGATCCTTCCCACCGGCAGCGTGACATGGCCGGCCTGCACCTCACCCGGGCCGATCTTTTCGATGAAGTGCTTTTGTACCGCAAAGCTGCGGTGGATGCGTATGAAATTCCCGAAGGCCTCCTCCTTCAGCAGGTTGCCCAACGTGGACAACACCGCATACTTCCGGGTCGTCGTCACGATGCTGGTATAATTGTTCAATGCTTCGAAATAAATGATCTCGTGGAGCTGCAGCTTTACCTGCCTGGTCCCGTCTTTTATGAAGATGGTGTCGGCCCCCAGCGTATGGTTCAATATTTCCGCCTTCTGACGGATGATAAAATAGTCTTGTAGCCTGGCCGCCGTTTTTGCAAAGCGTACCTGCGAAAAGGGTTTCACCAAAAAATCCAGCGCCGCCAGGTCATACCCCTCCAATGCATAGTCAGGATAGGACGTGATGAAGATACAGGCCGGAATGTGCAGCAATTGTTCTCTTAGCTCCAACCCGTTCATGCCCGGCATATCGATGTCCAGAAAGAGGGCGTCCGGCGCTTTTTTTTGGGCGGCAGCCAATCCCGTGGCAGCGGAATCATACGAGCCGGCCACTTCCAGAAAAGGGTAATCCTCCAGGTGGGAAAGGGTTACGCGGAGGTCTACTTCGTCGTCGTCCACGACCAGGCAGGAGATCTTGGGGGTCATCAGGACAAATATAATTAATATGAGAAATAGGTCGTTCGCCAATTATTACGGTCGTTGACCCATTCACGCTTTTTTCAATTATTCTTTGGAATAGGTTTGTTCCGGGAAGAGTAAAATCCCGGTAAAAATGAAGACAAACGAACGTTTCCTGAATTGGCCCATCCTGCTCCTGTTGCTGCTTTCGGCGGCCTGCAAGAAGAGTACCCCTTCCGTCACCCCAAAGCCCGTCCCGCCTGCGCCGTCCATCGCGTCGGTATCCCCGCTCTCCGGAACGGCCGGTACCGTAGTGACGATCAACGGGTCGAATTTCAAGACCACTGCCTCTTCCAATACCGTACAATTCAATGGTATTGGCGCAACGGTGCAAACCGCTACGGCTACTATGCTGACCGTACTGGCGCCTGCCTCCGGAACCACAGGAGCCGTGACCGTCACGACCGGCGATGGAACCGCCACCGGCCCGGTATTTACCTATACGGTGAGCCCACCGCCCCCGCCAACCACGGACGTCTATGTGGTCGGAACATCCAACGCGGGTCTTTGCTACTGGAAAAATGGCGTCAAGACCGATATGCCTGGCGATTGTGTCGCCGTGAGAGGGATCTTTGTCGATGGCGCCGATGTATATGTCGCCGGAGCGGATAATGCCAATGCCCCCAAGTATTGGAAGAATGGGGTAGGGGTGGGCCTGCCGATGACGGCTGGTCACAATGGAGGGATCGCCAGCTCGGTTTTCGTTTCCGGCGGCGACGTCTATGTGTCCGGCTGGGACATGAATAATGGATCCTATCCCGCACCGCGCTGCTGGAAAAATGGAGTGGCGCTGAATATGACCTTCAGCGTGCTGGGTGTGGCGCATTCCGTCTACGTCGATGGCAGCGATGTATATGTGGCAGGTTCCCAGGGTCCCGCAAACGGAAATTTCATCGCCACCTATTGGAAGAATGGCACGCCCACCACGCTGACGGACGGATCCACCGTGGCCGAAGCGACCGGCGTAGTCGTTGCGGGCGGCGCAGCCTATATATCCGGCTACATCCAGGGGGCGCAGCCAAGAGTGTATTGGAAAAATGGCGTCGCCGTGCCGCTGGCTACCCCGAATTTATTTGATTGTTCCGAGTGGGGCATCTATGTCTCACCCGCCGGTGACGTATATGTCGCCGGTATTCTTCAGAACCTGGCCAAGTACTGGAAAAATGGGGCCATGGTCGACCTGACCAGCACCGTCGCCGGCCAATCCGTCTACGAATCCGCCATCGCCATCACCGGGAAAGGAACGGATATCTATATTGCCGGCAATGCGTACTCGCAGGGAGTGGGGTACTGGAAGAACGGGACATTCACCGCGCTCCCCGGCGCCAGCCAGGTAAACGGCATTTTCGTCAAATAAACGCATCACTCCGCCCCCTCGAGTTTCACTCCGCCCCCCCGAGTTTCACTCCAAGGGCATCGTCCAGCCGCGCGACGATCCCCCATCCGAAAAAATCGTTGCCGACGCCGATGAGCAGTTCATTGGCGCCGGCCTTCAGGGGCAGATCGAAGGAACAGTTCTCGATGGACACCCTTGCCCTAGGCGTCTTCATGATCGGTTCGTCATAATAGTTCTTGTCGACATACAAATACCGGCCGTTAAGGAAGACCCAAACGTCATTAGTGAACCCCAGGCGCATCCGATAGGTCCATTCGCGGTCCGCAGTTAGCGTCGTCTTCAGCCAGACGATTCGGCGGACAGGCTCTCCTTTAAATCGCGCAGGGTTGCCGCCGAAGACGCGCGTGAGATTGACCAATCCCCTTCGTTCCGCCGCAATGGGCGACCAGGCAGTCTGCTTGCCCGGCATCAGGTTCTTTCCAAAGTCGATGCCGGAAGGGATCGTGTCGGGTTGGGTGACCTGCCAGTGGCGGAGGTAACGCGGATCATTATCCGTGGGATCGAAGCCTTCCGGTCCGCCGAGCCAGCTGAGACCTCCGACACCCGCCACGGGCCCCGGTCGCACGACGAGATGGGCGATGGTCATTTGTCCATCGAAGGCAAAGCCGCCATGGGTAGTATTTCCCTCCAGCCTCGGAATGGTCAGCGTCGGCCGGGTATCGCTATTGACAAAGATCAGCGCCTGCCGGCCGGCGATCAGGATCCGGATATGGTTCCAGCTGTCCTGCCGGAAATTGGCATTGCCCTGGTAATAGGGCAGCAGGTTCCAGCAAAAAACCCCTTTAATGATTGGGTTATATTGAACCCCCTCCATACGATCGGGATGACCTGCTCCCCAATCGGTACGGAGATAAAAACACTCCCCTTCCTGGGCATCCTGGCGATGGAAAAAAAAGGAGGCGAAATTTGAGTCCGTCGGCAGTACGTCGAATTCGATAGCCCCTTCGGCAAAATCGACATTCCGGGCCACGACTGCCCCGCCGCTGCGATTGACGATCCGCATGGCTGGCCCCGCCGGCGTAATGCCACCGATCGAGGGCGCAGCCGCCAAAAATTCTACAGAACCTGGCTTGAATTCCCAGCTGTCTGCGCGCAGGGGGATGATGCGGTCGCGCTCCGGAGCGACCGTCGTGGATGCCTGAGAAGCCGGTTTTTGTGCCGCGGCCGAATGGCCTGCTGCTGCCCCGATAGACAGAAAAAACAGACCCAAGGATACTTTTAGCATAATGTTTAAATTTGAACCGGCAATTTGCACCGGCAGGAGTTGACCGGGCGATTCAAACCCGTTCAAGTTGATTCATTTGAAGTCAGAGCCTCAATCCCCCGATAATGAATAATAATTCGGAATCTGTTTATATCCGTCAGTGTCTGCAGATCATCGAGGACCGGTGGCAGCGGGGTCCCAGCGGGGAATGGACAAGCTATGACTTCGGGAAATTGAGCCAGGAGATATTTGACGCGACGGGAATCTCGCTGAGCATATCCACCCTCAAGAGGCTTTTCGGCAAGGTCAATTACGATAACCTGCCTTCGGTCAATACCCTAAATACCCTGGCCCGCTTTACCGGCTTCGAGGACTGGAACGCATTTAAACACCGGACCCAATCCGCCCGCCCGTCGCCCGCCGACCTCGCATCCCATCTCTCGGCCCAGCCCGCCGCCTCCAAATCCTCCGACCCCGGACCTCACCCGTCGCCTGCCATCCCCGCCGCCTCCCACCACAGGCTCCGCTGGTGGCCGCTCCTCTTCCTACCCCTTGGCGCACTGGCCTATCTCTTCCTCAGCCTGACCAAACCATCGACCCATCGCTCCCTCGACCCCACAGCCTATTCTTTCTCCTGCAATAAGGTTCGCACCGAAGGCGTGCCCAACTCGGTCGTCTTCCGCTATGATGCCTCGGCGGCGCCAACCGATTCAGTCTTTATCGTACAGACCTGGGACAGGAGCCGGAGAACTCCCGTTAGCCGGCACGGTCATGATCATTCGGCCATTTATTACTACCCCGGGTATTTCAATGCCAGGCTGCTCATCGACACCCAGGTCGTCCGAACCCATGACTTGCTGATCGCATCGGGAGGATGGCTGGCCATGACGGAGGGCAACCCCGCCCCCTTTTATTTCAGGAAAGAAGAAGTCAGGCGGGGAGCAGGCGAAGTAGTCGTCGACAGCACGCTTCTCAATAAATACCATTTTCCGCTTTATCCCGAGGCTCCCTGGGTCCGCCTATACTATATCGAAGACATGGGTCCGCTGCCCGATGACAATTTCACCTTCGAGACGACGCTACGGAGCGAAAGTGGCGGCGGCTCAGACGCCTGCCAACAAATGGAGGTACTGATCCAGGTCAGGGACGACGCCTTCATCATCCCCCTCTCTGCTCCGGCCTGCATCGGCGACCTTCACCTGTATGCCCTGGGCAAACGGGTTAGCAGCAAGGAGGCCGACCTCTCGGGCCTGGGAACCGACCTATCCCAATGGACCCGGCTGAAGATCGTGACGGTCGGTAAGCACATGCAGATCATGCTCAATGACAGACCCGCATATTCCCTGGATCTCGATGCCCCGCCGGCAGATCATGCCGCTCCCACCGACATCGTCGGCGTCCAATACCGCTTCCGGGGCGGTGCCGCGGTCAGGGACACCCGCTTCATCAGCCGGGGCAGGACGATCGAGCTCATAAAATAATGGCCATGACCAATGACTTGCCCGTTGAATCGGCGCTATCCACAAACAGATTGGTTCTCGAAATGGTGAAGATAGAGGACCACGATTTCATTCGATCGCTGGTCAATACCAGGGAATGGATCGAGAATATCGGAGACAGACAGGTTCGATCGAAAAAAGAGGCCATCGCCTATATCCAAAGGATCCTGGCAACGGAAAATTTCCTGTATTGGGTGGTCAGGATCAAAAAGGAATCCACGCCGATCGGCATCATCTCCTTCCTGAGAAGGAATTATCTTCAAAATTTTGATATTGGTTTTGCATTCCTTCCCGAGTTTACCGGCAAGGGGTATGCGTATGAGGCGGCGAAAGCCGTCCTGGACATGGTTACGCAACAGCCCGGGTTTAATACCGTGTTGGCCTTAACCCTGCGTACAAACAAAAGGTCGATCAAACTATTGGAGAAATTGGGGTTTACCTTCGTTGAATCGTCGGAAATGGAAGGCAGGCGGCTGGAAATTTTCGCTAGTGCGAAGCGCCCCAATCCGAACTGACGGGAACAACGGACGTTTCGATTTGGCGGGGAGGGATCGTTGCCGCATCATGGATGATCTCAAAGAAGTCCTTGAAATCGCTATTTTTGCTTGCAACGATCATTTTCAATAGATGAATACGAAATTAATCATATTCTTTGCCTTCCTGCCTGCACTGATTGGGATATCATCATGCCATTCCCCGGCAACGGATCGCTTCCCCGGCGCCGACTCTTCGTCAAAAAGGGTCGACACGACAGGATATGCCGTAGCCTTTAATTCCGCTTATCGTGACAAGATCCTGTTATTGGGTTGCATGGTCTACGCGGAGAACGCCGCGAACAGATTGCGAATGGATTCCAATCTTGAATTCGAGGGCATTGCCACCAGATTCGTCGTCAGCGCCAATCCGGACAAAAATATCGACAGCGTGATCGACGACTTCATCCAACGCAACCCGAAGATTGATTTTAGATCGGATGCGGCTATGCACGCTATCAGCAATTTTATCGACAATTATACTATCGTATCCGACGTGATTTTCGGAAAGATCGGTTCAGACGATGAGGTCGGCGAAATGAAGGTGCTTGAGGCGAAGATCAGAAAAGTACCGGAGATCGATAGAATATACAAGGAGTACATGGCCGGCCGACCGGACCTATCTTCTTTGTCCTCCGGCGAAGGCAGCGGCATGATCCTTCAATTGGGTTTCTATTTGAGCACCCTGGACCTGAATAGGAGAAATGAGATCCTTAAGCAGCTGTTATAACGGATCACCTGCCGGCTCATAACCCTCTCCTGGCGCTAGAATAAACTAACCTTCGCTACCAACGACATGTTAGTAAAGCTGGCTCCCTGCGATTGATCAAAATACCCGTTCAGAACGCCCTTCTCATAAAAATACCGGTACTCCAGCATGAACCGCGAATAGGCCAGGCCGGCACCAAGGGCCGGGATCATCTTGAGTTGCTTCACATCTTTGCCTGCGCCTCCATTGAAACATAATTTTACCTTTTCATTCAGGAAGGAGGTGTAGCGGAACCACAACATGATATTTACCGTGTTGTATTCGATAGGAACATCCGTACCCTGGCTGTTCTTTCCTGATGAACGGTAAAGGATCGTCGAAGGTTCCAGGTTACAGGACCATTTGTTGTTGTCGAACGGGAAGATGAATTCCAACTCCACGCCATAGGTGAGCGCGGCAGCCTGGCCGTAATCGATATTTCCTTCCCCCGGAATGAACGAGTGTCCGGACCGATAGGAGGTGAAGCCGACGCCGGCAAACAGCTTGGGCGAGAATAACTTTCTCTTTCTTGTAGCGACGGCTG
>JAUZNZ010000070.1 GCA_030706735.1 Bacteroidota bacterium | reverse complement strand
GGACTGGAGCCATAAGTATGCGGTGACGGGTACGCCCGATCCGGCGGGGGGCGCCTTTGTGCCGGATGCGCCCAATAATATGGCCGGGCCGGTGGCCAGCGGGCTGTATAAGATCATCGTGGATTTTGTAAAGGGGACCTATACGATCACGGCGGCCTTACCAGGGGATATACCGACCAATCTGTATATTGTGGGGGATGCGACGGCTGGCGGCTGGAATAATCCGGTGCCGGTTCCCTCTCAGCAGTTCACGCAGCTGAGCTCCGGGGAGTTCAAGATCACCATTGCGCTGACGACGGGTAAATCCTACCTGTGGCTGCCGCTCAATGGGGACTGGACGCATAAGTATGGCGGCGCGAGTGCGACAGGGGGAGCAGTACTGGCCGATAGCCAGGTGCCGAACTCCAATACGCCGGCGCCGGGGGCGAGCGGAACGTATACGATCGACGTGAATTTCTTCAGCAAACAATACACGGTCAAATAATGGCAAACGGCCAATTAAAGAGTACACGGTGAAAAAGATCAAGTGGCCTGCGTTGTTATGGGTCGCGGCATGCACGCTTACCGCATGCAGAAAGAATGACGGTCCTCCCTCGTCTGGTGGCGGGGGAGGCAATCCGCCCGTCAACAGCTCTGCACTAATGAAGGGGGCCGACGTCAGCTGGCTTACCCAAATGGAATCGCAAGGGATCAAATTCTACAATTCCTCGGGAACGGCGATGGATTGCATGGCGCTGCTGAAGAGTATCGGCTTAAATGCAATACGCCTGCGCGTATGGGTAAACCCTTCCGATGGATGGTGCAATAATGCTGACCTCCTGGCAAAGGCCGTACGCGCGAAAAACCTGGGCATGCGCGTCCTGCTGGACATCCACTACAGCGATACCTGGGCGGACCCCGGGCACCAGGCCAAACCGGCAGCGTGGGCGGCATTACCTTTCGATAGCCTGAAGAAGACGGTCTATAACTATACCGTCCATGTGCTGGATACGTTGCAGGCCGGCGGCGCCCTGCCGAGCTGGGTACAGGTGGGCAATGAGACCAATGACGGCATGCTTTGGAATGATGGACGGGCCTCCACGAATATGACGAATTTTGCGGCCCTGGTCAATGCCGGCTATGCAGCGGTAAAGTCGGTCGCCGATTCGATCAAGGTCATCGTGCATATCTCCAATGGATATGACAATAGTTTGTTCAGGTGGATGTTCGATGGGCTGAAAGCCAATGGCGCGAATTGGGATATCATCGGGATGTCGCTATATCCCAGCGCCTCAAACTGGTCGACCTATAATGCCCAATGCCTGGCGAATATGAACGATATGATCTCTCGCTACGGGAAGCAGGTCATGATCTGCGAAGTGGGGATGCCCGAATCGGACCCTGCGGACTGCAAGTCATTCCTAAGCGACCTGCTCGCCAGGACGGCGTCGATAGCGAACAAGAACGGCCTTGGCGTTTTTTACTGGGAGCCCGAGAGCTACAATAACTGGATGGGTTACGGGCTTGGCGCGTTCGACGGAACCGGCAAGCCTACCGCGGCATTGAGCGCCTTTGCGAATTGAGATTTTTTGTTGTCAAAATTATATGGGCATGGGGATTTCCCGGTTAGTCTTACCTGTACTTTTTTGCCTGTCCATCTGTTTTTCCGATCCGTCGAATGCGCAGCGGGTGAATGTGCAGCGAGGCGCGGCCCATGAAGGGCAGGCTCTGGTATATGTGGACAAGCAAGGAGTGATGCGATGGAACAAGGATCATTCGGAGGCGCAGTTCTTCGGTGTGAACTACACCGTTCCCTTTGCCTATAGTTACCGGGCGCACCGTGCGCGGGGAGTCGATCCGCAGGAGGCGATCCGGCAGGACGTCTACCACATGGCGCGACTCGGCGTGGACGCTTTTCGGGTTCATGTCTGGGACACTGAAATTTCCGATTCGCTGGGGAACCTGCTGGACAACGAACATCTTCGACTTTTCGATTTCCTGCTGGCCGAACTGAGCCGCCGGGGCATCCGGGCCATCATAACGCCGATCGCCTTCTGGGGCAATGGGTACCCCGAACGCGACGAAAGGACGCCTGGATTTTCGCGGCTCTATGGCAAGGGGCGGGCGACGACCGAAGAGGCGGCCATTCGCGCACAGGAAAACTATCTTGGACAGCTCTTTCATCACGTCAACTCCTATTCGCGCCAGACCTATGTCGAAGATCCCAATGTCATCGCCGTCGAGATCAATAACGAGCCAAGCCATAGCGGACCGGCAGCGGGAGTCACCGCCTACATCAACAGGCTGGCGGCCGCGATCCGGGCCACCGGTTGGACCAAGCCGTTATTTTATAATATCAGCCAATCTCCCTTTTATGCCGCAGCGGTCGCCGCTGCGAATATCCAGGGAGTAAGCTGCCAATGGTATCCTTCGGGACTCGTCGGCGGCGCCGAACTAAAGAACAATTTTCTGCCGAATGTCGATCATTACGCGATCCCTTTCGACACGATCCCCGCATTCCGCAATAAGGCCCGGATGGTCTATGAATTCGACGCGGCCGACATGTTGCAATCCGACATGTACCCGGCCATCGCCAGGAGCTTTCGCGAGGCAGGGTTTCAATGGGCCACGCAATTCGCCTATGACCCCATGGCCCTGGCCTATGCGAACACCGAATACCAAACACATTTCCTGAACCTCGCCTATACGCCTTCCAAGGCGATCAGTCTGTTGATCGCGTCGAGGGCCTTTCATCGTTTGCCGCGCGGGGCGCAGTTCGGCATCTATCCCATCGACAGCGTTTTCGACGTCTTTCGCGTCAGCTACCGGTCATCCCTGAGTGAAATGAACAGCACGGAGGAATTCTACTATTCCAATTCGACGACAACCCGACCTGTTGCCCCGGCAAGCCTGCAACACCTGGCCGGCGTGGGCAACTCGTCCGTCGTCCAATACAGTGGGCGCGGCGCCTACTTCCTCGACAAAATAGACGAAGGCCGGTGGAGGCTGGAAGTGATGCCGGACGCCATCACGATCCGCGATCCTTTTGCGCGGCCATCCCCTTCGCGGGAGGCCGTGCGCATTCAATGGGACAGCGAACCCATGCACATCGTCCTGCCCGGGCTGGGAGGGGATTTTTCTGTCAGGGGATTGAATGCGGGCAACAAGGACCAGTATACAGCTGCGGACGGCGCGTTTCGCGTACGTCCGGGAACCTATCTCGTGATGGCCGCACACGCCACCGCGGGAACCTTGCCTACGAAACTGGGAGAACTGGGCATGAACGAATTTGTCGCACCGCAACCCTTTTCATCGGAGCCCTATGTCGCACATACCCCCTATGCCGAAGTCACCGCAAATAGAGCCTTTGTCATCCGCGCCGGGATCGTCGGCGTGGATTCGACCGACAAAGTCATGCTCGAATTCAACCGCGTGGGAGATTTTCATCGCTGGGAGACGGTTATGACGCGGCTGTCCGCGACGGATTATTCGGCGGAGATCTCCGCCCGGGATGTAAGATCGGGTGAACTCAATTATCAAATCGTGATCCACAAGGCCGGCGGTGCCTATTGGAGCTTTCCTGGGGCGCGGCAGGGTAATCCCGCTGCCTGGGATTATACCGGCGACGAACACTGGACTACCCTCGTCGCAGGACCGACCATGCGCCTGGAGATATTCAACGCGACAGGGGACAGGCCATGGATCTATCCACCTTTTATGAGGGATGGATTCGATATCGCCTATGTCACCGGCGAAATGCCGGGGCAACTGGTTTTGCATATGGATAGGGGACGATCACAGCACGGAGAGACGATCGGCGGATTTCAATTTGCGTTTACGGGGAGGCTTGATGGAAGGAGATCGGAACTCGCGGCCTGCGACCAATTGGGCATCCGCGCAAGGGGTTCGGGTCCCATGCGGGTCACGCTGACCGATGCGGACGGCTATTCGTACTCCGCACCCATCCCCATAGAAGGGGAAGTCCGGGATCTGCACCTCCCCTTGAGGAGCTTCGTACCGGATTCGGCACTGCTCTTGCCAAGACCTTATCCCGGTTTTCAGGCCCGGTGGTTCCGGGCGGCGGGGGTGGCGCCTCCCTTGCGTGTGGCGGATATCCAGAAAGTGCAGGTGGTCATCGACACGATGGGTGTGCTGGATCTGGAGTCGATCTGGTTTGAGCGGTCAAAACAACCGTAACTTTTGAATCTACTATTATAAAACAGTCTTATGCGGGTGTCACAGGTTTATTTTTTCCTGGCGGGGATCGTCTTGGTCCATGGTAACGGATATGGACAGCAGCAGGCGGCTGCTCAGGGGCAGGCGGCCGGGCAGCAGCGGATCAATATCGATGCAGACTGGAAATTCCATTTCGGGAATGCAGCCGATCCGGCCAGGGATTTCAACTACAGCCTGGTCACCCTCTTTGCCAAGACGGGCGCAGGACACAGGACGGCGATCGATCCATCGTTCAATGACAGCTCGTGGCGTACGCTGGACCTTCCCCATGATTGGGCAGTCGAATTGCCCTTCGTAAATATCCCGAACTTCGACCTGATGTCCCACGGGTACAAGCCGGTGGGCGGCCTTTTTCAGGAAACGAGTATTGGCTGGTACCGCAAGCACTTTACCGTGCCGGGCACGGATTCGGGGGCGAGGTTCCAGATCCGGTTCGATGGCGTGTTCCGGAATGCCAGTTTTTGGCTGAACGGGTTCTACCTGGGCAATAACCTGAGCGGGTACGTCGGCGTCGGGTACGACGTCACGGATTACCTCCGCTATGACGGCGACAATGTCCTCGTGGTGCGGGTGGATGCCACCCAATACGAAGGATGGTTCTATGAAGGCGCGGGCATTTACCGGCATGTGTGGCTGAACAAATACAATAATGTCCATATACCGGACGGTGGTTTCTATGCCCACGCGAACCTGGATCTCAGCCCCGCACAAGGGAAAGGAGGGTTCGCCCTGCTGACCGTCGAAACGACGGTAGAAAACAAGGGAGGGCAACGGGCGCATTGCTCCGTATACTCCTACCTGACAGACCGGGAGGGCAGACCGGTTGCGCACCATGACCCGGCAGTAGTCAACCTGGACGTCAATGGAAGGGCCACGTTCACCCTGGATCTCTCCGTGCCCAACCCCAGGCGTTGGTCGGTCGAAGATCCCTATCTCTATCGCGTGGTGTCGGTAGTCCGTTCCGGCGGCCGGGTGGTCGACACGATCAAACAACGTTTTGGATTTCGTTCCCTGCGTTTTGATGCAAACGAAGGCTTTTTCCTTAACGGGCAACACCTGAAAATACTCGGCACGAACAATCACCAGGACCATGCCGGCGTGGGCAGCGCATTGCCCGACTACCTGCAATACTATCGCATTCGCTTGTTAAAAGAGTTGGGCGCCAATGCCTACCGGACAAGCCATAACGCGCCCACGCCGGAGTTGCTGGATGCCTGCGACAGCCTCGGCATGCTGGTGTTGGATGAGAACCGTTTGCTGAATAGTAGCCCGGAGTATATGGATCAGTTCGAGCGGTTGATCCTCCGTGACCGGAATCACCCCAGCGTTTTCCTATGGTCCATCGGTAATGAGGAACAGGGCGTACAGACCAATTCCTTCGGTCGCCGCATCGCGCAAACTCTGCTCGCCAAACAGCGCGAACTCGACCCTGGCCGAACCAGTACCTATGCCGCCGATGTTCCGAATGTGTTCAAAGGGATCAACGAGGTCATCCCTATCCGGGGCTTCAACTACCGCCAATTCGCCGCGGCCGACTATCATCGGGATCATCCCGGCCAGCCGATCGTCGGCACGGAAATGGGCAGTACGGTGACCACGCGCGGCATCTATGAACGAGACAGCGTGCGCGGTTATGTACCGGACGAGGACATGACTGCTCCACCCTGGGCGAGCAAGGCCCGGGACTGGTGGGTGCTGGCAGCGGAGAACCCGTACTGGATAGGAGGCTTCGTATGGACAGGATTCGATTATCGCGGAGAGCCCACGCCTTTTCAATGGCCGAATATCAACTCGCACTTCGGGATCATGGACATGTGCGGGATACCGAAGAATCTCTACTATTATTACCAATCCTGGTGGACAGATAAGGATGTCCTCCATATTTCCCCGCACTGGAATTGGCGCGACAAACGCGGGAAGCCCGTGGACGTATGGGTGAATACCAACGCGGCCGATGCGGAACTGTTCCTGAACGGGAAGAGCCTTGGAAAAAAGGATATGCCCCGCAACGGCCATTTGCAGTGGACAGTCAACTATGAACCGGGCGTACTGGAGGCGGTCGCCAATAAAGGCGGCCGTCGCCTGACGGCGAGAGTGGAGACCACCGGACCACCTGCCGAAGTGGTGTTGACGCCATACAAGACGACGATCCTCGCGGATGGCCGCGATGTAGCCGTCATCAATGTCAGCGTCGTCGATCGGGAAGGTCGCGAGGTCCCGGATGCGGACAATATGATCCGCTTCATCATTTCCGGGAATGGTCATATCATCGGGGTTGGCAATGGAGACCCCAGCTGCCATGAGCCGGATAAATGCGAGGACGGAGCCTGGCAGCGGAGCCTCTTCAATGGCAAATGCCAGGTGCTCGTGCAATCCGGCAAGGGGTCGGGAGCGATCCGGTTCGAGGCGAAGGCGGCGAATTTGTTCACCGGCTCCACGGACATTGTCACGGTGCCTCCGGGCAGCCTGGACGTGATGGATATCGATCCGGCGTATGCGTTGAAGGGAGAAGCGGCCCGTCCGAGAGAAGCCGGCAAGATGCTCGGCGCGGATATCTCCTTCCTGCCCCAGCTGGAGGCGCGGGGAATGAAATTCTCCGATAAGGGCGTCGAAAAAGATCCCATCCTGATCCTGAAAGACCATGGGTTCAATACCGTGCGCCTACGGATCTTCAATGATCCGGGGCTGGACAGCGGCTACTCCCCGGGAAAAGCTTTTTGCGACCTTGAACATACCAAGGCGATGGCCAAACGGGTAAAGGCGGCTGGCATGCGGCTTCTGCTCGACCTTCACTACAGCGATACCTGGGCCGATCCGGGCAAGCAATTCAAACCCGCGGCCTGGCGCGGAATGACGTTTGCCGCATTGAAGAAGGCTCTCTTCGATTACACCCAAGGCGTCATCGGGGCCTTGAAAGAGCAGGGCACGACACCCGACATGGTGCAGGTGGGCAATGAGATCAACCATGGCCTGGTCTGGCCGGAAGGCAGCATCAGCAACCTCGACAGCCTTTCGCAGTTATTATCAGCGGGGATTGCCGCCGTCAAATCGGTGGACCCGTCGATCGTCATCATGCTGCATATTGCACTGGGCGGACAGCACGACGAGTCGGCCTTCTTTATCGACCAGATGCTTGCGCGCGGCGTACACTTCGACGTGATCGGCGAATCCTATTACCCGAAATGGCATGGGACGACGGATGACCTGCGAAATAACCTGACCGAACTGACGCAACGGTACGGAAAGGACGTGATCGTCGTGGAATATAGTGGCCGCAAGCAAGAAGTGAATGCGATCGCATTCGGACTACCGGGCGGAAAAGGAAAGGGCACTTGCATTTGGGAGCCCCTGAATACCTGGGAATCTTTGTTCGACCGGGACGGCAAGTCGAATGAATTCTTAAAGATGTATGACGAGATCAGTGCGGCATATCTTGGTGGGAAGTAACTTTATCCGAAAAAATCTGAACATGAAAAATATCATTTTTCTGGCCTTATGCCTGTGTTTCACAGGAATGGCAAATGCACAAGGCGGTCGGCAGCGGGTTATCGATACGGCCGGCGAGATCCCTCTCTGGCCAAATGGAGCGCCGGGATCGGAAGGCAAGACGGGCCCGGAAAGAGTGCGGATTGCAGAGACCGGCGACCATGTGGTTACCCATATCAACAACCCCTCCATCAAGCCCTATATTCCGGCAGGTGGCGGCTCGCAGCGAACGGCGCTGATCATCGCCCCGGGCGGCGGGCATGTCGAGCTCTGGATCGACCATGAAGGGTATCATGAGGCGGAATATTTCCGTGACCGGGGCATTGCCGCCTTTGTGTTGAAATATCGCCTGGCTCGTGAACCCGGATCAACCTATACCGTCGACGGCGAAGAGCTGGCTGATATCCGCCGCGCGATCCGGTATGTGCGCAGCCATGCCAGGGAGTGGGGAATCGATACATCGAAGATCGGCGTAATGGGTTTTTCGGCGGGAGGCGAAGTGGCCGGGCTATCCGCCATGCGCTTTGAGAACGGAAATCCCGATGCCGGCGATCCGGTTGAGCGCGTCAGCAGCCGGCCCAATTTCCAGGCCTTGATCTATCCGGGTGGTACAGCGCGTCTCGACCCGGTGCCGGGTGCGCCGCCCATCTTCCTGCTCGGCGGATACAAGGACCGGCCGGATATCTCCGAAGGGATCGCGCGCGTCTATATCAAGTATAAGGAGGCAGGTATTCCCGCTGAACTGCATATTTATGCCGATCAGGGTCACGGCTTCGGCATGCGGCCGACCAATAAAGGCGCCGTTGCCGGCTGGCCGGATCGTTTTCTGGAATGGCTGAAGGAGATCGGGGATTAATACCACCCGCCTGTCAAAGCCATCTCCTCACTTTCAACTTGTACTCAAGATAATCCTGTCCGAACCGCCGGGCAAGGTATTTCTCTTCGCGGTCGATGATGTATTCCTGAACGATCAGGAGGAGTAGGGGGAAAAGAATAATATTCCACCAATTGCCGATCAGGCAGGTAATTCCGAGATAGACGATGGCCAGGCCGACATACATCGGATTCCGGGAAATGTGGTAAATGCCGTCTACCTGGAGAGACGCGGCAGGCTTGATCAGGATCAAGGTATTCTTGCTCTTAAAAAACGTTCGGAAACTGGAAATAAGAAAGGCTAATGCAATAACAAGCAGTGCCACGCCAACTATCCCGGTTATTTCCAAATGAAAGATCGAATCGTTGATAGGAAGCCGCCTTTGTAAGAATAGCGCAAGTAGAAAGATCAGCACATAGAACAAGGGCGGCGGAATATACACGCCGGGGCTATCTTTTTTCGTATCCATAATTCATTTTTCTGCCATTATCACGTAATGATGGGGGAAGATAACCTTTTTTCACTCCGTCCTCAAACTATCCACCGGGTTTGCGCGGGCCGCGCGGAAATCGCCCGAAAAGAAGCTCTACCGGAGGTGATATCGGCGATAATATACACGGGTGTTGCCCTTTTTACCCGTTTATCTGTTCATCTGGTCGACATTGGTAATGATAGATAGGTTGAGCAATTTGAGAATTTGACGGATCGTGAGAAAGCTCTGAAGTTTCTGTTCTATTTTGCAGTCCCGCGATAAGATCCCGATGATGCCCGACACCGAAGCGCCCAGCACCTTCCGCACGCCGATCTCCTTCTTGCGCAGATTGGTCATATACATGACGAGCCCCGGCAAGCCTATGCAGCTGATGAAAATGGCCAGGCGGTAACCGGCAGGGGATGCTCACACCCAACGTTGTTATACCCGCTTCTTCGCCGCTTGCTAATGATGGGTATCCATACGCTACGGCAACCGATCCGGTCGAAAACGCAGGCCTCAGACAGTATGAGTTAACAAACCATTTGGGGAACGTAGTTGCCGTAATATCAGACAACCACGTGAATAATGATGGCATTCCAAATGGATATCAACCCATTCAATTATATGGTAGAGAGTATTTCGGTTTTGGAGGGGTCATGCGATCCTTGAATATTGCCGGATCGGGTTACCGTTATGGATTCAATGGCAAGGAAAATGACGACGAAGTAAGGGGAGCGAACGATGAAATTGATTATGGGAAACGGGGGTACGATCCGAGGATTGGGAGGTTTATGAGTGTGGATCCGTTAGCGAAGAGATATCCATATTATTCTGCTTATCAATTTGCAGGAAATACGCCAATACAAGCTTCTGATCTGGATGGTAACGAGCCTTGGCTCCGGCAAACGATAAAGGCGGTTTCTTCCGCACGAAATGCTATTACCGCAGTTTCTACATCTGGAACAACAGAAGCAGGTCTTGTTATAACTCTTTCAAGTGGAATGGCTGTCGATCCGAAAGGGAATGTTTTGACATTCTCAACCAATGGGGGATTAGCAGCGGCCTTCCCGGGAAATCCAGGAGGATTTGCTACCAATGCAGCGCTTTCATGGACTGCAAATTTTTCCTTTTATAATGAACATTTAAGGGATCTTCGAAAATTGATGGGTGTCGGTGGAAATATGGGGGTCTCGGCGGGATGGAAAGAGGTAGTTGTCCTTGGTCGTTCAGTCGAGCAAGACGAAAAAGGAAATGCAATTGGCAACACTTACCAACTTGGATTAGGTTTTGGAGCAATTCCTTATGGGGAGATTGGTTCTACCAAGTCTGTCACTACAGGCCTAATCCTGACAGGTACGGAATATGATAAGGTATATAATGATAAGACAACTGTTCAGCATCAAGCGGAACAAGCGGCTGTCGATTATGACTATGCCCAAACACAGTTGGCAGGTGGAAATATTGCGAATGCTTTATTTATGGCACTTCCCTCGTCGATAAAAACAGATTATCAATCCGTAGATGGTAAGGCAAACGCCTACCATATAGTATATAATTACAGTTTATATTTGTACCCAAATGGGTTAGTTAATTTAGATGGAAAACCCGCCTGGATCAATAAAACCTTCGATACGGGCGTAGAGGTTCAAAAGGATGAGGATGGCAACTACATATCGACTAGTTATCGTAACCAAGGTAAACAGTAAGTTAGCAGCATGAAAATATTTAGAGTGGCGTTAATTCTTTTTTTCTTGCAAGTAATTGCATGTCAAACATATCGGAGTAAGAAATCTCTTGAAAGGGAATTGGATGAGTACTATGATAAGTATGGGAATGACATTACTGGCTTGTTTAATTGGATTAATGCGAATGTTAGCCAGGATTCTGGCTATGAAATTTCCCATAGGAGAAGTGCTAATGAAGTTTTTTGTCAATACCTTGACTCAACAAATTCGGGGGAAAATTACTTTGAATTTCAGAAGACTATGCCCAAGAATTACTTGGACGTGTTGTCGAATCTCTATATGGGCAGTGTAGTAAAATTTCGAAATTCGAGAATTTTTGAAATGGATATCTCTTTATTTCAAACTTCTGGTTATTATGTTAAGATTATCTATTTCGGTGGCACTGAAATTCATTATGATTCTATGCCTAACTTCAACGAACTGATAAATAACTTTTCGGATGAATATTCAAGAAATTGGTTGTATAAGAAAAATATACGATTCTTTTTCTTGATTTCAAAGAAAGAATCTTGAGAATTCGCTTAAGGCGGACAAAGAATTGCGCTCACTCCGTCCTCAAACTATCCACCGGATTGGCCCGGGCCGCACGGAAGGTTTGCGTGCCCATCGTCAGCAGCGCCACGAAGACCATCACGAGACCGCTGGACGCAAACAGCCACCAGCTGATCTCCGTCCGGTAGGCGAAATTCTCCAGCCATTTATGCATGGCCCACCAGACGATGGGAACGGCCAGCACGAAGGCGATGACGACGAGCCGCATGAAGTCCCGCGACAAGATC
>JAUZNZ010000007.1 GCA_030706735.1 Bacteroidota bacterium | reverse complement strand
GGCGCCTATGCTTACTTTCTTCAACTGAAGAACGGCCTCGTCGTCACATCGATGCGGGATTATGCCACCTGGGGCATTTACATATCCAACTTCGTGTTCTTTGTCGCCATAAGCCTCGTCGGGTCCCTGATCACTGCCGTGCTGAGGCTGGCCGACGTCCACTGGAGCACGCCACTTACCCGGATTGCCGAGATCATCGCGGTATCGGCCATCATTTTCGCCTCCCTGATCATCGTCGTGGACATGGGCCGCCCCGAACGCTTTCTCAATCTGCTATTACACGGCCGCCTCCAGTCGCCGATCATTTGGGACGTCGTGGTCATTTGCACTTATTTTTTTATCAGCCTGCTCCTTCTTTATTTCCCTCTCTTGCCGGACCTGAAGATACTTATAGCGGCCAAAGAAAAGACCGGAGCCAGGCTGAATAAGCTATACCGGTTTCTCGGATCCTTCTGGAAAGGCAACGCGCAACAGGTTCGCATCAGCGACCGATCGATCAACATCCTTTGCATTACGATCATCCCGGTAGCCTTCTGCATCCATACGGTCACCTCCTGGCTGTTTGCGACCACCTATCGCCCGGGTTGGGACAGCACGAATTTCGGAGCTTACTTTATTTCAGGCGCTTTCCTGGTGGGTGCGGGCGCCGTCGTAGTGGCCATGTATGTTTTCCGCAAAGCCTACCATCTGGAGAATTACATCACCGCATTGCATTTCGATAAGATGGGCAGGATCGTCGTGATGCTGGCCATGCTGTACCTCTATTTTAACATAAATGAGTACCTGATCCCCGCCTTCAAGATGAAGAAGCCTGAAGAGGCCCATCTCATGGGACTGTTCACCGGCCAGTTCGCGCCGGTATTCTGGTTTGCCATTCTCGTGGGCATGATCGTCCCGATCTTTATGCTGGTTTTCAAAAAAGGCAGACGGCCGCTGCCCATGTTCATTGCCGGAATGATGATCGTCGTGGGCGCCTGGTTCAAGCGCTACCTGATCGTCACGCCCACGCTGTTGCACCCTTTTCTTCCCATGCGGGACGTACCGGCCGGTTACCTGCATTATTTCCCGAGCTGGCAGGAATGGGCGATTGCCATGGGATCGCTTTCAGGCGCGCTCTTGCTCATTACTTTCTTTGCACGGATATTGCCCATCATCCCAATTCAGGAAACCATAACCGAACGTCATGAAATGGCCTCTTAACTATCTGCCGGAACTGGCAATAATAATCCTGCTTTCCCTGGCAGGTGGCAGGTCCCGCGCACAAACGCCTGCCAAAAAGGATCTGCTGGTCACCGTCGGCTTCTACGATATCGATAATCGGGCCATGTACCTTTCCGTGCATGCCAGAACGAAAGTGGATGGAAGATTTCAACCGGTGAAGGGAGCCAGGATCCGTGTGTATCTCGACAAAGATTCGGCGGCCTGTCTTACCGGTGACCTGGTCACCGACCCGGCCGGAGAAGGACGGGCCATCATTTCCCCCGAACTGAAGGATCGATGGAATTCCTCGGCCACCCATTCCTTCATCGCCATCTCAGACGGCGATACGGCGTTCAATGCGTCCAGGACCGAGTCTTCCGTTACCAGGGCACGTCTGCAGATCGATACGGGCGAAGGACATACGCTCTCCGCCGTCCTGCAGGAATGGAAGAACGGCCAATGGATGCCTGTTAAGGGGGTGGACGTCAAGGTCGATATCAGGCGATCGGGCGGCAATCTGGCCGCTTCGGATAAAGAAGCCTATACGACAGATTCTGCCGGCAAAATTACCGCGGATTTCAAACGCGACGGCCTCCCCGGCGATGAAAAAGGCCTCCTGACCCTGATCGCTAAGGTCGAGGATAACGATCTCTATGGCAACCTGCAGGCGGAATTGCCCGTTCCCTGGGGATCCATCGGGAAGGCCGGATTCAGTATCGATAACAGGACCTTATGGGGCATTCGTTCGAGGACCCCGATCTGGCTTTTGTTCATGGCCTATTCCATTTTTTTTAGCGTGTGGGCGGTACTTGTTTACCTTATCTTGCAGATCGTCAGGATTAAAAGGGCAGGCCATGCTGATGGCTATCATGCCAGGCTCTGACAGGGATCATCGCAAAAAGAACCGCTCTCGCTTTTCTTTGTGGTATGACTACCACCACCAATCCCGAAACAATCTCCGTCATCCTGCGAAGAAGGAGCGTCCGGAATTATTCGGACAAACCAGTCGATGACGAGGTGATACTCCAACTCCTGCGCGCGGCCATGTCCGCCCCCGCAGCCGATCGCCAGTTCCCCTGGAAGTTCATCGTGATCCGCGATAAAGAAATGCTGCATTACCTGGCCAGCGGTTTGCCCTCGGCAGAAATGCTTTCTGAGGCCGCAGCGGCGATCGTCGTCTGCGCCGCCCCCCAGGATGCTTTCGCCGGAAGGGTCGAATACGCCGTCATGGCTTGCTCCTGCGCCAGCGAAAATATCCTCCTGGCTGCCGAAGCCCTCGGCCTTGGCGCCGTATGGACGGCCATTTACCCGAATCCGGAATCCATCGAATTCGTCCGCTACGAATTAGGTATGCCGGCCTCCATCATCCCCTTTAATATTATCCCCATCGGCTATCCTATCTGCGAGGCCCCGGTCACGGACAGATACGACCCGGACATTATTCATTGGGAGGAATGGTGAAACAGGATCGGTCATATTACGATTTTTTCCGCGGCCTGAGTCGCAGCCTCCTTACCATGGGGATACTGTTCCTGATCCTGTTCCTCGGACGCCACATCTTTATTCCCCTGGCCTTTGCCTGTCTATTCGCGCTCCTCCTGGCCGCACCTTGCAGCTATCTCGAGAGGCGCCGCTTTTCGCGTGGCCTGACCTCGACCTTCGCTGTTGTCCTGATCGTGTCAACCGGGCTTGCCCTGTCCTATTTCATTTCGTCAAGGCTGATCCATTTAAGAGCGGATCTCTCGCAACTGGCCAGCCAGCTGCACGTGATCATTTCTCCCGGCGCCGGCAACTGGTTGCATGCGTATGCGGTCTCGGCCCTCCCTGATTCCGGGACGCTATTGCATGGTACCGTCATCTTCCTGTCAGGCACCGTGACCAACCTCATCCTGATCCCCGTGTATACCTTCCTGCTCTTATATTACCGCGGCCTGATCCTGCGCTTTTTGATCATGCATTTCGGAGAGATGCACGAAAAGAGGATACGGCGACTGGTTGACAAAGCAAGATCGGTCATCAATGGGTATGTCGGCGGTCTGCTGATCGAGATGCTCATCGTGGCTTCACTCAATATCGCCGGATTCTTCATCATAGGCATGAAATACGCCATTTTGTTCGGCCTGATCGTGGCTGTCCTCAATCTCATTCCATACATCGGGATCTTCATCTCCTGCGCATTGAGCCTGCTGATCACCCTCCCTTACGGCTCTTCCATCATGGCGGTAAAGATGATCATCGTGCTGCTTTCCATTCACCTGGCCGATGCCTATTTGATCTTCCCCAGCGTCGTGGGCTGGAAAGTAAAGATCAATGCCCTGGCCGCCTTGTCCGGTGTGCTGGCCGGATGGATTATCTGGGGCATTCCGGGCATGTTCCTCGCCCTCCCGTCCATCGCGATGCTCAAGACCCTCTTCGATGAGTTCGAGGGCCTCCGGGATTGGGGCCTTCTGTTGGGCGGCCTGTGACCCGACGAACTTTCACACTCTCCTGAGCTTAATCAAGGCCTCGCCTGATTATCTTCATCCCATCAGGGTAGCCAACTACGTACCTTGCCTTATGCATTCCCTAATTGAAATGGAGGCTCCATTCACCGGCCTGAGTTCAGCGGAGGTGGAGAGTTTAAGGCAAAAATGGGGGAAGAACAGTTATCTGAGTTCTCGCGGCAAAGGCCTTTTTCCTGTACTCTGGAATATCGTCAAAGAGCCGATGTTCCTTCTGCTGTTGACGGCCTGCCTGCTCTATTTCATTTTGCATGAGCCTGCCCAGGGCCTCCTGATGGCGATCGCCATAGGGTTCGTCAGCGCCATTTCACTTTACCAGGAAATAAGAAGCTCCAAAGCCCTGTCCAAATTGAAGAAACTGACCGAACCCAAGGTCAAATGCATGCGCGACGGCAGTTTGCAGGTCATCGCCTCGGAAGAGCTGGTTCCCGGCGATGTGATGGTGCTCGGCGAAGGCGAACGTATCCCGGCCGATGCCCTCATCCTCAAGGCCAATGACCTGAGCATCGACGAATCCACGATTACAGGCGAATCGGTCCCTGTTGAAAAGGGCGGCTTAGCGCCGCATAATGAATTGTTCCAGGGCACCACGATCAATACGGGGATGTGCTATGCCCGCGTGACGGGAACAGGCAACGAGACCGTCCTGGGAAAACTGGGACGATCTATCGAGTCCATCCCGGTATCGCCAACGCTCCTGCAAGTGCAGATCAACAGATTTGTGCGGATCATGGCCGTATTCGGTATCACCGCATTCCTGACTATATGGCTGGTCAATTACCTGCATACCGGCAGCATCCCCGAAAGCCTGCTCCTGGGCCTCACCCTGGCCATGTCGGCTATTCCGGAGGAAATGCCCGTTACCTTTTCGTCCTTTATGGCCCTGGGCTCTTTTCGTATGGCCAGGCTCGGCATTATCGCCACACAACCGGCAACCCTGGAGAACCTGGGCAGGGTCAGCGTCCTCTGCCTCGATAAGACCGGCACGATCACGGAAAATAAAATGCAGGTAAGCCGGGTCTACGATTTTAGGAGCGGCATCGACTCTGACCTGTCGGATGGCAAGCCGCCGGCCTCTTCTCCCGCACTCTGGTTCTCCCGCCTGGCCAGCGAGGCGGAGCCCTTCGACGTCATGGAAAAGGCCATCGTCGCGTCGTTCTCTTCTCTGGCCGATGCGTCCCGATACCAATCCCTGCGGATGGTGCACGAATACCCCCTGGAAGGCAAACCGCCGATGATGACGCACGTCTATGAGGAACCTAACCAGGGCAAAACCCTCCCCATTCGTATAGTGGCCGCAAAAGGGGCGCCCGAACGGATATTGCAGGTTTGCAGACTGGATCCTGCATTGACCGATGACTTGACCCGAAAAGTCGCTGCCATGGCTTCTTCCGGCTATCGGGTATTGGGCGTCTGCTCGGCCCCGTGGGATGGCGCCGACTATCCCGAAAGTCAGAATGATTTTGAATGGCGGTTCGAGGGCCTCATCGCACTGAACGATCCTCCAAAAAGAGAGGCGGGCAAGGTTTTCGCCGAATGGGGCCAGGCAGGTATCGGTATCAAGATCCTTTCCGGCGATTATGCCGAGACGATATTGAATATTGCCCGCCAGACGGGCATTGCCGTTGGCGACCATTGCGCGACAGGCGAAGAAGTGAATGGGCTGACGACGCAGGAGCTTCAGGAATTGGCCGGCAAGGTGAATATTTTTGCCCGCATGTTCCCGGATGCCAAGCTCAAAGTGGTAAATGCCTTGAAAGCAAATGGAGAGATCGTGGCGATGACGGGCGACGGAGTCAATGACGGTCCCGCTCTTCAATCGGCCCAGATCGGCATCGCCATGGGAGAACGCGGAACGGAGATCGCCCGGGAAGCCGCTGATCTGGTCATTTCTGATGATGACCTGGCAAAGATCACGGAAGCCATCCGGCAGGGTAGAATGATCCACAGCAACCTCAAAAAAGCGATCCGCTACCTCATGTCGATCCACATACCCATCATTTTTACCGCCTCCCTTCCGCTATTGCTCGGGTGGCGATTCCCGACGATCTTCTCACCCATTCATGTTATTTTCCTCGAGCTGATCATGGGGCCTACCTGTTCCATATTCTATGAAAGAGAACCGGCCGAGCCCCATATCATGACCCTTCCGCCGCGAGCGGCCAATGATTCGCTTTTCAGAAAAAATGAACTTCCCATTACCCTGGGCCTGGGCGCCTCCGTAACCCTCGGATTGCTTGGGTTGTATTATTATTTTATGCAACGGGGTTACTCACTCGAGTATACGAGGAGCGTCGTTTTCATTACCATCCTGATCAGCAACGTCTTTCTTACCTTCGCCGGCCGGTCATTCCGGGAAACCTTCATCACAACCACCCGCTACCGCAATAACCTCGTCCCCTATATACTCGGCCTTTCCGGGTTCTTCCTCTTTTTGATCTGCTTCGTGCCATTTGCACGAGATCTGTTCCGCCTGACCTCCATAAACGGCTCCCACTGGCTGCTGGCCCTTGCTACGGCACTCCTCAGCGTCGGCTGGTTCGAGGCATATAAGGGATTGGTGCACCGGTCACGACCGGCCCCCGGATGATCGCAATCAGGGCAAATGCTGACCCTCCTCACCTGAAATCGATCGGTTGACCCCTAGTTTTACAAAAATGTTCTCCAATGAAAAAAGTGATTGCCGCGTTTGACGGCCTGCGGTTTTCGGAAAGTACATTGCAGCAGGCCGTCAGCCTGGCCCTTCAGCATAATGCGCACCTCGTCGGCGTATTCCTCTATGAATATACAAGACGCAGTTTTGTCATCTACGAGTCGATTGTCGCACAGACCCGTACGGGGAGGGACTTTATCGATGAGCTCGAAAAGCAGGACCGGACAACCTATGAGGCATCGGCTGCCCGCTTTGAGGAGGCCTGCAACAAGGCCGGTATCGATTGTACCGTCCATCGCGATAAGGCGAACGCATTGAAAGCGCTCCTGCATGAAAGCATTTTCGCCGACCTCCTGCTGATCGACCGCTCCGAAACATTTACCTACCTTGATGAAGACATGCCCGGCTGGTTCGTTCGTAATCTGCTGCATGATGTGCATTGCCCCGTCTGGTTGGTTTCTCCGGTGATAAACCCCGTTTCCCGGCTCATCTTCTTCTACGATGGCACCCCGTCTTCCGTTCAAGCCATCAAGGCCTTCACCTATATCTTCCCTGAAATGGGCGTCAAGGATGCTGAGGTCATCACCCTTGCTTCCGCCACGCATGGGCTGAATGTCCCGGACTCCTCATTGATGACGGAGTGGATGCGGAGGCATTATCCATCCGCGACCTTTAAAGTACTGAAAAACGATCGGTCCGATTTGGCGGACCTGGTTAAAGAGTACGGCTCAGGCAGTCTATTGATTTGCGGCGCGTATGAACGGGACAGGTTGTCCACGTGGTTGTTCCACAGCTTCGCTGACCAGTTGATGAAAAAGACCGATTCGCCCTTGTTTATCGCCCATTGATCCCGACATGCAGATCCCCTCCACGATGAGCGCCATGGTACTCGAGGAGCCGGGCCGGCCACTGATCCAAAAATGGCTGCCGGTACCCCGGCCCTCCCCGCAACAGGTCCTGGTTAAGGTGATAGCCTGCGGAGTATGCAGGACAGACCTCCACATCGCAGATGGCGACCTGGACAAACCCAAATTGCCCCTGATCCCGGGACACGAAATAGTCGGCCGGGTGGCCGGGGTGGGCGAGGAGGTTGCCGGTCTCAAAGAAGGGGATCCGGTCGGTATTCCCTGGCTGGGATTTACTTGCGGCCAATGCAAATACTGCCTTCGTGGTCAGGAGAACCTATGTGAACAGGCCGGCTTTACCGGTTATACACTCGACGGCGGGTTTGCACAGTATGCCGTTGCCCACCATCGGTTTTGCCTGCCCCTTTCGGATTCCCAGGCCTCTCCCCAGGGATCGCCCTTGCTTTGCGCCGGCCTGATCGGATATCGCTCGTACCGGATGATCCCTGGACACGCCCGGGCCATAGGCCTCTACGGATTCGGGGCGGCGGCGCATATTCTTATCCAGGTAGCAAAGTTTAATAAACAATCCATTTTCGCTTTCACCCGGGATGGGGACGAACAAGCGCAGTCCTTCGCGGTAAAACTTGGCGCGGCCTGGGCGGGCGATTCCTCCCGGATGGCGCCCGAAAAAATGGACGCATCCATCATATTTGCTCCTGTCGGCAACCTGATCCCGAAAGCGCTCGAGGGCGTGGACAGGGGCGGAACTGTCGTCTGCGGTGGCATCCATATGAGCGATATCCCAACTTTCCCATACCGCCTGCTTTGGGAGGAACGGATCGTCCGGTCGGTGGCGAACCTCACCCGGAACGATGGCCTCGAATTTCTAAAGCTGGCCGGCAAGATCCCCATTCGGACCGAGATCCGGCAATTCACGCTGCAACAAGCCAATGAGGCCCTGGATAGGTTGCGCAAGGGCGATATACAGGGCGCAGCGGTGCTGGTTATGGACTAGCCTTCGACATCCACAATTATTTCCATACTTGCCACATGTCATAGTCCTGCCTGACCTCTCTCATGTATTTTCCTGCTTCTCCGCCTTATATTGAATGCGATACCAACATAACTACTAAAATTCCAGGTTATGAAAAAGATAGACATTCAGTTCGATTTCAAGGGCGGCCGTCACGAGGCCATCGTCCGCATCATAAAGAAAGCGGCAGTCCGGGAATATCATATTACGGTGCTCGACTGGAATTTGGAGAGGTTACTGTATGGGAACGAGGTGATCGAAGAAAAAGACCAGGTCTTGCACGCAAACGTTCTGCCGGAAAAGCCGGACCAGGCGGAGTTAAAGCTGATTATTGCCGCCAAATTAAGTAGCTATCTGAAGATCCCCTGCTTCACCGGCAACCAATGCCTCGCAACGGACATTGAGGAGAAAGGATGGGAACATCTGCACCCTATCGCCCGGCACCACAATTATTGAATGCTCCTCCCTCGTACTTCTCGCCGGTAGAATATTCTCTTTGCCGTCTCGGCCGCTATCATATATAATAGCACGATGAGCCCCATCCATCCATAAAACCTCAGCGGCAACGGCGAAAATCCGAGCAACGGCGCCAACGGGGTCAGGGGCAGCAACAGGGTGACCGACGCCACCAGGATCGTCGTCAGCAGAAGGTATTTGCCCGGTCGGTCCCGGTAAGCGGCCTTCGACGTGCGCACGACCAGCACGATCAGCGAAGCGGATACGACGGATTCCAACCACCACCCCGTGCGGAATTCGGCCGGTCCGGCCTTGAGCAGGTACAGGAGTACGCCGAACGTGGCGTAGTCGAAAAAGGAGCTAAGCACCCCAAACACGATCATGAAGCGTCTTATGAACCGCAGATCCATCCTCCTTGGCGCCTCCACCATCGAATCATCCACCCGGTCCGTAGAGATCGTCATCTCGGGAATATCCGTCAATAAGTTCGTCAGCAAGACCTGCTTGGGCAATAACGGCAAAAAAGGCAGGAAAAGAGACGCTCCCGCCATGCTGAACATGTTCCCGAAATTCGCGCTCGTTGCCATGAAGATATACTTTAACGTATTGGCGAATGTTTTTCTGCCCTCTCTGACCCCTTGCGCCAATACGCCCAGGTCATTGCCCAGCAGCACGATATCGGCAGCCTCTTTGGCTACATCCGCCGCCCCGTTCACGGAAATGCCTACATCCGCGCAGCGCAGGGCGGGCGCATCGTTGATGCCATCGCCCATAAAGCCTACGACATGCCCCGCCTTCTTCAAGGCAAGCAGGATCTCCTCCTTCTGATTGGGTTCCACCGCGGCGAACACATGGGTCTGGCCTGCCTGCCGGCTAAGCGCCTCGATGGTCATTTGCCTGATCTCGACGCCCGTCAGGATGACCGGTTCCGGTAGCCCTACCTGCTTGCTGACATGGGTAGCCACCAGGGCATTGTCTCCGGTGATAATTTTTAAACTGATTCCCAGTTGATGCAATTCCTGCAGGGTTTCTTTAATGCCCTCCTTCGGTGGATCGGTCAGGAGTACCATGCCGAGAAAAGTCATCTCCTGCTCGTCTTCTTGTTGAAGGCCCGCAGCGCCCGAAGGCCTCTTCTTATAGGCAACGCCCAATATGCGGTAACCCTCCCCGCTCAGGGCGCTGTATCTTTCCATCAGTTCCTCCCGCACCTGGTCAAGGGGGATCGCCTTTCCGTCGGCGCCCTCGACGCCATGGCAAATGGCCACGACATTTACGAAAGCGCCCTTGGTGATCAGGGTATCCATGCCCTCCACCCCGGCCCCCGCGCCACCGCCCTTCACCCCGGCCCCCGTGCCACCGCCCCCGCCCGCGGTTTCCCCTTCCACCAATATGCTAAGGCGCTTCCGGGTAAAATCGTACGGCAGCTCGTCCTTCTTAACAACGCCCACGATCTCCGGTTGCGCATGGTTCTTAATGGCCAGATCGATCGGATTGGTAAACCCGCTCTCGAAATAGGCATTCATATAGGCCATCCGGAAAACCCGCTCATCGTCCTTTCCTTCATAATTGATCGCCTTATAGACGATGACCTCCCCCTTCGTGATCGTCCCCGTCTTGTCGGAACAAAGCACATTCATGCTGCCGAAATTCTCGATGGAGGAGAGCCGCTTGACGATCACGGACCGTTTGGCCATGTTGGAGGCTCCCTTGGCCAGGTTGATGCTGATGATGGCAGGCAATAATTGAGGCGTCAGACCGACTGCAATGGCCAGCGAGAATAGAAAGGAATCGAGGATCGGCTTATGCAAAAAAACATTGATGGAGAAGATGAGCACGACCAGGATCAGCGTGACTTCCATTAACAGGTACCCGAACTTCCGGATGCCCCGTTCAAATTCCGTCTCGGGTTGCATTTGCCGCAAATGCTGGGATATGCGGCCGAATTCGGTACTGCGTCCTGTATGCACGACCACCGCCCTGGCCATTCCGCTGATGATATGCGTACCCATGAACAGGACGTTGCTTCTTTCCGATAATCCGGCGCTCGCCGGTACGACACCGCATTTTTTTTCGGCAGGAAAGGTCTCGCCGGTCAGCGACGCTTCATTGGCATACAGGTCCTTTGATTCGAGAAGCCTGCAGTCGCCCGGTACGGTATTGCCTGCACTCAATACGACGACGTCCCCGGGCACCGTTGCTTCCACGGGGATAGTACAAGGTTTGCCATCACGAAGGACGCCGACTTTCACTTGCACCATTTGCAACAACTTGCCGAGAGCATTGGCAGCGCTCTTCTCCTGGTAGAAGCCCAGGATGGCGCTCACGGCGATGATGAACAGGATGATGAAGGCGTCCGATCTCTCGCCCAGAAAAAAAGACAATAAGGCGGCGGCGATAAGGATCAGCGTGATCGGACTGGTAAATTGCTTGAGGAGCAGAAGGAGACCGGGAGCACGGCCGGACACATTCAGCGCGTTGGGCCCTTCATCCCGCAATCGCTTTTCCGCAGTCTCCTGGGAAAGCCCTTCCAGGCTCGTGGACAACTCTCCAAGCAGGGGAGCAGTCTCGACATCCCAGTAACATCCATTCGGATAAGACATAGGCGGAAATCCCTTGTTGTATGCGTATATTAAGTATGCGCGATAAATACCGGCATCTTATGATCGTGGATCACCTTTTCCGCAAAGCTGCGCTTGGCCACATAGGAGAACGGGGACCGGCCGAACGAACCGCTGACCATCATGACACGATGCTTTTCCCCGATCCAGGTCGCAAAATAGTTGGCCGCCTTGAAATGTAATTTTGAAAAGCCCATGCTCTCAAAATGAAGGCGCGAAAACTTCTTCAGATCGTCAATATCGGGAATTTCCTGCGTACTCTCGTCTTTTACATAAATAATTTCTGTAGGCAGGTCGGTATATTGAGGCAATAAATAGCAGAATTGCTTCATGGCGAATAGCGATTCCTTTCCTCCATCATAGGCGAAGACCAGGTGCTCGAAGGAGGTAAATCCTTCCGGAACGATCAGTACCGGGCATTCGGACGCATGCAGTGCCTCTTGCAGCAAGGAATTGGGCTGGTCTTTGCTGACCTCTTCATAGAACAGTTCGCCGCTGAGCAAGACCAGGTCGGAGAACCGGCTTTCCTTGCCGAGAATGTTCTTGTCCCACTCGCCATCGTTCGGATGGAGCTCGCACTGAATATGATTCGTCCGGCATTCCTTTTCGAACAGGGCCTTATTGTCCTGCACCGCCTTCTTCTCCTTGTCCTGCACCCTGACATAGGGTGCGGCAATGGGAATATAACTGGCGGTCGCCATCCCGACATAGTCGATCGGACTGAAAAATAAGCCCATGACCGAAACCGGTTCATGTTGCCGCAGGGATTTTAAAAAGGCGAATGCTCCGTCAGGCAGGGATTCACCGGCGCAGACATACAATATTCTTTTCATAAAAGTGGCATTTAAAGTGGTAATGCCAAGATAGCACCGCCCTTCCGCCCCGGCATTGATTTGGTTCATGCAGCTGCCTGATATTGGTCATGCGAAATCGGCCGGGGCTGCCCTACTTTAGGGTAAGTTATTAATCCTCATTGCTAAATTTCAATCGACATGAAATCCATCGTAGCGCCGGTCAATTTCACGGCCAATTCCGGCAATGCGGCCCGATATGCGGCCGACTTGGCCCTGGCGATCCAAGCCGATCTGCATTTATTCCATGCTTTGCAGATCCCGGTTAGCGTGGCCGACGTTCCCATGCCGAACCATGTGTTCGAGGAATTGGAAGCCGGCGCGAAAACCACCCTCTCTCAGCTCAGGGAGGAATTGGTCCAAAGGACTGGAGGAAAGATCCGCGTTTCCGTTCACATGGAAGTGGGCAGTGTGGAGCATAATATCGAGGAGTTTTGCCGCCGGAAAACGCCTTTTGCCATCGTGATGGGCACCTCCGGGCATTCCCTCGAAAGATTCTTTAGCGGCAGCCATCTCCCGGCGGCCATCCGGCATCTGCCCTATCCGCTTATCGTCGTTCCGAAGGATACGGAATTCCATCCGATAAAGAAGATCCTCGTCGCCTGCGGTCTGACAGATATGGCGGAAGGAATTCCGGTGGCCACCTCCTTCCTGAAAGAACTGAAGGATCATTTCGATTGTCACTTCGACGTGATCAATATTTGTACGCCCCGGCAGGACGATCAGTCCGAAGCCGAAGCGACATTCCAGTTCAACTCCTGGAAGGACAGACTGCAGGAGGCCTACCCGGAAGTGCATTTTGTAAAGATGAACAAGGTGGAAGAAGGCATTGAAGAGTATGTGAGCAAGCATCCGACAGACATCATTATGGTCTTTCCCAGGCGCCATGGCTTGCTCGAATTCCATCGCAGTCACAGCAAACAACTGGCAATGCACAGCAATGTGCCGGTGATGAGCATTCACGCTTAATATTCTCCTATTGTAATCGTATTGCACATGAAACGAATTATTTATCCCGGGCTGATCGCCGGTATCATCTTGTTCGGCGTCAGTTACGGCGCCCTGTATGCAGGCATCCGCTTCTTCCCGGGCTTCTTTGTTGCGTACAACAATCCTCTCTTTAACTCGGACGGCAGCAGGGACTGGTTCTTTTATTCCCACGCCTTCGTCATCAGCATGGCCCTGTCCTGGTTCTGGGACCGTTTTAAGGGCCTGTTCCATGGTTCATCTCTGGCCAGGGGCCTCGAATTCGGCATCGTATATGCGTTGGTGGCCGTCTTACCCGTCATGTGGATCACCTTCAGTGCGCTCGATGTGACCGGAACCATGGTAGCGAGCTGGTTCATCTACGGTCTGCTCCAGGCTATTATCGCCGGGATCCTCTTCGCCCGCTTGAACCCCTGATCTCCTCCCGCACTCATCCCCCGGATCCGGGGTTACCCCAGCCATCAATTGATGGCGATGATATGGAGATGGAACTCGATGTCCACGATGTCATTGGTCCGGATCATTCCTCCGAGTTTCCTCGGCGGGGTAAGTCCGAAGTCTGAGAACTTCATTTGCCGGGTTCCGGTCAGGCTGAGCTGCCCGACCGCTAAATTGCACGCCGTATAGTTGATGTCCATCTCCTTGGTGATGCCCGCCAGCTCGATGCTGACCTGGCCCTTCAGGATATCTCTGGACAGCCTGGGGTCGGGGAGATGGCTTAGGGAAATAAAGTGTATGGTTAATTTGGGAAAAGTAACCGCTTTCACCGTCTTCCGGAATTCAGCGGTCATGATGGAGTTATGGCAGTCAAAGCCGCTGACGTCAAGTCGAACGATTCCCGACAGAGCCACCTGGCCGCCCCCGCCCCCGCCAGTCCCGCCGTTCCCGCCAATCCCGCCGCTCCCGCCGGCAGGATGTTCATGGCTGACAACGATCGTATCGGGACTGCAATAATCCGCGATCTCGCAACTGAACCGGTTGATATTTGTACTCCCGTCTACGCGCAATCCCGACCCCTTGAGGATGACCCATTTCGTTGAGCCCGGGGGTAGGGGAGCTCGCTCCTTGTGCGTAAAGCCGACCGATGGAGCTAGTAGTAGTAATAATAATAATATCGTCTTTCGATGTAGCAACTTCAGGATAAATTTTGAGAGCGCCCCCGTGGCTCCGGGTGTCCGGAAAACTCTCCGGGCGAACTACCGGCCAACAAGGTGGCGCTCTCTTTAATATATGTTGCCTGTTCAGGCAACCAATCGCTAGGTAAGCCTTAGAATCCGATCGTTGCAGCGATCACATAACCATTGAATCGGCCGCCATTGCGATAGTCGTTCGATGGGAAATCAAGATATTTCTGCTCGACATATTCGCCTTTCAACAGGATGTTCTTGGTCAGGAACCAGCCTGCGGCGCCGGCTACACGGTTGATCGTGATCGGGCTGGCGATGCCTTTCAATTCGGCGGTTACGCCATTGTAACGCACGCCGATGAACAGGTTCTCATTGTGGCCGAACCGATAGATACCATCTACGGCATATTGATTGAACTGCCTGTTGACGGACTCCGTGCTGCTTCTGCCCTGGCCATGCTCAAAGGTGCCGAACACTTCCAGGCCGCCTAATTTGGCGAAACCGTTAACCATGAGGGCATCCACTTTGTAGCTGAAGCCGGGATTGAGACGGCCGGAAAAGCCATCGCCTGCATAAGCGCCGGTGCCGGCGGGCGGAACAGTATAAGGTTTTTCCATGACCATCCAATAGTTCGAACCGGTACGGTCGCCGAAATAGAGGTCATTGCTAGCGGAGCTGTTGTCATGGTAATAAGAGGCGGAGAGCCGTAACCGCACCACATCCGACAAGCGGCGGTCGATTCCGACCTTGCCATAGATGGCGGGATTTTTGCGGATGGCGCCATTCTGTGCCGTATAGACTACCGAGTCGACATTGCCTTTGAGGCTGCCATTGGTAAGCCCGATCATGCCAAACAGTCCATGATGATTCTGAACGAGTACTTCGCCTCCGATTTCTGTGGCAAAAGCATCTACGATATAGTTTTCAATGAAGGGGTTGTAGAAGGCATGGCCTCCATCGGTGCGGCGGAAATGCTGGTCGCCATAGTCGATATCCATCTGTCCGATCTTGATCGTCGTGTATTGCATGATATCCTCCCAGGCCTGTCCTTTGAAGGGGAGCTTGTCGAATTGGAGATAGCCGCCCTTTACCCAGGATTCGTTATGGTGCCTGCTGGACAGGTACATCGTCAGGTTCAGGTGAATGCCGTCAGCCAGTATAAAATCGGTGTACAGGTTGGCCATGGCCTGGTTGAAGCCCGGAGTGATCTGATACAGACCATTGCTGGACGTCTCACCGATGAAGTTTCTGTGTTTCAGGGATTGGAATTCCTGCGTAAATCCGGCGCCCACCCGCAGGCTTATGCCGTTAAATACGGAAGAATCTTTTTGAGGTTCAAAGACATTGATGCCGGTTTGGTCGTAGGGCCGCAAGTTCGGCACTTTGCCTTGCAAAAGCTGGGCGGAGCCTGCGAAGGGCAGCAGACCAGCGAAGGCCAGAATAATGAGGTGAATAGTTAAACGTTTCATATAAAATTGTTTTTGGGTGTTGAAAAATTTAATAGACTGATGTTAGTTGTGGACTTATTTTTTTATGGACTTATACTTTTTTGAGCGTCAGGTGAAAGCTGAGTACGATGCTGTTTCCGGTCTTGATCGTGCCGAGCATAAAAGTGGGTGCCTCGATCTGAAATTCTTGCATGCTGATCGCCTTGGTTCCGGTAACCGTGATCGTATTGTCCGGGTTGATCTTGCAGGTGGCGACGAGGTCTTCATCCTTTGTCGCGCCGGCAATGGTCAGCTTGCCTTTGAGGGCGACCGTCGAGCCCGAATTGCCCGGCGTGACGCGCACGGAGGTCATGGTATAGGTAATGACCGGATTCTTGTCGGTCTTCAGTGCCTTATACGCATTGTTGTCCATGCTGGTATGTTCGCTTTTCAACGCCTTCGCCGGCGTAGAGAAATTGAGGGCACTGAGGCCATCAACCTGCCCGGAAGCATTTACCGTGAACGTAGCGGAGCAATCCGCCTTTACCGATTTCATCGTCCAGTCATGCAAGGTCGATGTGCCGTTAACGACCAGGTCGCCGCTGGCGCCGGTATAACGGCCTTGGGCACTGGCGCCCAGGATCAGGATCTGAAGAGTGAAGAGTAAGGGCAAATGCCTTCCTTTACCCGCTATGAGTCGGAGATTCATAATACTAATTTTTTGATGGATTGAAAAATTCGAATGCCGGTGTAAAAGTACCCAGCGATGGGAAAGCGTTTAATGACTATCGTCAGGCGTTTACCTGATCTTGAGTAGTCGGTGAAACGATCTTCGACAGGCAGGCTAAAGGCGGGAATTTGTTAATGTCTGCCCAGGAACCAGCCTAGAACGCCCGCGGCAACGGCTACGGCCAGCCGGATCACCCACTTCATGACCCTGGCTTTTCCGGCCTCCGCATCAAGTCGTTGCGCTTGCAAACGGTAGCCCTCCGCCAGTTCCCTGGTTCGTTCGAGCAGCCCCTGGTTCTTGCCGGCCATTTCTTCGATGTCCCGGATCCGCTGCTGTAATGTTTCGACCTGCTTTTCATAGGTGGCCTTGAATTGCTGCGTCATTCCTTCTACCAGTTTCGCCTTCGAATGCTCGATGTCCGCAATGCTGTCATTATAAATGGCATTCAGCCATTGTCCCAACGCTGTCGGCGTGATAAAGGCCTTGTCAGCTACCCGTTGTACAAGCGGTATGTTCTCCTTGTGGCCGATGGCCGTTAGCAGGAGGGGCTGCAGGTTGACGCATCGTTCTGCGATGACCGGGCTGTCAAATACATCCAGGTTTTCTCCACCACCTCGGGACAGGACAAGCAGATCGGTCGTTTCCGGATGATCATGACGGTCAAGGGCATCCATGATTTCGGCTTCCGAGCTCATTCCGATCCGCTCGAATCGCAGGTCATAGAAGCCCACCGCCTCTTCCATCGCATGCAGGATATCACTGTCAATAATAGCCGCCCTGCCAACCAGGATCATCACGCGCAATCGTTCTCCGCGAACAATACTGGCCTTCACGGCACTGTCCACATCGCGATATCCCCGGTTTACCTTCTCTTGTTGGATCGCGAGCGCACGGACCTCCTTTTCATTGTAGCGGTTTTGCGTCTGGGCCACCAGCTGCGTGATATTCGCATGGATCTCGATCCGTCCGCCTGCCGTCACTACCCGTTTGGTAATATATCCATAGAATTCCACCGTTTTTCCCGGCGCCAGCTCTTTCCGCACAAGTGCGGGGACGATCAGCGTGACCACCGCATCGGTCGCCTCATCCTTCAGCCGGTCGTAATACATACCATTATAGTTGTTTCCGGCCCCGGACTGATAGATACCCTTCAATAGGAGGATATTCCTCGTCGCGGCCGGAGCCATCGCGGTATTATACAATTGCAGTAAGGCTGAGGGCGTATAAGGGACCCCATTACTCAGGTCGGTCCGATCATCGATAAGCATAATTATCTATTTATCCGGCTTCAACAGGCCGGGTACTTTCTTCCCTTCCCCAATGCATTTCGCCCGATACGCCTGAACCTCCGGATCTTCCGCATCCAATGCCCGCACATCCAGGTACTCCACCTTCCACCGTCCTATTTTACGGTGAATGATCGTCCAGATCTTCGCCTTGGCCTCTGCCGCATCCCTGGCATCGAACAACCGGATGCCCGAATGCCGCTTTCCATTGGCATAGTGCACGACGATCTTCCAAAACCTGTCTTCACCCATGAGGTCAAATTCTATGCTAAGATATTTAGTATTTTCGGCATAACCCGGCTACCCATTAACTTTATAGGCACGGGATCACGATCTTTCCGGACAAAATCGTCGGCGACAATGAGTTCTCCCATTGATAGAAAGTTGTTTATCAATCATTTATCCAAGGCTTTTGATTCAGGTTCCAAACTCGACGTCAAGTTGGAACGGCTCCCGGCGTACGCGGGATACCTGCATAAGCATAAATTGAAGGAATTCGCGGAGTGGCAGTTTGCCCTCTCCCGGAAATTCAGGCTCCCCATACTCAAGTTGTCCGGATTGACCAATGAGGGGAATACCCTGGCCTTGTTTGAGTCGGGCGTTAGCAGAATGCTCAGCGCGTTGGCTGTTGATTCGACCTCCCAATATATTGCCGATTCGATCGGAGCCTGGATCAGTAACAAAATGCAGGTCGTCTCGCGCCACCAGATACGTTCCGAAGACCTGACCATAACCAGCTATATCCGGAGACAGGCTTTTCGGCATTTCCTGCCCGACTATGGCGCTGATTTGCCGGCTTGCCTGTCCATCATGCAGGAGGTCGATATTTTTCTTTCCGAATTCGATCGCATTCTTTACTCTACCCTTACTTCCCTTCAAACCGAAGTCCAGGAACAAGCGCAAGCCATTGCCCGGATAGGCAACTGGATTTGGGATCTGGGAAATGATTCCCTTTTCTGGTCAAGAGAACTGTTCCGGATCTATGAATTGGAACCCCGTGAACCAATGAACTACAATATTGCTACCTACAATCATCCCGACGATGCTGAAATGGTTGCCCGGCACATGGCCGTTTCCCGCGAAACCGGGGCCCCGCACGATTTTTATTACCGGATCATTTTACCCTCTGGCGTGGAAAAGCACCTTCACGCGGTCGGCCAGGTGATCTACAATGAAAAAGGCGAGGTCGGGCAAATGTTTGGAACGCTGCAGGATGTTACTGCACAAAAAATGATAGAAAGAGCGCAAAAGGAGTCAGCTCTTTTCGTCAGAAAAATTACCGACCTCACGCCCTCCATGATCGCTGTCTATAACATTCGCTCAGGTGAATACCTCTACATCAACCACGCGGTGAAAAACATCCTGGGATATACCCCGGAGGAGGTCATCGCCGGCGGCATGCCGTTCTTTCTCGATATCATTCATCCGGCCGACCTCGGCCGGATCCAGGCCGAGAATCAACAGGCCCTGGCTGAGCTGTCATCCTTGTCTGACAGTGCCGCCTCCCGTGAGATAAGGGAATTCAGGTACAGGCTGCGACATAAGAACGGCGAATACCGGTGGATCCAAACATTCGGAGGGATCTTCGAACGTGACGGGAATAATGAAGTGGAGACCTTGATCAATATTTCCAACGACGTCACCGAAGCGGTGCAAAATGCTTCGTTGGTCGAGGCCCAGACGGAAGAGATTGCCCGGCAGGAGGACAGGTATTTCAAAATGATCGAAGAGGTGGAAGAATACGCTATTTTATTACTATCGAAGGAGGGCATCATTCAAAATTGGAACCGGGGCGCGGAAAAGATAAAAGGGTACGATGCCGCAGAGATAGTGGGCAAGCACATGCGCACGTTCTATCCAAAAGAGGACCAGGACGCCCGGCTGCCAGAGACCCTCATCGAAGCAGCGGCACGGAACGGAAAATCGATGCATGAAGGATGGAGAATAAGGAAGGGGGGGGCTCGTTTTTGGGCCTACGTGGTCATCACGGCCTTGCATGATAAACAAGGCCGGATCATCGGATATTCCAAGGTAACCCGGGATCTGACCAGCAGGAAAATCGCCGAGGATATGCAACGGTCCTACGTCAGGCAGTTGGAGGAGAAGAACACCGAACTCGCATCGAAAAATAAAGAGCTCGAATCGTTTACTTACATCGCGAGTCACGATTTGCAGGAGCCTCTTCGAAAAATAAGGCTCTGGGCGAACAGGTTGGAAGAGGAGAACGACCTTCCCTTAAATGCCAGGCACGTATTGTCCAAGATCAATTCTTCCGGCGAAAGGATGCAGGCGTTGATAAAAAGCCTGCTGGACTACGCGCATTTGGATAATAGCGATCGACCGCGGGAACCCATTGACCTGAATGCCCTGGTCAGGGAAGTGACCGAAGAATTTGCAGATAGTCTCGAGAGCAGGCACGCATCGGTTGATCTTTCGTCCCTCCCCGAAGTGTCGGGCATTAAAACGCAGATCAAGCAGCTGTTTTCCAACCTGATCTCGAATGCGATCAAATATGCAAGATCCGACGCGCCTTTGTTGGTCAGGATCCGGAACAACTTTAATGGCCGTTCCGGTGACGGGGGCAAGCCCTATCATGAGATCGTCGTTTCCGACAACGGGATCGGGTTTAGTCAGGAATATGCAGAGAAGATCTTTGAGATCTTTCAGCGCCTGGAAGGCAGTGCCGCAGCGGGAACGGGGATCGGATTGGCCATATGCAGAAAGATCCTGCAAAACCATGGCGGTACCATCCGTGCCGAAAGCTCGCCGGGAACCGGGACCTCCTTTTTTATCAGGATACCGGCCTGAACCGTCGTTTTTGTAGCCATTCTACTACAATCCCTTGCACAACATCTACAAGGCTTTCCTATTCCCATCTATATTCCTGCTCCGCGGCCTTTCCGATCTTTACACTGCATTCAATATTAAAATCTTTCTGAAATGCGCCGGCCATGCCGGCTTCGAAAAGTGTCTAAGGTATCCGGGGCCTATTTCTATAGGCCCCTCTTTTTAAATTTCGAAACCAAACTTCCGTTTTTCAATTCCATCTTCGGTTAATAGTGCAACAGAAGTTTTAAGAGGCCCATTTCCATGGGCTTCTTTTTTTCCCCTTTTTTATTTTGCAGTTTTTGCTCCGCCGGCAAAAAAAAGCCCCGCCGAAGCGGGGCTGCACTAATCAAATACCATTAACCATTAAACCTTATCCTATGAAAACACAAAATTACCTCAATCTGTGCTCTCATGCTGTAGAGGAATCTCGGATAAATTTGTAGTATTTCTGAAAGGGGTCCCTAAGTATTTCCCTGGGGACGCCGGTACCGCTCAGACCGCCGCAGTGGCCGCTCAAACTGCCGCAGTGGTCGCTCAAGCCGCCGCATGGATCGAAAGGATGATGGCAAAGCCTCCGCGGGGTTCGCTTTTCAGCCTGATGATCCCACCGAGTTTGCGCGCCGCATTGGACATCGTGATAAGGCTGTGCATGCCTGGAGAATAGTCGAATTTCCCGTTGTTCCTTACGGAGATCTGGATACCGTCGGGGCCTTGGCTCGTTTCAATATGGATACAGGATTGCGTGGTGCTGCAAACGGCATTGCTGACCAGGCAGCCCAGCAGGAAGCCCAGTATCACATCGTCCGCGAAGACCTGGACACTCTTCTCTACGTCATTGATGATAATGCTTTTTTTGGCGACGGCCTGCGGTAGAAAGTTCGCCTGGATCCGGCCGGCCATCCGGTGAAGGGAAATGCATTCAATGCTGCATTGCTGGGCATTTTCCTGAAGAAATCGTTGGAAATTGTTTTTCATACAATTGGATTGGTTTTTAAGAATGGGCGATCCTCCGATCGCAATGGCCATATAAAGGTATGCCCCCGCCGGGCTGCTCCGGGTAGAACACGCTGTGAATTCTATGTAGTCAATCGGCTACAACCGGCCTCTTTGCCTCTACATGACTCTCACAGGTGCCTCTATTCTTCATTCCGGCGCTGATTCAGCGTCCCCAGCATGTCGCCCAATCCCGACTCCAGGAACTCCTTATATCTTGCCAGCGCCATGAATTCAGCGATCACCTTGCCATTGACACGCGCGTCTGCAGCATCGCCCGCGAACAATGCCGCGTCGAGATCTTCCCGCTTTTCCGAAAAATAATCATACAGCTTTTGGTGCTGCTCAATTTGAGCCGTCAGCCTGTTCGCCTCCTGCACCCAATAATGCCGAAGATACCGCGGGCTATTGGTCGGCCTGAAAATGATCTCGTGATACCGGAGTTCGTAGTAACGCTTCTCTGCGAGGAAGGCTGGTCGAACCCGCTTATAGAAAGTAATCCTTGCCTCCTCCCCATCGATCGGCTTGTTCTCCTCGATCAACAGCTTCAACCAGCTCCGGTTGGCGATCCGCGCACAACAATCCAATTCCTCGATGGACTCCATTCCACACTGACGGCAATGCCGGATGCCCCCTTCCAGTTCCTCCCATTGAGTTTGCCATTCGGGTGCTATCATCAAGATAAAGTTTACTGCATATTAGGGAATTCTTCTTAATCCCCGCCTACTTCCCCGATCCCCCCCGTCTTCCCGGATCGCCCAATATTATTCGCAGGCCATTGCATCTTTTGCTATATTTGCCCCCCGAATTACCAGGGATGCCCAGATGGCGAAACTGGTAGACGCACCGTCTTCAGGTGGCGGCGCCGCGAGGTGTGCAGGTTCGAATCCTGTTCTGGGCACCATCAACCCCTTGCAATCAATTGATTTGCAGGGGGTTTTTGTTTTTCGTGTCAAATTTGCGTCGTTTTTCCCCGCTTTACCACGCTTACTTTGACACATAAATGACACATGGAAACCCTAATTTTGACACACGGAATTTGCCTCGCCCGCACCTTTCCCAACTTTCGTCTTTAACCTTAACTTTTATCCGATGAATATTAATATCATGTGGCGTCCTTCCAAGGACGGCAAAAAGCTCTTTTATAGTTTAGCTTGGCCGCTATCGCAAAAAAGCCTCTCAAAGACTGTAATTCGTTCCCGCTCCTGCTCCGTTCTTTACGATATGCTTATTGCGCACGAGCCCGGCCAATATTTTTTTGACCGTCGGCAATAAGATGTCCAGTTTCTCAGCGATCTCGCCCGACCTGCTGCCCGGGTGATTTTCGATGAACGCGTATATCGCTTTTTCCTTGGGGTTAAGCTGTGCGATATCCCCCCTCTTCGATAGTTTGTCCATCAATTGAACGCTGATATTATTCAGGCAGCTCAGAAAGAATCGAACCCAGCTATAGATATTCTCTCCCGGCCTTTGCTGCTGGCTTTGCATCAGTTCCTGGTAATATTCGCCCTTCCTGTTTTCTATCTCGTGCTCAAAACTCACGTATTGGATCCACACATATCCCTGCTTCAATAACAGTAGGGTAGCGATGAGTCTGCTCAAACGTCCGTTTCCATCCTGGAACGGATGAATGCTTACGAGATCATAACTAAACAAGGCGCACTTCACCAGAGGATGCGTTTCGGTATCCGAATGCCACCATTCGATCAGCATTCGCATGGCATCTTCGGTCGGATATCCCGGCGCGGTTGTTTGAAAGACGATCTGCTTATTGCCATCCGGCCTCGTGGCTTCGACGGCGTTGCTATGTTTCAGCAAGATATTATGCAGGTTCTTTATCGTGCCCTCCGTAATATCCATGTCTTTATATGAGGCGGAAATGAGATCGAGGGCGGCAAAATAGCCCGCGACTTCCTGCGAATCCCTGTCCTCAAGTTTGGAGATGCTTATCTTTTCCAACAAAACCTTCACTTCCTCATCCGTCATCTTCGAGCCTTCGATCCGGGTGGACGCGCCTACGCTTCGGATAGTGGCTATTGATTTAAGTTGTTTGAGACTTTGGCCTTCCCGCTTCTCAATAGCTGCCCATGAACCGTCAAAGCGGTCCAGCACACTGATTTCCTGGAGCAATCTCCAATCAGGGCTTAGCTTAAAACTATATACCATGTCATCCATCTCGCAAATTTAGGGTTTCCTAGGAAATTATCCGATTTTATCCGATTAGATCCGATCCTTATCCGATCGCAGGCATATCTGATTTTATCCGAAAATAGCTGATTAATATCCGATAAAACATAAATCTCGGCCCAAAATATCCGATTTTATCCGATAATATCCGCTATTTATCCGGTAATCCCCGAAATTCTCGAAGCGCGCCAGTTAACCCTGAAATACCTGGAACCCACCCTGAAAAGGCATGGGTTCACTATCAAGCTTAGCGCAAGCAAGCAGGCAAAGATCGAAAGGCGGACGGCTGACGGGACAGATATCTTTGCTTTTGACATGCTGAACTATAATCCGTCTTTTCAGATCAGGTACGCATTCATTAAGATCAACCATTCGATCAATAATATTCTGCTGCGTTTTCAGGCAAACACCGGTAGCGAAGTTTGACGATTTGAGGGAAGTGGATAGGATCGTCAACGGCGACGAACCCTGGGAAACCGATTGGCTCAAGCCCTATGTCCTGGGTGTCGCATTTGATCCGAAGAGGCTTATTATTTCGAAGCTGGCCGGCCTGGGCAGTTATGAAAGGATATATCGTTTTGTCGGTGACTATTATGCTTCCCAATTTAGCCATCCCGAGTACGGTAAAAACTTCAAAGCCCGCATGGCCGAAGTCGAAGAACTGGATAAGATGCTGAAAGACCTGAATCGCTAAGCTCATCCAAAACATTTCCCGCCGGCCACTCCATAGTATATACGCATTTATTCTGTTTTCAGGCTCTTCGCCGGATTTGCCGTTGCCGCTTGAATTGCCTGGAAGCTGATGGTCAACGCCGTGATCAAAATGATTAGGCCACCCGCTGTCAGAAAGGTGACGGCGCCGATATTCACGCAAAAGGCAAAATCATGCAGCCATTGGCTCATGACCAACCACGACAAAGGAAAGGCGATCAATAGGGCAGCCAGGATGAGTTTCATAAAGTCGGTGGATAACATGACGACGATATGGCCTGCCGTTGCGCCTACTACTTTCCGGATGCCAATTTCCTTCTTCCTTCTCTGAGCGGTGAATGCGGCCAAACCAAACAATCCGAGACAGGATATGATGATGGCCAGCCCGGCAAAATACTTCGACAGGACAGCCACCCTCCTTTCGGAGGAATAAAGGGCCTGATAATCGGCATCAAGGAACTTGTAATCAAAAGCAAATCCCGGATTATTTTTCTTATAAAGTCGCTCAAGCCGGTCAATGGTCTGGCTTTCCTGTCCGGCCTGGATGCGAACCATGATCTTTGAGGCACGTTGATTGACGGTAAGATCAAAGAAACACGGTTTCAGGTCTTCATACAGGGATTGAAAGTGGAAGTTTTTTGCCACGCCGATTATTTCCCTGTCTTCTCCCCATAAATGGACGATTTTGCCAATCGGATCTTTAAGTCCCATGCGTTCTATAGCCAGTTCATTGAAAATGATCTTTGACCTTTCTGAGCCATAATCACGGGAAAAGGTTCGTCCCGCCACCATTTGGATCCCCATCGTTTCAATAAAATGGTAGCCGACTCCCAGGTCGGTAAAAGTCATATTTATTCCTGGATCCTTTCCTGGCCAGGAAAGGTCACTGGTGCCACCTTCCCTGTTGGTGATATTATGCCGGAAATTGGCCGCATTGACAACGCCGGATGTTTGCCTGACTTCTTCCATAAAACGTTCAAGTCCTGATTCGTATTTTCCACCAGGGGCGTAATCATTCTTATCGTCCGACAACATCCCTCCCTTGTCGAAATAGATGACATGATCCCTGGTATATCCGAGGTTCCTGGTTTGTATCATTTGCATTTGCCGGTAGATCACCATGACCGATACGATGAATAGTCCGGAAAGCGCAAACTGGAATATGACGAGGCCTTTTCTGACCAATAGTTCACCGACGGAATTTTTGAGCCGTCCTTTCAACGTCACGGCCGGTCTAAACCCTGACAGGTACAATGCCGGGTACGTTCCCGAAATAATCCCCGTCAATAAAGTGATACCCAGAACCAATGAGATCAGGCCGGCATCGAAATGAATACGTAAATGTTTACCGGTAATCTCGTTAAACCGGCCAAGCAAAAGGATAACCGGAATAACAGCGATCAATAGGGCAAGACCAGCCATCAGCGTTGATTCCCCCAGATATTGCAGGACCAGGGAGGAGCGACTCGCTCCCATCACCTTTTTCACGCCGGCTTCCTTCATGCGTCCGACAGCCTTTGCCGTGGACAAATTCATGAAATTGATGCATGCGATCACTAAAATGAATAAGGCAATGATGGAAAATAGCCTTACGTATTCTATTCTTCCCCCTGACGGGACTCCATTTTCATAATGATTATGCAGATACCTATCCGAATATTTTTGAAGGAAAAGGGTTTGCTTTGAATTCGGATCCCTGGCTTTAAGGAGGTTTGCAATTTTTTTATTGAATGATGAGACGTCTGTTCCTTTTTTCAAGATCACATAGGTCGCCGGATCATTGTTTCCCCAATTGTCCACCTTTTTCGGATTTTTCTCCAGGAAGAGATCATAATTGAAGAGCATGTCAAACTGAGCCGTCGCATGTAAGGGGAGTGGCGCAAAAACGCCGGAAATGACATAGACGCCGCTATAATCCTTTTGATTCCAGGAAACCGTTTTCCCAACGATATGTTCGGTCGTAGGGAACAATTTCCTGGCCAAATCCTCCGATAGTAAAATGGAATTTTTATTTGAAAGCGCGTCTTCCTTATTTCCTTGCCGAAGGGGATAGGTGAAAACACGGAGAAAGTCTTTCCCGACAAACTGCTGGCTTGCCTCTACATGACTGTCTCCGTAGGTAAGCACGCCCTTCTTGTCGGACCAGGTGGCGGGAATCACGGGTACTGAATACGCTACTTCCGGCATCTCTGCAGCCAGCGTGCTGGCTAACGGTCCCGGTGTATTCTCGTTGGTCTCAACCCCCTGAGGGGTTTCCCAATTTTGCATGACCTGAAAAAGCTGGCTGTCCTTTTCGTTGAACTGGTCAACATGCAGTTCATCATTTACCCAAAGGAGGATGAATAGAGTACAGGCCAGACCGGTGGAAAGTCCTACCAAATTGAGAAAAGTGAATTGACGGGCCTTTAATAGGCTGCGCCAGGCGATTTTGAAGTAGTGTCTGAACATATGGCGGAAATAATAATGACACACCGAAATCAGGTTTGTTGCACGGTCCTCCTTTTTCCCATGAAATTCCGGGAAACCCGTACCAAACGGTTACACTTAGGGGCAACTACATTTTATGTGTAATATCCGCGAATATTTTGCAATCGGTTGCAATTGTTGATCTAACTTTTGCTTCTAACACTAAAATTGCCATTTATGAAAGTAAACAGATCCTTATCGAAAGTGGCCACGACGGCCACGGGCGCCCTGGCGCTCTTATTGTTCATTTCCGGTTCCTCCCTCATGTCAGGATGTAAGAAAGCCGGCGGCACGGCGCAGAAAACGCCCGGAACGCGCCTCACAGGGTACGTCACCAATGACGTGCAGCCGGCAAGTACCGGTACCAGCAATGGTTTCTTCTGGTCTTTGTACACGGAGGGTGGGTCGTCGAGTATTACCCAGGGTGCAGCAGGGAATTTCGCGATCAGTTACAGCAATGTCAACGACGTGGTGGGCGGCAAGGGCTGGAATCCGGGCTCGGCGCGAACGATCGGCTACAACGTCGGCGCACTCAGCGGCAGCTATAATTTCGTCGGCATCTATGGATGGACCACGAGCCCGTTGATCGAATATTATGTGGCCGAATTGGGCAATGTATCCGGCGGGACATTCGTGAACTCCGTCTCAAGTGACGGACATAATTACAGCTTTTATAAGTTCCAGCGTGTCAACGAACCTTCTATTATCGGTACGGCCACATTCTGGCAGTATAAAGACAACTGGGGCGGGTCGTCGACGCAGGCAAACCATTCTGTGAACATGGCCAACCACATCAATAACTGGAGGAGCCATGGCGGCCAGGGCTTTGGCAGTTATAATTACCAGATTTTGGCACTCGAGGCGTATAGCGGTAAGAGTGGGTATATCAACGCGACGGCGTGGTAGCTCCGGTTAGGCAGGGGTTCATTGCCTTGTCTCTCCTTCTGATGGCCGCCGCTTGCTCGCAACACGGAGTTGATGAATTCGTTTTGGTGCACGGGGGGCCTGGGAAAAGGGGTGTCGTGCGTGATTTTTATATCGGCAAATATGAAGTGACGCAAAAGGAATGGAAGATCGTGATCGGGAATAATCCCTCCGCATTCAAAGGAGATGAGCTGCCCGTGCAGAACGTAAGTTGGTATGATTGTATCGGTTTTTGTAACGAAAGAAGCGCAAGGGAGGGCCTTGCGCTTTATTACAATATAGATAAGGATCATCAGGACAAGGCAAGCACGAACGAATTCGACAGCATAAGATGGACAGTGACGATCAACGAGGGGGCGAATGGGTACCGCTTGCCGACAGAGGCTGAATGGGAGTACGCCGCAGAGGGAGGACGGATGAGCAGGGGCTATGTCTATAGCGGGAGCAATCATGTCGACGAGGTTGCATGGTATTGGAAGAATTCCGGGGACAGTTATCTGACAGGGGCTTGGTCCTGGCCCCTCCTGGTAAACAATAAGAATAAACCGCACCCCGTCGGGAGCAGAGCCCCCAATGAGCTGGGGCTTTACGATATGTCCGGCAATGTGAGGGAATGGTGCTGGGATCGCCAGCCGGCGACCGGGAGCCAGGAACCGGAAGGAAGGGTCTGGAAAGGAGGCGGGTGGATGGGGGCCGATTTCTGCTGCGCGCCGTCCTTCCGCGCCCAATACGCAGCCAGCGGCAAGGGTCCGGATCAGGGATTCCGGTTGTGCCGAAGCAGCGGGCCGGGTGACTGGTCAAAGACACCACAATTGTCAGAAATACTTGATACATTTGATCGATGAAATCTCTGCCGGCCCTTTTGCTTTCAGTGTTTTCCTTTTCCTTTTGTGCTGTTTTCAGCCAAACCAAACAGGATAATGGCCTTACCTCAATGCCTTCGATCAAATTGGAAGTATTTCCATCAACACCCAAAGAGATCGAAGGATGCAGCGGCCTCTACTCATATGCCAGCACGGCTGTCGAGAAGCAAGAATATATTTTTGCTACAAAAACGGAAGAATTTGCCATTATCAGGATCAAGGGAAAAAATATAAGCCTGAAAATGGTCAAAACCACAGAGCCCGCAAGGGGTATTTATAAGGAAGTCTATGAAGGAAATGGTTATACGGCGATCCTGACGACCAAAGAGGTGAAGAAGACGGGCGATGAAGGGGCCTTGTATGTGGGGACGCTGGAAATAAGACATGGCGCAACAAAACTAGTCGTCAAGGTTCATGGCGAATCCGGGTGTTGATCTAAAGCTTGGAACTGGAATGGCACACCCTCTGCGCCTGCCATCACCCCCAACGGGCCGGATTTTACAGAAACGCTCAATTAATCTTAGTTCCCCTAAGTACTTCACCTTAATTTTGATTATCATCCCCGATTGCAGGTCGCCGCCATCACCCTATCACATACCTTTGCTCCCTGAAACCGTCCAATGTCCTGAAACCATCCAATGTCCTGAAACCATCCAATGTCCGTCCAATGAAAACAGTGAATTCAAGTTCTCTGGAAAACCTCCGAATCAAATTGGAGGTTTTTTTTATTTTATCCCTTCCCGCCACGCATCATGGATGAAAAGACGGTACCCCCCACGCGAACCCGCTATCGTCTTCCACAAAAACCAAAGGATAGTAGGTAATGCTGGAACTTCTCGTTGGAGTTACCCGCCAGACCTTGACCAATGCCGATTCGAAACCGGCAGCATTTCCCGGGATCAGCCCGGCGTCCAGGTAACCCAGGCTGACGTCCAGGCAGGCATTGACATAGGTGGATGGGGAAGGTACAAAGGGCCTGGAATGTAATGGCCCTCCGGCTATATAAGATTGGGAGAGTTTTTGCAGGAAGGCTGCCCGAAGTCCCCCCGGAGTCTGATGGCCTGTAGTGTCCGCAGCCGGCACGGGGCCGGTGTAGCCATCATTCATGCCGCCCGGTTGATAACTGCCGGCATCGAAAGTGAAATATTCCGTTTCGTTGAATACGGGAAGTCCGTTAAAAAATTGAACGGCCTGCACCTGCTCCTGGTAGCCGCTGTATGCTCCGGCATTTACATTGTTCGTCGTATAGGTCTGCCAACTTTGAAATTGCAGGTCGGCAGTCGAAAGGTTGTTGAGGGCAAATAACCGGTAGATGGAGTCAAGGTTGGCGCCGGAGACGGCGTGATCGCTTACCTGCGGAAAAATCCGGCTGACACAAATGCCTTGATCTTCGGACGAGGACGGGGTTCGCTTGCTGCAGGAGGCGGCCAGTATCGAAAAGGCAACAAGGCAGGCCCATGGTCGAACCCGAAATAGAGGCTTCATTCGATGTATTTACAGTCTGACATGGCCGGGGTCAAAAACGTTGCACGCCGCCATGCCGCCCCGTCCAACTCAGATCGACACATTGAAATCCCGCAGCGCGTCATTCAGGCTGGTCTTCAGGTCGGTGCTCGGCTTCCGCTGACCGATGATCAGCGCGCAATTCACATGATATTCACCCGCCGGGAATTTCTTCGGGTAGGTGCCCGGGATCACTACGCTCCGCGCGGGCACACGCCCTTTATATTCGACGGGCGCGCTGCCGCTGACGTCAATGATCTTCGTCGATTGCGTCAACACGACGTTCGCACCCAACACCGCTTCTTTTTCGACGATGACTCCTTCTACGACGATACTACGGCTGCCCAAAAAGCAGCCATCTTCCACCACCACCGGGGAGGCCTGCAGCGGTTCCAATACCCCGCCGATGCCCACGCCTCCGCTCAAATGCACGCCCCTGCCGATCTGGGCGCAGCTGCCTACCGTAGCCCAGGTGTCCACCATCGTTCCCTCGTCCACATAAGCGCCTATATTCACATAGCTTGGCATCAAGACCACATTTTTCGCCAGATAAGCCCCGTATCTTGCCACCGCATGCGGCACCGCCCGCACCCCCAATTCCTTATAGTTCTTCTTCAATAGCATCTTGTCGTAAAATTCGAAGGGCGCCAGATCCCAGGTCTGCATTTGTTGAATGCCGAAATACAGGAGGATCGCTTGCTTCACCCACTCATTGACCACCCATCCCCCCGTCGCGCCGCCGGCTCCAACCGACCCGCCCGCCGGCGGAGAAGCCACCCGCAACCGCCCCTTGTCCACCTCTTCGATCACCGCCCTTATCGCATCGGCATATTGGGGGTCTTTGACCAGATCCCGGTTAGCCCAGGCCGCTGCGATCATTTGTTTCCATTCCATGTCCGTTTTTTTGTGCAAACATAAGGGATGAAATCCGGATTATTTTTGACGGCGATTAAACGTTGCAGGCGGGCCAGGGTCATATCACGGCACCTAAACTGGCACCTGAATGAACCGCCCGCTGACACCGATTCGTTGCGCATGCACTTGCTTTGCCCTTGCCTTGCTCCTGCGCCAACCCGCGGCCGCGCAGCAAGCCGTGGATTCGACCGCCCTACGCCCGGACTCAACGATCCAACCCAAAAAGTCCTACTGGCAGGCCAGTCTCAACTATATGAGCGATAATGTCTACCTGGGCAGAAAAGATTCGGTAAAGATCCCCTATCTCGTGCCCGGCATCGGCTACTATCATTCATCAGGTCTCTTCGCCGACCTATCGGCGGCCTGTGCAACCATCCCCGGGGACTATCATATCGACCTCATTTCGCTCGAGGCGGGCTACGCCATCACCAAAGGCAATTTCGACGGCCAGATCGCCGCCTCCAAATACTATTACAGCTCCCAAAGCTACAGCGTCCGCTCCGAGATAAAGGGCAGCGTCGTGGCCGACGCCGGTTATGATCTCCAATGGATCAAGCCCACCCTGGAAGCGACCCTGAATTTCGACAACGCGACAGACTATGGCATCGGCCTCGGCCTGCAGCGCACTTTTTATGCTGCCGGCGACGCGATCGACTTCACGCCCTCCTTCGTAGCCAATGCAGGTACTCAGAATTACTATAATTCGTATTACAAGCGCCGCCGGTATTCCCGCACCCGCAACGGCAAAACGATAAAAGGCACGATCACGGCCACCGTCATCGATCCTTCGGCTTTCAGGATATTGGACTATGAGGCCAGCCTTCCCGTCAACTACACATTGCATAAGTTTGTCTTCAGTTTTACGCCAACCCTTGCCTTTCCCGTGGACCCCGCCATGCTGTCCCGCACGGTCGACCCCGACAATGGCGCACCGGCGACAAAAACGGTCGTCTTCGAGAAATTACAGAATAATTTTTTCTGGACCCTGGGGCTCACGTACAAGTTTTGACCGGCCCGATCCTTATTTTTGCCGCGCAATGATATGCTCATAACCGAAAATCCGGAATTCCAGGCCGACCTGGAAAATTCCCTCCGCGTCCTTCAGGCCGGCGGCCTGATCCTCTATCCCACAGATACGGTCTGGGGGATCGGTTGCGACGCAACTCAACCCGCGGCGGTTGACAAAGTATTTGCCCTCAAACAGCGAGGCGGGGAGAAGAGCCTCATCATCCTGCTTGCCGACCGCCGCGACATCCTGAAATATACCAGCCACCCGGATCCCCGGGTCTTCGATTTCCTCCAAAGGACCGCAAAACCTACTACAGTGATCTACGAAGGCCCTATCGGATTGGCGCCTAACCTGACCGGCGCAGGCAATACCATCGCGATCCGCCTGGTGACCGAGCCTTTTTGCAGGCACCTGATCAAACGGCTTCGCAAACCCCTGGTGTCGACCTCTGCAAATATCTCGGGCCGGCCCACCCCCGGAAAGTACAACGAGATCGATCAGGAGATCAGGGTCGGTGTGGACTATGTGGTGCATTACCGCCGTGACGACGATTCTCCGGCACAACCCTCTTCGGTCGTGAAATGGAATCGCGATGGCACGGTCACCGTCATCCGCCCGTAGCCATTTCCCCATTTTCCCGTAGGTTTGCACCGTGCAGAAATTCCTGGTCATACAAACGGCATTCATCGGCGACGTGGTATTGGCGACAGGTATCATCGAAAAATTGCACGCTTCATTCCCGGATGCAAAGATCGACTTCCTCCTTCGCAAGGGAAATGAGTCGCTGCTCCTGGGCCACCCCTTCATCAACGAATTGCTGGTTTGGGACAAAAGATCCGGCAAACTGATCAATCTCTGGCGCCTGCTTCGGCGCATCCGCAAGACACGCTATGATAAAGTGATCAATGTCCAGCGCTTTGCGGCGACAGGTTTTCTCACTGCTTTCTCCGGGGCAGGGGAGCGCATCGGCTTCGACAAGAATCCCCTGAGCCGCATGTTTTCCCGGCGTGTTCCTCATATCGTCGGCGATGGACGCCATGAGATCGAACGCAATCAGGATCTGATCAGGCATTTCACGGATGACCTCCCGGCCAGGCCCAGGCTCTATCCTTCGATAACGGACGAGGAAAAAGCGCACTCGTTCCTCACCGGCTCGCCAACCTATATCACGATCAGCCCGGCGTCGGTATGGTTCACCAAACAGTATCCAAAAGAGAAATGGATCGATTTTCTCGCCCGCCTTCCGGATCGCCTCGCTTCCCGCCTTCCCGATCGCCCCGCTTCCCACCTTCCCGCATCCTGCACCGTATTCCTCCTCGGCGCCCCCACCGATCGTCCCCTCTGCGAGGAGATCATCACGGGCGCAGGCAATCCTTCCCATATCATCAATCTGGCGGGCAAACTGACCTTCCTCCAGTCGGCTGCCCTTCAAAAAGGCGCCCTGATGAATTATGTGAATGATTCGGCGCCCATGCACTTTGCTTCGGCCGTCAACGCACCCGTCACCGCCATTTATTGTTCCACCATTCCTGCTTTCGGCTTCGGGCCCCTGTCTGACCGTCGCCACATCGTCGAATTGCAGCAACCCCTGGATTGTCGTCCCTGCGGTCTTCATGGCTACCGGGCCTGCCCCAAAGGGCATTTCAAATGCGCTCGCCTCATAACGGACGATCAATTGCTTGCCACCCTCGACTCCAGATGCTAAATTTGCAGCGCTATGGCCATGGATATTCAATGTACGCAGAAGGAGGAGCAGCTGTTTAAGCGGGTGGCCCGCGCCGCAGCCGGGTTGAACATGCCGTGCTTCCTGATCGGCGGGTTTGTCCGCGACAAGCTCATCGGCCGTCCGACCAAGGACGCCGATATCGTGTGTGTCGGGGATGGCATCCTATTGGCCGGCAAAGTGGCCGAACTCTTTCATCCCAGGCCATCCGTACTATTCTTCAAGAATTTTGGGACCGCGCAGATCAAATTGACGGACCCGGAGATGGACGTGGAATTCGTGGGCGCGCGGAAAGAAAGCTACCGTCAGGATTCGCGCAAGCCCGCCGTTCTTGCCGGCACCCTCGAAGATGACCAGCTCCGGCGCGATTTTACCATCAACGCGATGGCGATCAGCCTGAATAAAGAAGACTTTGGCAGACTCATCGATCCGTTCGAAGGCATGGCGGATCTGAAGAGCAGGTTGATCCGCACCCCGCTCGATCCGCTGCAGACCTTCAGCGATGATCCCCTTCGCATGATGCGCGCCATCCGCTTTGCCACGCAACTGGAGTTTACGATCCTCGATAGTACCTACCAGGCGATCAGGGAAGATGCTCCCCGGATTTCCATCGTCTCGCAGGAGCGGGTAACCGATGAGTTGAACAAGATCATCCTCAGCCACAAGCCATCGATCGGCTTCGACCTCCTGTATCGCAGCGGCCTGCTGAAGATCATTTTTCCCCAGATGGTGGATCTGGCCGGCGCCGAATACATTGACGGCCAGGGCCACAAAGACAATTTTTATCATACCCTGCAGGTGTTGGATAATATCTCCGCCCACACGAACGACCTCTGGCTCCGCTGGGCGGCGATCCTTCATGATATCGGCAAGCCGGCCACCAAACGCTTTGAAAAAGATCACGGCTGGACCTTTCATGGCCATGAGGTCGTGGGCGGCCGCATGGTGCCGAAGATCTTTTCACGCCTCAAGCTCCCCCAGAACGACAAAATGCGGTTCGTGAGACGGATGGTCGAGCTCCACCTTCGCCCGATCAGCCTCACCAAAGAAAATATCACGGACTCGGCTATACGCCGACTGCTTTTCGACGCCGGCGACGATATCGATCTGCTCATGACCCTTTGCGAGGCGGACATTACCTCGAAGAACCGGCAAAAGGTCCGCCGCTACCTGGAAAATTTTGAACTGGTTCGCAGTCGCCTTAAAGAGGTCGAAGACAAGGACCGCATCAGGAACTGGCAGCCGCCGATCACCGGCGAAATGATCATGGAAAAATTCGGACTGCCGCCGGGCCGCACGGTCGGCGACCTCAAGAACGCGATCCGCGAAGCGATCCTGGATGGCATAATCGAAAACAACTATGATGCGGCCTATGATTTCATGATGCAAAAGGCGAAGGATCTGGATCTCAGGGCCCTTAAATGAGGGTAAATTTCCGCCCGATAATCACGATAATTCCTGTAATTTGTGTCCTCAAAATGGCAGATAACCCATGGCAGTATTGAAATTCAGGATCTATTTTGAGGAGGACGACAGCATTTATCGGGATGTGGTCATCAAACATACCCAATCATTTTTGCAACTGCACCAGGTGATCCTGAAGGCTTATGAGTTCGATAGTAAGCATCAGGCTACTTTTTACCGGAGTAATGATCATTGGCAGAGGGGTAGGGAGATCTCCCTGGAACGCTATGATAAGCCTTATAAGGCTGAGCCGCTGCTCATGGAGAATACGACGATCGGCTCGGAGATCCGTGACCCGAATCAGAAATTCATCTATACGTACGATTTCACCCGCAACTGGGGCTTCCTCGTCGAATTGATCAATGTATCGAGGGAGGAAAATCCCAAGATCGATTATCCTTCCGTCGTAAAATCCGAAGGGATCCCCCCTTCGCAATATGGCACCAAGGGCCTTGTCGGCGACAAACTGACCGAAATAGAAGAAAAATACGATCTCACCAAGGGCACCGAAGGATTCGGCCTCAAGGAAGAGGACGGCTCCGACGCCGAAGAGGAAGAGACGAAGGAGGAGGACAACGAGGAAGGCGCAACCGAAGAAGAGATTTTATAAATTCTTGGCAGATAAGACGCTCATATTCCTGGTAGGACCCACGGCCGTCGGCAAGACTGCGGCAGCCGTCCGGCTCGCCAAAGGGCTGGACACCCGGATCATCTCCGCCGATTCCCGGCAGTGCTTTAAAGAGTTGAACATCGGAGTGGCCAAACCTTCTCCCGACGAACTTCGCGCGGTGCCGCATTATTTCATCGGCTCCCATTCCATTTTCGACGAGGTCACGGCCGCTCTTTTCGAGGAGCTTAGCCTGCAATGGGCTGCGGATATTTTCCGTGACGCCGAAACGGCCGTCGCCGTGGGCGGAACAGGCTTATATATACAGGCGCTATGCGAAGGCCTGGACGCAATACCTGCCATCGATGCCACTATTCGCCATGACGTCCGCGCGCAGTATGAGGCAAAGGGCATGGCCTGGCTGCAGGAGCAGGTGCGGCAGGAGGACCCGGATTTCGCGCAAGCCGGCGAAATGCACAACCCGCAACGGCTGCTTCGCGCGCTCGAAGTAAGACGTTCGACGGGCAGGTCCATCTTCTTGTTTCGTACCCGCGTCGGGAAAGAACGCCCGTTCCGGATTCGAAAGATCGGCCTGCGCTTGCCAAAAGAGGAACTTCACCGTCGCATCGACACCAGGGTGGACCGCATGATGGAGGAGGGATTACTGGAAGAGGTAAGGGGACTGCTGCCCCACAGGGATCGCAACGCGCTTCGTACCGTAGGCTATACCGAACTCTTCGATCACCTCGCCGGCACGATCACCCTCGACGAGGCCGTCGCCCGGATAAAAAAGAATACCCGTCAATACGCCAAACGCCAGCTGACCTGGTTTAACCGGGATCCATCGATCGAATGGAAGGATGCAGACCGTCCCCTGTCCATAGCCTGACCGCACAAAACTTAACCCAAGCATAATATTGCCGTAACATGCTTTCTTACAAATTTTGCGGCGTAAAATGTTTTGCCGTTGACCCTGCACCCGGACAAATGGACAGCGAAGGATTTCGGAGAGGATTTTATTTGGGGAGTGGCGATGGCCGCCGCCCAGAACGAAGGGGCCGCAAACAGCTACGGCAAGGGGCCCTCCATCTGGGATAATTTCTCCAGGAGGCGTGGCAAGATAAGGGACGGGGCCAGGCCCGCAGTGGCCTGCGACTTCTACCATCGGTATAAGGACGATCTACTCCTCGCCAAGGCCCTCGGCTTTACCGCATTCCGCTTCTCCATCTCCTGGCCGCGCATCCTGCCCGAAGGCATCGGCACGGTGAACAAGGAGGGCATTGCATTCTATCATCGCGTCATCGACGAGTGCCTCCATCTGGGGCTCACGCCGTACGTGACGCTATACCATTGGGATCTGCCGGCTGCCCTGGAGAAGGAGGGGGGCTGGTCCAGCCACCTCATGGGCAAATGGTTCAACCGGTACGTCACCCTTTGTGCGGAAGAATACGGCGCAAAAGTCAAGGATTGGATCGTATTGAATGAACCCTTCGGGTTTACCAGCCTGGGCTATATGTTGGGCAGGCATGCTCCCGGCCGGATGGCGATGAGCAGTTTCCTCTCCGCCGTACATCACGCGGCTCTGGCCCAGGCCGACGGAGGCCGGATCCTTCGCAAACTGGTGCCCGGAGCGCATATCGGGACGACTTTCTCCTGTTCTGAGGTCATTCCCTATACGCAGTCCCCCGAGGACCTGCAAGCGGCAAAAAGGCTCGACATCCTGATGAACCGCCTGTTCATCGAGCCCACCCTCGGCAAAGGGTATCCCCGTGAGGATTTCCGCCTGCTGGAAAGACTGGAGTTGCATAATAAGGCCTGGAAATATACCGACCGCATGGCCTTCGATTTCGATTTCATCGGGATCCAGAATTATTTCCCGACCGTTGTCAGGCATAACTCGCTCATTCCGGTCATCCAGGCATCGGAAGTAAAGGCCCGCACACGCAAAGTACCGCACACGGCCATGGGGTGGGAGATCAATCCCGGCAGTTTCCAACGGATCCTGAGCCGATTTTGGCGCTATGGCGGAGTAAAGAAGATCCTGGTCACAGAGAGCGGGGCCGCATTCAGGGATTCCCTGGTCAACGGCGTTGTCGACGATTATCAGCGCATCGAATATTACCGCGCGTATCTACACGCCCTCCTGATGGCCAGGGCCGAAGGGGTCAATATCAAAGGTTTCTTTGCCTGGACCCTCATGGACAATTTCGAATGGGCCGAAGGTTTTCGCGCACGTTTCGGCCTGATCCATGTCGATTTCGCCACGCAGTTGCGGACGATCAAAGGCTCCGGCTACTGGTTCCGCGACCTCCTGAATGCGCCGTAACGCCGCCCCCACCGCCCGGCTGCCGCCCCCGCGTCTCCGGGTGGTTTTTCCCCCTTTTCAGGCTAATTCCCTAAAAACCCAGCATTTAAGTCAATACATTTAGGAAATGGGGGCCGAACTATTTAAATTTTTTTGAATAGTTTTTAATTTTTTTATAAAAGTTTATTAACTTCATCTTAACTTCACTGAGGAGACCAAAACAGATACCTATTAAGTATGGCCGATAAGAATTCCCTGTACAAAAGAAGGATCATAAAGCAACTATACTTCTCCGATACCCTTTCCTGCTCGGATCTGAGCGCTCAAACGAAGACAAGCCTGCCCCTGACGACTAAAATGATCAATGAGCTGATCGATGAGAAATACATCGTGGAGACGGGTTATGCACCCTCTACCGGCGGTCGCCGCCCCCTCATGTATTCGCTCCGACCGGACATGATGTACGTCGTGGCCGTAGCCATGGATCAGCTGTTCACCCGGGTGGTGATCATGGATATGCAAAAAAAACATGTCTCGCCCGTCGAAAAGTTCGAATTGCACCTCGCCAGGAACCCGGAAGCGCTGACGGTATTGGCAGGCAAGATAGGGGAGGTCATCGGAGGGTCAGGCATAGCAAAGGAGAAGTTCGCCGGCATCGGCATCGGGATGCCGGGTTTCGTGAATGCCAAAAAAGGGGTCAATTATTCATTTCTGGACGGCGGAGAGAACGGAATTGCACAATATATAATGGACAAGGTAGGCGTTCAGGTGTTCATAGAGAACGACTCCAGCCTCATTGCCCTGGCAGAGCGCACGTTTGGGGCGGCCCGGAACAAGAAGAGCGCCATGGTGGTAAACCTGGGATGGGGCATCGGTCTCGGCCTGATCCTGAACGGAGAGCTTTTCAGGGGATACAACGGTTTCGCGGGTGAGTTCAGTCATATCCCGCTATTCTCGAATAATAAGCTCTGCAGTTGCGGAAAGATGGGCTGCCTGGAGACCGAAGCTTCCCTGCTGGTGGTCGTGGAGAAGGCGGAAGAAGGGATCAGGAACGGTCGCCTTACCATGCTCAAGGACCTGTCCTCGGAGAATTTCGACCAGGCTTCACGGGCGGTGATCAACGCCGCGGAAAAGGGCGACAAGTTCGCGGTGGAATTGCTGACGGAGGCGGGCTACCATATCGGCCGCGGTGTAGCCATCCTCATTCACCTGCTGAACCCGGAGACGATCATCCTCAGCGGCCGCGGATCATCCGCAGGCAAGATCTGGAGGACGCCGATCCAGCAGGCCTTGAATGAACATTGCATTCCAAGGCTTGCGGCGGGTACCGAGATCGAGATATCCGCGCTCGGCTATAATGCGGAATTGATCGGGGCCGCAGCCCTGGTTATGGATAACTACGAAAAGGAGTTTAATAAGAAAGGACATAAAGGCGAGGCTAAACACCCTTTTTTACAGGATCGATAAACTTTTTAAAAACCAAATCAGCTGCAACATGAAACGAACATTCAGGCTCGACATCGCGTATGCGATGTTATTGGCCATCCCCCTCCTCCTGCTGGGGATCGGCAGTAGTGCCCAGGTTACCAAAGTGACCGGAACGATCAGAGACGCCGCGGGAAACCCTGTATCTGGGGTGACCGTTCGTGAGAAAGGCGTTAAATCCGGAGGAACGATCTCCGATGAATCGGGTAATTTCTCTGTCAGAGTACGGCCAAATGCCACGCTGGTGTTCAGCTCGGTGGGCTTTGTTCAACAGGAAGTGCCCGTTAATGGCAGCACGGTACTCACTATCCAGCTTGCCCGCGATTCCAAGGAACTGTCCGAGGTGGTCGTGACCGGCTTCGGCGTGAAAAAGGAAACCCGCAAGCTCGGTTATTCGATTACCGAAGTAAAAGGAGCTGAACTGGTCTCTGCAAACAACTCGAACATCGGCGATGCCCTCCAGGGTAAAGTGGCCGGAGTCACCATCACACAAGGGACTGGCGGTCCATCCTCCAGCTCGCGTATTCAGATCCGGGGCAATGCGCGCCTGGCCGGCAATACCGAACCCCTCGTCGTGATCGACGGGATACTGATCCAGCCCGGAACGACGGGCGCCGATTCCTGGGGTGGCAACCAGGATTTCGGTAACATCATCAAGGATCTTAACCCGGATGATTATGAGAGCGTCACGGTGCTCAAGGGATCGGCCGCTTCCGCTTTGTACGGCCCGCTGGCTCTGAACGGCGTGCTGCTCATCACGACCAAGAAAGGCCACGCCCAAAAAGGGGTTGGCGTTCAATATAACCAGATCGTACAGTTCGATAAGGCCTATAAGACGGTCGATTTCCAGAATGAGTTTGGCGGTGGCTTGAGCTCCACGTTCGCCAAGGATGGTTCGGGCAACGACATCGTCGACGTTTCGGCAAGCCCTTATTTCAACCCCAACGGCGGATATTCCTATGGACCGAAATTCGACGGTCACCTGGTCAAGGATCTCGACGGCCGGATGGTACCCTGGGTGCCTAACGATCCGCTCAAGGATTTCTATACCACCGGCCAGTTCATCAATACCAACGTAGTGGCGCAGGGTGGCAATGACAATGGCGGGTTCCGGATAAGCTATACCAATTTGAATAACTCGAGCATCATGCCTAACAATCACCTGGGGAAGAATAGTTTTGCCTTTCACGGGAACCAGCGGTTGACCAACGTGATCAGCATGGATGCCAGTGTAAGTTATACAAGCACCTATGTGCTGAACCCGATCAACCAGGGCGGAGGCGGAACACAAAACGGGCTTGGCGGCATTCTCTATCTTGCTCCCCGCAACGGTCCTGTGGCCTATTTCAGGAACCACTATGTGGATCCGGTCGTCGGCGGACGCCTGAACGGTTTCAGCAAGGACCCTTATTTTCTCGCCGGCCTGTTCTGGCCTTTCTTCGAGGAAAACGCCAGCCGCACGGAGAACCTGCTGTTGGCCAATCTGGACGTGACGGCTAAGTTGGCTCCCTGGCTGACCGCGCTCGTACGCACCAATGTCACGAACTACAATGACATCACCGAATACAAGAACAATGGACGGAGTGCCGGCTTCACCGGCTCATCGGCTTCCTATCAGTTGATCCAGAGTTCGTATAAGAATACCCGTGTGCAGGGTTTGCTCACCGGTAACCATGCTTTCGGCAAGGACTTCGTGCTGACCTCCACGCTCGGTGGGGAAATTGACAATAACTGGGGCGGCCCCACGTCCAACTCCCAGACCAATGGCGGTCTGGCTACTCCCGGTCTCTATTTTATTTCCAACTCGGTGAATTCGCCGACGACCTCCGTGACCTTCACCCCTTCCTATCGTTCAGCAGCGGCCTATCTTTATGGAGACCTGACCTGGCGCGACATGCTTACGCTGAACTACAGCCTGCGTAATGAATGGAGCTCCTCGCTCGTTTATGCCGACGGCCATGGCGACTGGAGTTATACCTATCCCGCCGTAAGTCTTGCCTGGGTATTCACCGAATTGCCCAGCTTCAAGGCCCGCAACTCCATCCTCTCCTTTGGTAAATTGCGCGCCGCGATTGGCTGGACAGGGTTCCCTGCAGATCCTTATAAGGTGAACAGCACGGGCAACTATGGATCCATCGGTACATTCAACAATAAAGGCGGCGGGAACAATACCCTCTATTCTTTCAGTGACGGGAATGGCAACTACAATACCAGCCTCGGCAATCAACACCTGCATGCCGAACTGGCCCGCGAGATCGAATTCGGAACGGATATCCGATTCTTTAATAACCGCCTCGGCTTTGACATCGCCTACTATAAGAAGAACTCCTTCAACCAGATCCTGCCCCTGGCGGCCGATCAGGAGACAGGCATATCTTCGCGCACGATCAATGCCGGGAATATCCAGAATTCGGGTATCGAGGCCCTGATTACCGCCAATCCGGTCAAAGGCCGTGATTTCAGCTGGGACATGACGATCAATATCGCGCACAATAGTAACAAGATCATTTCGCTCGTGGCGGGAACGACAAACTACCAGCTCGATCTGGCCTTTGGCGCCGACGCAGCAGCCTACGCCATTGCCGGCAAGGACTATGGCATCGTGCAATCGGGCTATGCGTATGCATACTATAATAACAAAGCGCACGCCGCCGCGGTCGGCCAGAAGGTGCTTGGTTCCGCTCCCAATGGAACAACCGGCAACTACCTGACCTATATGCGGTCGCAGGACTATGACGGATCGCAGCGCATCCTCGGAACGATCATGCCGACCCTGCTCTGGGGCACGCAGCAGAACTTGACCTACAAGAATTTCTCGCTGGGCATCCAGATCGACTCGAAGGTCGGCGGCCTGATGGCCTCCGCGACGGATCAATACGGATCCGAAACGGGAAACCTGAAGAACTCGCTCCCCGGTCGTAACAAGGCGCTCGGTGGCGTGACCTATACCGATGGCAGCGGCACGCATGACGACGGGATCATTCCAAAGGGAGTGATCAACGACGGGATCATCGTGGGCGGCAAGGACCTCGGCGGCATGACCTATGCGGACGCGGTTGCCCAAGGGTACGAGAAACCGATCCCTGCTTATGCCTACTATGAGAACCTGACCCAATGGTCGAGCGGCATTCGCGAGCAGTCGATCTTTGACAATACCTGGGTTGCGCTTCGTCAGGTAACGATCAGCTACAATCTGCCGGCCTCCATTTACAAAAAGATACATTTTAACGGCCTGTCGATTGCCCTCACCGGAAGGAACCTGCTCTATCTGTACAAGGATGCGAAGGATGGGATCAATCCGGAAGGGCTCTATGCCAATGACGCGTCGGCTTTTGCCGAAGGCGGCGGCTTGCCCTTCGTCCGGAGCATGGGCGCTACGTTAAAGGCTAGTTTCTAACCCGTTAATTTGTTAACTACATTATTACTATTATGAAAAGAAATAAATTCCTTTTATTGACGATCCTGCCGGCCATGGTATGGATCTCCTGCAAAAAGTCAGATTTTGCAAAGGTCAATACAAACCCTGCGACCCTGACCAAGGTCGATCCGGGTAACCAGTTCCTGCAGGCGGCTAACCATTATGCCAATGATTTCGAGTATTATTATGACGTGTACCGTTCTATGATGCCCTGGATGCAATACTCTACGAACGGAGCGGGGAATGCGCCGAATTTCAACCTCGAGACCGGCAATTTTAACTATCGTTATGGTAACTTCTACAACAATATCGGGGTACCCCTGGCCGACATCCCGCAGCTGATCGCCAAGATGAGCCCGGCCGACCAGGCCTCCCGGGTGTACGAAAAGGCCATCGCATCGATCTATATGGCCTATTCAGCCTTCTATGTCAGCGACATCAACGGCAGCATCGTATACACGCAGGGCTTCAAAGCCAGGTACGGCGGCACCCTGACACCGACTTACGATCCACAGGCGACCCTGCTGGATACGCTGGATCTCCAGGTGAAGACGGCTGTCGCCACCCTCGAGTCCTCCCAGCCCAATCAGATCCTCTACGGCGCAAATTATGATCCCTTCTACGGCGACAACGCCGCAGGCGAGGTGACGGAATGGATCAAAGCCGGTAACGCACTCCGGTTACAGATGGCTTTCCGCCTGATGAAGCGTGACCCGACCAAGGTTCACGCGATCGCCACCGAAGTGCTGGCAGACGCCCACCAGATGTCATCCATCGCGGATTCCTGGGTGCTCTATGCCGGCCCGGCTTTCGCGGACGGTAGCGGCAACTTCAGTCCCACCGGTTTTCTCGCGGCCAGGCCGATGGTCGATTTCATGGTGGCTAAGCAGGATCCGAGGTTGAGTATCTTTTACCTGCCTAACGGCAAGGGACAGTGGATCGGCAGCCCGACCGACCCCGACACTTCTGCATTACCTGTTTATAAGGCGCTCTATGCACAGTCCGACACGCCCTTCGCCACCCTTCAGTATCGTATCTTCACGCCGAATTATAACGATGGACCCGGCGCGGGGAACGGCATAGCCTTCTTCCCGGTGATCACCTATGCGGAATATTGCTTCATCCGGGCCGAGTTCGCCGCCCGGGGCATCACGACGGACAACGTCGGTCAGTGGTATACCAACGGCGTCACCGCTTCTATCCAGTTCTACGACGCCCGCGCGGCGGCCGCGAAGGTCACCAACTATACACCCGTTACGGCAGGAGCCATTGCGACCTATCTGGCCATGCCGGGCATTGCGTTTGATAACACGAAGGCATTGGACCAGATCGGCTCTCAGGCGCATCTTGATCTGTTCAGAGAGCCCAGTGAGGCCTGGGCCTGGTGGAAGATGACCGGTTACCCGACGACGACCTCGACATTCCCCTGGTCGCCGTTGACCAACAATGGTACGGTGCTGCCCCTGGCCCGTCGAGCTTCGCTTAACCCGTTCCCGGAATCCGATGCAAACTATGCCAACCAAAAAGCGGCTTATGCTGCGATGGCTGCCGATCCGAACTTCGGTTCGGGCCCCAGCGATCCGTTCGGTCGTATCTGGTGGGACATGCCATAATTCCTTACTGCATAAAACTCCGGGCCACTTTCGGCCCGGAGTTTATTATTTTACTAACTTGAGACGCATATGGGGAGGGTTACCTATTATAGCATTTTCCTGTTGATCATGAGTTGCCGGCTCGCCCACGCACAGTCGCACCCCCTTTCCCAGTCGCACCCGCAGCCCCTCCCCCTTTCCCAACCCCGGTTGTACGGCCCATCCCGGCTGCAACCCGGTAACGATTCCGTGTTCAGCGCCGCTACCCTGGCTTCCTTTCCTCTGACCGTTGCAGGCAACGGCAATGCATTCCACCTGCCCGCCACTCCCAGGGCCTCCACACTTTGCCTTTTTGTATTCTTATCGCCCGAATGCCCGCTCTGCCAGAACTATACCGTCACCCTGAATGCGCTGCACAAAGAATACGGCGACAGACTATGTGTCTATGGCATCATTCCGGGAAAGTCCTATTCGACGACCGTCATCAATGCCTTCGCCCAAAAATATAAGATCGCCTTCCCCTTGCTGATCGACGGGTCATTCCGGCTTTCCCGTTATCTGCAGGCGGGGATCACTCCCGAAGCCATCCTGCTCGACGATCGCCAGGACCTTCTCTATGCCGGCGCGATTGACAATTGGGTCAAAGAGTTGGGCAAACGCAGCGCCCGGCCAACCGAGTATTACCTGCGCGACGCCATCGACCACGCACTGAAAAAGGAACCCGTTGCCGAAAAAAGGATCAGGCCCGTGGGATGCCTCATCAATGATATCTAAACGTTGTTACTGGATATGAGGATCGCTTTTATCTTATCGATATTTCTTTTACGCGCCCTAACGGCCCCCACACAGGAGCCGCCCGCCCAAATCCACAAATCCGCCCAAACCCCCGCGTCTACCCAATCCCCCACCTATGAAAAAGATATCGCCCCCATCATCCTCTCCAAGTGCGCCGCCTGCCACCAGCCCGGAGAAGCCGCACCCTTTTCCCTGTTGTCCTGGCAGGACGTAGCCAAACGCGCCTCCTTCATCAAAGACGTCATTCAACGACATTATATGCCTCCCTGGCATGCCGACCGGCAATACAGCCACTTTGCCAATGAGCGTTCGTTGAGCGAAGCCGAGATCGCGCTGATCACCCAATGGATCGATAACGGCGCCCCACAGGGCAAACCGGTCCCCATACTGCCTCCCGGCGTATCCCAGGCTCCTCCCGGCGCGTCCGCCGCGTCTCATGTTCCCGTCGTGCCAATCGTCCCCATCCCCGGCACCATCTATCACCGCAAGCCCGACCTCGTCCTTACCGCCACCGATTCATTCAGGCTGGCCGGCGACAATACCGAACGCTTCGTTGTCTTCAAGATCCCCTTCGAACTCAAGGATTCCGCAAGTGTGGAGGCCATCGAATTCATTTGCAGTAACAAGCGGTTGATCCACCACGCCAACTATGCCGTCCAGGCCGTCCCGGATCCTCACATAGATATCAAAAACACGGCATCATTCGTCAATCTGACCGACGACGATCGCAGCAAGGTAGACCAATACATGCCCTATCGCAAGATCATGGCTTACTATGGCGGATGGATCCCGGGTACCAGCTACGAATATTTTCCAAAAGAATTCGGATGGGTCATGCCCAGGCGCGGCGTCATCCTCATGACGGTACACTTCGCGCCTTCCGCGACCGATGAGGGCAGCATCTGCGGGGTCAACCTCTTCTTTAAGCGGACGCCCGTCACGCGCCCGATGAAGATCATCAGTTTTGGTTCCGGTGGCATCGGCGAACAGCAGATCGAACCGATATTCTATATCAAGGCCAATACGGTGCAGACCTTTCGCCTGGAGGTCACCAATCCAAGCGCCGACCAGTCCCTGCTCTATGTGTGGCCGCACATGCACTTGCTAGGGAAAGAATACAAGGCCTTCATCACGACGCCATCCGGCGATACGATCCGCCTCGTTCACATCCCCGAATGGGATTTCCGCTGGCAGGAGATCTACCGGTTCAAGCATCCGATCCGCGTGCCCAAAGGTTCCGTGATCCACCTGGAATGCACCTACGACAATACGAAGGACAATCCTTCCAATCCGAACAGTCCGCCGAAGAATGTCTTTTCGATGGGGGATATGCGGACGAAAGATGAAATGATGACTCTCATGATGGGCTTCCTCCCATATAAGCAAGGCGACGAAAATATTGACCTGGAATGAAGCGACCCCTCTCCCCATACCGCCCGTTCCTGGCTCATTGCCTGCGGCCCTGCCCAAAGGGCCGCCTCGTAGCATGCCTCCGGCCCTGCATCCTGGCACTCCTCCTGCCGTCGCAGATCCACGCGCAGCAGGCCCCATCCGCCTTATTCACCCTGATGACCGAAAAGCAGACCGGCATCTCTTTCCAGAATAAGATCCGCGAGGACGATTCTCTCAACGTCCTCCGCTATGAATATCTCTATAATGGCGCAGGAGTCGGAATAGCCGATTTCAACCACGACGGCCTGAATGATCTCTTTTTTTCCAGCAATACGGGCCAGAACAAGCTCTACCTCAACAGAGGCAATTTTCATTTCGAAGACGTCACGAAGCAGGCTGGGGTAGGGGGCAACGGCACCTGGAGTACGGGGGTCAGCCTCGCCGACGTTAATGGCGACGGCCTGATGGATATGTATGTCTGCCATTCCGGAAAATACGACGACCCGGCAAAGCTCAGCAATGAACTGTTCATCTGCCAGGGGATCGGCAAGGACGGCATCCCGGTTTTCAAGGAGATGGCCAGAGAGTATGGACTCGATGCGCCCGGCACCCAATCTACACAGGCCGTCTTCTTCGATTTTGATCATGACGGCGACCTGGATATGTTTCTGCTTGATCATTCGAATCATACCTACAATCCCTTTCTCAATACGCGCAAGACCCGCTCCACGCCCAATTTCAATTTCGGCAACCGCCTCTTCCGGAATGACCGCGACGCCAATGGAAAAATGCATTTTACGGATGTGACCTTACAAGCCGGCATCGTGAACAATGCCCTCAATTTCGGCCTTAGCGTAACGGTCGCTGACGTCAACGGCGATGGCTGGCCCGATATCTATACGACCAGCGACTATACGGAAAAGGATTGCTTCTACATCAATAACCGTGATGGCACCTTCACCGAGTCCCTGGAAAGGTCCTTCGCGCATATCTCCAAATATTCTATGGGATCAGATATTGCCGATTACAATAACGATGGGCGGCCCGACGTGCTCACCCTGGACATGCTGCCGGAGGACAACCACCGGCAAAAGTTACTGAAGGGTCCCGACGAATACGACGAGTACCACCTCCTCCTGGACAGCGGCTACTACCACCAGCAAATGCGCAATATGCTGCAACTGAATGAGGGCGTGGATGAAAAAGGCAATCTCCGGTTTAGCGAGATCGGCCAGTTGGCAGGGGTGTCGAATACCGACTGGAGCTGGGCCGGCCTCTTCGCCGACTTCGATAATGACGGCTGGAAGGATCTTTTTATCAGTAATGGCTACCTCCGCGATTTTACGAACATGGATTTCCTGAAATATACGGTGGCCGATGCACGGATGGCCGCTCTCAAACAGGGACACCAGAATTTTCAGACCTATGACCTGGTGAGCAAGATGCCTTCAAATAAATTGAGTAATTACGGTTTCCGTAACGAGCATAACCTCTGCTTCTCGAACGAGACCGCCGACTGGGGATTGAACCGGCCTTCGGTTTCAAACGCCGCAGCCTATGCCGACCTCGACAATGACGGCGATCTCGACCTGGTGGTCTGTAATAACAATGAGCCGCCCTTCATCTATCGCAATAACGAAAGCGAAATAAAGAAGAACCATTATATCAGGCTTCATCTCGCCGGCACTGGCCTCAACACAAAAGCCTATGGCGCCAAAGCGATCCTGACCACCTCCGATGGTACTAAACAGTACCTCGAGATGTACCCCGTTCGTGGCTACCAATCGACGATGGCCCCCGAACTTTTCTTTGGATTTCCCAAAGAGCAATCGATTCAGCAGCTTCGCATCGCCTGGCCCGATGGTAAGGCCTCCTTGCTTAACCATCCGCCTGCTGACCAAACGCTGGACCTCGACGAAAAGGATGCCGCGCCCGCGCCCCCCACGTCGCCTGCGCCCCCCGCGCCCCCCACGTCCGCGGCGCCCGCATCCACGCCGGTCCTGGCCCCCAATCGCCCCTTCTCGGACATCACCGAATCCTCCGGCCTGTCCTTCCGGCATAAAGAAAATGACTTCATCGACTTCAAGGACGAACCCCTCCTGCCTTATCAGCTATCCCGGCAAGGGCCGGCCCTGGCGAAAGGCGACGTAAATGGCGACGGGGTCGAAGACGTTTTCGTCGGCGGGGCGATCGGCCAGCCGGGCCAGCTCTTCCTTCAAACGGTGGACGGCCGCTTCGTTCCTTCCCTGCACCAACCTTGGAGCGCAGACGCCGATCATGAGCAGGTGAATGCCATTTTCTTCGACGCGGACAACGATGGCGACCTCGATCTCTATATCGTGTCCGGCGGTAACGAGTATAGCGACGGTTCCGAATTTTACCAGGATCAACTCTTTCTGAACGACGGAAAAGGAAATTTCACCAAGGCGCCCCCGGGCACGCTTCCGCCAATGGGCAGCAGCAAGCTCGCCATCGCCGCGGGGGACTTCGATCACGACGGACGCATGGATCTCTTTGTAGGCGGGCGCGGAGTGTCGGGAGCCTTCCCGACCCCATCGAAAAGCTACCTGCTGCACAATGACTCGAAAGACGGCGTCGTCCACTTTACCGACGTCACCGACCAGGTTTGTCCCGCCCTGCGTATGCCGGGCATGGTTACGGCGGCGGCCTGGGCGGATATCGATCATGACCAATACCCCGACCTGCTCATCGCCGGCGACTGGATGCCCGTCCTGCTTTTTCAAAACAATAACGGTCATCTCAAAGACGTCTCGTCATCGGCGGGCCTGACTCACCTGAGCGGCATGTGGTCCTCAATCACGGCCGCCGATATCGAAGGCGACGGAAACATCGATTTCATCCTTGGTAACTGCGGCTATAACGAGCAGTTCAAGGCCAGCCCCAAACAACCTATGACCTTATACGCCGCGGACTTCGATGACAATGGTACGATCGATCCCATTTTTTGCTACTACATCCAGGGCAAAAGCTATCCTATGGCTTCGCGCGACGAACTGCTTGATCAGATCAATGGCCTGAAAAAGAAATTCATCAAATACAGCGACTACGCCGACGCCACCATGGAAGACATTTTCCCTAAGGAAAAGTTAGAAAAGGCAAAAGTGTACCATTGTGACGAGCTTGCTTCGGGCATATTGCACAACAACGGTCATGGACAATTTGCCTTCAATCCCCTGCCCCTGCAAGCACAATTTTCGAAAATATACGGCGTGGCCGTCGACGACTTTGACGGGGACAGCGTAAAAGATATGATCATCGCAGGGAATTTTTTTCCTTACCGTACTCAGTTGGGGCGTTGCGATGCCAGCCTGGGTCTCCTGCTCAAGGGCGTTGCGCCGCGAAAAGGCCCGGGCGGTCGCGTCGATGACGGCACCCTCTTCCCGGGCTTTTCGTCTACAGGTAGGTTCGTGCCCGTCGATCCGGCCCTCAGCGGGGCCTATATCGGTGGTGACGTGCGAGGCATATTGGAAATCAAGAACAGGGCGGGCGATCGCATGCTGGTCGTCGCAAAAAATGACGATGCCATGCAGGTACTTAAAGTAAATAAGCCATGATAGCCCGTTGGTCATATGCAGCCGGCTTCCTTTTGGTCTTGCTCATCACAGGCAGGCCCGGCTTTACCCAACCGGGTGACGCCGCGCCCCTTCACCGTGCCGAATCGGCGATCACCGATATCATGGTACACGATATCTTTTCCCCGCCCGTAGCAAGTCGCATTTATTTGTATACGAATATCGCGGCCTACGAAGCGCTCGCAAAAGCCCATCCCGGACAATATGCATCCCTCTACGGCCAGATCAGGTCCTTTCCGCATATTCCGGCGCCTGCAAAATTAACCCGGCCCTCCCTTTCCGCCGTATACGCATTTATGCTGGTTAGCAAGCGCCTCCTTTTTTCGGAACAGGCCGTGGAGGATTCCACCAGGGCGATCCTAAAAAATTTTCACGTGCCGTCCGCGCACATTTCCCCGGCTCTCTACTCCTCCTCCCTGGCCTATGGGCGCCAGGTTGCCGACTCGGTCATAAGATGGGCGGAGATGGACCAGTATCGCGAGACGCGCAAGCTCCCACGCTATCGCCTGGTTAATCGGGAAGGCAAATGGGTCCCTACGCCGCCGGCTTATATGGCGGCCATTGAACCGTATTGGAATAAGATCAGGCTGATTGCACTCGATACCTGTAGCCAATTCCGGCCTCCTCCTCCGCCGGCCTTCAGCAAGGACTCAGGCAGCGCTTTCTACATACTGGCCTACGACGTCTATCAAACCGGCAATCATTTGACCGCGGACCAAAAGGACCTGGCCAATTTCTGGGACTGCAATCCCTTCGCCGTGAGCATGGAAGGTCATCTGCATTTCGCCCTGAAAAAGATCTCCCCGGGTGGCCACTGGATCTCCATCGTTGGCATCGTGGCGAGACAACAGCATATGGACATGATCGAATCGGCCGCGCTCTACACCTTGACCTCGATCGCTCTGTTCGATGCCTTCATCAGCTGCTGGGATGAGAAATACAGGACGAATGTCATTCGTCCCGAAACCTATATCGACGCCTACATAGACGAAACCTGGCGTCCCGTTCTGCAAACGCCTCCCTTCCCGGAATATACCAGCGGACATAGCGTGATCTCATCGGCCGCAGCCCAGGTGCTCACCTCATGGCTCGGCGACCATTATGCCTTCGACGACAGCTCGGAACAGGAATTCGGTCTGCCCGTTCGCCATTTCAACTCCTTCACCGAGGCCTCCGCCGAGGCCGCCGTCTCGCGACTGTATGGCGGCATTCACTATCGCCCCGCGATCGAGACCGGTCTGCTCGAAGGCCGCCAGATCGGCGAGTGGGTCGTCAAAAAGATCCGGCTGAAAAAATAACCCCCGGATTACTTGCCAAAAAACAAGTATCCCGAATATTTCGAATTCCAACCAGGAATGAAATTGTAGAAGAATTGAGAGGTTGATATCTTTTGCCCTTGGACCAAACGTATTCCGCAAATGATTTGACGATATACGAAGATGTAGGTCAACAGGAACCACAAGACAGAATTGGCCGGTAAATGCTCACGAACATCCCGATCGAAAATTATGATCATGGGGCCAACCATAGGCAGCAAAAGGCAGGTATAGAAGATCCATAATTTTTTCATACCGATAAGTTTATGCAAATCTAACACGAGCAGCGCCTCAATGAAAATCCCGCACGATCGCGGCATGGAAGGTCTTGAGGCTCCATCCCCCGGCCACGATGATACGTCGTATAGTGTATAGCGGATCTTGCGGGTCCATTTTGTCAGCCAGTTGAAACGCTGCCACAAAGCCTCTCTTTTTCAGTTCGGGTATCGCCTGCCGGTTCCACAAACCGAAAGGATAGGCGAAGTAACGGATCGGAGCGCCCGTAATGGCTTCCAGTTGTTTGGTGGGCTTGTCGATCTGTATCACCCAATCATTCCCCTGGTATTTCTTTACATTATGGTGATCCCAGGTATGGCTGCCGATCACATTGCCCGCCTGGTAGAGCTCCTTCACCTGCTCCCTGGTCATGTAATGGGGCAGCTTTCCTAACGAAATGGTCATAATAAAGAACACCCCTTTGAATCCATGCTTTTTCAATTCCGGGAACGCGACCGTGTATTGGTCCTCATCCGTATCGTCGAAGGTCAGCATGATCGGCTTGGAAGGCAGCGCGGTGCCCTTGGTCAGGTAGGCATAAAGTTGATCGGGCAGGATGCTGTGATAACCGCTGTCGGCCAGCATCTGCAATTCCGCCCTCAGATTCGCTGGCGGCATGATATAGTCCTTCGAGACCTTCGAATCGGTCGGCTTCCAATCCCGGACCTGGTGATAGCAAAGTATGGGGACTTCCTTGCGGCCCAGGATAACCGAAGCGGCAGGCACCTGGCCTTCTGCGATGAGAGCGAATACTAGAGCGGTCAGGACGGAGAGCAAGCGTTTTTTCGTCATGTTGTTTTTTATGATTACCTATTCAATCCGGGAATATCCCGTACCAGTTCTTCGAGCCGGCGCCGATCCTCTTCATCGAAGGCATTCAGCTCCACGCTGTCGCAGTCAAGAACGCCGCATACCTTTCCATTATTGAAAACGGGCACCACTATTTCAGACCGCGATAAGCTGCTGCACGCGATATGTCCCGGAAAAGCTTCCACGTCGGGCACGATCAGGGTCTCTTCCCTGGCCCAGCTTGTTCCGCAGACTCCCTTCCCCTTTCGTATGCGGGTGCAGGCCACGGGGCCCTGGAAAGGTCCGACCACCAGCTGATCGTCCTTTACAAGGTAAAACCCGACCCATAGCCATCCGAATTGTTCCTTGAGGGCGGCGACCAGATTGGCCAAATTGGCTACCGGATCGGTTTCCCCTTCCATCAATGCCCGGATCTGTGGCAACAGCGAGTCATAGCGCTCACGCTTGCTGCCGGTGGCGATATGCAGGTCTTCTGACATTTGGCAAATTTAGGGTCTTTAAAAATAACAGCGGGTCCCGGGTCTTTCTTATCTTACAGCCCGGCGGAATTTTCCGCCTTCCCCTCATGCCGAGATTCGACATCGACCCGGATATTGCCAAAGCCAGAACGCCCGACACGGCATTCTATACCGATCCTCAACTGTTCGGGGAGGCAAAGAAAAAATTATTCGCCCCCTCCTGGCAATTCGTCGGCGACACCGACCAGGTGCGCCAACCAGGGGACATGGTTCCCTTCACCCTCCTCGCCGATTATCTCGATGAGCCGCTGCTCCTGGTCAGGGACCAGGGGAATGCCCTCCACCTGCTTTCGAATGTCTGCACCCATCGGGGAAATATTCTGGTGCACGAACCCTGTTCCTCGCCTCATATCCGCTGTCGTTATCATGGCAGGCAATTTCATCCCGACGGAAAGTTCCGGTCCATGCCCGAATTCAAGGAGGTGCTGGACTTTCCCTCCCCGGCCGATGACCTCGCCCGCCTGCCCTTATTCCAATGGGGCAAATGGCTGTTTACCTCGCCCGGCCTCTCTTCCGACCCCGGCCACTTCCTCGGCGACATGATCGATCGCCTCCGCTGGCTCCCTTTTTCCGACTATCAGTTTCGCCCGGACCGGTCCCGGGATTTTTCCGTGAAGGCTCACTGGGCGCTCTATTGCGAAAACTACCTCGAAGGCTTTCATATCCCCTTCGTTCATGCCGGACTCAATGAGGTCATTGATTTCGGCAGCTATACGACCGAACTCTTCCGCTACTCGAACCTCCAGCTGGGGATCGCCAGGGAGGACGAAGATTGTTTCGATCTGCCCCCCGGTTCGCCGGATTATGGTAAGAAAGTGGCCGCTTACTATTTCTTTATCTTCCCGAATCTGATGTTCAACTTCTACCCCTGGGGACTTTCGGTGAATATCGTCATGCCGGTGAGCCTGCGCGAGACCAGGGTCGCCTTCCGCACCTATGTCGCGGACGAGTCACGGTATGACAAGGGTGCAGGCGCTGGCCTCGATCGGGTAGAAGGAGAAGACGAGGAGGTCGTCGAAGCCGTTCAAAAAGGGATTCGATCCCGGTTCTACCGGCATGGGAGGTATTCCGTGACCAGGGAGCAGGGCACGCATCATTTTCACCGCATCATCGCCGGACTGATGGAGTAAATAATATGACCCAACTCAAAAAGAACATCGGACTGGCCTCGGCGATCACCATCGTGATCGGCAGCGTGATCGGCTCAGGGATTTTTATGAAGCCGGCTACGATGGCACAGCAACTCGGCTCGCCCCTCCTCCTGACGGCGGTCTGGTTGGTTGCAGGTCTCATCTCCATTTTTGGCGCCATGATCTACGCCGAGCTCGGCGCGATGATGCCCGAAACAGGCGGTCAATACGTATACACGCGCGCTATGTACGGGGAATTCACGGCCTTCCTCTATGGCTGGTCCACGGTGGCCGTCATCAATACCGCCGCAGTGGCCTCGATCGCCTTTGTTTGTGCGGAATACGCAGGATATTTCATTCATTTGCCCCGCTTCCCGCCCGGTACGGAGCAGTCTCTCAAATTGCACATCCCCTTTGTGGCCGATATCTTCCCCTTGCAGAATTTTGGGGTCAAGATCCTGGCCATCGCAATAATTGCAGGCATCACCCTCGTGAATTACCTCAGCACCCGATCAGGGAACCGGATCCAGTTTGTTGCGACCATCTTAAAAGTACTTGCCCTGGCGGCGCTGATCGGAGGCATTCTCTTCTCCGGAAAGGGGAACACAAGGAATTTCATTACGGATTCACCTTCATTCCACCTGAAAGGCTGGGCCCTCTTTGCGGCCTTCATGGCGGCCGTCACCGGCGCCTTCGCCTCCTATGACGGCTGGTCCAACGTCAATATGGTGGCCGGCGAGATCAAGGACCCGAAAAAGAACATTTCAAAAAGCCTCTTGATTGGCATGACGGCCTGCATACTCATATATACCCTGATCAACCTCGCCTATCTTTACGTGCTGCCGGTGGAAAAGATGGCTACGTCGCCCCTTGTCGCTGCCGACGCGATGGAAAAGGTCCTCGGCACGGCGGGAGCCGCGGTGATCGCCGGCCTGATCGTCATCTCGGCGTTCGGCGCGACGAATATCAATCTCCTGGCCAACGCCCGCATCGTCTTCGCCATGGGCGAGACGAAGAATTTCTTTACCTGGGCCGGTAAGGTGCAGCCCCGCTTTCGCACGCCCGGCAATGCGATCATCGTAATGGGCGTATGGAGCAGCCTGTTTGTGCTCAGCGGATCTTTCGATATCCTGGCCGATATGTACATCTTCATGTCGTGGGTGTTTTATGGCCTGACGGCCGCAGGCATTTTCGTACTGAGGAGACGGATGCCCGACGCCGAACGCCCATATAAAGTGACCGGCTATCCTGTGATCCCGCTGATCTTCATCCTGTTTACCCTGTTCTACGTCGGGGTCACCCTGTTCAGTGATATTTCCAATTATACAAGCGGTAAAGCCCCGGTGATCAATTCCGTCTTTGGATTGGCCCTGACTGCCGTGGGGGCTCCCCTATATTGGTATTTTAGACGGCAAAAAGGCTGAACCTTGCCCGGGTATATCTATAAATAGTAAATTCGGGTTCAATCCTGCGACATGAGATATTCTGCTTTATGCCTGGCGGCCTGTATGGCCGTCCCGATGGGTTCTTTCGCCCAACAGCCGGGGTCCGCTCCCGGAGCCGCTACGGAAGATCTGTTCCTGATCCGCCCCGATCGGGTGTTCGACGGCGAGCAGATGCATGAAGGGTGGACCGTGCTGGTGCACGGGCGTCTCATCGAGGCGGCCGGTCCGGCCGGATCGATCAAGGTACCGGCCAATGCGACCATCATCGATGCAAAGGGGGCCACCTTGTTGCCGGGTCTGATCGAAGGCCATAGTCATCTGTTCCTCCATCCCTACAACGAAACCTCCTGGAATGATCAGGTACTCAAAGAGTCAAGGGCAGAACGTGTCGCAAGGGCGACCGTGCATGCGCGTAAGACGCTCCTGGCCGGCTTCACCACCGTCCGCGACCTGGGTACGGAGGGAGCCTGGTACGACGACGTCGGGCTCAAACGGGCCATCGAAAAAGGGATCATTCCCGGCCCGCACATGATCTGCGTGACCAGGGCCATCGTGGCCACAGGCAGCTATGGACCCAAAGAGCTTAGTGACGGGTATGAACTACCCAAGGGAGCCGCGGAGGCTGATGGTGCGGACGGCCTGACCAGGGAGATCCGTACACAGATCGGGAAAGGGGCTGATATGATCAAGATATACGCGGACTACCGCTGGGGACCCCATGAGGAAGCTGAACCCACCTTCACCTTGGCGGAGCTCAAGACGGCCGTAGAAGTGGCTGCCAGCAGCGGCCGTGGCGTGGCTGTCCATAGTGGAACGGCAGAGGGGATGCGCCGCGCCGTCCTGGCCGGGGTGACGACCATCGAACACGGAGACCAGGGAACGCCCGAGATCTTCGCCATGATGAAGGAAAAAGGGGTGGCCTATTGCCCGACCTTGTCGGCAAGCGAGGCGATCGCTTCCTATCGCGGCTGGCGTAAGGGAACTGACCCGGATCCTCCGGCCATCGTGCAGAAAAGAAAGAGCTTTCAGGCTGCTCTTGCGGCCGGCGTCACGATCTGCATGGGAGGCGACGTCGGCGTATATCCTCACGGGGACAACGTCCGCGAGATGGAAGCCATGGTGGACTATGGCATGAAAACGCTGAACGTCCTTCGTTCGGCCACGTCGGTGAACGCAGACGTCTTTAAAGTAAATGACAGGGTGGGGAGGGTCAAAGCGGGACTCCTGGCTGATCTGCTGCTCGTTGAGGGAGATCCGGCCGAAAATATTTCACAATTGCGAAAGGTGCAATGGGTGATGAAGGAAGGGATACGCTACCAGCCTAATCCTTCACGCTAAATCGCGCGATCAGCTGCGCATGGATCGGATATTGTTCCGATAGGGCAGCCCTTCCGGCGAGTTCGAATTCGGCGAAGTCGAATCCCGGCGAGACCGTGCAGCCGGCAACTGCAATTTCTTTATCCAGTACGCAGCATTCGGTCGCATGGCTCGTCAGCGTTCGATGGTGACATGGGAGGCATATACATCGGCCAGGGAATCTTTGACATGAGTGGTATCCCTGGCGGCAACGGTTATGGGAAAGTATAACTTGAAATAGCCGGAATCCCGTTGGTCCATTTTGATATTCAGTTGAAAGCCCAATAATTGATTATACCGTCGAAGGGCCCTTCCCTTCTTCGTTGTTTCGAGAATGACGAACTTATACAGGGTTCCGTTCGGATCGATCACATTGGATGAAGCATTCACAAGGGCTCCTTGAGGTGGCGCCGTCACCGCAGGCGGGTGCGTCGAAGCGGGGGGCGTGCTTGAACCAGGCGCCGTACCCGAACCAGGCTGCGTGCTAGAACCAGGCGTAGCGCCCGCACCCGGTGACTGCATCGAGTCATGACGAGCGGAAACGGAGTCGGTCCTCGATGGGACGGCGGCCGGCCGGTCAACTTGTGCATTGTCGGTAAGCGGCTCGGGAACCGTATTGCGCTTATAAAGGGTATAACCGCCCCAACCGATGATGACCAGACCGCCGATGATCCCCCCCAGCAACAAAAGCTGACGTAAATTATTCGACCTCGGCTCATACTTGCCGGCTGCCTCTTCGGCAGCGGCTTCCCTGGCCGGATTCTTTTCCCTTCGCCCCGGACCGGGCTCGTCCAGCTTCGATGTCACATATTCTCCCGGCGCGAAATCCAGCTTTCCCTCCATATTCTTGATGAGCGTGCCGATCCCTTCCAGGTAGAATGCCTTGCCGATATTCAACATCTGGCGGCCTGAGGTTAAAAAGAAATCCAGGTCCGATGCCGCCAGAGGCTTCATTTTGCCTGTATGGGTATGTAGGTAAGTGATCAGCTCGTCGTCCGGATTGTGAATGGTCAAATTCGTAAAGCTGATGCCCGAAGCCGGCGTTTGAATGCCTCTGTCGGACTCTTGCGGCAGGACCGCCGCGGGATCCAGGGTGAACCGGCCGATTCCCGGCAGATCCAGTTTCTTCGTTTGGTAAAGGAACTGGGACAATAGTAGAGGTAATTTCAAGACGTATGGATTTTGGAACAGGTTAAAGATAAAAAACTTGCACTAACTTTACGTACTATTTTTCCATTATGCTGACACAGGAAGAAAAGGATTTCCTGCTCTACTGGGAACGGAACAGGAGGCGTCGCAAACGGGTTTTCTGGCAATTCCTCCTGGGAATCCCCCTCGGTCTGGCCTTTGTTATCCCGATAGTGATCAGCTTTACGTCCGGATGGGACAAACAGGCCATGATGCTGATCAACTCGGGTGGACTGACGATCCTGCTGGCTCTCCTGCTCATTGTCATCTTTATCGCTATTTTTTCCCAGCGACACAAGTGGGACCAATACGAACAGAAATACCGTGAGCTGCAGATCCGGGCCTCGGAAGAGCAGGAGGCATGATCCGACCGCCCGCGCCGCCGGCCCACTCGCGTCCCCCCATCCACCCCGCCCACACCCCGTCAAACCATTCGGTTTCCCCGCCCCTCCCGGTATAAAAAAAAATTTTTAGCAATTCGTTGCAGCAATCGGCAACGTCCCCTTGTCTATCTGCTGGGGGACGTACTTGCACACAACAATTTAAACTAGGACTAATTCCAGTTGCTTACCGGCCGCTTCTGTTCTTTTGCCTCTATGACCAAAACGAAAGGGTATAAAGTACTGCAAGTCAAGCCATTATTGTTCACCGCACTGCAGACCCCCATATCAAAGTGTTTGATTTTCGACATACATCTGCTTGATGTGTAGTAACCATGAACTACCTGCTATCGCCCCGGTGCTATCCGGGGCTTTTTTTTTCGAATGATCTATCTTTGCAAAAAAATACCGGTACTTGCCACACGAAGCGATCTCTGTTTTTGATATGTTCAAGATAGGAGTGGGCCCCTCCAGCTCGCATACTCTTGGCCCATGGCGGGCCGCCCAGGCCTTCATCTCCTCCCTCAAAAAGGCTGGCCGCCTTCGGCAACTTAGTCATATTAAGATTCTTCTCTACGGGTCCCTCGCCAAAACGGGAAAAGGGCACGGGACCGATATCGCCATTCAACTGGGTCTGGCTGGCGAAGACCCCGTGACCTTCGATCCCGGACTGATCGATCCGGCCATGGCCACGATTCGCGAAAAAAGAAAGCTGCTTGTCGGCCGGGAACACGAGATCGTCTTCGATCCGGCCGCCGATATTGAATTCCTTAGCACCGAGACCCTGCCTTATCATCCGAACGCACTGACCTTCCTGGCCCGCTTCACCGATGGCGACCAGGTCGCTGAAACATACTATTCCATCGGAGGTGGCTTCGTGAAGCGGGAAGGGGAAGAACCCACCCCAGGCTCCACCGTGCAGTTGCCCTTTCCGATCAACACCGCGGACGATATTCTGCACTGGTGCAGAAAGACCGGCATGACCATCAGCGAGGTCGTCATGGAAAATGAAATGGCCTGGCGCGCGGAGAGCGACGTTCGCCAGGGAATTCTCAATATCTGGCGCGTGATGAAGGAATGCATCTATCGCGGTTGCCACGCAAGCGGCATGTTGCCCGGCGGACTGAACGTGAAACGGCGCGCGGCGGAACTGAACCGACGCTTGATCGCAGGCAGACCTTACCATGATTTCGATTCCTGGGTTTCCGCGATCCGCGCGGGAGGCACGGATTTTAAATATATCCTGGACTGGGTGAGCTGCTTTGCCCTGGCCGTCAACGAAGAAAATGCTTCCTTCGGGCGCGTGGTGACGGCTCCCACCAATGGGGCTGCCGGGGTGATCCCCGCCGTTTTGCAGTACTATCTCATTTTTTGCGACGGATACCGGGAGGATGACATCGTCCGGTTCCTGCTCACGGCATCCGAAATAGGGAGCATCTTTAAGAAAGGAGCAACCATTTCCGCTGCCATGGGAGGCTGCCAGGCCGAGATCGGCGTCTCATCAGCTATGGCGGCCGCGGCGCTTACCGAATGTGTCGGAGGTACCCAGCGTCAAACGCTGATGGCCGGAGAGATCGCGATGGAACATCACCTTGGCCTCACCTGCGACCCGATCGGCGGCCTCGTCCAGATACCGTGCATAGAGAGAAATACGATGGGAGCCATCAAAGCGATCACGGCGTCCCAGCTCGCTCTTCAAAGTACGCCGGATTTCGCCAAAGTCTCCCTCGACGCCGTCATACGCACGATGTGGGACACGGCACAGGATATGAATAGCAAGTATAAGGAAACCTCCGACGGCGGCCTGGCCGTGCAGATCCCCCTTGGCCTCAGCGAGTGCTGATCTCACAGGCTTCTTTTCGCAGACTTTCCGCCTCCTTATTCCCAAACTGCACCGCTTTTTCAAGTTTTTCGCACGCCTCTTTCTTTCTTCCCGTCGCCAGGCAGATCCTGCCCAGGTTCAGCCAGACATAAGAATTATCGGGCTTGTAGGCCTGGGATCGCAGGCAATCCGCCTCGGCCAGATCATAATGTTTCAGATAATATTCCGCTAACCCCCGGTTATTATAGGCCAACGCATCCGTACTATCCTTTCCGATCAATATATTAAAGTCCCGGATTGCCGGTTCATACTGACCATTCATCATCCGGTAATAACCTCGATTGGAAATGGCCTTGGTTTCCCCGGCGTCCAGCCCGATACATGCAGAGAAGTCCTTTTCTGCTTTGTCATATTGCTTCATTTCCCCGAACAGGGATCCTCTCTTATATAAGGCCTCACAGACCAACTGCTTAAAATCGATGCGATTGATCAGATCCCGTTCCCCGGGCTGCCATTCGATCACCCGGGAAAGATCTTCGATCGCCTTTTCCCCCATTCCCAGCAGATAATAACAATCGCCCCGGCCGGCATATGCGGTCATATATCCCGGGTTGAGCGCGATGGCCTTGGAGAACTGATCGGCGGCTGCCGCATATTTATCCTGGACATACAGCATCTTTCCATAGTTGTAGGGCCGCACGGGGTTTCTCCCGTTCAGTTCGATGGATCTCTTAAAATCCTTCTCCGCCTTGTCAAAGTCCTTTTTCTCCGCATACACGTTGCCTCGCTCGCCAAAATAGTCGGGATCGTTCCCATTCATCCGGATCGCTTTGTTCAGATCAGCCAGGGCAAGATCCAGATCGCCATGCTTCCAGTACGCGCTGCCACGGTAATAGTACGCATCGGCGTACGTCGGATCCAACCGGATCGCCTTGTCGTAGTGCGCGATGGCATGAACGTTATCCCCGTTCTGGAAATAAGCGAATCCGTCCAAAACTTCCTGATGGGCGGCCGGCTTTTGCGCGATGCCCGTAAGGGAGACGAGGAGAAGAAGGCCTGAGAAACGTATGGGCATGAAAGTTAATTTAATGAGGGGTCGGTCTGTATTTGCTCCGGATCCATATTCGTATAATCCTGCACGACATGATATAAGGTATCGCGCTCCACCGGCTCCCGCCCTGCCTGTTTGATCAGGGTGACCAGCTGCGCAGTGGTAAGGCTCGGCCTCTGCTCCTCACTGCCGGCCATGGAATAAATTTTCGTGGTATCGTCGATGGTTCCGTCCAGATCATTCACGCCGAAGGAGAGCGTGAGCTGCGCGTTCTGCCGGCCAAGCATCGGCCAGTATGCCTTCAGATGAGGGAAATTATCCATGTACAGACGGGCAACGGCATACATCTTCATGTCCTCCACGACCGAAGATTCGGGCACATGGCTCATATCATTGTCCTTGTTCCTGAATTTCAGCGGGATGAAGGTGTTGAACCCGCCGGTCCGGTCCTGCAAGGACCTCAACCGCTCCATATGGTCGATGCGGTGCGCATAGGATTCGATATGACCGTACAGCATGGTGGCGTTCGTGTGCATGCCTTCGTTGTGCGCTGCTTCATGAATGGCCAGCCATCCTTCGGCATCCACCTTATCGGCGCAGATCACATTCCGAACGTCCGGATGAAAGATCTCCGCGCCGCCGCCTGGTAAAGAATCCAACCCAGCCTCATGCAATCTGTGCATGCCTTCTTCAATCGTAAGCTTTGCCTTGCGGAACATATAGTCGAGCTCCACGGCCGTAAAGCCCTTAATGTGCAGATCGGGACGATGCGCTTTTATTTTTTGCATCAGCTCCATGAAGAAATCGAGGTTCATCTTCGGATGCACGCCGCCGACGATATGCACCTCGGTCACGGGCTTACCGTCATATCCTTTGACGATGTCCAGCATCTGCTGCATGCTTAGTTCCCAACCTTCGTCCCGGTGGGCATATAGCCGGGAATAGGAACAGAACTGGCAGGAGAAGACGCATACGTTCGTGGGCTCGATATGGAAATTCCGGTTGAAGTAGGTGCGGTGCCCATGCCTTTTCTCCCGCACATGATTGGCCAGCGCTCCAAGCAAGGATAGGGTCCCCCTCTCGAAGAGCGCAAGCCCTTCATCCGGAGTGATCCGTTCTCCGGCCAATATCTTCTCGCCGATTTGGTAAAGGCCCTCGCCCGAAGTCCGGATCAAGGCCTCCATGGGTAATGTCTCGCTCATGGGGCAAAGTTACCGCTTGACGGCCAAAATTCTTTATCTTCATTAAAACATCGGCTATGCAAGGTTCGGCCATCAGGTACCGTCTCATTATCATGAACTTCCTGGAGTTCTACGTCTGGGGGAGCTGGCTGATCTCCTGCGGCGGATACCTGTTCACCCTGCACTTTACCGGTACCCAGGTCAGCAGCATTTATGGAACCATGGGCCTGGCCTCCCTGATCACTCCCGCACTGATGGGCATCATCGCAGATCGTTGGGTGAATGCCGAACGGGTGCTCGGACTCTGCCATCTGGCAGGAGCGGCTTGCCTGATCTGGGCTTCCACCCTCTCGGATTACCCGACGATGTACATGGTCATGCTGTTCAATTGCATGGCCTATATGCCGACGATCGCACTCAACAATACCGTATCCTATATCGTGCTTGAAAAAAGGGGGTTTAATATCGTAAAGGATTTTCCCCCCATCCGCGTGTGGGGTACCATTGGATTTATCGCCGCCATGTGGACGGTCGATCTGCTCGGGCTCAACAAGAGCCATATGCAGTTTTACGTGAGCGCAGCCGCGGGCGCGGCGATGGGCCTGTACTCCTTTACCATGCCCGCCTGCCCCCCGGCCAAAACCGGCGAAAAAAAGAGCCTGGCTTCGTCTCTCGGCCTGGATGCCTTTGTTTTATTCAGGAACGCGAAAATGCTCACGTTCTTTATCTTCGCCATGTTGCTCGGCGCAGCCCTGCAGATCACGAACACCTTCGGCCTGCCCTTTCTCGACGATTTCAAATCGACCTACCCGAACTCCTTTGCCGTCATCCATCCGAACGTATTGTCCTCCATTGCCCAGGTATCCGAGACGCTCTTCATCCTGACCATTCCTTTCTTCCTTCGAAGGTTTGGGATCAAACAGGTCATGATCATGAGCATGTTCGCCTGGGTCTTCCGTTTCGGGTTCTTCGGGATCGGCAATCCGGGCACAGGGTTCGCCTTTCTGATCCTATCCATGATCGTATATGGGATGGCCTTCGACTTTTTCAATATCTCCGGCTCACTGTTTATCGAACGCGAAGCGGACATGAGGATACGGGCGAGCGCTCAGGGCTTGTTCATGCTGATGACGAACGGGCTTGGCGCCTTCCTTGGCGGATTCTTCAGCGGACGGGTGGTCGATCATTTCACTACCGTCGTCAATGGCGTGAACATAAGGAACTGGCAAAGCATCTGGTTCACGTTCTCAGCCTATGCGCTGCTGCTGGGCATCGTATTCCCCCTCGTTTTTCGCTATAAACACCAGCGCGAAGCCGCCGGCGCCGGCGTCAAACTCGCCACCCATTGATGAGTTCCCGCCGGGCGAAATCCCGCTCCCCGGGGCCAAAGCCCATTTCACCTTTTCGCGCAAGTCCTTGACGAACAATTCCTCCGGCGTTTAGTGTTGATCGTAAATCTACGATCAAAATTGAGGGAGTTTGCTCTTTGTTAACAATTGCCCACGTCCTACTTTTGACCTATCCAATACCAATGAAATAACCGGTATCCAAAAATCCAGAAAAACCAGCTTTCGCACACTTGTCCATGGAAAGCTTTAAATTCCAATCTCTCTTGAAAAGCCCCTGATTAATCTTGGGGGTTTTTTCGTTTAAATAGGCTTCCCCCATTTTGCTTTATCTTTGCTGATGCATAAGATTTTCTTCCCTTTTATTTTATTGTTCCTGTCCGCATCCGTCCTGGCTCAAAAGGCCAATTGGCAAAATCTGGACCTCCGGGAGGACAGCGTATTCGGCATCAGCACGGAAAAAGCCTATCGTGAATTGCTCAAAAACAAGAAGCCGCAGACGGTGATCGTGGCCGTTATCGACGGCGGGGTCGATACGGCCCATGAAGACCTGAAAGCGGTGATCTGGAATAATCCGAACGAAAAGCCCGGAAACGGCAGGGACGATGACCATAACGGATATGTCGACGATGTCCATGGCTGGGATTTTATCGGCGGCGCCACCGGGGACGTAGATTACGATAACCTGGAATTGGTTCGGGTGATCCGTCGCGACAAACCTCGCTATGAGGGCCTGACCGATTCGACCGTCACGCCAAACGACCGGCCGGGCTATGAGAAGTATAAGAAAATGGTCAGGGAATGGCAGACCTCGCTCGACAATAATACCAAAACACTCCGTGGGATCACGAATTTCAAGAATATCCTGGATCGCGTCACCTCCAACATCGGCAAGGATACGCCTACGCTGGCCGATTTCGAAAAATACATTCCGAAGGATCCCGGCGAGTCCCAGATCTGCAAGGTGGTGATCGCCCAATTGGAGAAGGATCCCGATTTTATCCACCTGCGTGAGGACGACCTTGGAGGCGCCCTGAAACATTTTCACGAGAAAGTGGATTACCAGTTGAATATCTCCTATGATCCGAGGTCCATCGTCGGCGACGACTACGGAAATGGAGGGCAACGCAGCTACGGGAATAACGATGTGACGGGACCCAATGCGGAACACGGCACGCACGTATCGGGGATCATCGGTGCGATCCGGGATAACGCCGTCGGCGTGAAAGGCGTTGCCGATCATGTCCGCATCATGGCCGTACGCGTCGTGCCCGATGGAGACGAACGGGATAAGGACGTGGCCAACGGGATCCGCTATGCCGCCGATAACGGCGCGAAGGTGATCAACATGAGTTTTGGGAAGGGATATTCGTGGAATAAGAGCCTTGTCGACGCGGCCGTACGCTATGCGGTCTCCAAAGACGTCCTCCTCGTCCATGCCGCCGGCAACGAAGGAAATGATCTCGCCACGAACGATAATTTTCCGAACCGCATTTTTGGCGATAGCAGCGGCGTCGCCGCAGCCTGGATCGAAGTAGGAGCTACCGGCTATACCGACGATTCTACGTTGGTCGCCTCCTTTTCCAACTACGGAAAGACGCAGGTAGATGTATTCGCACCCGGGGTGTCCATCAATTCGACGATCCCGGGGTCGAAATACGCCAGCTTCGACGGCACCAGCATGGCTTCTCCGGTAGTGGCCGGCCTCGCCGCGCTCATCCGAGAATATTATCCGAAGCTGACTGCCCTGCAGGTGAAGGACATCATCCTCCGTTCCGTGGTCAGGCCCGGCCATACCGTGACGATCCAGGTCGGCGGAGCGCCTAAACAAGTACGTCTCTCGGATATCAGCGTGTCGGGAGGCATCGTCAACGCCTATCAGGCTCTCAAGCTGGCAGAGGAATATAAGTAGAACGACGACGGCCCGCTTGCGCGGGCCGCTCTCTATGATCGGGGATCTTATTTAAATATGCGCATCGATCTTCTTGATGAAATTCGACTTCGGCTGCGCGCCCACCAGCTTGTCGACGACCTTCCCGCCCTTGATGAACAGGATCGCCGGAATGCTCGTGATGCCATAGTTGATCGATAGCTGCGGGTTATGATCGACATTCACTTTGCCCACATTGATCTTGCCGGAATACTCCTTCGAGAGTTCCTCAATGACCGGACCGATAGCGCGGCAAGGACCACACCATTCCGCCCAAAAATCGACTACCGTCAGCTTATCCGATGCAATCACCTTGTCCTGAAAGTTCGTATCTGTTAATTCTAATGCCATAATGCATGTTTTATATTGTGTATTAATTGTTTATCTTGTTCTCAGGCCTTCCAGCCCGCCTTTTGTTTAGCAAAGATCGGTCTTCTTTTCCGCATTCTTCGTCGTCCCTGCGACAGTTCCCCGCCCCAACTCTCAAGGGCCAATTCACGCGCCGGCGCCCTTCCAGGCAAGCAAAATCCCTGCCCATCCTCATTCCGTGCATTCATCGGCAATATTGGCATCCCCGGGCCGCCTAAAAGGTCACCACATTGATCCCCAATTCGGGAGTCTTTTCCAGCCAGGCGGTCATTTCGTCATTCATCTCGAATCCTCCGTTCGGACTGTACATGCTGACGCGGCAATTCTGCCGCGGATCGATGATATTGAACTTCAAAGACGATTTCCCCGGGTATTTGGAAAAATTCTTTTCCAAAAAATCCAGCATGTCCTCATGGATATGTCGCGCTTCGACCTCCACGACAACCTGTCTCGTCAGCGCTTGCTTAATGCTCTCCAGGAGCATCATTTTCTCCACGCGGAACTCGAACTCCGCCTTGTTATAACGCTGCCGGAAGCTACCGGTAATAAATAGGTTCTTTCCCTTTTCCAGGTAGTTCGAATACCGGGCATAGTCCTCGCTCCAAAGCATGAATTCCGTTTTGCCCGTATAATCCTCGATGACGAAGGAACCGAATTGCTTTCCCGTTTTGGACACCCGGTGCTGCGCATCGACGACCAGGCCGGCAACCCGGTAAACCTTCCCGGGATTCGCCTGCAGATTCACGGCCTCCCGGATCTCGTTGAACTCGCCCAGCCGCGTGATGCCATAATGCAGGATCTCGAATTTGAAATGATCCAGGGGATGGCCGCTCATGAACATACCCGTGACCTCCTTTTCGTGATCCAGCAGCTCGGTCAGCGTCCAGGGTTCGCAGGCGGGGATCTTCGGCGTGGCAATGTCCGGCATGATCATCTCGCCGAAAAGACTATTGCTGTTTTGCGTCGAATTCGTTTGATAGATATTCCCGAAACGGATGATCTTTTCGAGCCCGGTCGACGTATCGCCGGGCGGCATATAAAAGTATTGCGCCCGGTGCAGCTCCCGGAAACAGTCGAAGGCGCCCGCATAGGCGAGGCTTTCCAGGGTCTTCTTATTGACGGTTCGCTGATTGATGCGCTTGATCAGGTCGAAAATGGTCTTGAATTGTTCTCCCTTCGCCCGTTCTTCGATAATGGCCTCCACCGCCGCTTCGCCTACGCCTTTCAGGCCCCCGAGACCCACCCGCACTTCGCCGCGTGCATTGACGGCGAACCCTTTCTTCGATTCATTGATATCGGGTCCAAGTACCTTCAATCCCATTCGCTTGCACTCCTCCATGAAGAAGGTGATCTTATCGATGCTGCCCGCATGATTCAATACGGCGGCCATGTACTCGGACGGATAATGGGCCTTGAGATAGGCGGTCTGATAGGCCACATAGGCATAACAGGTAGAATGCGATTTATTGAAGGCGTATTGTGCGAACGCCTCCCAATCCGTCCAGATCTTTTCAAGCCTTTCCGCATCCAGGCCCTTCGCGGTCGCTCCCGAAATGAACTGGTTCTTCATCTTGTCCAGGATCGACTTCTGCTTCTTACCCATGGCCTTCCGAAGCACATCGGCGTCACCCTTGCTGAACCCGCCCAGCTTCTGTGCAAGCAGCATGACCTGTTCCTGGTAGACGGTGATGCCATAGGTCTCCTTGAGATATTCCTCCATCTCCGGCAGGTCGAAGCTGATCGTCTGCCGTCCATGTTTGCGATCGATATAGTCGGGAATATAAGCCATGGGCCCGGGACGGTACAGGGCATTCATGGCGATCAGGTCGTCGAATTGATCCGGCTTCAGATCGCGCAGGTATTTTTGCATGCCGGGACTTTCAAACTGGAAAGTGCCGATCGTTTCGGCCCGCTGGTATAATTCAAAGGTCTTCTTGTCGTCCAGCGGGATGGCATCGATGTCGATGGCGATCCCATGGTTCTCCCTGATGAGTTCCAGCGCGGTCTTGAGGATGTTAAGGGTCCGTAGTCCGAGGAAGTCCATTTTGATGACGCCCGCATCTTCAATAATGCTGCCTTCGATTTGCGTGACCAGCAGATCCGAATCCTTGGCGGTGCATACCGGCAGGATCGTCAACAGATCGTCCGGCGCGATGATGATGCCGGCCGCATGCAGCCCCGTATTGCGCACCGACCCCTCCAGCCGCTCCGCCTCGTGCAACACCTTGCTGCGAACATCGTTGCTTTCGTATATTTCCCGGATCTTCTTTACATTTTCCATGTCGTCCGGACCGACGCCTTCTTTTTCTTCCAGCGATTTTTCCCCGTCCCGCACATGCAACGGCGCATGGAGAACCCTTTTCAGGGTAATGCCCGGCCGCTCCGGCACCAGTTTCGCGAGGGCGTTGGATTCGGCCAACGGCAGGTCCAGGGCCCGCGACACGTCCTTGATGCTCATTTTCGCCGCCATCGTGCCATACGTAACGATCTGCGCCACCTGGTTCTTCCCATATTTTTTTACAACGTAATCGATCACTTTTTGCCTGCCCTCATCGTCGAAATCCGTATCGATATCCGGCATGCTCTTTCGATCCGGGTTTAGGAAGCGTTCGAACAACAGATTGTACTTGATCGGATCGATATTCGTTATCCCGATGCAATAAGCCACGACGCTGCCCGCCGCCGACCCGCGGCCCGGCCCCACGAAAACGCCCATGTCCCGTCCCGCCTTGATGAAATCGCTGACGATCAGGAAATAACCCGCGAACCCCATGGTCCGGACCGTGAATAGCTCGAAGTCGAGGCGCTCCTGTATCTCGGGACTGATCTCGCCGTAGCGATGTTTCGCGCCCTCATACGCCAGGTGCTTCAGGTATTCCCATTGGTCGAGGTTGCTGTCATGATGGATCTGGAAAGCCGGCGGTATCGGAAAGGCGGGCAGGAGGATATCCTTCTTCAGGTTCAGCACGTCTACTTTGTCCGCCACAAGGTTCGTATTATCGATCGCCTGGGGTACATCATGGAAAAGCGCGCTCATTTCTTCCGTCGTCTTGAAATAGAACTGGTCGTTCGGGAACTTGAACCGCCGGTTCTTCACGTTCGCATCGTCGTTTACGAAATCGTCATATCCCGGCGTGCTTTGCTTTTCGCCCGTATTGATGCAAAGCAAAATATCATGGGCATTGAAATCTTCCCGGTCCGTGTAATGACTGTCATTGGTCGCGATGACCGGCACCTTGTATTTCTCAGCGAACTTCAGCAATACCCGGTTGATCGTATCCTGCTCCTTGATATTATGCCGCTGCAGCTCGATGATATAGTCCTCCCCGAAAAGGTCCAGCCACCAGGTAAATTCCTTTTCGGCCTTTTCCTCCCCCTGATGCAGGATCGTTTGAGGAACATAAGCGCCGATGCAACAGGTGGTCGCGATCAGCCCTTCATGATATCGTTGGATCAATTCCTTGTCGATTCGCGGATATTTACTGTACATGCCTTCCAGGTAACCCAGGGAGGTAAGCTTGATCAGGTTCTGGTAGCCCGTTTTGTTCCTGGCCAGCAGGACCTGGTGATACCGTTCGTCCTTTTGATCCTTGGTGAAGATCTTCCGGTGCCGGTCGGCCACGACATAGAACTCGCAGCCGACAATGGGCTTCACCTTCAGCGTGCCGTCCTCATTTTTATGCTTATAGGCCTCCGCCACGAATTCGAAAGCGCCGAACATATTGCCGTGATCGGTGATGGCCAGCGCCGGCATGCCATCCTTCACCGCTTTGTTATACAGGCTTTGGATCGATGCGGCCCCGTCGAGGAGCGAGAATTGGGTATGGGTATGAAGATGCGAGAATTTGGGCATAACGCTAAAGATCAAACACGCAACAAACAACAAAGTTCGTCCTTCCGGCTAACAAAATCCGCTGTTCCGAAGCACATTCTTTCCACATGGCGTATCTTCGGCATGCATACGGTTACGGCATGAAAAAAGGGCGTTTGGAGGCATTCAGCGACGGCGTGGTCGCCATCATCATCACCATCATGGTGCTGGAACTCCACGTCCCCAATGTTCCGAATATTTCCGCCCTGATTCCCGTGCTGCCTGCCTTCCTAAGCTACCTCCTGAGCTTCGTGTATATCGGCATTTATTGGAATAATCATCACCACATGATCTACGTCATAGACAAGATCAATGGCTCCGTGCTCTGGGCGAACCTCAACCTCCTCTTCTGGCTCTCGCTCGTACCCTTTGTCACCGCCTGGATGGGCGAGAACCATTTTGCCAAATGGCCGGTTGCCCTCTACGGAATGGTGCTCATTATGAACGCCATATCCTATACCTTGCTGGCCGCCTTACTCATCCGCCAGTCGGGGAAAAATTCCGCGCTGGCCGAGGCGCTTGGAAAAGACTGGAAAGGCAAGATATCCCTTGCCATCTATGGCGTGGCCATTATCATCGCTTTCTTCAATTCCTGGGTGGCCGTCAGCCTTTATGCCGTCGTGGCCATCATTTGGTTCATCCCCGACCGCCGGATTGAGAAGAAGGTGAACGACGGCGAAATACCCGACTTCGGCTGACCTGATTTTCCACTTTCTTGCATTTTGGCTAAATATTTGCTACTTTAGGTGCCTTGCCAATATCCTTAAAGTGGAAAATATGTTGAAAAATCTTTTGACGATAGGATCCATTGCTTGCCTGGCCACCGCCTGTAGCAGTACCCACCACACTGCTTCCGGTTCGCCGGCTGCTTCCGGCTCAGGAGCGGCTGCTTCCAGGTCCCAAACTACCAGGACGTCCACCGGGTCCTCCATCGAATTCATCAACACGATCACCCTCAAGCCCGACGCCCACCAGGACAAGACCGGCGCCTCGATAAACACGCCGGCCGCATTCCGTGACAACGCAAACACCGACCGACCCGAATACAGTAACACGGGCGGCTCGACGATCGAGAACTATTCCGCTCTCCGGTTTAAATATGCTATCCTGGAAAACGCCTCGGTCGAAGACATGAATAATCCTAAGTTATTGAGTTTCATGGAATACTGGTACGGAACCCACTATCGCTACGGCGGGACCACCCGGGATGGGATCGATTGCTCGGCCTTTGCCTTTCTCCTGCTGTCCTCGGTTTATGGGGTGGCCACCATGCCACGCACGGCGAAGGAGCAATATGAAGCCTGTAAAAAGCTTCACAGGGGCGACCTCCAGGAGGGCGACCTGGTCTTCTTCCATACGCTTGGCCGCCATCGGGCCGTTACCCATGTAGGGGTCTATCTGAGGAATAATAAGTTTATCCACGCCTCCCTCTCGGGCGTTATGATCAGCGATATGAATGACGGCTATTATGACAAGCATTACATCGGCGCGGGCAGGATATTGGACGCTGCGACGACCGCAAAAGCCGTAACTCCATCGAATTCATCGTTTTAGCGCCCCCTTACGGCCCATCTTACCGCCCCGCTTGCGGCCCGCCTATTCCCAGCCTTTTTCTGATCGTCCGCCATACCGGCAGCACGTCTTCTGAAACGCGAAGCGCCAGGATCCCTCCGGCATAGATCGCTATGAATACCGCGCTGCGCAGGATCATGCCCGCGTAGCCATGAAGGTCAAGCAGCCAGAAATGACATACGGCATAGCCCCCCAGTCCCAACAGGAGCGCATACAGCGTGCGCACGGTGAAGGGCTGCATGCCGAATTTCCGGTACAGGAACAGGTACCGGATCCCATTGTATATGGTAAAGGTGATCAGGTCGGCAATGGCCGGACCGACCATGCCCATCCTCTTGGCCAGCAGATAGTTGAAGGGCAGGGTAAGGGCGATCAGGATAATGCCCGTAAGGAAATCGAACCGCCAGAAGGTGGAGGTGCCGATGATCTGGGTGTTTACGCCGGTGCCCATATCGACGATCCGGGTAAGTCCGATGAACAGGAATATGTAGCGGGCGGCGAAATAGTCGGGTTTCAAATGAAAGGTGATCACCCCGTCCGTGAAATTGATCCATATCAGGATGAAGATGCCCACGGAAAAGATCAGTTGGTTGATGGACGAGCGGTGATAGATCCGGTTGATCTTCGCATAGTCCTTATCCTTCCAGGCCTTGGACAAAGGAGCGATCGACGCCGAGATGATGCCGCGCTGAGGCGCCTGGATGATACTGGCAATGTACTGCGCCAGCGTAAAGATCCCGACGTCCGTCAGGCCGCCCGGAACCACCGCGGCGATGACGATCTGCGCAAAAAAAAAGGAGATATTATATACCATGCCCCCGCTCCAAACCAACAGCGCCAGCGACCTGATCTTCGGCAGGAACCTTTTCGTCACCTTGCTCGGGCTGAACGTGAAGTGCAGTCGACGCGTGCCCACAAGGTACAGCAGCAGCGTCAGCGCGGTCAGCAAATAGGTAAAGGAATAGATCTTGATGAAAAGATCGAAGCTCTTCAGCAGGCCGGCGTACATCAGCGCGATCAGGATCAGCGTACATAAGCGATATTGGATCTCCCGCAGATAGTTGGTCAATACCGACAGTTTCAATTGCCAGGCGAATGACTCCAGCAGGGAATACAGGGTTAGCCCGAATCCGAATGGAAATATCCAGTAATAGTAATGCACAAGCTCCCCGGAATTCGCGCCGAATTTCCGTATCACCAGGTTCTTGAAAATAAGCCCCGCTACGACCACCAGCATGAAACCCGCACTGCCGATCAGCAGCACCCAGCTCATCATATCGTTCTTTTCCGGGGGAAGATGGTCGTCGTAATAAGGATAGAATTTATAAATATAGGCTTGCATGCCGAGGTTCGCCACGGAGAACATGATGCTGGCGATCGACATGAAGATTACGGTCAGACCATACTGGGCAGCCGTGAATCCCCCCGCATTCCGGGTAAAAAGATAAGTATTCAGAAATCCAAGCGCAAAGCCCGAATACACGATCGTCGAAGAAATGATGCTTTGCCGCCGGATGCTGCTCATGCCTTAAATTTAATCCACTTTCTTTACCGTAACATAAAAATTACGGTCGACGGCGAAGGACGAGCCCCCTGTTCCGCCGATCACCTGCCAGTCCTCGGTCGGCATGATCCATATCGCCTGCGCCCCCTGCAGCGAAACCTTCAACGGCAGCGCAAATCCCTTCACGCAATTCGTCCATCGCACGGAAACCGCTCCCTTCGCCGCTCCCGCCCCCGACCCCGTTCCCACGCCGGTCCCCGGCCCCGCATCGACCCGGTATTCCAGTACCGGGACCTGCGTCGTACGCAGGTATTGGTCGAATACGCTCGAAAGATCCCGGCCAGCGAACCGGCTGATAAATTGCTCGATCTCCTTTGAATCGACGGTCTTATGGTAATAGGTCGTATTCAGCGCGTGCAACAGCGTCCGGAACGAATCATCGCCCATGATCTGCCGGATCATGTGCAGCATATTGCCGCTCTTATAATACATATCGCCCGACCCCTCTTCATTGACGCCATAATGCCCGATGATCGGCTTGTCATTCCGGATATTCTTTCGCGTGCCTGTCACATAATCGTCTCCCGCTTCGACGCCGTCCTGACAGGTCGTGTACAAGGTCTCCGTATAATTGGTGAAGCCTTCATGCACCCACATGTCAGCCAGGTCATTCGACGTGATGTTGTTCCCGAACCATTCATGGCCGCTTTCATGGACAATGATGAAATCCCATTTCTTCCCCCATCCCGAACCGGAGAGATCCCTCCCCAGATAGCCGTTCTCGAAATGGTTGCCATAGGCGACCGCACTTTGATGCTCCATGCCCAAGTGCGGGGCCTCAACGAGTTTGTACCCGTCTTCATAAAAAGGGTAGGGCCCCATCCAGTATTCGAAGCAATGCAGCATGCTATCGGCCTGTTTGAATTGTTTCATGGCCGCCTCCCGGTTGTAGTCCAATACCCAGTAGTCACAGTCCAGTTTTCCCTTCAGGCCGGGATATTCTTCATGCCAGGTGACATATTTGCCGATATATGGGACGATATCGTAATTGTTGATGGGGTTGACGACTTCCCAGGTATAGGTGGCCGTGCCATCCCCGTTTATTTTTTTTTCTTTGAGCCTCCCGTTCCCCACAGCGACCAGGGTATCGGGTACGGTAATGCGAAGCGAGGCCCCGCTATCCGGTTCGTCGCTCTGATGGTCCTTGCAAGGGTACCAGACGCTGGCGCCAAGCCCCTGGCAGGCGACGCTCATCCAGGGCCGCCCCAGTTTGTCCCTGGTGAATATCCATCCGCCGTCCCAGGGTGGACGCGCGGCGATAACGGGGTTCCCTTCAAAGTTGAGGGTGAGGGTCTCGATGCTGCCCCTGGCAAGCGTTTTTGGAAAGCTGATATAAAACGCATTGCCTTCTCTCTTGAACGGGAGTGCTACCTTGCGCCAGGTCGCCGAAATGAGATTCATCGGCTGCCGCAGATCGATCTGCATGGTTTGCCCGGACTGGATGGCCATGAACCGGATCTCATTCTGCCCCGTAATGGATCTCTTTTCGTAATCCGGCCTGACCCGGATATCGTATCGGATCACGTTCCACCAGCTTCGCGCCGGGCCGATGCTGCCCCGAACGGTATCGGCATGCGTAAATCCCTTTTTTTCTCCGAAGAGTTGCGCATGCAGGCTTGAACAGGACAAAAAGATCATTAGGGACAGCAGGAACACTATGCGGCTCATGTGCTATTTTTGAATAGGTAAAAGAAAAAATGAAGGTAAATAAACATTTTCCATTTCCTTTCGCGCTGCAGGGGTTCTTTTTGGCTCTCGTGGTTCTGACCGGCATGTCGTCCTGCCGCTCCTCCGCATCAGGTAAAGGAAAGACGGTGTTTCATTATAACGAGTTCGCCGGCATCGCCAGTCTGGATCCGGCTTTCGCGAAAAATCTGGCGGTCATGTGGGCGGTACATCAATTGTACAATACCCTCGTCGAGACTGACGGGGACATGCATGTCGCTCCATCCCTGGCATCGGGCTGGGATATTTCACCCGATAAGCTCGTATATACTTTTCATCTTCGCACCGGCGTCCGCTTCCATGATAATGACGCATTCCCCGGCGGAAAAGGCAGGCCCATGACGGCGAAGGATGTGGTATATAGTTTCACCCGCATCATGGACCCGCGCACGGCCAGCAGCGGAGCCTGGATATTCAATGACCGGGTCGATACGTCCGCCCCGGGCGGATTTACCGCGCCGGATGATTCGACGTTCCGCCTGAAGCTGCTCCGGCCCTTTAACCCGATCCTCGAGATTCTCACCATGCAGTATTGTTCGATCGTCCCTCATGAGGTCGTCGAACGCTATGGAAAAGATTTTCGCAGCCACCCTTGCGGCACAGGGCCCTTCCGGTTCTCATCCTGGGAAGAGGGACAGGCCCTGATCATGCTGAAGAACGAGGATTATTTCGAACTGGATGAAAAAGGCCGTCGCTTGCCCTACCTCGATGCAATAAAAATTAGTTTTTATGATGATAGGGCCACGGAATTCCTTTTGTTCAGGCAGGGGCAGCTGGATTTTATCAATGAGATCGACCCCTCATTCAAAGACGAAGTGCTGAACAAGAAAGGACAATTGAAACAGGACTGGAAGGACAAGATCATCCTCTCCACGCATTCCCAACTCAATACGGAATACCTGGGGATCCTGATGGATACCGCCAATCCGCTCGTTAAGGGTTCGCCCCTTCGTTTCAAAAAAGTCCGGCAGGCGATCAATTATGGGTTCGACCGGCGAAAGATGATGATGTACCTGCACAATTCGGTCGGACTGCCCGCTACCAGCGGATTTGTGCCCGCCGGCCTGCCTTCCTTCGATTCGACGGTAGTGAGAGGTTACGAATATGACCCCGAGAAAGCGAGACGACTATTGGCGGAGGCCGGTTTTCCGAATGGACAGGGCATGCCCCCGATCAAACTATTGACCATTTCCATTTATGCGGATTTTGCCGGATTCATCGCCAAACAACTCGAGGATCTGGGTCTTAAAATAGAGGTGGAGACCTTGCAAAAAAGCCTCCTTCTCGAGCAGACGGCCAAATCGCAGGCCCTCTTCTTCCGCGGCTCCTGGCTTGGTGACTATCCCGACGCCGAAGATTACCTGAGCGTGTTCTATTCAAAGAACCCGGCGCCGCCCAACTATACGCGGTATAAAAACCCCGATTTCGACCGGCTCTACGAACAGTCCCTGCGTGAAACGAACGATTCGATGAAAATAAAGCTCTATCGGGAAATGGACCAAATGGTGATCGACGACGCCCCCGTGGTGCCCCTGTTCTACGACGAGGTCGTCCACCTCATCAACCCCCGCGTGCACGGCCTGGGCGCCAATGCGCTCAACCTGCTCGATCTGCGACGTGTACGCATCGATCAACCCTAGTTCCGGCCAATCCCCGCTCACCCAGTCCCCGCTCATCCAATCCCGCCTCACCCCCGTTCCTGGTAAAGGCCCCAGATATTTCCCACCGGGTCGCTGAACAGCGCGGTGATCTCCGGCGCGTCCATGCCGATCGGCTGGATGATCTGGCCTCCATGGGCGACGATCGACTCGAGCGTCGCCGGGGCATTATCGACCATGATATAGACGATCATGCCGATCTCTTTGCTGGGTTTGCGGCCCGCAACCCAGGCGCCGCTTACCTGGCCGACACCATCGTCAAAGGCCGTGCTGCCATCCCCACGGGTCCGGATCTCCCAGCCGAAGACCCGGTGATAAAAGGCGGCCGAGGCGGCGATATCCGTGGCGGGGATTTGAACGTAGCAAATCTTGCCATTACCCAGCGTGGGTTGGTTTGCTTTTTCCAATGTAGTAAAGTTTATGTTACCAAATATAAAATAAACTTTACTAAATGTAAAATAAATTTGACAAATCGGCCACGGCCCTAAATTTCCGTAACTTCGCAGCACCGGGTATGAAGCTTCCTACATTCACCGCCTTCCGAAGCCGCAACTATCGCCTCTACGTATATGGTCAATCCACATCCCTGATCGGAACCTGGATGCAACGAACGGCCGTCAGCTGGCTGGTTTTTACGATGACCCGTTCCACATTCATGCTCGGTCTGACCTTCTTCGCGGGCCAATTCCCTTCGTTCTTGTTTTCTTTATTCGGCGGGGTGATCTCGGACCGGTATAACCGCTACAAAGTGCTGTTGGTCACCCAGGTGGCTTCCATGCTGCAGGCCGCCCTCCTCGCTACCTTGGTCCTGCTCGGTCACTACACGGTTTGGGAGATATTGGGATTGAGCACCATGCTGGGCGTCATCAATGCCTTCGACGTGCCCGCCCGCCAATCGCTCGTATATGATATGGTGGACGATAAGCGGGATATTCCGAACGCGCTTGCCCTCAACTCGTCCATGGTGAACCTGGCCAGGCTCACCGGCCCCGCCGTGGCGGGCATCGTGTTGGAAAAACTCGGGGGAGGCGTTTGCTTTTTGCTGAATGCGGCCAGCTTCCTGGCGGTGATCGCCTCCTTGCTCATGATGCGGCTTCCGGCCTGGCTTCCCTTGTCGAATGACAAGAAGCTGGTCACGGACCTGCGCGAGGGCATGACCTATCTGAGACAGACGCCCTCGATCGCGCGCGTGATCCTCATGCTGATGGCGATGAGTCTGCTGGTCATCCCTTTTGCCACCCTCCTGCCTTACTATGCGAAGGTCGTTTACAAAGGAAATGCGTCCACCTTTGGATATATGAACAGCTTTATCGCCATGGGAGCGGTGGCGGGCGGCCTGTTCCTGGCTTCTGTCGGAACGGCGGCCAATAGCAAACGGATCCTCTGGGTGAACAGCATCCTGTTCGGGCTGGGACTGATCCTGTTCTCCCATACGCCATGGTTCCCGCTGGCCATGCTCTTTGCTTTACTGGCCGGCTTTGGCATGATGGCCCAAACGACGATCACCAACACCATCATCCAGACGACCGTAACGCCGGCCATGCGCGGGCGGATGATCAGCTATTTCGCCATGGCCTATTTCGGCATGCAGCCCCTGGGCAGTCTGCTGGTGGGAACCGTCTCGCAGTATATCGGCGCACCCAATACGATACTGGCCGAAGGCCTTGCCGCCCTGCTGATCGTAGGCCTGTTCTGGAAACACCTGACCGAACAAACCACGCGCTGACAATAGTTCCACGGACCGCCACGCCGCCCATCGGAATCCATTTCCTCCATCCTCCGTACCTTTGCACCCTAAATTATGAAAGTCTTTCCGGGATCTGCCTTGGTGCAATTGGAGTTTGATAAAGTGAGGACACTGCTGGCGGAGCATTGTCAGACCGAATATGCCAGGGCAAAGGCGGAAGACCTCCGTGTTCATACCCGTCTCGAATTCATTGAACTCGAACTCCGCCAGGCGCATGAGTTCAAAGGGCTCATCGCCGCCGGTCAGTATTTTCCCAACGATCATACCCTCAACCTCTCAAGGGAGCTGAAATTGATGAGCATCCCGGGCGCGGTTCTCTCAGGCGAGCAATTCATGCAGGTGAGGCGCCTCGCGGACAGCATGGAAAAAATATTTCGCTGGTTCGACGCCGAACGAAAGATCGCCTATCCCGCCCTGGCTAAGGTCATCGCCGCCACGCATTACGAGCGTGCGATCATCAAAGACATCGACGAGATCCTCGACGAGTCCGGCAATGTTCGGGATAACGCCTCCGAGGCGCTGGCTTCCATACGCATCGGGCTTTACCGCAAACGCAACGAGTTGCGCAGGGCCTTCGACCGCATCCTGTCCAAGTTGGCGAAATCAGGCTATGTCGCCGATATCGAAGAATCCTTCCTGAATGGCAGGAGGGTGGTGGCCATTTTTGCGGAGCATAAACGGCAGGTCAAAGGCATACTTCATGGAGAGAGCGACACGAGGCGCACTTCATTCGTCGAGCCGGAAGAGACGATCGGGCTCAATAACGAGGTCTTCTCGCTGGAACATGAGGAAAGCCGCGAAGTCTATCGGATATTGCGTGAATTGACCGGCCGCCTTTCCGCTCACGCTCCGCTGCTCGACGTATGGCATAGCCTGCTCGGTGAATTCGATTTCATCCGCGCCAAAGCGAAACTGGCCATCGACATAAACGGCAATTTTCCCCGGGTGCACGATAAAGCGATCGTCAATCTTATTCAGGCCTATCATCCCCTGCTCTATCTTTATAACAGGAAGAACCAGAAACCCACCATCCCCACCTCGATCAACCTCAATGAAAAGGATCGCCTCCTGGTCATCTCCGGCCCGAATGCCGGCGGAAAGACGGTCACCCTGAAGACAGTTGGATTGCTTCAGCTGATGATACAGAGCGGCTTGCTGATCCCCGTCCACCCTGATTCGGAATTGGGTATTTTCAAACAGCTCATGATCCATATCGGCGACACGCAAAGCCTCGAGTTCGAACTGAGCACCTACAGCTCCCACCTGAAGAACATGAAGTATTTCATGGAGAACGCGAACGGCAAGACGCTTTTCTTCATCGATGAGCTGGGCAGCGGCAGCGACCCGAACCTCGGTGGCGCATTCGCCGAAGTGATCCTGGAAGAACTGGTCAGGAGGCATGCCCTCGGTATCGTCACGACACATTATCTCAACCTCAAGGTCATGGCCGGCCGCACTCCCGGCATCGTCAATGCCGCCATGGCCTTCGACGAGGTCAACCTCCAACCGCTCTATCGCCTCATCATCGGCAAGCCCGGAAGTTCGTATACATTTTCCATAGCCGAACGGATCGGGCTGGAACCCGGCCTGATTAAACGGGCAAGGGGACTGGTCGACGAGGATCATTTCCGGCTCGACAAGCTCCTTAACCGGACCGAACAGGATCTGCGCAACCTCGAGCTGCGGGAAAAAGAATTGCACCGCCTGCTCAAAGAGAATGAAAAGCTGAAGAAGGAGATGGAAACCCTGATGGACCGGGAACGTCACAGCCAGCAGGTGGAATTGCTGAAGCACCAGAACAAGCTTACGGAAGATCGCCTGGCCTACCTGAAGGATATGGAACGCAAGCTGAAGCAGATCATCTTCGACTGGCGAAAGGCAGAGGATAAGAACGAAGTGATCAGGCAAATGCAGGCCCTGCTCTTCAAACAAAAGGAACAACAGGTCAACGAAAAAGTAAAAAAGAAGTTCGATTCGAAATATCAGGAGGTCGGCGGCGACATCCAGGTAGGCGACAAGGTCATGATGCGCAAGAATCACCAGGTCGGCATCGTCAGGGAGATCCGTGCTAAACGGGCCGTCGTGCAGGTAGGCCTCGTGCCGATCACCGTGGGGCTCGCGGACCTGACCGTCGTGCGTGACAAACCGGATATCATAAATCAATAACCATGCACCGATCTTTGCTCCCCGTGTCTTTGCTCCCCGTATATGTGCTCCTCGCGACGCTCTTCTTACCCATCAGGTCGCCCGCGCAGGATACCGCTCAGATCATTGCGTCCGGACGGATCAACTCGCCTGAACAGCGTAAGAAGCCCTACGTCATCCTTATTTCGGCAGACGGCTTCCGCTACGATCTGGCCGATAAATATCACGCGGAGAATCTGCTTGACCTGCGGGAAAAAGGCGTGACGTCGGTCGCCATGATGCCTTCCTATCCTTCCGTCACCTTCCCCAATCATTATGCGCTGGTGACGGGCCTCTATCCCTCCCATCACGGCATCGTGGACAATACCTTCTATGACGCGAAAAAAAAGAAGACCTACCAGATCAGGGACAAGGACGTGGTGCAGGACGGCTCCTGGTACGGCGGCACACCGATCTGGGTGCTGGCCGAGCAACAGCATATGCTGACGGCCAGCCTTTTCTGGGTCGGCTCGGAAGCGGCGATCCGGGGCATCCGTCCGACCTATTACTATACATTCAACGATAAGATACCCTTCGACCGGCGCATCCGGATCGTCAGGGATTGGCTGACCCTGCCGGAAGATAAAAGGCCACACCTCATTACGTTCTATCTCTCTCAGGTCGACCACGCAGAACATATCAGTGGCCCGGATTCGAAAGAGGCGGCCGACGCCGTGCACCTGGTTGACGATTGCATTGGCCAATTGAATAGGGTAGTGGATTCCCTGCGCCTGCCCGTCAGCTTCGTCTTTGTCTCGGATCACGGCATGACCCTGACCGATACGGCGCACCTGCTGCCCCTGCCCGCCGAAGTGGATACGACCAGATTCATAGTCAGGGATGGCGAAACCCAACTGCACTTGTACGCGCTGAACAAGGGCGATGTCCTGCCCGCTTATCGCAACCTGAAGGCGAAGGCACAGGATTATGACGTTTACCTGCCTGACGAGACGCCCGTCAGATGGCATTACGCCGCGTCGGATGATCGCTTCGACCGGATCGGCGACATCCTTCTCGTAGCCAGGTTTCCGAAGATGTTCAATACCATGCACCGGAAACCCTTGCCGGGCATGCACGGCTTTGATAACGCGCTGGCCGATATGCAAGCCAGCTTTTATGCCTGGGGGCCTGCGTTCAGACAACACGGGAAGATCGGCACGTTCCAAAATGTCGCCGTCTATCCCCTCATTGCAAAGGTGCTTGGGCTCACGATAACGGATAAGATCGACGGGAACCTGGATACGCTCCGGGGTATTCTCGCAAACCCATAATACGGAATACACAATACGGAATATATGACATCGCCCGCCGCGCCAGCCCACCCATCGATTCCCGAACAGCGGTTCGCTGCCCTCGGCCTGACCCTTCCGCCGCCGCCGCGTCCCATGGGCGTTTACAAGCCCTGCCTGATCGACGGAAAATATCTGTACGTCTCCGGTCACGGTCCGGTCAGGGAAGATGGTACCCTGATCGTCGGCTTCATAGGCAAGGACCTGGACATGCAGCAAGGCAAACTGGCCGCCCGGCAAACGGGTCTGGCCATCCTGTCGACCATCAGGGCGCAGCTCGGAAGTCTCGACAAGGTTAAACGCGTGATCAAGGTGCTGGGCATGCTGGGATGCACACCCGATTTCAGCCAGCATCCCTATGTGATCAACGGATGCAGTGAATTATTTGCGCAGGTCTGGGGCGAAGACCTGGGCGTCGGGGTGAGGAGTGCCGTGGGCATGGGCTCACTTCCCGGAAATATCCCGGTCGAGATCGAAGCAGTATTTGAACTCTTTTGATATGCAAGAACCCAGCGAATCGCAAGGACCCGATGGCATGAGATGGTACCTGATCGCCGATGTGGACCGGATCGACTCGCCCGCCCTGGTCGTCTATCCGGGTCGCGTCAGGGAGAATATCCGGACGGCTATCGCCATGGTCGGAGGCGATCTGTCCCGCCTCAGGCCCCATGTCAAAACGCACAAGTCACCCGATGTCACCCGCATGATGCTGGAGGCGGGGATCCATAAATTCAAATGCGCAACGATCGCCGAAGCAGAAATGTTGGCAGCCTGTGGCGCAAAGGACGTCCTGTTGGCTTATCAGCCCGTCGGTCCCAAGCTCGAACGCTTTATTTCCCTGGTCAGGCTGTATCCGGCAACCGGATTCTCCTGTCTCTTCGATGATCCGGAGGCGGCTGAATCCATGGATAAGGCGTTTGCCGCGAACAGCCTTCGGATCCACGGCTGGATGGACCTGGACCTGGGGATGCACCGCACGGGCATCCCGCCGGGAGGAAAGGCCGTCATGCTTTTTCAGCGTTACGTGAAGCCGGCTAACCGGCCTGGCGGCAAGAAAGACCTGATGCCGGTCGGCTTGCACGCCTTCGGCCTCCACGCCTATGATGGCCATATCCGCGATGTGGACTTCCAACGTCGGAAAGACGCATGCGACAAGGCATTCGCGCCCGTTCTGGACATGCGGCAGGCGATCGGCGCCCATCCAGTCCCGGTCATCGCCGGTGGATCCCCCGGCTTTTCGATCCATTGTCTGCGCAAAGAGGTCGAATGCAGCCCGGGCACCTTCGTTTATTGGGATAAAGGATACCAGGATCAGTGCCCGGAACAAGGATTCCTGCCGGCGGCCCTGGTCGTCACAAGGGTCGTTTCCCTCCCCGGCGATAGCCGGCTTTGCCTTGATCTGGGACATAAGTCCGTCGCAGCGGAGAATGAGTTGTCCGGGCGCGTCAGCTTCCTGAACGCTCCCGTCCCCCTGACGCCGGTCGGCCACAGTGAAGAGCACCTGGTCCTCGACGCGGGCACAGGTCGCCATCTGCTGCATCGGGGCGACGTACTGTACGGTCTCCCCTTTCACATATGCCCCACCGTTGCCCTCTATGAACGCGCGCTTACCATCGAAGACGGGCGATTGACCGGAGAATGGAAGAACCTGGCACGGGATAGACGCCTCAGTGTATGATCGACCTGTTTGGAGAGGTTTAGTAATATTAAAATCGTGTTAAAAGCAGCGTGCTCCACCTTGCAAATGTCCACATTCACCGACCTTCTTCGTCAGGTACTATTTTAATGGCTATATTGCAATCAGTTCACTGTCACACCTGTGTAAAAATCTTTCGACCGAAAAACAATTTTGTTCGAAAGATCAATAATTCAATAATTTTACAAACTATTGGCGAATTATTCACTCTAAATAAATGACTATGGAAGTTAAAGGATCAAATGGCAAACTGGGCGTGCTTCTCCCTGGTTTAGGCGCTGTGGCTACTACGCTGATCGCCGGTGTAGAAGCGATCAAGAAAGGCATTGCTCAACCGATCGGATCCATCACGCAAATGGGAAATATTCATTTAAATCGCAAATCGGGGAATGATTACCCGAAAATAAAGGACTTTGTACCCCTGGCCAACCTGCAGGACATCCACTTCGGCGGCTGGGATATATATGAAGATAATGTGTATGAGGCGGCCTCCAGGGCGAAGGTATTGGAACCCGGCCTCCTGCACGCGCTTCGTCCCGAACTCGAAGCCATTAAGCCCATGAAGGGCGTATTCGACCGGAACTATGTCAAGAACCTCGACGGCACCCACATCAAGCAGGGAGCCAACAAATATGAGCTCGCCGAAGCGCTCATGGACGATATCGCCCAATTTCAGGATGCGCACGAGTGCGACCGCATGGTAATCGTATGGTGCGGCTCGACGGAAAAATATTCGGAGCCTTCGGAGGTTCATAACAGCATCAGCGCTTTTGAAAAAGCATTGCGCGAGAACGACCCGCGTATTGCCCCCAGCATGATCTATGCCTATGCGGCGATCCGTATGGGGATCCCCTTCATGAACGGCGCGCCCAACCTGACCTGCGACATCCCGGCGCTGATCGAATTGGCAAGAAAGACCGGAACCCCCATCGGAGGCAAGGATTTCAAAACGGGCCAGACCCTGATGAAGACGATCCTGGCTCCCGGTCTGCAGGCAAGGGCCCTAGGCGTGAAAGGCTGGTTCTCGACCAATATCCTCGGCAACCGGGACGGGTTCGTACTGGACGAGCCGGACAATTTCCGGACCAAGGAAGTATCGAAGTTGAGCGTCCTGGAAGATATCCTGCGCCCCGACCTCAGCCCCGAACTATACGGTGAGCTCTATCATAAGATCCGGATCAATTATTATCCTCCGCACGGAGACAATAAGGAAAGCTGGGACAATATCGACATCTTCGGCTGGCTGGGCTATTCGATGCAGATCAAGATCAATTTCCTTTGCAGGGATTCGATCCTGGCCGCTCCGTTGGTGCTTGACCTTGCCCTGTTTGCGGACCTTGCCAAAAGAGCGGGAATGAGCGGGATCCAGGATTGGCTGTCATTCTATTTCAAGTCCCCGCAAACGCCCCTCGGCCAGCGTCCGGAACACGATATTTTCAGGCAGTTGGTCAATCTCCAGAATGCGCTTCGGAGGATGATGGGCGAAGAGCCGGTGACCCCCGAAGGACTGGATGAGCTCGAAGAAATAACCGCCTGATGAAGAGGCTGGCCTTACTCCTTTCCTCCTGTTTGGGCATCGGATATGTGAAAGGCGGAGGGACCCTTGTTTCGATCCTGACCTGCGCGGTATGGTATTATGCAGGGAGAGGCCACGATGCGGTAACCCTGATGCCTGCCCTGCTGACTGCCTTGATCCTGGTCGTCGGGATCTGGAGCGCCGGGGAGATGGAGGTGAAATGGGGAAAGGACAGCTACCGGGTGGTGATTGACGAAGTGGCCGGAATGTGCCTCAGTTTGCTGTTCATTCCGGTGAAATGGCCCTACATCCTGATCGGTTTGATCCTGTTCAGGTTTTTCGATATGATCAAGCCCCTGTACATCAGGAGGCTCGAGGACCTGAGAGGAGGGTGGGGGGTGATGATGGACGATATGCTGGCCGGACTTTATGCCAACCTGATCCTGCAGGCGCTGGTGTTCCTAAAGCTATGGTAACATGATCACATTTACGAAGGCGCAATTAGCATCCATCCTGGCTACGGCCATAGATTTTCTGGTTTACTTGTTCCTGTTCAAGGTTCTGGGCGTCTGGTATGTTATCGGCAGTGCCGCGGGCACCGTTTCCGGGGGCGTCACGCATTTTCTCATCAGCCGTCATTGGGTTTTTCGGGCAGGAGAAGGAAAATGGTCCGGCCAGGCCGCCAGGTACCTCCTGGTCTGGACAGGCAACCTGGTTTTGAATACCTCCGTACTGTACCTGCTGACCCAAATTACGGGCACGAATTACGCCGTCGCCAATAAGATCGGAATCGCCATCGGAGTAGCTGTTTTGTATAATTATGTATTGCAGAAAAGGTTCGTATTTAAATAAACTGGATAATGCGGCAAGGATCTATTATAAAAGCCTGGGTAATATTGTTTTTGGCGATGACTGGAAGTTTTTGCGGCCTGGCCCAGTCTACTATTCGCGGAGTGGTTAGGGACGCTGCGTCGAAAGCGCCCCTGGCGGGCGCCAGCGTTTCCCTGAAACATCAACCCGGCGGCACCCGCTCGCAAGCCGACGGCAGCTTCAGCATCCCTTCGGAAAAGCCGGCAGCCGACCTCGTCGTATCCATCGTCGGATACGCTACGTCCACGCTTCATCTCGACTCCATCTCTCCGGAGCCGGTCGTCATCGAGCTCAGCCGGAAGTTCAAGGAACTCGCCGGCGTCACCGTGAAGAACCATAAGATAAAATATAGAAATAAGAACAACCCGGCAGTAGAACTCATCCGGCAGGTCATCGATAATAAGGCAAAGAATCGCATGGAATCCTATGCGTACGCCACGTATGAGAAATACGAAAAGCTGCAGGTCTCCGTCAGCAAAGTGTCTCCGAAGATCACCCAGAACAAGCTGGTCCGCCCCTATCATTTCCTCTTCGAGAACGCGGACACGACGACCCTGGAGGGCAAGTCCCTTTCCCCCATCTATCTCGAAGAGACCCTCTCCCAGAATTATTACCGGAAAGAACCGGAAAAGAACAAAACCGTCGTCCTCGGCAGCCGCAAGGTCGACTTCGGGGAATTCGTAGACATGGCCGGCCTCAGCATGTATCTCAAACGGCTTTACCAGGAGTTCAATGTCTATGACAATAATATTGAGGTCTTCACCAATCTCTTTCTGAGCCCCATCGCCGATATGGGCCCGACCTTTTATATGTATTTTATCGACGACACCGTCACCGTCGACAGCCAGAAACTGATCAGGCTCTCCTTCCGTCCCCGTAACCCCAATGACCTCCTGTTCCGCGGAACGATGTGGATCACGCTCGACGGAAATTACGCGATACAAAAGCTGAGGCTCCTGGTCAGCAAGAGCATAAATTTCAATTTTGTCCGCGAGATGAAGATCGACCAGGATTTCGAGAAGCAGGCTGACGGCAGGTATCTCCTGTCAAAGAGCGACGTGCTGGGTGATTTCGGGATCACCAAGAACGGCACCGGGCTTTTCGGCGAACGGGTCGTCTCATTTAGAAAATTCGTGACCGGCCAACCTATCGACGACAGCGTGTTCAAAGGACCCCCGGTCGTGAAACTGGACAGCGCAACCAGCCAGTCGGACAGCTTTTGGGTCGCCTATCGCGATAAAGATACCCTCACCAGGGCCGAGTCGAAGGTTTATGCCAATATCGACAGCCTGAAGAATATGAAGTCCTTCCGCCGTCTCATGGACTGGGGTACCCTGCTGCTGGCCGGCTATAAGCAGGCCGGTCCCTTCGAGATCGGCCCCGCCAGCACCTTCTATAGCTTCAACCCGGTGGAAGGTTTCCGGCTGCGCTTCGGCGGTAGGACGACGACCAAGTTCAGCACCCGCTACTATTCCGAGGCCTATGCCGCTTATGGTTTCAAGGACCAGAAATGGAAGTACTTCCTGAGCGGCACCTATTCGCTGAATAATAAATCGATCTACGGCTTTCCGATCAATTTCGTCCGGGCTTCGTTCCAGCGGGATACCAAGATCCCGGGCCAGGAGTTGCAGTTCGTTCAGGAGGACAACTTCCTGCTTTCCTTCAAGCGGGGCAATAATGACAAATGGCTTTACAACGACATTTTCCGCCTGCAGTATAAGCGCGAGTTCGGCGACCATTTCTCCTATGATTTTGGCTTGAAGTATTGGAAGCAGACCCCCGCAGGTTCCATCGCCTACGTCAAAGGGTCGGGCGCGGCAGCCGACTCCCTGGATCCGATCACCGTTGGGGAAGCATCCGTGGAATTGCGCTGGGCCTCCCACGAACAGTTTTATATCGGCAAGCTCTATCGCGTGCCCATTTATAACAAGTACCCGATCTTCACATTCCGGTATATCGCCGGCATCAAGGGCCTCTTCGGCGGTCAATACAATTACCACAACCTGGGCATGAACATCTTTAAGCGGGTTTATTACCCCGTGATCGGTTTCTCCGACCTCACCATCGACGCCGGCTACCTGATCGGGGAAGTACCCTTCCCGCTCAGCTATATCGCACATGCCAACCAGACCTATGCGTACCAGCTGAATTCGTATAATCTCATGAACTTCCTCGAGTTCGTCAGCGACCACTATCTCAATATTGACGTCGACCATTATTTCAATGGATTTTTCTTTAATAAGGTGCCCCTCCTGAAGCGGCTTAAGTGGCGCGAGGTGGTCGAGGCCAAGATCCTTTGGGGAGGACTCCGGACGGAAAATGATCCGAACAAGAACCCTAATCAGACGAGGTTTCCCCTGACCAACGGACAAACGGAGACCTTTTCCCTCACCAACGAACCCTACGTGGAGGCCGGTTTCGCCATCGCGAATATTTTCAAGTTGTTCAGGGTGGATTTCATTAAAAGATTCACTTATCTTAACCATCCGGAAATTCCTCCCTATGGTATTCGCGTAAGAGCTAAATTTGACTTTTGATTGTATAATGAGCATTCGCGACCAGTTACAACATGCGATATACAGGATCATCAACCCCCTTGTGAAATTGCTTATCCGGGCGGGGCTGACACCCAATATGGTCACGACCATCGGTCTCGTGCTGAATATCGGCGTGTCGGTCATCTTTATACTGGGTGCGGAAGAAGGCAAGCGGGGGGACCTGTCCTACGTTGGATGGGCAGGCGCCCTCATCCTGTTCGCAGGCCTCTTCGATATGCTCGACGGCCAGGTGGCCCGCCTGGGCAATATGAGTTCCCGGTTCGGCGCGCTGTATGATTCGGTCCTCGACCGGTATAGTGAATTGATCCTTTTCCTGGGGATTTGCTGGTATCTCGTCTCACATCATTACTTCCTGAGCTCCCTCTTTGCCTTTATCGGGATGATCGGGAGCCTGATGGTCAGCTATACGCGCGCGCGCGCCGAGGGACTGGGGATCGAATGCAAGGACGGCCTGATGCAACGGCCTGAACGCGTCATCCTCATCGGCGTATCCGCCCTGGCTTGCGGGATCACATCGAAATTTATCGGCGGCAATTTCAAGATCCATTGGCCCGATTCCACCTTTCCGGTATTCGAGACCATTTCGATATTTACCATCCCCCTGACCATCATGGCGGTACTGGCCAATGCCACGGCGATCGGCCGCCTCCGCGACGCCAAAAAGACCCTCGAAAATAAATGAATAGTACACGCACCTCAACATTCCCTTATCGGACCCTGCTTACCGTATCCGCTATTTCCGCGGGTTACCTCTTGCTCTCCGCTATCCTGATTGGTTATAAGCCGGAACAATTGTTCCTGGTCATCCTCTTCAATTTCCTCTTTTACTTGTCAGGCCCCACCCGCCGCTTCATCCTGGGCTTCTCCGTCTTCATCGTCTTCTGGATCATTTTCGATTCGATGAAGGCCTTTCCGAACTATCGTTTCCAGGCAGTGCATATTGGGTCGCTATACCGCGCCGAGCAGCAGCTTTTCGGTATTCGATCCGGCCCGGCCGGCCTGCAGACCCCGAATGAGTACCTGGCCGCTCACGGGACGACCTTCCTCGACATCCTCTCGGGCTTCTTCTATCTCTGCTGGATGCCGCTGCCCCTCGCTTTCGCGGGTTGGCTCTTCTATAAGGATAAAACGCTCTTCTGGCGCTTTTCGCTGACCTTCCTCCTGGTTAACCTCCTGGGGTTCATCATTTATTACGCTTATCCCGCGGCGCCGCCCTGGTATGTACGCTTGTACGGCTTCGATTTCCATTCGCATACGCCGGGCAATACCGCCGGGCTGGGCCGTTTCGATAGCTATTTTCACGTTTCGGTCTTCTCTTCGCTCTATGCCAAAAGCTCCAATGTGTTTGCCGCCATGCCTTCCCTGCATGCGGCCTATCCGCTGACCGTCCTGTATTATGGGATTCGCGCGCAGGCCCGATGGTTCAATGCCCTGTTTGCCGCGATCATGGCAGGCATTTGGTTCGCGGCCGTGTATACCGGGCACCACTACGTACTGGATGTGCTGGCAGGGATCATCTGCGGCCTGGCCGGCATCTTCCTGTTTAATGCGCTATATCGTCGTGCCGATTGGTTTGCCCGGTTCGTCGGGGCTTGCGTGAGTAAAACACAGTGACCGGACGGTCACTCATTTTCCGATCCCCTCGACCATGATGTCTACGATGGAATCGATCTGCAGATCGAGACGCGGACAGGATTGCTGCGATACCATGAGCGGCACGGCAAGGCCCCGGAAACTGCTGACCATGAGATAGGCCACTAATTCGACATTGTCCCGGTTTACCTTCTTGAACTCTCCGTTCTGAACGCCTTCCAGGAGAATGCCTTTTACCAGTTCCACATGGGAGGTATCGAATTTGCTCCTGACGTCATTCATCATGCATTGAAGCTCGGCAATCTCGCTCTTCAATACGTCACTCAGGTTGTATAACTGACGCAACTTCCCGAGCCTGCAACGACAATAGGCGATCAGTTTCTCTTTCGAACTGGAAGCGCCCGCCAGGGCCTGGTGGATCTGGTTCAGCAATTCGGTCATCTCTTCGTTGATCACCGCTTCGAAGATCTCTTCCTTGCTGGAATAATAATAATAAAGGGAACTCTTTGCCTTGCCAAGGCTCATGGCGATATGGCCCATCGTCGTTTTCTTGAACCCATAGGTCTTGAACAGGGTCCTGGCGACGTCAATAATCTCCTTTTCGATGATCTCGTCTTTCTGGAGTAGGGTCGTCATACGGGAAACCTCGCTTTAATGTACAGGTAATGAACGTCTTTCGTAATTCAAATGTAAAGGATTTCGCGTTTCATCCTGGTTAATCCTTGGTGAACGACCGGCCGGGAGCACCCCGGGAACGTACCGGGACACCCCTTTTTTCCCTTTTTTACCCCCCGCAATATTTTTCCTTGCTGTTTTTTTCCGTTATCTTCCACAGACTGGCCCTTCCGGTCCCTAAAAACGGGCGGTATATGAAGAAGAAATTGAACTCTATCCTATTTATCGACGACGACGAGCCGACCAATTTCCTGAACAAAATGGTCGTGGAACAATTTGACTGCACCTGTCAGGTACAGGTGCTGGAAAGCGGGCAGGCGGCCCTTTCCTACCTTTCCGGGGATTGCCCCAGGCCCGACCTCATCTTTCTCGACATCAACATGCCCGCGATGGATGGCTGGGAGTTCCTTGGCAAATACCGCGACCTCCCGCCGGCCAAAAAGGCCGATATCGTCCTCATCATGCTCAGTACCTCCCTCAATCCCGACGACAAGACGCGGACCAGGCAGTTCCCGGAGGTCGCCGGGTTTGAAAGCAAGCCCCTCCTCCAATCCGGCCTGGAGGACCTCCTTAAACGACACTTTCCGCAATGCTTTTAGCGCTCCTGCCGCTCAAATATCCGGACCGGCCGCTCAAATACCCGAGTGAAGATAATCTTTAAGATGGGTGATCGTTTCCTGCTGCGTCAGGATGGTCTCCTTCACCACGTCATTGATGGAGACGATCCCGTTCAGGCCGCCATTGTCAAAGACGGGGAGATAGCGGATGTTCTTATCCGAAAGGAGCTGCATGCAAAATTCAATGGTATCATGCGGGCTGACATGGGGAAGGTCCGTGGACATAATCTCGGAAACGGGGGTGTCGGTGGACGATTTGCCCTTCAGGATCACCTTCCGGGAATAATCCCGCTCCGTCATGATCCCCGCATAATTGGCTCCATCCAGTACCACCACAGAACCGATATTCTGATCGGCCATGATCTTGAGGGCATCCAGGACCGTGGTTTCCGGGCTAACCGAAGTGACCCGGCTCCCTTTATGGCGAAGTATATCAGCAACTTTTTTCATAATGCGCGTTTTTGGTGGAGGAGCGTTTCCTGTAATTTACGATTTTTTCGAGTTTTTTTAATTATCTTTTCATCTATCTTGTATGAAAACACTCCTCTTTGCTCTCCTGGCTTGCCTTTCCTCCACCGCACTCCGGGCACAGCATGACCTGTATCGTTTTTCCAGGATAGACATATCCCAGGGTCTGTCCCACAACAGCGTTACCTCCTTTCTCCGCGATGAAAAAGGATTTATCTGGATCGGTACCGTCGCCGGTCTCAACCGCTATGACGGCTATCATTTCAAGGTCTTTCGCCACGATCAACGGGACTCCACCTCCATCAGCGATGACTACATCGATAATATCTTCGAGGGCCCGGGAAATAAACTTTGGATAAGTACCCGCAACGGCATAGATATCTATGATCCGCTCACCGATCGCTTTGACCGGAAAAAAGCCAACGAATTCCTTCAATCCATCGGGATCCCCAATGGCAACATCATCGGGAGTATTTCGGATATTAAGAAGGACGCATTAGGCCGGTTCTGGTTCCTGACCGCCGGCGGCACGGGTTTCTCCGCCACCGGCATGTACCTGTATGATCCCGCCTCCCGAAGGTACGCGCGGTACTGCCACCTCCCCGCGGACCCCGCTTCCCCCTGTTCCAATAATATCGCATGCTTTACGCTCACGTCAAACGGGTATTGGTGGCTTGTGTACCGCGACGGCACGCTGGAGAGGATGGACAGCGCGACAGGCAGGATTCTCTGGCGGACGAACGCCCTGAAACAGATGGTAGGCGAGCCATCCCTGGGCTACCGGGTCTTTACCGACCGCCAAAACGATCTCTGGATCTACGCGCCCGCATCCTCCCAAGGCGTATATTATTATAATACGGCCAGCGGCTCCTTGCGTCATATCGACAAGGGACTGGGGCCGTTCAACCTGAACTCCGGTATCGTAACCGGTATCACACAGGATGAGAAGGGGTTGATCTGGATCGCCACCGATCACGGCGGTATTGACCTGCTCGATAAGAGAGACCTCTCCCTTCATTATATCATGGCCCGTGAGGAGGACGACAAGAGCATCAGCCAAAATAGTATAAATTATCTCTACAGGGATCGCGAGGGCATCATCTGGATCGGCACCTATAAGAAAGGGTTCAATTACTACCACCAGGACATCATGAAGTTCCCCCTGTACCGCCACGAAATCCCGGGGGCAAAGAACCTGAACTACGACGACGTCAACCGCTTCGTGGAAGACCCTAAAGGGAATCTCTGGATCGGATCCAACGGAGGCGGCCTGATCTACTACAACAGAAGAACGGGACATTTTACCCAATACCTCCACAATCCCGCTGATCCCCATAGTCTGACCAACGACGTGATCGTCAGCCTTTGCCTTGACAAGAGCCAGAAACTCTGGATCGGAACCTATTTCGGTGGTCTCGACTGTTTTGATGGAAAGACCTTCCGGCATTACCGGCATAACGAAAAGGACAGCGCCAGCATTGCGGACGACCGCGTTTGGGAGATCATGGAAGATTCGAAGGGCAGGCTCTGGGTCGGCACCTTCGCCGAAGGTCTTGAATTGCTGGACCGCCGCAGGAATGTCTTTCACCACTATAAGCCCTTTGCGCCGAATTCCGTCCAATCGGGTTATATCACGGGGTTGACGGAAGACCATAAGGGAAATATCTGGATTGCCACGGCGTACGGACTGGATGAACTCGTGGACAGCTCCGGTCAGTTTGTCCATTACAAACACGATGACAACCGTCCGGAGACGAGCCTGAGCAATAATAATACGTATAGCGCCCGCGAAGACAGCCGGGGCCTTATCTGGATAACGACTCGCGAAGGCCTGGACGTCTTCGACCCCCGGACCGGCGGATTCAGGATATTTCGTAAAGAGGACGGACTGCCGGACAATACGGTCATGGAGGTGTTGGAAGACAATAGCCATAATCTATGGCTCAGTACGCCAAACGGACTGTCCAACGTGATCGTCAGCATGGACCCGGATTCCCGCCGGATAACCTGCCAGTTCAGGAATTACGACGAATCGGATGGCCTGCAAGGCAGGGAATTCAATGAAAATGCGGCACTCAGGACGAGTGAAGGGGAATTGATCTTCGGGGGATCGAATGGGTTCAATATTTTCGATCCCCGCCTGGTCCGGATGTCGGTAAGGAGCCAGCCCCTCATCCTGACAGATTTCCAGGTCTTCAACAAGAGCGTCGACGTCGATCAAAAACTGAATGGCCATGTTATCCTGCCCCAGTCGATCTCCGAGACAAAGACCATTACCCTTCGCTATAATGAGAACATTTTCTCCGTAGAGTTTGCCGAAGTGAATTTCTTCAATCCGGAACGGGTGAAATACGCCTATATGCTGGAAGGGTTCAAACGCCAATGGCTCCTGGCCAATGACAAGACCCGCAAAGCGACCTTCACCAATCTCGATCCGGGAGATTATGTTTTCAAAGTGAGGTCCTCCAATGACAAGGGAGGATGGAATACAAATGAGCTGACGTTGAATATCACCATATTGCCCCCCTTCTGGAAGACGTCCTGGGCCTATGCGGCCTACGTCGTCCTCCTGATCGCCTTCCTTTTCCTGGCCCGGAGGGCCATCCTGCAACGGGCCCGGACGCGCTTTGCGATCGAACAGGAACGCAAAGAGGCGCAGCGCCTGCACGAGCTGGACATGATGAAGATCCGCTTCTTCACGAATGTCAGCCATGAGTTCAGGACACCGCTGTCGCTGATCCTCAGTCCATTGGACAAGATCATCCGCGACACAGACAACCCGCACCGCAAGACGCAGTTCCGGCTTATACACCGCAATGCCAGGCGTTTGCTGAACATGGTCAATCAATTGCTTGACTTCCGTAAGCTGGAGGAACATGAACTGCGTCTTAGCCCCGGTAAGGGCGATATCGTCAAGTTCATCAAAGGCCTCTCTTTTTCTTTCGTGGATATGGCAGAGAAAAAGAATATCGATTTTTCTTTTCATACGACGATCGATACCCTTTACACCAGCTTCGACCAGGACAAGGTGGAACGGATCGTGTTCAACCTTCTTTCGAATGCCTTCAAGTTCACGCCCATGCACGGCCGGATCTCCGTGGAACTGAATTTGTTGTCGGTGACCGATCCCCATGAGCACGGCCTGCTTCAGCTCGTGATCAAGGATACGGGGATCGGCATGGCCAAAGAAGAACAACAACGGATATTCGACCGTTTTTTCCAGAACGACATGCCGGGTTCGATCGTCAACCAGGGCAGCGGCATCGGCCTGGCCATCACCCGTGAATTTGTCAAGCTCCATAAAGGGTCCATCCACGTGGAGAGCGAACCGGGAAAGGGAAGCAGCTTCATTGTGCTGCTACCCGTAGAGAAACTGGATCAGGAGACGACGGCCCTTCCCAGCATCGACGAGTACCTCCCGCTGGAAGAGTCGGCCTCCTCCATGACCGGATCTGATCTGCCCGAACTCTCCGATACGGGCAAATTGTCCTGGACCGACGGCGCAGGGTCAGATAACCTGCAGGGAACAGACCGCATCCCCGACCTGGACCGGCACCACGGCCTGGGTCAATCCAGCGGCCTGGAACATTCCCTCGACCTGGATCAGTCCCGCGGCGTGGATCATGGATGGCATTTCCCGCCGGGTGGTCGCCAGAAGAAGCCGGTCGTCCTCCTGGTCGAGGACAATGAAGACTTCCGGTTCTATCTGAAAGACAACCTGCGCGAATTCTTTACCATCGTAGAGGCCGCCAACGGCCGGGAAGGCTGGCAAAAAACCCTCGGATTTCACCCTGACCTTATCGTCAGCGATATCAGCATGCCCGAAATGACCGGTATCGACCTCTGCCGTAAGATAAAAAGCGACAAAAGAACCTCCTTTGTGCCGGTCATCCTGCTCACGGCGCTCATCGGCGAAGAACAGCAGTTGAAAGGGTTGGAAACGGGCGCCAACGATTATATGACCAAGCCGTTCAATTTCGGCATCCTGCTTTCTAAGATCAGAAACCTCCTTTTCCAACAGGAAACGGCCCGCAAGACCTGGCAAAAACAGGTGGAGGCCAATCCGGCCATGGTCAAGCTCGATTCCCCGGATGAGCTTTTCATGCAGAAGGCCCTGATACTCATAGAAAAGAATATATCCAATCCCGACTTTTCCGTAGAGGAGATGAGCCGGGAACTCTATCTCAGCAGGGTCGCGCTTTATAAGAGGCTCCTGGCCCTTACGGGCAAGACGCCCATCGAGTTCATTCGATCCATCCGGCTTAAACGGGCCGCCCAACTCCTGGAAATGAGCCGGTTTACCGTCGCCGAAATAGCCTATGAATCGGGTTTTAACAATCCAAAATACTTTTCCCGTTACTTTAAGGCGGAATTCGGTATGCTCCCCTCGGCATACCAATTGAAGCGACGTAAGGAAATAGAACGATCAGGCCCTCAGCATTAACATTTAATGCCCCTAAAGTGTAATAATTACGCTGAATAGTTAACATTTCAACCCCTAGTCGTAAATATTCTGATCCCCAGGTTCAAGTGATCGGTCCCTATCTTTATAGAACCATCAAATCCGTAGGGCCTAGCCATGCCCGCCCTGATGATTGCTGCGCGCTAGATGAAATTGATTGCTATGTTGTCTCGAAAACTGCTTTGCTTTTACCAACTGCTGTCTCTTGCAGCCGGGTTCCCCGGCCGTCAGGTTACATGTCGTAACCGATTACATCATTCGCGTCCTGCTCATCCCCGCATCCATCCGCGGCCTCATCGCCATTTATTTAGCCGATCCCTCCGGCCAACAAACCAAAAAACAAGACTTCATGATAACCAAAACAAGTGTTGACCAAAACAAATGAATATGAGAAAACAATACGCACCATGCCTATTACCAAAACACCATGTCGGGTTTAATCTTTTTAACCAATAATTGCTTGTATTATGACACGAACCAAAATGCCGGGAAAATTGACAGCCTTCGCTTGGGCGATCATTTCTCTTCTGATCATGCAGGTGCATGCGTATGCACAGGGATCCGGTGCGCAACGGATCTCGGGACACATTACCTCCAAACAAAATGGCGCACCCCTCGAAGGGGCTACCGTAACGGTGAAGGGCACCAGGAATTCCGTAAAAACGGATGAAACGGGCGCTTTTACCATCCTGGCTTCACCAAATGAACGCCTCGTCGTCAGCTATATCGGATACGCGGTGCAGGAGATCAAAATAGGGAGCACGCCCGTGATCAATGTGTCGCTGGCCCAGGATTTCGGCCACCTCGACGACGTGGTCGTCGTGGGATACGGTAAGATGAAGAAATCGGACATGAGCGCTGCCGTCGAGAGCATCTCGGCCGAAGATCTCAACAAAACGGTCAATACGACCCTCGACGAGGCCCTTCTCGGCAAAGCAGCCAATGTGTACGTCTCGCAGACCAGCGGCCAGCCCGGAGCCGGCGCTACCGTCATTATCCGCGGGATCAGCACCGTCACCGGCAACTCCCAGCCGCTGTATGTCATCGATGGCGTACAGATCAGGCCCAGTATGCCACGCGGCGGCGCATACAATCAACCCAGCGGCTATGCCAACGAGTTGTCCGGCATCAATCCCGACGACATCGAGAATATCAGCGTCCTGGAAGGTCCTGCCGCCACGTCGATCTATGGTGCGGCCGGCGCCAACGGCGTGCTGATGATCACGACCAAACGGGGCAAGGCAGGCATTCCTCGCGTGAATGTCAACAGCACATTGAGCTGGCAGAACCCGCCGAAGCATTTGCCGACGATGAACCTGCAACAATATGCCCGCTATATCGGCAGGCTCCAACCGTACGGCGTAGTCGGCGGAGAACCCGCTGAACTGGGCGATCCCTCCATCCTGGGCGGCGGTACGGACTGGCAGTCAGCCCTCTTCCGCACCACCCTCCTGCAAAAGGAGGCCCTGTCGGTCAGCGGCGGAACCGAAAAGTCATCTTATTATTTCTCAGGAGATTATCTTTCCCAGCAGGGCATCGCCGTGGGCTCCGGATTTAATCGCGGATCGGTCCGGGTCAACCTGGACAACCAGGCTACGAACTGGTTGAAGTTCGGAATGAACCTGAGTGTATACGTCACCCACGAAAAAGTGAACACGACCAATGGCAACGTGATCAACATCGCGATCAGCCAGAACCCGACGATCCCGGTCAAGAACCCGGACGGCAGCTTCGGCGGCCCTTCGGCGCAACAGGCCCAGTATTCCCAAACCAACCCGATCGGCCTGGCCTCGATCGACAACAATTACAACAAGTCCTTTGGCGCCCTCGGTGGCATCTACGTGGATATCACGCCGGTCAAAAACCTGACCTGGCATACCGAGGCGAATGGCAATGTTAACTTTACCAACAATTATACCTTCTATCCCGCCTATAATTTCGGGGCGCTGGCCAATCCGACGACCAATGGCTCCAGGGGCAGCAACAATAACACCTGGCAATCCCTGAATACACGCGTCCAGTATGACTGGAAACACGGAAAGCACAGCGTCATGGGGATGGTCGGCCACGAGGCGTCATACTATACCTACGAGAGCCTTTCCGCTTCCGGCAGGAATTACTCCACACCCAGCATCCAGGAACTCAGCGTTTCGGATCCGCAGTCTCCTCCCGGCACCAGCGGCCGCGGCGACGGCGCCCAGGAATCCTACTTCGCGCGCCTGAACTATATATTCAATGATAAATATATCCTCCAGGGTGTGGTCAGGCGTGATGGCAGTTCAAACTTCGGACCGTCCAATCGCTTCGGCACCTTCCCCGCTGTCTCAGCGGCCTGGAAGATATCCGACGAGCCCTTCATGAAAGACCTTACGGCCATCACGGACCTGAAACTCCGCGGCGAGTGGGGTATCTCGGGGAACACCGGGAATAGCGGCGGGGCCATCTATTCGGGCCTGTATGCAGCAGCAACGGTCTGGGGCGGCGGCTTCTCCCCTTCGAACTTCCCTAATCCCAACCTGAAATGGGAACAGGACCAATCTACCAATGTCGGATTCGACCTCCACATGTTCAATAACAGGTTGGAAGTGATCGCCGACGCGTATATGAAGAATGTTACGAACCTCATCCTTGTCGCCTCCGCACAGGAATTCCTGGGCGGCAACCTCAGCGGTGGTTACGGTGGATATATCTCATGGCCCACCAAGAATTATGGTTCCATGCAGAACAAAGGCTTCGGAGTGACCGTCAACGGCGCCGTACTGAGCACGAGAGACCTCATGTGGAAAGTGGGCGGCAATTTCTCCATGGACCGGAACAAAGTAACCAAGTTGTACTCGCTGATCAACACCGTGTACACTTCGGAGACCAATGAAACGGCATCCGAATTCCTCACCGAGGTCGGCCAACCGCTTGCCATGATCACCGGCTATATCGCCGACGGCCTGTTCCAGAATTATAAGGACATTAACGGTCACGCCGTGCAAACGAAAGGAGCAACGGGGACCAATCCTCCCCACGTGATCGATCCCACACAAGGCAGCTGGGTGGGGGACATCAAGTTCAGGGACATCAGCGGCCCGAACGGCAAGCCCGATGGCCTCATAGACGCGAATGACCGCAAGATCATCGGCAATCCATGGCCGAAATTCACGTACAGCTTTAATACCTCCGTCAGCTATAAAGGGTTCGAACTGTATCTGCTCTTTACCGGGGTCAATGGCAACTCCCTGCTCAATTTGGTAAAATATGAGAACGAGCTGATCCCCACAGGCAAAGGCATATACAGCAATGTGTTCGTCGGCGCCAGCAACTTCGCGGTGCCGAGCTCGCTGAATGCGAACGACGCGCTGACGGCCACCCTGACCAATCCGGGATATAACATCCCGCGCCCGATATATGGCGATCCAAACGGCAATTCGAGGCTGTCACAGTGGGCGATAGAAGACGGCTCTTACCTCAAGCTGAAGAGCGCGAGACTGAGCTATCGGGTCCCGACCAAATACCTTTCCTATACCAAGGTATTCAGGGGGGCGTCGGTCGTTCTTCAGGGCCAAAACCTGCTCACCTTTACCAAGTATACCGGTTATGATCCGGAAGTGGGCATGTACAGCTACAAAGGGGTTACCAATCTCGTCGGCCTGGATGACGGCAGGTATCCCTCCACCCGTTCCTATTCCGTAACCCTTAACCTCGATTTTTGACCGCACTCAATACCTCAAGAATAAATACAATAATATATGCGACAATCAATATCTACGATCACAACATTGCTGCTGGCCATGCTGCTGATCCAGGGCTGTTCAAAGACGTATTTGAACCGGCCCCCCTTATCCGCGCCTACCGCCGGCACCTTCTATCAAACCGATGCCGAAATTCTTGCCGGCACGGGACCCCTGTATAATGCGGCCTGGTTTAACTACGCCGGCACCGGCGAGCAGGAGATCGGGGATGTGATGGGCGGCCAGGAGCTGACAGATGATTATCAGTTCAGGGCAGCCTGGGCCAATTTTACCGTGAACGAAAATACCCCGGCCCTCCCCGGCGCATACACCGCCTTTTGGTCCGTGATATCGAACGCCAATGTGGTTGCCTACAATATCCAGAACGCCTCGGCGGGTGCAAGCGCCTCCGCGAAGTCCTTTGGTTTGGCCGAATGCCGCTTCATGCGCGCCAGCGCTTACTATTTCCTGGCCCTGGATTGGGGCGCCGTTCCGATCATCTATGACAATATCTCCCAGATCGGCGATACGACCATCCAGCGGAACAACCTGACCGACGTCTGGAAGTTCATCATCATGGACCTGACCTACGCCGCGAAGATCATGCCGTCCACCCCGCCTCAACCCGCGCGCATCACCAAGTGGAGCGCAGAAGGGATGCTGGCCAAAGCCTACCTGGCCCGCTCGGGATTGACCGGATCGGGTGGCCAACGCAGCCAGTCCGACCTGGACAGCGCCAAATACTATGCGCTCGACGTGGCAGCAAACAGCGGCCTCAGCCTGGATCCGAGCTATTACGATCTCTTCACCAGCAAATCGTTCAGTGGCCAGACCATTCCCCAGGAATGCCTCTTCGCCCTGCTCTGGGTGCCAAATGGCGGCTATTTTACGCAAAATACGGCGCAGTCCAATCGCGCTTATTCTCCGCTGATCACCCAAACCGGTGATGGTTGGGGTGCGGCCTTCGGGGCTTCTGCCAGCCTGCTGTCCTATTACATGGACCCGGCCAACAAGGCGGATTCTATTCGCAGACGCACGACCTTCTTCATGCCCGGCGATTATTACCCGGATATCTCGCAGTCGACCGGTGGCTGGCATGTGGATACGGCATCATTTAATAACGCCGGCATCACCGCACCCGGCGCTACACCGAAAAACCATGGCAGCTACGATCATGCCTTCATCAAGAAATACGTGATCGGATCGCCCGCCGACAATGGCGGCCTGGGTGGTACGCAAAATGAAAATTGCAACACGCACATGCTCCGTCTTTCTGACGTCTATCTGACCCTGGCAGACGCCATCCTGGGCAACAACGCGTCCACATCGGACGCCACAGCCCTGAAATATTTCAATATGGTCAGGACCCGCGCCGGCGTAGCCACGAAGAATTCGATCACCTATGCCGACCTGGTGCAGGAGCGCAAGATCGAATTCGCCTTCGAAGGACACACCTTCTATGACTGGAAGATTTGGTACTACTTCAATCCGACGGCGGCACTGAATTACTTCAGCACGCAAAATCGCGGTAATTACAATATCACCTACAACGCCGGGCATCCGTTCGTGACCTATTTTGGTTCCGACAACTTTACCCCCGGCGTCGTTAATTACACGATAACGGCCAATACGGCGGACATACCCTTCCCGGAAGCGGAAAGGATCGTATCGCCCGACCTGTCGAAACCTCCGGTGGCATTCGACTTCAGTAAAATAAAGTATTAAAGGACTGCATAAATCTATTTGGGTCAATAAAAAATGTTATATGAAAAGAAAGACTTTATTTCTCATACTGGCGCTCACGGGCTTCTTGCAGTATGCCTGTAAGAAGAACTCGGGTGGCGGAACGCCCGTCATCACCAGCGTCAGGACGGTCGATTCCACCAAGCGGGACAGCTTTTTTGTCAAAGCCTATCCCGGGACCATGATCGTAATCGACGGCAACAACCTGGGAGGCGTGCAGGCGATCTTCTTCAACGATACGTCCGCTTTTTTCAATCCGGTATATAATACCAGCACGCATATCATCGTGTCGATACCGGCCACCGCGCAGACCGCCGCGACGAATTCGAAAGTGCCCAGCATTCTCAAAGTGGTGACGGATCACGGTACGGCGACCTATAGTTTTACCCTGGTACTGCCTCCGCCATTTATCAATTCGATCTCCTTTGACAATAGCGGCACGGGCATCTTCATCAACGGGGGAAACTTTGTGGGGGTTACCAAAGTGACCTTTCCCGGAGGAGACACCGCGCTTGGATTTACCGTTAATAAAGCAGGTAACCAGATCGCCGCCAAGATCAACCCACTCAGCAACACCACGGACTCTCTTCGGGTGTTTGCCTATTATGGGGTTGCTTCCTTTCCGTACCCGCCTCCGATGACGATCTCTTCGATCACCAATGAAAATGGGATCGCCGGCGACGTGATCACGGTGACAGGAACCAATTTTGTGAACCTCAGCAGCGTGATCTTCCCGGGCAATATTGCCGGTACCAATCTGACGCAGACCAGTTTCAGCGAATTCTCGGTTTCCGTGCCCCCCGGCATTACGACCTCCGACTACCTGCATATCAATGGCATCCTCGGAACGGTCGCTTCCCCGCAACCCTTCGATTCCTATATCACCCATCCGAACCCAGGCTATTTGTCCACATTCGATGTCCAGTATAATAGCGATAATCAGGGTTTCGTCGGCTGGACAGGTGGCTATGCCCCGGCTCCGGCCACTGCCTATCCCAACGCAACAGGCAGCGTGGCCTTCCTGACCAACGGAAGCCCCATGGGTGCAAATACCAATGCAGGATCCCAGGGCAATCCCGGGTTTATCCAATTGGAGCCCCAGAACTGGGTGAGCAATACCAGCGCATCGGTTGCCGGCTATAACCTGAAATTCGAGCTCTTCGTTGCCAAGCCCTGGACCGCCGGCGCCGTGTGGGTCTTTGTCGGGGGTTGGTATAACTGGCACGACTATGCCGCCCGCTATGCTCCCTGGGAGACGGCGACCGGCGGAGTGTTCAATCCTTCGGGTTGGATTACGGTGACCATTCCTATTTCAGCGTTCACACAACTGACTGGCACGGGAACCTCGGCCATGCACCAGGGCAATGTCGAGAGCCCAAATAAAGACAACAATGCATGGGATCTTCAAACCTTCCCATCCGGAGGCGCTCATCCGGTCAAATTCTCGGATTTCCCGACCACTGAACTATGCTTCGCACTCCTCAATGACGGAGGCACCGCCGTCCCCGCGAACGGGATCAATATCGCGATCGATAACGTCAGGATAGTGCAAGGACAATAAACAAAAAGAAAACGGTATGCGAATAGTTCGAACGATTGTTGTTCCCATGGGCTTGCTGCTCGCCATGTTCTCTTCCTGCAGCAAGAAGGCCACATCCGGTGGCGGCGGGGGCAACAATCCAAATCCGCCCCCAACCGACTCGAATTATAACCCTGTGGACCCGCCCCCGGCGGCGTCCATAGGGTTTTTTCTGAACGGCTGGCAACCAAAGACCTTCACGGCCCCCGCAACGGTGGCCGGTCCGGTATTTTCCGGTTCGTTATCGGACACCCTCACGATCAATGTCAACAACGTGATCACCAAGGTGTCACCCTATGTATTCGGCAACAATTCAAACCTCTGGAGCGGACAGTTCGTGACGGAGCCCGTCCTCATGCAATACATGAAGGACCTGTCTCCCAACATCATCCGCGGCCCGGGGGGCAGCATCAGCGACGTCTATTTCTGGAACGATACAAGCGCGGGTCCGGCGGATGCTCCGGCCCAATTGCTGGATGCGAATGGAACCCCTTCCTCTTCGCCGCCGTACTGGTTCGGCGGCAATACCGCGTCCTGGACCTTCACGCTTTCCAATTACTATAACCTCCTGGCACAAACGAACAGCACGGGGATCATCACCATCAACTACGGCTACGCCCGCTATGGGACCGGCCCCAACCCCGTCGCCGCCGCCGCGCACCTGGCAGCCGATTGGGTGAGGCATGATAACGGCCGTACGAAGTATTGGGAGATCGGCAACGAGAATTATGGCAACTGGGAGGCAGGGTATCTCATCGATCAAACCAAGAATAAGGACGGACAACCGTCGACCATCACCGGCAATGTCTATGGCAATCATGTGAAGGTCTTCGCGGATTCGATGCGCGCGGCCGCGACCCAGATCGGCGCCACCATTTATATCGGCGCCACCCTGGAAGACTCGCCTCCTTATAATGGGGCCTATCAAAGCCTGGTCACCTGGAATCAGGGCGTGCTCTCTACGGCAGGCAGTACCGTCGATTTCTTTATCGTGCACGACTATTTCACTGCCTATAATGCAAACTCGACCCCCGCCGATATCCTGAGCACCGCCAACACGATCCCGGCCGCAGGCATGTCTTATGTCAAACAACAGATAGCCACGGCAGGGCTCAGTATGAAGCCTGTCGCGCTCACGGAATGGAATATCCAGGCCGTGGGCTCAAAACAGGATGTGTCCTATGTCGCCGGTATGCACGCTGCCAAAACGATCGGTTCGATCATCAGGAACCAATTCGGAGAAGCAAGCCGCTGGGATATGGCCAACGGATGGAGCGGCGGCGATGACATGGGGTTGTTCAATCACGGCGACGAGCCGGGAGCCCCCTTATGGAATCCGCGGCCGGCCTTCTATTATCTTTATTATTTTCAAAAACTTTTCGGCGATCGGATGGTAAAGGACAGCTTGGCTGCCATCAATGGCGACCTGACCACCTATTCGGGAACCTTTACCTCGGGCCAGGCCGGTACGGTCGTGATCAATTCGGGAACCAGCGTGCATAACCTCGGGATCAATTTCCAGCACTTTCCCGCAGGCAGCAAATACTACTGGTATGTCCTGACCGGTGGTACCGACAATGGGAGTTTTTCAGGACAAGTTTATGTGAACGGAACGGGACCTTCCACGGCCACGGGAGGCCCGCTCAATTACGCGTCGCTGAAGGCGTATTCGGCGCCATTGACGGGCATGATCCGGCTGACGGTGCCTCCGATGAGCGTCATCTATTTGGTGGCCGACAAGAAATAAGGGTTCACTAAGGGCCGGGATGGCAACCTGGTCCGATCATAAAGCAAGCAGAGTTGAAAAAAAGACGCCCGCGGGGATCGGATAGTTGATCTTTCCGGATCTTGCGGGCTCTTTATGTTTACGGAAATGGCTTCAACATGTTCAGGATCCTCATATTTTCTATTATTGTCCTGCCTGTCAGCCGATCCATTTGCCAGGTAAGGGGACCGAACGCCTTGCCCACCGCGTCGATCACCCTGACCACCGCCATCACCAATGCGACCTGCGCCTATAATAACGGCATTATCACCGCGACCGCGTCCGGCGGCGCCACCCCCTATACCTACACCTGCACGAATTTTACATTTCAGCTTAGCAGCAGCAGCGGGGTCTTCGCCAACTTGCCTCCGGGGAGCTATACGATCGGGGTGACCGATGCGTCCGGCGCAACCGCATCGGCAGGTGCTTCTATCGGGAACACCTATACGCCGCCTTCATTCTCGTCCGCGTCCAGGGACCCTTCGGGCTGCTCGAAAACCGACGGCAGCCTCACGATCACCCCGATCGGGGGACAGTTACCCTATATGTACAGTATGGACGAGGGCTTGACCTGGCAGGCCGGGAATGTCTTCCCCAATCTCGGCATGGGCTACTATCATATCTTCATCAAGGATGCCAATGGATGCGTCACCTCTCCCTGGTCCTTCCTCGGCGGCTCCTATCTCGATTACCAGTTCTACACGGTTAAGCCCAAAACCCAGGTACTTCTCAACCCGACCTGCAACCTGCAGCTCAGCGCCGTGGCCTCCAACCCCGTCTGCGGCAAGAACGGCTCGATCACTTTTTTTGCGGCTTCCGGCGGAACGCCGCCCTATACCTATTCACTGGACGGGGTAAATTTTGCACCTAACAATACACTCGGCTACTCCGGCCTCGCGCCCGGCCTGTATACCGTGTATACCCGTGACGCCACCGGCCTCACGATCAGCGTGGTCGTGGATATTCCCAGGAGCTGCCCCGTCGCCGCCATCCCCAAAGCGACCACCTGTGGGGTGAACGACGGCGCAATTACCGTAACTACGGCAGATGGCATCGCTCCATACACCTACTCGATCGACGGGATCCATTTCCAGGCCGGGAATGTTTTTTCAGGTCTTGCCGCCGGCGATTACACGGTCATCTCCAGGGACGTGAACGGAGCGACGAGCAGCGAGGACGTAAAGGTAGACAATGGCTGCCTTTCAGTGACTGCCCGATCCGCCGATGCCACCTGCGGCCGGAATAACGGTTCGATAACGGCGATCGGTTCCGGGGGACAAGGGCCCTATCTCTATTCCATCGACGGCGTCAATTTCCAGTCCCCAAATCTTTTCTCCGGCCTGGCTCCCGGACCCTATATCGTCACGGTAAAGGATGTCAATGGCGTCACGTCCACCGCCCCGGCAACCATCATCAGCCGGCCTGCGCCCACTATCGTCGCAACCCCTTCAGCGGCTTCCTGTCTCAACAACGACGGATCGATCCTGGTCGGCCTGCAGGGCGGCTCACCTCCATTCCTCTATTCGATCCAGGGTGGCGCCTTCACAAGCAGCGCAACCTTCAGCGCGCAGGACTCCGGCGCCAAAACCATTGCCGTAAAGGATGCCAATGGATGCATCACAACGCAAACCATAACGGTGCCGCTGACCAATGACCTGAGCCTGGATGCGGGGCCGGATCTGACGATCTGCCAGGGAAAAAGCGCCTCCCTCCAGGCCGTGTCGAATGGGGCGGCTTTCGCCTGGAGCCCCTCCGCGGGCCTAGACCAGCCGGCCTCTTTAGACCCCGCCGCCTCTCCTGGCGTCAGCACCCGGTACACGATCACGGCTACCAGGGGCGTCTGCCGCGCGGCCGCGTCCGTCAACGTATCGGTGAACGCCGCGCCGGTGGCCGATCCGGGCAAGGATACGATCATCTGCTTCGGCAAGTCCGTTCAACTGCATGGCAGCGGCGGCCTCACGTACCAATGGTTCCCTTCAACGTATCTCGATGACCCGCGGATCGCTGATCCGACGGTGAACCAGCCCTCTACTAGCATAGCCTACCTGTTGCAGGTCACGGGAGCGAATGGCTGCCAGTCCCTTGGCAACGCCGCGGTTCGTGTCACGGTCACCCCCCCGGCCAGGGTCTTTGCGGGGAACGATACCTCCGTGGTCATCGATCAACCCCTGCAATTGCACGCATCGGATATTAACGGCAGCGGATTCACACAATATCAATGGTCACCTGCAGCCGGCCTGAATGACGCCAATAGCCAAAACCCCGTGGTCACGGTCACCACCAACATGACTTACACGGTCACCGCGGCAACCCCGGAGGGATGTAAAGGGCAGGACAGCGTCAGGCTGAAGGTATTTTCCGTCACCGATATTTATGTTCCGAACGCATTTTCACCGAATGGCGACGGGCATAATGATATCCTGAAGGCGATCCCCGCCGGCATCAGGGACTTCAAATATTTTGCCGTCTTCACGCGTTGGGGACAGAAGGTATTTCAATCGGCGACGCCGGACAAGGGTTGGGACGGAACCGTGAATGGCAGGCTGCAGCCGCCCGGAACCTATATCTGGACTGCCGCCGGTATCGATTATCTCGGCCATGCCGTCCAACGGAATGGAACGGTGATCCTGGTAAGGTAGCGAATACTTAACTTGTGCAAAACATTTTTCGTGACATATAAGCTCCTTAGACTGATCCCCTGCCTCCTCTCCCTCTGGGCATGCTCCTCCCATAAACCATCCGGCGCCTTCCATTTTACCCTCCTGCCATCCGACCGGACCGGCATCAGCTTTACCAATACCATTACCGAGAATGATTCGCTGAATATGTTCGTCAACGAGTACACCTATATGGGCGGCGGCGTGGGGATCGGCGACTTTAACCGGGACGGGTTACCCGACATTTTCCTGGCAGGCAACCAGGTCAGTTCGCAATTGTATGTCAACAAAGGGAATATGCAATTCGAAGACATCACCCGGCAGGCCGGGGTATCGACCGATTCCTGGTGCACCGGCGTAAGCATCGTCGATATCAACAACGACGGGTGGCCGGATATCTACGTCTGCGTGTCGGGACAGGTGCCCGCGGGACGGCGAAAGAACCTGCTCTTCATCAATCAGCATAACCTGACCTTCAAAGAGTCGGCGGCCGAATACGGGCTCGCCGATACCTCCTTTTCGACACAGGCCGTATTCTTCGACTACGACAGGGACGGACGGCTCGACCTGTACCTGGAAAATCACAATCTGTACGACGACCGGCCCAACGATATCCGTCCCAACAAGCTGGACAGCGCATCTCCTGCCGCTGACAAGCTTTTCCATAACGAGGGCATACCGGCCGGGATGAACCACCCCATATTCAAGGACGTTTCGCGGCGGGCGGGCATAGTAGAGGATGGCAACGGCCTCGGCGTGGTCGTAGGTGATTTCAACAGCGATGGCTGGCCCGATATCTATGTGGCCAATGACTATATACGAAACGATCTCCTCTGGCTCAACAACGGCAATGGAACGTTTTCCAATGGCATCGCGACCGCACTCCGGCATCAGAGTTATTCCAGCATGGGTACCGACGCAGCGGATCTCAACAATGACGGGCTGCCGGATATCGTGAGCCTGGACATGCAACCCGAAACGAACCGGCGAAAGAAAATGATGTATTCCTTCCTTAACGAACAGCGCCATCAGCTGGAGAAGGATAGGGGATACCAGCCGGAATTCGTACACAATATGCTCCAGATAAACAATGGGGTCAGAACGGTCAATGGCCGTCGCGAACCCTTTTTCAGCGAGATCGGCGAAATGGCCGGCATCTCCGAAACGGATTGGAGCTGGAGCGTCCTCCTGGCCGACTTCGACAATGACGGCTGGAAGGACATGCACATCGCCAACGGCCTCGGGCGCGATCCGACCAATATCGACTTCCTTGAATACAAATACAATGCAGTCCGGGAGAGCGGCGTAAATGAACGTGATGCACAGCAGCGACGGACCTTCATGGATCACCTCACGGCGCTCGGTCCCGTGTCCTTGCATAATTATCTCTACCGGAACAAGCATGATCTTACGTTCGAGGATCTCTCTGTTGCCGGCGGCATCGACCAGACCTCCATCTCGAACGGCGCCGCCTATGCGGACCTGGACAATGATGGCGATCTCGACCTGGTCGTCAATAATATCAATGGCCCCGCATTCCTGATGCGCAACGACGCCCCGGCATCCGCATCCGGTGACTCAGCCAATAATTATCTCACCATCCGCCTGGCAGGCGACTCGCTGGATCCCGAAGGCATCGGCGCGACCGTTTATGCATTCAGCCAGGGACTCGTCCAGATGGACGAACAGTATCCGGTACGGGGGTATCTCTCCACCGTGGACGACCGCCTGCATTTTGGGTTCGGACACGAACTGATCGATTCGATCCGCATCGTTTGGCCTGATGAACGGACGGAGTTCCTTCGTCAACCCAAGCCCAATGCGATCCTCACCCTGGATCACCGGAACGCCCGGGCCGCGGTTCCCACCCAACCCGGCACACCCATCGGACCGCTCCCCACTCCGCCATCGCCTTCCTCCGGTCCGCTCTTTACCGACCTTACGCAACAGCTCGGTGCATCCTACCGGCACGCGGAGACCATGTTCTTCGACTACTCTTTCCAACCCCTTTTACCGCAAAAATATTCGCAGGAGGGCCCCTTTATAAGCATCGGCGATCTGAATGGCGACGGCTTGCCCGACTTCTATATCGGCGGCGCGTTCAAGCAATCGGGCAAGATATTCATGCAGCAACCCGACGGCACCTTCAAAGGGCATGACCTCACGGTCGGGGCTACCTACTACGAGGACATGCAAAGCGCCTTCTTCGATGCCGATGGGGATGGCGATTTGGACCTGTTGGTCGTCAGCGGCAGCAGTGAGTTCGATTTGAATTCGCCCTATTATCGTCCAAGACTGTACCTCAATGACGGCAAAGGAAATTTTAAGTATGAATTTCTGGCCTTTCCGCCTGACGTCCTCACGCCCGGCAAGGCGCTTGCCGTAGCCGATATCGACGGTGACGGGGACATGGACCTGTTTATCGGCGGCAGGGTCGCGATAGGCCAGTATCCCATTCCGCCACGCAGCTTCATTTTGCGCAACGACCACGGCCGGTTCTCCGATGTGACGGAAAGCGTATGCCCCGCCTTGATGAATCCCGGCCTGATCAACGCGGCGGTTTGGGCGGATATCGATAATGATCACAAGCCTGATCTGATCATCGCCGGGGACTGGATGCCCCTGCGCATTTTCAAAAATACGGGCAGCACCCTCGTGGAGATCACCGACAAATCAGGCCTGGCAGGACTGGCCGGTTTCTGGCGGAGCCTGGCCCTCGTCGATGTCGACGGCGACGGCGACCTCGATATCGTTGCCGGAAATGCGGGGCTCAACAATCCCTATCATATCAGCGAAGAGCATCCCGCCGAATTGTATGCAAAGGATTTTGACGGCAATGGCATCATCGAGCCCATATTCTGCTATTGGATCAGGAATGATGCAGGCGCCTACGAACTCTCGGCGGGCATATCGAGGGATCAATGGGCCTTGCAGCAACCTTCCATAAAAAAGAAGTACGCGGATAATGCGACCTACGCCAAAGCGTCCATGAAAGACATTTTTTCTTCCGATATGATGGATGGCGTCAAGGTGCTGAAGTGCACGGAATCACGCAGCGGCTGGTTCGGGAACAAGGGAGACGGGACATTCCTCTTCCATCCCTTTCCGCTGATGGCCCAGATCGCGCCGGTAAATGCGATCGCAGCGACCGACGTGGACGGGGATGGGCATCCCGATCTCATCCTCGCAGGCAACGAATATCAAATGAATGTAATGGCGGGCAGTATCGACGCGTCATACGGACTGCTTCTCCGCGGTGACGGCAAAGGCAATTTCACGGCCATACCTCCGGCATCCAGCGGGCTGATCCTTGACGGCGACATCCGCGACCTAAAGCTCATTTCCTCCGTAGGAAAAAAGCTGCTCCTCGCCGCGGTCAACGACTCGACTTTGCGGACATTCGGGGTAGGGAAGGGGAGGTGAGTATGGCCGAACGCCCGCCCCCTCAGATCAACCTATTCCTCGTGGCGATCTTAATGGCCTGGGCCTTGGACGTGACATGCAGTTTATGATAGATATTGGCGAGATGCTTCTTGATGGTATTTCCACTGAGGAATAATCTTTCGGCGATCTGCCGGTAACTATACCCGTCAATCGTTAGTTTGAGGATCTCCGTTTCGCGATCCGATAGTTCATAGTCATGTCGTTCCTTGTTTCCCTCTTCCATTTTCGGAATGGAAGCCTTCATCAACAGGTCGAGCGTCTTTCTCGCGATCCTGGGGCTCATGGGAGCAGATCCGGATTCCGACAATTGAACGATGCAATCGATGATGGTCGATATCTTTTCATTCTTCAACAGGTATCCGTCGGCGCCGGCCTTGATGGCCTCGAAGATCTTATCGTCGTCGTCAAAAACGGTAAGCATGAGGAAGCGGACGTCCGGATACAATATTTTTCCCGCCTGCACTGCCGCAATCCCATCCATTTCCGCCATTTCAACATCCATTAATATGACGGCAGGCCGCTGCGGAAAATCCATCCTTTTCATTTGATCCAGAAAGTCCTTGCCGTCAGCTGCGGTCATCACGACGGCGATCTCTTCCGAAAAATTAAGTCTTTCCGTGAACAACAGGCGGTTTTGTGACTTGTCATCGACAATGCCTACAGGTATCTTAGGGATGGTCATGGAGATTCGATTTTGATTTTTTTTATGGTCACTTTAGTTCCTTTGCCCGGTTCCGAATCGACGATCAGCAATGCCCCCGATTCGGCCGCGCGATTCGCCATGTTCTCAAGGCCATAGTGATCGGGATAATGCATTTGCCGTACAAAGCCCTTACCATTGTCTTCGACGGTAAGACAATAGGCGACCCCTTGGCCGGCCTCGATGGTAAGGGAGATCCTTCCGGCCTGGGAATGTCTGATGCTGTTTGTAATGGCCTCCTGGCAGGTGCGGAATATATTCAACGCCTCCGTCGGCGAGAAGGAGGTATTGTTTTCAATGGTTTCGCTTATCGACACATCCATCAGCGGTCTTAATATGCACTGCGATTGCAAAAATGCTTTTAACCGGTCAGCGAGTTCCTCCAGGGTGATCGACTCCTTTTTCATGGCCCAGATGGTCTCACGCAGATCGGCAACCAGGGTCTTGGCCGTATCGCTCACGAATGACAATCGCTTGGTCTCCTCCTCCTTACTGAATGACCCCGGGGTTTCTATCAGCCAATCTATGTTATTGCTGATATAACTGAGCTGCGAACCGATATTGTCATGCAACTCCCGCGAAATCCGCTCTCTTTCGTTCACCAATTGCTGTTTCATCGCAAGTCTCCTCGATTTGAGCTCATAGCGCTGCCACAGGATGAAATAACTGATGCCGAAAAGGAGCGCCGCCGCCGCCACGACGATCATGAACTCAAACCACCAGGTTTTCCAGAAAGGCGGGTCGATGGTGATCATCAGTTTTTTCTGAAAGACACTGTTGGAGAAGAGAATGGCGCTGCATTGGACCTCCAGCAAATAGGTTCCGGGCTGCAGCGTATACCTGATCCCCGTCGCCTGGCTGGTGCTCTGCCAGGCATTTTCGAAACCATTCAGCCGGTACCGGTAAAGGTATTCATTGGGATTTAGGAGCCCGGTGGCCGCTATATCGAACTGAATATGATTCTTATTGTAGGGCAGCCTGATCGAGTCCCTTGTCCAGGCTGCTCCATAGGAATTGTACAAGGAATCGTTTACGTCAAGGCGCGTAATATGGATGAAGGCGGAATCGCTCACAAGGGATAACTGGAAGGGATGAAAGGCGGTCACGCCATTTATTCCCCCAAAGAACAGCTTCCCCGTCGGCGATATGGCGCCGGATTGGGTATTGAATTCATTCTCCTGCAGCCCCAGCTCCCTTGTGTAGGTTTTCACCTTCCCCTTGACGGATATAAGGGATAGGCCGAAGCTGGTACTTGCGAAAAAACTGTTCTCGCTGCCTTCCGCAGGCAGCAGATCATAAATGAAATCGCTTAGCAAGCCGGATTCCCGGCTTACATGGTTGACCAGCCTGCAGGCAGGGTCATAGATGAACAGCCCCCGTTCGGTGCCCACCCAGATATTACCCTTTCCGTCCTCCGCCATGCAGCGCACGACATAGTTGCCCGGGATACTGATGCGCCGGAGATGGCCCGATTCATCCTGCCGGAGGATGACGCCGGAAACCGTGCTTACCCATAACGTTCTGTCGCGGGTATAAATGAAGCAGGCCACAAACTGACTATCGATCTCCGCAGGGCTTAATAAGGGATGGACGGCGCTGAATTGATTTTGCCTGACACGGCAACGGAACACATTTGATCTCGTAGCGATGAATATCGTGCTGTCGTCGACGCGCTGCAGATTGTTCGAGTAGGAATTGTTGAGGATCGCTGATTCAAACCGGGGATCATGGCCCGAATAAAAGCGGTTCAATTGTTTTGTCCGCAGCCGGAGCAAATACAGCCCCTTGCCTTCGATGACGACCAGGTAGTGGTCGTCTGAAAGTTTTTCGATGGCCAGTAGCCCCTTCAGGCCCTTGCCTACCACCGGCCTGTCCCACAAGGCATTGCCGGAGGTGTCATAGCATTGGATGCGCCCTGCCCATGCTCCCGCCAATACGAGATCCTTTTCCTTATCGTAGTATATGCAGCGTATAAAGTTGTCCTTTTCCTTTGGATAAATATAATGGGCGAACGGCGTTTCCACATTTTGGATGCGCTTGATGTCCTGATGCGTGAGCAGCCAGATGCGGTGAAGCCTGTCCTCACGCACGATTTGAATGTATCCGGTCGTCAGCAGGGGCTCGTGGTTCAACGCGACGATCTCCCGTTGCCGGGTGCAGGCCGTATCGAATTCAAAGAGATGCGTCTCGACGGAAACCAACAGATGATGGTCCGCGGTTCGCTCGATGCTGCTCCTGGTCACCGGGAAATCGTTGAGTTGTTTGTACGAAAATTTCCTGGAGACCGAACCGTCCGCGATACGAATGTTCGCCAGCCCTTCTGCTGAAGCGACATACAGCCTGCTGTTGTCGCATGCTATGCCAAGGATGGGTGCGCCCGGATAGTTGATCCTTTTTGTCTTATAGGTATGGACGTCGATTTGGAATAGGCTGTTGGCGGTCAGACGCAAAAAAATGAGATCATCGTTGGCCGATATGAGCTTTCTTGTGATGGAATAGCCTTCCGTCCTTAGCAGGTCCTGCACATTTGCGCTTTTTGTTTCGGGGAACTCGCGGACAGGGATGCCATTGAAGGGGTAGAGTGCGATCCCCCTGGTTTCTTCAAAACACCACAAGCCTTCCTTTGTCAGCTTGACGGGCATTAAGGCAAAACGGAACCCGGCCCGGCGGTCGGCGGCGATCAGCTTTTTGAATTGGTTGCTCCAGGTATTGTATTCCAGCACGCCATCCTTGTATCCCACCAATAGGGAATGGTTGATTCCCTCCAGGAAGCATACCGGGTAGTTGATGAGAACGGGCTCGCCGTCGACAACGGGGGTAATGGTTTGCAGCGCGTAGCCATTGAACCGCTGCATCCCGGTCGATGTGGAAACCCAGGTGAATCCCTGTGCATCGGTAATGATGTCGGTGAGCGAGTTGTTCATCAGGCCCTGGCCATTGTTGATGGTATTTACAGGACATCTTTTCACCTGAACCGGATTTCCACGCTGTGCAGAGGAATTGACTTGCATCGTTGAGAGGGCAAGCGTCATCAAAAAAAATGATAACGGGTGATAAGCAACGCCTGGTTTGTGATCTGGCATATCGGTTATGAGGCTAAATTACCTCTTCCGCCCGGATAATAAAATCACCCAAACGTATTATTTCGCCACGCCTGCCGTAGGGCTAGTTTTGACCCTCAGAGAAAATAATGTCTTATTCACCACTAAAATTAACTGTATGAAAAAAAATCTGGTTGTCTTTACGTTGATCGTACTCTGCGCAACAGGCGTATCGGCCCAAAAGGAAACGAAAAAGTTCAGTGTCGGTTTCGGTTTTGAAGGGGGGGTGCCGACGGGCTCATATTCAAACGCCTATACTTCCGATATTGGGATCACCATACGGTTTTCCTGGCTGGCAGGTCCGGGATTTGTGACGCTGACAACCGGAGCCATAGGATTGGTGCCAAAGAAGGTGGTGGGCCAATCGGAAAAAGTAGGCTTGCAGTTGCCGGTAAGGGCAGGATATAAGATTATCATCCAGCACCACTTTTTTGTGATGGGTGAGCTGGGATATGCCTCCACGAAAGTATATTATGGGAGCCAGGGCAAAGTACTGTCTGCTTCCCAGGGATCATTCCTGGTGGCACCGGCCATTGGCGTCCAGTTCAATGCATTTGAAATTGCCCTGCGGTATGAATCCCATTCGGGCGATGGCGGCGCTCTTTTCGGGCCCCGGATCGGCTTCAATTTCTAAAACAAACTGCGGCAGGAGCGAGCCCTACAACGGCCTCACCCAGATATTCCGGAAGCTGATCGGCTCGCTCTTGTCGCCGTGTGACTGCAATTTGATCGGCGAGGGTCCATGCGCCTGATAGTAAGGCTTGCCCCGGTATCGCGTCACCCCCTGCAGCGAAAAATTATTTTGAACCAGCACGCCATTATGGAAGGCCGTCACCCGGGCAGGTGAGGCAACACTGCCGTCCGCATGGAAGACCGGTGCCGTCCAGATGATATCATAGGTCTGCCACTCGCCCGGAGGCAGGCAGGCATTGGCCAACGGAATGCTTTGCTTGTAAACGGCGGCCGTTTGGCCATTCACATAGGTCTTGTTATTATAGCAGTCAAGTACCTGCAGTTCATACCCCTGGTCGCCGGGTCCGGTGGACGCCATGAATACCCCGCTGTTTCCCCGGGCCTGTCCCTCGCCGGTAATGGTCTTGGGTACCCTCCATTCGATATGCAACTGGTAATTGGTGAATACTCTCTTGGTTTCGATCGATCCGGCGTGTTTGTTGACCGTCAGCAAACCCTGGGAAATGACCCAGTCGGAAGGAGTCTTGCCGTCCCTGGCCGAAACCCATTCATCCTGGTTCTTTCCGTCGAACAGGATGATTGCATCGGAGGGAGCCCCGCCGCATTTTGCACCCGGCGTCACCACCTTGGGCTCGAGGCTCGCATCATAGATCTCGGTCAGTTTGGGATCGTCGGCGGAATCGGCTTGCGCACGCAAGGCCTGTACGCTTGTGAAAAGACAGATGGAAGAAAGGAACAGAATTTTTTGAATGGTTGGACAAGCAAATCGCGTCATGATGGTTGAGTTAAATGAATCAACAATTTAGTAAAAATTCATTTAATTCCCGCATCACTTCTTAAGCGACGCGATGTCGATCACGAAGCGGTACTTCACGTCCCCCTTCAGCATCCGCTCGTACGCCTTGTTGATGTCCTGGATCGGGATCACTTCCACGTCCGAAACGATCTTGTTCTTGCCGCAATAGTCCAGCATCTCCTGCGTCTCCTTAATGCCGCCGATCAGGGAACCCGCGACTCGACGACGTTTCAGCAGGATGTCGAAGCCCGGCAGTTGATGCGGCGCCGGAGGCGCGCCGACCAGGATGATCGTTCCGTCACGATTCAGCAATTGCAGGTAAAAGGGAAGGGAATGGGGCGCAGATACCGTATCGATGATAAAATCGAAGTAGTTCTTGAATTTAGCAAGGCCCTTCTCATCCGAGGTCAGCGCGAACTGATGGGCGCCCAGCCGCTTGGCATCGGCCTCCTTGGAGGGCGAAGAGCTTAACATGGTCACCTCGGCGCCAAAGGACGCCCCCAATTTTACCGCCATATGGCCCAGGCCGCCCAGGCCGAGAACACCCAGCTTGTGGCCCTTGCCGACCTTCCATTCTTTTAACGGGGAATACGTGGTTATCCCCGCGCAAAGCAGGGGGGCTACGCCTTCGAGCGGTAGCCCGGCCGGAATGTGAAGGACATACGCCTCATCCACCACGATTTGAGTGGAATATCCGCCATAGGTTGGCGTCTTCCCATCCCGCTCGTAGGAGTTATAGGTGCCCGTCATGCCCTGCTCGCAATATTGTTCCAGGCCTGCCTTGCAGCTGGGACAAACCCGACAGGAGTCTACGAAGCAACCCACGCCGGCGATATCGCCCGTTTTGAATCCTTTCACCCCGCTGCCGACCCGCGTCACCCGGCCGACGATCTCGTGCCCGGGAACCATCGGGAATATCGATCCGCCCCACTCGTCGCGGATCTGGTGCAGGTCCGAATGACAGACCCCACAGTATAAAATGTCGATGACTACGTCTTTATTTCCGGGATCCCGGCGTTCAAAATTAAACGGCCCAAGGGGAGACGTGGCGTTTTGCGCGGCAAAGGCATGGGTAGCGAGCATAATTTGAATTCCTCCGGAACAAAGATAGGCAAGGCCTTTTCACTACTTGAAATGTTAGTGGTCGAATCCGTTATCCCAGCCTTCCTCTTTCAACTTATCCACCTTTTTCATCACTTCGCCCTCCAGGGTCTTTTTATAGTCGGACATCTTCTTCCCAACCGCAGGATCGAATGCGCCCACGATAGAGGCTGCCAGGATTCCGGCATTTTTTGCTCCGTTCAACGCGACGGTGGCCACGGGGATGCCGCCCGGCATCTGCAGGATGGACAACACGGAATCCCAGCCATCGATGGAATTGGACGATTTGATCGGAACGCCGATAACAGGCAGGGGAGTGATGGACGCTACCATCCCGGGCAAATGGGCAGCGCCGCCGGCCCCCGCAATGATCACTTTCAACCCCCGTCCCGCAGCCTGCTTCGCATATTCGACCATGCGCATGGGCGTCCGGTGGGCAGACACAACGGTCAGCTCAAAAGGAATTCCGAACTCCTCGAGCAGGTCCGCAGCGGCCTTCATGACCGGAAGGTCGCTGTCGCTGCCCATGATAATGCCCACTAGTGGGGTAGCCATAGACGCTGTATTTTATGATTTGCTCACGATCTTCAGCGCTTGTTTGATCCGGTGCGCTTTATGGACCAGTTCCTGCTTCTCCTTGCTGAGAATGGTCACATGCCCCATCTTGCGGCCCGCGCGCGTCTCCTTCTTCCCATAAATATGGACGAAGACATTATCCATTTGCAGCACTTCGTCCAACCCCTCATAGTGCGCCTCCCCGTTATGACCGGCTTCCCCGATCAGGTTCACGATCGCTCCGGGCAGGATCGAATCGGCATTGCCGAGCGGATAACCGAGGATCACCCTCCACAACATATCGAACTGGGAACTAAAATTGCCTTCGATCGTATGGTGCCCGCTATTATGTACGCGAGGCGCCGTTTCATTCACAAATACCTCTCCTTGCCGGCTCACGAACAGTTCGACGGCAAAGATTCCCGGGCTCTTCAGATCTTTTACGACCCGTAGCGAGATCGCCTCGATCTTCCACAACGTTTGCTGCGGCAGTTCAGCCGGGCTGATCTGGTAGTCCAGAAGGTTCAATGAAGGATTGAAGATCATCTCCACCGGAGGGTAGAGGGCCGTCTCCCCCTTTTCGTTGACGGCGATCATCTGGGCGACCTCCTTGTCGATCGACACCAGTTTTTCAAGTACGGCCGGCTCATCGAACCCCTTTTCGAGATCCTCTGTGGTCCGGAGGATGCGGACGCCCCGCCCGTCATACCCCCCTGCAGCGACCTTGTGCACCGCCGGAAGCCAGGAGCCGAGCTTTCTCAGTTCCCCCAGGTCATGGGTAACCTGGAATTCCGCCGTGGGGATCCCACCCGCCTTGTAGAATTGCTTTTGGCTGATCTTATCCTTGATGATGGAGAGGGCCGCCGCCCGGGGATAGACCTTCACCCCTTCCGATTCCAGCTTCTCCAGCGCCGCCTCATTGACGGACTCGATCTCGATGGTTACGGCGTCCAGGCCTTTGCCGAATTGATAGACCTGTTCAAAATCCCGGATGTCCCCTTTCACGAAATGATGGCATAAGTGCGCGGCCGGACAGTCCTCCTCCTTTTCCATTAGCCAGGTCTCCACAGGGTAATTGGCAGCCGCCTGCAACAACATCCTGCCCAGTTGACCGCCTCCAAGGATTCCGACTCGTAACATGCTGGTTATTTGAGCCGAAGATAGACAAAAAACCGCCACACGGAAGCGCAATGTTCATTCTTCGGCGTTTCAAAATAATTTTTTACCTTGGTCTGGCAATGCATCCCGATTATCCTCATAAAATATTTGACGACAAGCGTTTGGACTACTCCCTCCTGATGGAGGCGCTGGCCATGGACGCGGTCGCCTGACCCCCCTTTTCCCATCATTTATACAAGCCCCGGCCCGTCATTCGTTATGTAATCGTTATTCAATCGGTAAACATTCATTTCATGCCCATCTTATCAGCAACAAATTCCAGGCGACAGGCGCCCGTCGATTTTTTGCCCCTGCAAGGCACCGACTACGTTGAGTTCTATGTAGGCAACGCGAAGCAGGCAGCCCATTTTTACAAAACCGCCTTCGGGTTCCAGTCCCTGGCCTATGCCGGTCCCGAAACAGGCAGCAAGGACAAGGTCAGCTACGTCGTCCGCCAGAATAAACTGACCTTTATCTTCACCACTTCCCTGCGCACCGGCAACCTGATAGCCGACCACACTTACCTGCACGGGGATGGCGTCAAAGTGCTCGCGCTGCGCGTCGATGACGCGAACAGCGCCTGGAAGGAGACTACCCAACGCGGCGGCAGGTCGTATATGGAACCCACCACCCTCGTCGACAAATTCGGGGAAGTGGTTCTGAGCGGGATCCATGCATACGGCGAGACGGTGCACGTCTTCGTCGAGAGAAAGAACTATGCGGGCGTATTCATGCCGGGATACCGGGAATGGACCACACGTTACAATCCACCCGAAACCGGCCTCCTCTATGTCGATCATTGCGTCGGCAATGTAGGGTGGAATCAGATGGACCCCTGGGTCCGATTCTATGAACAGGTCATGGGGTTTCGCAATATCCTCTCCTTTGATGACAACGATATCTCCACAGAGTACTCCGCGCTCATGAGTAAAGTGATGAGCAATGGGAACGGCTACGTCAAATTCCCGATCAATGAACCTGCAGAAGGAAAAAAGAAGTCACAGGTCGAAGAGTACCTGGAATTTTATAACGGAGAGGGCGTGCAGCATGTGGCCATCGCCACAAAGGATATCATCAGCACGGTCACTCAACTGCGGGATCGTGGCGTTGAATTCCTGCAAGTGCCGGACTCTTATTATAATGATCTGCGGGATAGGGTAGGACATATAGACGAAAACCTTGATCCATTAAAGGAATTGGGGATCCTGGTGGACCGTGACGAGGAAGGCTACCTGCTGCAAATCTTCACCCGGCCGGTTGAAGACCGGCCTACCTTGTTTTTCGAAATTATCCAGCGAAAAGGGGCAAAAAGCTTCGGTAAAGGCAACTTCAAGGCGCTTTTCGAAGCCATCGAGCGCGAACAGTCCGCCCGCGGCAACTTGTAGCTATTTTTTCGTTAAATATTGCCTGCCGGCATTGGCAAGTCTGGCAGGTTTTTTGTTCCTTTGTGGGGACACGTTGCCTTTGAAAATCGACGATCGATACCTGTAAATAGCCACGATAATCCGGAACTATAACCATTTTACCCTATTATGCACGCAAAAAGAAGAATCTTCGCTGGTTTTCACGTGGTTATCCTGGGTTTGCTTTTCGCCCCTTCCCCTGCCTCCGCGCAAAACTCGGTATCAGCTATTCATTTTATTGATTATCAACGTTCTATACCAAGGATTTCGGACATGCTTAACCGGAAAGAAGACACCCTGGTCAAGCAGTTCCACGAAAAAGGGCTGGTCTGGCCGGCCCGTTATGTCTATATCCGCTCTTTCAAGTATGATAGCCAGCTTGAGGTATGGGTGAAGAACAGCAAGGAGGAGAAATACAAGCTTTTCAAGTCGTATAAGGTCTGTGCGCTCGCCGGTACCCTGGGTCCGAAACGAATGGCCGGCGACTACCAGGTTCCGGAAGGATTTTATTACATCAATGAATTCAACCCGAAGAGTGAATATCATCTGTCGCTGGGCCTGAATTATCCCAATGCGTCCGACAGGATGTTGAGCGATTCCACCCAGCCCGGAGGCGATATTTACATCCACGGCAGCTGCGTGACCACCGGTTGCATTCCGATCACCGACGCGCAGATCGAAGAGCTCTATATTCTGGCTGCGCACGCAAAGGATATGGGTGAGGATTTCATTCCGGTGCACATCTTCCCCGTCAATTTTTCGAATCTCCGTAGCGTCGAATACCTTAATAAATACCTGCAGACCTTTTCTGATTACGGCACCTTCGCGAACAGTATGAAGGATGCCTTTAACTATTTTGAAAAATACCGGCAGATCCCCTTCATCATGGTCAATGGTCACGGCGAATACGTCACCGGCGCTTCTTCTTCGGAGGCGAAGGTCAAACTCGGGATGGCCCTGGAGGAAGAGCCCGGAAAAACGCAAAAGAAGATTGTTCATAGACGTCCCGAACAACCCCTTCCAGTCAAAGAGGAGGATCTCGCCAAATCCGTGGACAAACTGCCCCTCTATCCCGGTGGCAGCGACATGTTCCAGGACTTCCTGAATAAGGTCGGCAAGGACGCGGTGAAAGACCTGGACGAGGGACAAACCAAGGCCTTTATCATGGTTCAATACATCATCGACAGCGTCGGCAAGCCGGTATATGCACGGGTCATCCGCGGAGGCAACGATACGATGAATGAGAAGATAGAGAACGAATTCCTCAATATGCCCCCTTGGGCTCCTGCCGTTCATCTCGGTAGGCATGTCGCCATCGAGCTCAAACAAACCGTCATGATCGGTACGGATTAGAACCGCGCCGCCTGCCCGGCCTCGCGCCCGGGTCCCCCCGTCCTCGGGTCCACCCTCCGTCCGTTATTCCGATCTCAAACTCTTAACCGGGTTCGTCACCGCCGCCTTGATCGCCATCAGGCTGATCGTCACCAGGGCGATTAGCAGCGCCACTCCACCCGCCGCAATAAAGATCCACCAGCTCATGTCGATCCGATAGGCAAAATCCTGAAGCCATTTATTCATCGCCCACCAGGCCAGAGGCCAGGCAATGATCGTAGCGATCAAAACCCTTTTTAGGAAGTCCCCTGATAACATCCGTACGATATTCTGCACCGATGCGCCCAGCACCTTTCGGATGCCGATCTCTTTCACCCTTTTCTCCGCGGAATAGGACGCCAGCCCGAACAACCCGAGACAGGAGATCAGGATCGCCAGCCCGGCCAGGACGCCGACGATCGAACTGACCTGCGTGTCCGCACGGTAAACGTCCGCAAAATGATCGTCTAAAAATTGATATTCGAACGGATGGTCGGGGAAATCCTTGTGCCATACCGACCCGATGAAGGCAACCGCCTCCCTGGCCCTGCTACCGTCTATCCTGACGGACAGGGTCGAAAAGCCCCAGTCGTTTTGGTTGAAAATGAACATCGTCTCGATCTTATAGTGCGGCGAATTGAAATTGAAATCCTTCGCGATCCCTACGATCCTTCCCACGAGAATTCCCGCGGAATCGAATCCAAAGCCGTTCCCCAACAGGGACTCCATCGGCGCGCGCGGATTATCTTTCAGGAGCTCTTTCGCCAATGCTTCATTGATGATGTATTCCCGCCCATTCGCCCCTTTCTCCCTGGAAAAATCCTTTCCATAAGCCAACCGGATCTTGTACAGCCGGAGATAATCGGGATCGACGATCAGGCGGGTCGACGTAAGGCGCCGCAACGGGCCATCACCCTTGAATCCCACACCGGACTGGTCGAGATGGCTTCCCAGTTGGTCCTGGGCAGCGGTAACGCCGGAGACCAGGCTATTGGCCAATAAGTCCTGCCGGATAGTATTGAATTTGCGGCTGGTGACATCATCCAGCGGAACGGTGACCACCTGGGCCGTGCTGAATCCCGGATCGCGTTGCTGCATATAACGCAATTGCCTGACCGCAATTATCGTTGCGATCATCAGGAAGACGGCGCTGGCGAATTGGGTGACGACCAGGATATTCCGCAGCCTGCCCTTGCTTTTTCCGGTCTGGATCGAGCCCTTGAGCACTTTAACGGGTTGGAACGAGGATAGGTAAGCTGCCGGATACAGCCCGGACAGGATACCGATGATCAGCGTCCCCCCGACGACGGCCAGCAGGAGCGGCAGGTTTTCGAATAAGGGTAGTTGCAGGTTTCGCTGGCTCAGGCTGCGCACGAAGGGGAGAAATAGCTTGGCGAGCACGAGAGCCAGTACCAGGGCGATGAATGATAACAGCACCGCCTCGCTCAGAAATTGCATGGACAACTGCCATCGCTGCGCTCCGATGGATTTCCGGATACCCACTTCGCGCGCCCTTTCCGCCGACCGTGCCGTGGACAGGTTCATGAAGTTGACGCACGCGATGAGCAGGACGATGACCGCGATCATCAGGAAGATGTTCGTGTATTTCTTATCGAACTTTTGGTAATTGAGGTAATCCAGCCCGATCTCCGAGGCGCCGGCATGAACCTCTCTCAGCGGTAGCAGGAATAGTTCAAAATATTTCCAGCTGTCTCCCCGGGAAAGATACTTTTTCAAATAGGCCGGGAATCGCTTTTCCATCGCGGCGGCATCCGTGCCCGGCGCCAGCTCGAAATAAGTGTCCAGCCAGTTCCCTCCCCAATTGTCTGCCACATCGGGATATTTATGGTAAAAGGTGCTGAACGAAACCAACGCGTCGAACTGCAATTGCGAATTCTGCGGAACGTCTTCCAATATACCTGTGACGACGGCAATGGTCGTATCGCCGCTGTAATGGATGACCGTTTTTCCGACAGGATCCTCCGTGCCGAATAATTTTTTTGCGCTTTCCGAAGTCAGCAAAATGCTGTTCGGCCGGAGCAGGGCGGTAGCCCGGTCGCCCTTCAATAGCTTGAAATCGAACATCTGCAAAAAGGTCGAGTCGACAAAATGCACATGCGGCAGATAAAGGCGCTTGTCGCCATTCGAGACCTGGAATTTATCCTCCCAATGGATGCGGGTGAAATTCTTTATCTCCGGGAATTCCTTCATCAGGGTCGGCCCCATCGGGAACATGGACAGGCCAACTTTTTGGGAGGAGACCATCCCCGGGAACTTCTGCACTTCATTCAGACGCCAGATATTCTTCGTATGGAACTGATCGAAACTTTTCTCATAGAACACGAAGACCATGATCAGCAGACAGGCTCCCATGCCGATCGCCAGACCGACGATATTGATGGCGGAATAGACCTTGTTCTTCCAAAGGTTCCTGAAGGCGACCAGGAAATGATTCTTGAGCATGGGCTATGAGGTTTGCCGATCCGTCTCAATTTCAAGACCAAAATAATTGTCCTTGGATATGAACCAGTTAGCCCGGCCCGGCCCCGGCCCTGTCCGTTTTCGATACATCGGGTGTACGGCTTCGTCCTCCCTCCCGTGGCGCGTCCCCCTCCCGTGGCGCGTCCCCCTCCCGTCGTGCGTCCCCCCCCGCCATCTCGCCCCCCGCTTACCGCATGAGCACCTGCACCGTCTCCGGCCCCTGCTGCCGCAGCAGCATCTGCCGCCCTTCGGTCATTTTCCGAAGGATCTCTTCCTGATAGTGCCGGATCGTGAGCAAGGTCAGTCCTTTTTCGATCTGCACGTCGAAGTATTCCGCGGCGGACAGGGCCAGCTTCTCGATCTTTTCTGCCCGGTCGTCCAGGCAGACCTGTATGGTGACGGCTCCGCTTTGCATGAGATTGGGCTTGATCCGGATCTCGGAGAATAAGTGATATAACTTTCCGGTCAGTTCCTCGCCCACAAAGGAAAAATCCTTCGAATGCAAATAGACAAGCGCCTGATCCCGTTTCAGGACGATGATCGGCGGAAGGCCCTTTACACTTTTTGAGAAAATGACCGTTCCCGGGAGGCTGCTGTCGAGGAAGCATTTCACATACAGCGGGATCCCTTTGTTCTGCAAGGGTTTGATGGTCTTGGGATGGATGACCTGCGCGCCGTAGTAGGCCATCTCGATGACCTCGTCATAACTGAGCTCGCTGATCACGCGGGCATCGGGGAAGAGCTTCGGGTCCGCATTCATGACCCCCTCCACATCCTTCCAGATGGTCTGGCTTTCGGCGTCCAGCAGGTTCGCAAATACCGCCGCCGAATAGTCGCTGCCCTCCCTGCCCAGGGTGGTGCTTTCATTTTCTGCCGTGGCGCCGATGAAGCCCTGCGTGATCACCATATTGTCGGTATCGAACAGGGGGAGCACCTGCCGGCGCGTTTGTTCAGCGGTATAGGCCCAATCGATCGCGGCGTCGCGGAAATTATTGTCGGTACGGAAGATATCCCGTACGTCGATCCATTGATTGCCGATGCCCATCTCGGCCAGGTAGGCGCTGATGATGCAGGTGGACAATAATTCTCCAATGCATACGACCTGGTCGTAATAATAATCGAATTCGCGCACGGGCTTGTCATGCAGGAGCCATTCGACCTCGGTGAAATGATCCCGGAGATGCGCCTCCGCATCGAGATAGTTCTTTACCAGCAGGTATTTCGCCGTGGTCAGGTGAGACTGCTTCACCTGTTCGAATAAGCGTAGCGCCTCGTCGCGGTGACCGGCATAGAAGGCTTCGACCACTTTTTCCAGGGCATTCGTCGTCTTGCCCATGGCCGAGATCACGACCAGCACATTTTCCGCGCTGCCCGCCGTGCCGCGAAGGATCTCCGCGAGCCGTTGGATCCTTTCCACGCTATTCACGCTGGCCCCCCCGAATTTGAAAATTTTCATGGCGCAAATATACAATCCCCCTACATTTGCACGACTGGCGAATTTCAAATCATGCCGCATGAATGTAAATCGTAAAGTTCTCACTTTAGACGAATTCACTCTCCAGCAGCTGCGCAACTTTCCCCACGCCACCGGCGAACTCAGCAACCTGCTCCGCGATATCGGCCTGGCCGCCAAGCGCGTCAACGTGGAGGTCAATAAAGCGGGCCTGGTCGACATCCTCGGTGACGCGGGAACGGTCAATGTCCAGGGAGAGGATGTTAAAAAACTGGACATTTATGCCAACAACCAGCTCATGGGCGTCCTGAGCCATGGCATTAGCTGTGCCGGCATTGGCAGTGAGGAATTGCCCGAGTTCGTCGTCTTTGATGACGAGGCCAGCAACAATTCAAAATACGTTTGCCTTTTCGACCCGCTGGACGGCAGCGGGAATATCGACGTGAACGTCTCCATCGGCACCATCTTTTGCGTCTATCGCCGTATCAGCGAAAAGGGAAAACCCTGCACGCGCGAGGATTTCCTTCAGCCTGGCCGCAACATGGTGGCTGCCGGCTATATTATCTATGGTTCCTCGACGATGATGGTCTATGCCACCCGGCGTGGCGTGAACGGGTTTACCCTGGATCCCTCGATCGGTGAATTCACGCTTAGCCATCCGAATATCAAATGCCCCGAGACCGGCAAGATCTATTCGGTCAATCATGGCAATTTCTTTCAGTACGAGAAAGGCGTACAAGCCTATATCGACGCCTGCCAGAAAAAGAACAAGGACAATGGCGGCCCCTATACCCAGCGCTACATTGGCAGCATGGTGGCCGATGTCCACCGTAACCTCATCAAGGGCGGCATATTTATGTATCCCGCAACGATCGACAAGCCGAAGGGCAAGCTCCGTTTACTCTATGAGTGCAACCCCTTCGCGTTTATCGTGGAGGTTGCAGGCGGAAAGGCCACCAACGGGCGGCAACGCATCCTGGATGTGCAGCCCACCGAATTGCATCAGCGTTCCTCCCTGTTCATCGGCAGCCGCAAAATGATGGAGGAACTGGAGACCTACCTGGCGCGCTCCTGAACCCCGGCCCATCCGGGATCGGCAATCCGGCCCCCGGCCTTCGGCCGATTTTCGTAACTTGCCGTCCATGACAGCAACGACCATCATTTCCATCAGGGACCTCACGAAAAAGTATGGTGATTTCGAGGCGGTGAAAGGCATCAGCTTCGATGTATTCGAAGGGGAGATCTTCGGCCTTCTCGGGCCTAACGGGGCAGGCAAATCGACTACCCTTGAGATCATCGAGACCCTTCGCCAGAAAACCTCCGGGTCCGTCACCGTTAACGGCATCGACCTCGATAAGCACCCCGACCGGATCAAAGAGATCATCGGCGTTCAGTTGCAGACCTCGGGCTATTACCCCGGCCTGAACCTAACCGAGCTCATCGCGCTGTTCGGAGGCCTGTACAATCGCCGCGTCAATCCCCTGGAACTGCTCGACTCGGTCAATCTTCGCGATAAGGCGAAGGCAAAATTCAAGGATCTGAGCGGAGGCCAGAAGCAGCGCTTCAGCATCGCCACCACCCTGATCAACGATCCCAGGATCATCTTCCTCGACGAGCCCACGACCGGCCTCGACCCGCAAGCCCGCCGCAATCTCTGGGATCTGATCCGGCAGATCAGGGACCGCGGAACGACGGTGATCCTCACGACCCACTATATGGACGAGGCAGAGATCCTTTGCGATCGCGTGGCCATTATCGACGCGGGAAGGATCATCGCCCTGGATACCCCGGACAAACTGATCGACAAGCTCGTCGACACGGGATTTGAACGCCCGAAAGAGGTAAAACAGGCCAACCTGGAAGACGTTTTCATCCAGCTTACGGGCCATGCGCTGAGGGCCGACGCGTGATCCGCAGAAATGACCAACCATATCATCATAACATGAACACAGCAACTATGGACCTTCGTTATCCCATCGGCAAATACGAACCGCAGCCTTACTCCGAAAAGCAGAAGGAACAATGGCTGGCCGACATTAAATTTCTGCCCCAACAACTGGAAAACGCCATCCTGAACCTGGACGAGGTGCAATTGCAGACACCCTACCGTGAGGATGGCTGGACGGTTCAGCAGGTCATCCACCATGTGGCCGACAGTCATATCAACGCCTATTGTCGCTTCAAACTTGGGCTTACGGAAGAGAATCCCACGATCCGCACCTATGAGGAGAAGTTATGGGCCGAACTGAACGATGTCCGCAGCATTCCTGTCAATATATCCCTCACTTTGCTGTATGCTCTTCATACCAGATGGTATGCCATGCTGGCTGACCTGCCGCTGAAGACCTGGGAGCGGACGATCTTCCACCCGGAACATAAGAAGCAGATAACCCTTTGGTATCTGCTGGGCATGTACTCCTGGCATGGCCGGCACCATACCGCCCATATTACTGAACTGCGTGCCCGCCATAAATGGTAACTATATGAAAGACCTCAGTTGGCGGACCCTCTCTTCGGAATACCTGTTCAAGGATACCTGGTTCACTATCCGCAAGGACACCTGCGAAACGCCCGACGGGAAAACCGTAACGCCCTACTATGTTTACGAATTCCCCACTTGGGTGACGGCCCTTGCCCTGACCGAGGACGGACAGGTCATTTTGGAACGGCAATACCGCCATGCGTTGCAGACCACCGACTATGAAATTCCCGGAGGCTGCGTGGACGATACCGACCCTTCCCTGGAGGCAGCGATCGAAAGAGAATTGCTCGAAGAGACGGGTTATCGCTTTTCAAAACTCGAATATCTGGGTAAGACCTCGTCCAATCCGTCGACGAATAATAACTGGATGCATATGTACCTCGCCACCGGCGGTAAACGTACGCAGGACCAGGAACTCGATCATAGTGAAGAAATAGAGATTTACCTGGTCCCGCTCGGGGAGTTGAAGCAGATGCTGCGGGAGAACAGGATCGTGCAGAGCATGCACGTTACCGCGATCCTCTATGGTCTGGCACGCCTCGGCGAACTAACGTATTAGTCTCCCCTCCACTTCGCCCACCACGAAGACGCTCCCGCACACCAGGACGAGGTCGCGTTCACGCGCATGTTCCCTCGCCGCCGTCAGGGCCTCCATAACAGTGGGGTAGGCCTTTCCCCGCAGCCCTTTCGCTCCGGCACGCTCGGCCAACTGATCTTCCGGAAGACTCCGCGGAAGTTGCGCACGGGTAAAATAGTAAACGGCCTGCCTGGGCAGCAAGTCCAGCACCCGATCGATCTCCTTGTCCCTCACCATGCCGAAGACGATGTGCAGGTCTTCATGGTCGGTGAGCTCCATCTGGCGGACCAACTGCCGGATGCCATCCTCATTGTGCGCCACGTCCAGTACAACGTCCGGATGTTCGTGAATCAGCTCCCAACGCCCATGCAGTCCCGTTAGCTTCCTGACCTGCTTCAGCGCCTGATGGACCTGAGCGTGCGGCAGTCGCCAACCGAGCCCCGCCAACACATGCACGGCTTCAAGTACAGTGACGAGATTATGGGTCTGATAGATCCCGGGGAGGTCGAGATGGTAGTATTCCTTGTCGATGGCAGATCGGGAACTCACCTCCGCCACGAGCGCGTGACGCTCGAAGGACCACTCCGCCACCCAACGTTCCCTGTCGGCATAGCTTAGGGGCGCGCCCATCGTTTTCGCCTTTTCTTCGAATACGGGGGCCGTGACCGGATGGTATTCCCCGATGACCACCGGGACGCCCGGCTTGATGATGCCCGCTTTTTCGCCGGCAATCTCCTCCAGGGTATTCCCCAGCAGGTTCATATGATCGAAGCCGATCTGCGTGATGACGGATACTTCCGGCGTGATGACATTGGTGCTGTCCAGTCTGCCTCCCAATCCCACTTCCACGATCGCGATATCGACTTGTTCGGCGGCGAAATAGTCGAAGGCCATCGCGACCGTCACCTCAAAAAAGGAAGGGTCGATCCGATCCGCTACCGGTTGAATGCGCTCCACCAGATCGGTTACCTGTCGTTCGGGGATCATGGCCCCGTTGATCCGGATGCGTTCGCGGAAATCCCGCAGATGCGGAGACGTATATAATCCTGTTTTATAACCGGCCGTTTGAAAGATAGCGGCCAGCATATGGCTGGTGGATCCCTTGCCGTTCGTCCCCGCGACATGCACGGACTTGAACCGGTGCTGGGGATTGCCCAGTGATTCGAGCAGCGCGATCGTATTGAAAAGGTCTTTCCGGTAGGCCGCTGCGCCGATGCGCGTAAACATCGGCAGCCGTTCGAACAGGTAGGAGAGTGTTTGCGCGTAGTCCAAGCAACTAGTTATGCACCTTGAAATTAAAGACAAGCGTCCCGGTGGACTCCTGGCCGGTGGCATTGAATTTTACCTGCCGGGCCTTGCGGATGGCGATCGCCTTGAGGGAGGATTCCGACGTCGTGGATCCCATTAACTGATATTGAGCGTCCGAAACATTTCCATTCCCGTCCACGTGCACGTCGATCGCGACCTTCGCATTCTCGTTGAAATCATCGGTGAAGGCAGGCGTTCCGGTGATCTTCCTGCCGCCCAACCCCCTCGAAATACTTACCCCCGAATTACCCCTTCCGCCTCCGGAATAATTAGTGGAGTTGGGATTTCCGCCCGGCGCGCCCTGATCGCCACGTCCGCCCGCGATCCCTTGGTTGCCGCCCGGCTTATAATCATCGGCCTCGTTGCCACCAGTGCCGGTGCCATTGACGCCATGAAAGACGGCCTTGGGCCTCGGCTTCGGCGGAGTCGGCAGCACATCAGGCTGCTTGACCGGCCTGACCGGCGTCTTGACGATATCCTTGTCGGGGAGCTTGGTCGCATGGGGTTTGGTTACCGGCGGCTTCTTAATGACGGGCGCTTCTTCCTTGTCATTGTCATTCGTCTCGACTTCCTTGACCGGCGTTTTTTCTACCACAGCCTGCTTGGGCGGCGTGTATTTTTCCTTGTCCTCCGCGGAGGGCTTGCCCGGCAGGTAAGGTTGATCCGCGCCCAGCCCCTTGTCGCTATTGCCCAGGTTCACTTCGATGCCGTCCTCGACTACGGGGACCGGCGCCGGCGGCTGTGTCCAACCGATATAAAAAAAGAGCAGGAGCAACGCGATGCAAATGAGCGCCGTATAGCCCGAGGCCTTTACGTTCTTTTTCGATTCGAAATGATCTTCCATGCCGGAGTTGTTCTGCATACGAATTTACCACTTATCCGGATAACGCTGCAAATTCCCTGCTAATTGCCCATCCGTCGCCTCATAAAATGTTAATTTCCATCGCCGCCACCCACTCCGCCAGCCACTCCCCCTAATGCGCAAAATCCTTTTCAAATCCACCCCGGATCCGTTCCATCGGCGGGTTGAAATAGCCGTACCTGACCTCCGGGAATTCCTCATGGATCAGTTCCATCAGCTGTCTGACGCCGAGGAATTCGCCGGTATCCGTCACGCCGATGCGCCCCAGGTACCAATCGGGGTCGATATTGAAGTTGCGCCATTGGATCATGGTGAGACCCGTGTCGCGGATCAGCTTCCTCAGCGCCTCGTATTCTTCCACGCTGTCGGTCATGCCCGGGAAAACGAAATAGTTGATGGAGGCCCAGCCTCCGTAGGAGCGGACAATACGCAGGCTCTCCACGATGTCCTCGAAAGTATAGTTATTGGGCCGGTAATAAGCCTCGTAAATGGCCCGCCGGGCGGAGTTCGTACTGACCCGTATCGAGTCCAGCCCGGCCTCGCAGAGCGCCCTCACCGCATCCGGCCGGCTGCCGTTCGTGTTGACATTGATGCTGCCCCGGTCCGTATGCTTGCGCATTTCGATGATCGCTTCCCGCATCGTATCCCACATCAGCAGAGGCTCCCCCTCGCAGCCCTGTCCGAAGCTGACGATCGGGTAGGCCGCGGTCTGCAGATGCGGCACCGTAAATTCCACGATCTCTTCCGCGGTGGGACGGAAACTCAGGCGGTCCTGCGGGGAAGTAATGCTCTCTTCCTGTGGTTGAAAGGAGATGCATCCCAGGCAGTTTGCGTTGCAGGCGGGCGATACAGGCACCGGGCATTCCCAGCGCCCCATGAAGTAGTTGCGGGCCGCAGGGCAGTGATAGGTCAGGGCGCAATTGTTGGCCAGGTGTTTTACCAGACGGTTTTCCGGATAAGCCTGAAGGCTGCGATCCACGCCTTCATGGATCCTGTCCCAGTCATAACCCTTGCAGTCCTGGCGGATATCCCGTTCGATGCGGATGGCGGGCACATGGAATTTACCGTTTAGCCATCCCGCAGCCGTATAACAAAATAAGGGCAGGGTAGGGGCGCCTGCCGCTGTTTCATAAGCCGACAGGTATAGACCGGTATGGGCGGGCGGGATAAATGCGGCCACGGCCCACCCCTTTTCACACAGGCGCATCTCGCCGGTAATGACGTCTACGCCAATCCCCTTGCGCCCGGGGAGTTCGTAAAGCGAGCCTCCGTCGGGCAGTTCGATCCAGTCTTCGGGGGATACCGGTAAGGCATCCCATCCGCTGCGACCGGTCGCATACAAGGTCAGGTCTTCGAAAATATTCCCCTTTCCGTCGGAATAGAGGACAAATGGCGATTCATTCACTGTCTTCGGGATTGATTCACTTGCTTCAGGATGGGTTCACTCGTTCCCTAACTCCCTAAATAATGCCTGCAAAATTCGTGAATTTGATCCAGTTCTGCGAATTCAAGATTTCTGCGTAGCTCGAAGTGCAGATCCGCCCTCCCGGAAGTCCGGATATGGATCGAATCGTAGTGCACTTCCACGCTATTAATATCAGCCCACAGAAACCAGCGGTTCTCCGGAAGCCCGGGGATAGTCACCCCGGTATGATGAAAGGAGAGCAGTTCCTCCGAGCGGAGGTTCCGTTCGCAATAGAATAAATAGCTGTATGCCATGCTCAGGCAGAGATGCACGACGCCAATCCCGGTCTTCCCCTCCAGCAACATAAGCAGGCCGATCCCCAGGAAAAAAGCGATCTCTACTACCCTGAAAAATAAGTTCACCACGGGGAGTTGGACCAGCGCGTCCCGTCCGGCCAGCACGAGAATAAGTATGTCGATGGAAATAATGAGCTGGCACCAGAAATAAACCGGGCTCGATTCCGTCCGGTGTGCATGGCTCAAGGCATGTGTAAGGATCAATAACCCGGCCGCCAGGTGCAGCCACTTCCCCGAACGCTTCAGTCTTTCGAATGAAGGATGAACCACAGCAAGCGAGACGGAGTTCATAGGCAGTATTTTAAGGTTAGATGCCGGTGCCCGCTTTTTCCATAAAATTTTCCCCGGCCTCCCCACTTCGTCGCCCCGCCTCCCCACCCGGCCCTCCGGCTTCCCGCAGCCTGCCCTGGCAAAAAGCGTTGAATTCGTCCTCCTCGGCGTCCCCTTCTTCCTCTTCGTCCACCTCTTTCTGTAAAAGCCGGTTATTCCTGAAGTCCAGGGTCAGCAGACCGTCCTTCAGGATCACATTGTTGAAGGCAGACCAGACAAACCGCCTTCTCCACAGGCTGTTCACCACGACGCTATCAGGCGAGAATCCGATTTCCAGGGGACGCTTGGCCTGGTATTCGAGGAAGGCGGAAAGCACCAGCGGCACGCTTAGCCATTGCAGGTAAGGCATCGCCAGCCATCCCAGCGCAGCAAGCAGGAGTAAAAATTTATAGCGTACAACCCTTCCGCGTCGCGCCAGCAGGATATTCGTCCCGACGCCGCCCAGCAGGACGACGGCCACTCCGGAGAAAAAATAATTGAAATGGTGGGGATGGATTTGATCGAACAGCAGGCTTAACGCCGAAAAACAGCATAACAATATGCTGGTGGCGTCCACGGCCCGCCTGCTGTCTCTTTTAAGGTAGACTACGTATTCGTAGCGCATGAAAATTAAGGATTGCTGGCTACGAGCAAGTTACTAAGTTTCCATAAGATGCGGGCGCCGACATTGGCGTCGAAGCCGGTCTCTCCTACCCCGACCTCAACCAGGTCGAATCCGATGAACTTCCTTCCGCTCTGTACGATCTTCTTGATGAGGTAAAGAACCTGGTCGACCTCGAAACCGCCTTGGACCGGGGTTCCCGTGCAAGGGCATAGTTTGGGATCCAATCCGTCTATATCGAAACTGATGTACACTTTGTCGGGCAGGTGGCTCACGATCTCGTCGGCAATCTGCTTCCAGGTCTGCCCCTCGTAACCGCGTTCCTTGATATCCCTGTCAAAATAGGTGATCACCTGGTAATTGCTGTTGCTGATGTATTCCCATTCCTCCTCGGAATAATCCCGAACGCCTACCTGAACCAGTCTTTTTAATTGGGGGATCTCCTGCAGCGCATTGTACATGACGCTGGCATGGCTGTACACGAAATTCTCATAACACTTGCGCAGGTCGCAGTGCGCATCGATCTGCAGGATGCCGAAGTCGCCATGTTTTTCGGCGACAGCCTTGAAATAACCGAGCGGCACGCTGTGATCGCCGCCCAGTAACACGACAAGCTTCCCATTGGCCAGCAGGTCACGCGTTTGTTCGTAGACCCAGTTGTTCATGATCGCGCTGCCTTCATTGATCTCTCGCAGGGATTTGCACATGAAGGTGTTCTTCTCCAGCATCTCCCCCTTTGATGTATAGTTGATGTACAACTCGGCTTCTTTGCGCAGGTAATCGCTTTTCATCAGCACCTTTCTGTCCGGCTGCCGCATAAAAATGCCTTTGCGCCAGGATTCGTTCGTTTCCGAGTCGAAGAGATCGACCTGCATGCTCGCCTGAAAAATATGTTCCGCCGCTCTGGATGTGCCCGCGCCATAGCTTACGGTAACCTCCCAGGGCACAGGCAGGATCACGACACGCGCTTCCTCCTCAGTAAAAGGCAAACCGAAAATGTTGTTTTTGGGATTGCTGGGGCCGTTGGCATTGAACTGGGATAGATCTGTCATTATAGTAGTAGTCTTTACAGGAACGCTGCGCAAGGTAGCACAGTATATACTATAACCAAAATATGTGCGGAAAAAGCGGAGGGTTGGGTTAAAAAAATGCTATTTTTTATAATTTCTTTATATTTTTTTTATATCTATTTATAGCTCAGCCGGTCGGGGCTCAACCTGGGTGTCACGGTGACCTATAAACGCTATCCGCGGCCGGCCTCTTGAATATCCTCCCGGAACTCCCTCAACCCGCTTTCTTTTCCTATCCCTGCTTCGCCCCGGGTAATGGCATTCCTTTAGTTGACCCGGGTGAGGTTCCAATATAACTTGTTGATTGTTAGAGTGAGAATATATCAAAAGGCTTTTTTATAGCGTAATTTCCTTACTTACTAGTAAGTAAGTATATTTGCGTACAAAGCCTCCGAAATGCCCTCTTCAACCAAACCAGCCACCCGCACCGAGATCGTTGAACTGGCCGATCAGCTCATCCGCCTGAAGGGATTTAACGCCTTCAGTTATGCGGATATTGCCGGGATCATGGATGTCCGTAATGCGGCGATCCATTACCACTTCCCTTCCAAAGCGGACCTGGGCATCAGCGTGATCGGGGAGGAATTGAAAAGAGTGGCGGCTGGCCGCCAGGATTGGGCGCACCTGCCGGGGGACGAACAGATAAAAAGGATCATGCAGGGATTCTTCGACAAGAGCAGGAAGGGAATGATCTGTCTCACCGGCTCCCTCACACCGGATTACGAGACATTCTCCCCGGAAATGCAGCATAAGCTGGTGGAAATGTGCGAGGCGATCCTGGATTGGGTGGCCTACTGCCTCGAGAAAGGACGCGAAGAGCGCACGCTTCATTTTCACGGAAGGGCACGTGACCGGGCCTTATTGGTTCTTTCCGCCATGCTGTCCTCCCTGCTCCTCTCCCGTGTATTGGGCAACAATGTCTTTGATCGGATGATGGATCAGTTATTAAAGGATCTGGGGACCAGCCCGGCAAAATGGGTCGAAAAAAGCCCGGACTGGCTGCTATGAAACCCATGCACCCAAATATCCCGTCCATTCCCCGGAAATGGAATACTAAATTTGCACAATGAAAAAAGTAGTAGTGACCGGCCTCGGCGCCATAACTCCCCTCGGCAACGACGTAAATACCTTTTGGAGCGGCCTCGTCAACGGCCACAGCGGGGCCGGGCCCATCACGAAGTTCGACGCCTCGAAGTTCAAGACCCGCTTTGCTTGCGAGGTCCGGGGATTCGACCCCTCGGGCCAACTGGACCGCAACGAGATGAAGCGAACCGACTTGTTCACCCAATACGCTCTCGTGGCTGCATCCCAGGCCATCCGCGACGCCGGTCTGGACTTCTCGGCGATGGATCCGTTCGATACGGGCGTGATCTGGGGCACGGGGCAGGGAGGTATGCAAACCTTCGAAGACCAGGTTACGGAGTACGCCCTTAGCGGGGCTCCCGCTCCGGGGAGCGGCGGCGCTGCCGCGCCTGACGGGCCCGGTTCGGGCCCGCAGCCCCGCTTCAGCCCCTTCTTCGTCCCCAAACTCATCGCCAACATGGCCTCCGGCATGATCTCCATCAAGTATGGCCTCATGGGCATCAACTATACCACGGTATCCGCCTGTGCGACTTCCAATACGGCCATCATGGACGCCCTCACCTACATCCGCATGGGCAAGGCGAAGGTCATGGTCACCGGCGGCTCGGAAGCGCCCGTTACACAGGCTTCCGTGGGCGGCTTCAGTTCAATGAAGGCCCTGTCCACACGCAATGACGATCCCACGCACGCCTCGCGCCCCTTCGACGTCAGCCGCGACGGCTTCGTGATGGGAGAGGGCGGGGGCGCCCTGGTGCTGGAGGAATATGAGCACGCACGCAAGAGAGGAGCCAGGATCTATGCGGAACTTGCCGGCGCCGCCATGACGGCAGATGCCTATCATATGACGGCCACGCATCCGGAGGGCCTCGGCGCCTTGCGCGCCATGCAACTCGCATTGGAAGATTCCGGGATCAACAAGGAAGAGGTCGACTATCTGAATGCGCACGCGACGTCCACGCCCGTTGGCGACCTTAGCGAAGTGCAGGCCATCACCCGCCTGTTTGGCGCCGATCCGGAAAATCTCTTCATCAGCGCCACCAAGTCCATGACCGGCCACCTGCTTGGGGCTGCCGGCGCCATCGAAGCGATCGCCTGCATATTGAGCATTCGCGATTCCATCCTGCCGCCCACGATCAATACCCTGAACCTGGATCCGGAGATCCCGGCCGGGCTGAAGATCATCCTCGGCAGCGCCAAAACGGCAAGCCGTCCCGTCCGGGTCGCGATGAGCAATACCTTTGGCTTCGGCGGTCATAACGGGATCGTGGTATTCCGAAGAATCTCGTAACTTTGCCGCGGAATTATATCCCTTGTCATGAAGAGATCGCATATCGTCCTGCTGGTTTTCATTGCCGCGTCCATCGCCGTCATCATCAGTTTCCTCGGCAGCCTGGCCCCCGTGGAGACCATTGCTTCGGCAAAGTTGAAAGCCGGCAAGACAGTGACCATCAACGCCCGGATCGATGCCAGCATCCCCATGGAATATGACCCGCTCAGGAATCCAAATTATATCAGCTTCCATATCTGCGATACCCTGGGCAACAAAGCCCGCGTAGTTTATCACTACGAAAAGCCGTATGACCTGGAAAAGGCCGAGCGCATCACCTTACGAGGCAAAATGAATGGCGACGTTTTCGATATCACGCAGAAAGACGGCATCCTGCTCAAATGCCCCTCCAAGTACAAGGACGATCCGACCGTCGCCCGGAAGAACCTGACTCAAAATCAAAACTAGGACATGGACTACATAGGCGAACACCTGTTGCCCGGTAAGCTGGGGCATTTTTTCACCATTCTTTCATTTGCCGCCAGCTTCGTCGCCATGATCGCTTTTTTCAAGTCCGCCAAAGCGTCCTCTCCCGATGAGGAGAGCAGCTGGCGACGCATGGGACGGATCGCCTTCCGGATCAATGTGCTGTCCGTCTTTCTCATCCTGTCCACGATCATTTACATCATTTCCGCCCGTTTATTCGAATACAACTTTGCCTGGGAGCATTCCAGCCGGTCGCTCACCTTCAAGGACCTGCTGGCCTGTATCTGGGAGGCCCAGGAAGGCAGCTTCCTGCTTTGGGCGATCTGGAACTGCGTGCTCGGAATGATCCTGATCCGCAAAGCGGGAAAATGGGAGGCGCCCGTCATGTCCGTGATCAGCTTCACCCAATTCTGTCTCGCCTCGATGCTTATCGGCATTTTTCTGTTCGGATCGAAAATAGGCCTCAATCCCTTCATCCTGGTTCGCCAGCAAATGAGCGCCGCGCCGATCTTCAGCCGCGCCGACTACCTGAGTTTCCCGCAGATGCAGGACGGACAGGGGCTCAATGTGCTGCTGCAAAATTATTGGATGGTCATCCATCCGCCGATCCTCTTCCTCGGGATCGCTTCCACGGTCGTTCCATTCGCTTATGCGATCGCCGGGCTTATGAAACGCCAGTATGGGGAATGGACAAAGATCGCCCTGCCCTGGACGCTCTTCTCGGCCTGCGTACTAGGCACCGGGATCCTGATGGGGGCCGCCTGGGCCTACGAATCACTGAGCTTCGGCGGCTATTGGGCCTGGGACCCCGTGGAGAATGCTTCCCTTGTTCCCTGGCTGGTGCTCGTGGCGGGATTGCATACGCAGGTCATTTACAATTCCACAGGCCATTCGCTCCGCGCTACGTATTTCTTCCTCATCATGCAGTTCGTGTTCATTCTCTACGAGACCTTCCTGACGCGCAGCGGCATCCTGGGAGACAGCTCCGTCCACGCTTTCGTTGACTCGGGAATGAATATTCAATTGGCCCTCTTTGTGCTCGTTTTCTTTGTCCCGGCCCTCATCCTTTATGGCCGAAGGTACCGCCAGATCCCGCACATCGTGAAGGAGGAAAGTCCCAGCTCGCGCGAGTTCTGGATGTTCATTGGTTCATTGGTGCTCTTCCTTTCGGGCCTCTTCATTATCGCTTATACGACGCTGCCTGTAACTAAATTGTTCTCCCAAAAAGAACTGACCATCGGCGACGACGACAAGCTCTTTGCCTATAACCGCATCGAGATCTTCGTGGCCATTTTACTCGGCCTGTTCACCGCCGTCTCTCAATACATGAAATATAAAGGCACGTCCATCAAGCCGCTGTTGAAAAAAGTGGGGCCGCCGACGGTCATCGCGCTGGTACTCTCCGTCCTCATCAACCTGTTTGGCGGGATACACTACGATCGATATGGGGCAGGCTTCCTCACGGCCATCCACTTCGCGCTCTTTGCCGCATTGTACGCCGTCGTGGCCAATGCCGGCTATATCTGGATCGGATTGAAAGGCCGGTTCCGCGCAGCCGGCGGGGCCGTGGCGCATACCGGCTTCGGGCTCATGCTCGCGGGCATCCTGCTCTCTTCCGCCAAAAAAGAACTGCTGTCTCATAATACCACGGGGATCAACCTGCCATTCGATCCGGCGTCCAAACAGGATCCGCTGGAGAACATCACGCTGCTGAAAGGCGTGCGAACGAATATGGGAAAGTACTGGGCGACCTTCGTCAACGCCGATTCCGTGGACACGCGAAGCAAGACGACTTTCTATCATATCGCCCTCGACAAGGTCGACGGTTCGGAACGATTTGACCTCTATCCGAACATGCAAAAAAATACGAAGGGCCAGCAGGGCGGCTCCCCCAATCCCGACAAGCACCATTATTGGGACAGGGATATCTTTGCCTATATCACGGCCACTGACCCGGGACAAGAGGCGGACGACACCGTCACCTTCCGGAATTACCCCCTGGCCATGCACGATACCGTCTATTATTCCCGTGGCTACCTCGTGCTGGACACCGTACTCATCAATCCGAATAACGGGAAGTTTCATTTTTCCCCTTCTGACACCGCGCTGGTTGCCGGCATTTCTGTGGTCAGCGGCGACGGCATGCGTTATACGGCCAACCCGGTCTACTTCGTGAAGGACGACAGGCCTCAGTTTACCAACGATACGGTCTTTGCCCAAAATCTCGCTATCCGTTTCAACCGCGTATTGGCCGGCAAGAAGATCGAGCTGGGCGTGAAGGAGAGCGCCTCCATGGTTCCTTTTATCGCGCTGAAAGTGTTGGAATTTCCGCAGATCGGCATCCTTTGGATCGGCGCCATAGTCATGATCATTGGCTTCATAATGAGCATCTTATGGCGTAGGCGTCTGGCCGCTTCCCGGGATTAACAGGATTTTGGCCCCGGATCAGGCCCCCCGGGGGTTACCCGGGCCCCATTTAGGGTATTAATTGCGGTGGATTTTTCGTAAATTTAGGATTGTCTGATGGTTTCAATTAAAAGCAAATATTCCCTTATCCCGCTTATTTTCGTACTCTTGCTGACGACTGGGCGGGCCTTTGCCCAACAACCAACCAGCCCTTCCGGACCGCCCGCCGGCCCTTCAGTCCAGCCCTCGGCGCCCGTTCCTGGCCAGCAGCCGCCTCCCGGCCAGCAACCCATTCCCGGTCTGCTGCCTGGCGAAACCCCGCCCCCCATGCCGGTATTGGGCCCCAATGATACCATCCCCGTTCCTGCATACGTCTATGATCATGAATACCTTTCGGCACGCAACCTGGAATACGTTTGGGTTACGGCAAAAATGACCCCGGCCGGCAGAAAGAGATGGGAGGAATGGACCCGCCTTCGCAACGCGGTATACGTCACCTATCCCTATGCACGAAAGGCCGGCATCATCCTGAATGAAATGAATGCCAAAATGGCCCTCATGAACAGCGATGGCGAGAAGACAGCCTACATCAAATCCCGCGAGAAGGATCTCAAACGGGAATTCACCGAGCCCCTGGAAAAATTATCCGTCTACCAGGGCACGATCCTGATGAAGCTGATCAATCGTCAGACAGGCAATAATTGCTACAATATCATCAAGGAGTACAAAGGCGGGTTCACGGCCCGGTTCTGGCAGACCGTCGCATTCTTTTTCGGCAGCAGCCTGAAGCAGCCCTATGACCCCCAGGGCGAAGATCGTGTCGTCGAGTCCATCGTACAGGAGGTGGAGCGCATGTATCATTATTAGCGCCCGCGGCGCGATGGACGATCGCGGCGTTTCAGCCTAAAGCCTATGGATCTTCTCGATCAGCCCGGTAGTCGATACGCCCGGTACCAGCGGATTGATCACCACCCTCCCACCGGCTTCCAACACTTCCTTAGCCCCCACGATCTGTTCCAGGGTATAATCACCCCCCTTTACCAGCACGTCCGGCAGAATGGTCTTGATCAGTTCCAGGGGCGTGTCCTCCCCGAAGAGGACCACGGCGTCGATCATCAGCAGAGCGGCCAATATCGTTGCCCTGGATTGTTCCTCATTCACCGGCCGTCCCGGCCCCTTCAACTTCCCGACCGAGGCATCGGAGTTTACGCCGACGATCAGGAAGTCTGCTTCCGCGGCGGCCTCCGACAAGGAGGCGATATGGCCCTTATGCAGGATGTCGAAGCAGCCATTGGTGAAGGCGATCGTCTTGCCCAACAACCTCAATCGGGCGACCTGACGCATCAGCTCAGACAGGGTAACGATCTTTTGCGGTATGATCTGCGGGTGGCGCATGGGGGATCAACGTTTTTTTATTTATTCTCGGCAGCAGGATAAAGCTGACCACGCCGAACAGGACAAAGCTAAGGAATTGCCCGAACCATAACAGCCATCCCAACGCTTCTCCGTACGGTATGTTCGGCACGCCATAATAGGCCACGGTCCGCTCTACCAGTAAGGCATATGCGCCGATGCCTCCGGGCGACGCGATCATGCCCACACTGCCCATGGCGAGAACGGAGAGCGCGTCGAAAACGGTCAGTCCGCTGGTTTCACGGATCGCGAAAAAGCCGAAGTAGGTGCTGCTCCAGTAAAGCAGCCAGATGCCCACCGTATAGACGAAGAATAGCGGCTTGTTCTTAAGCGAGCGCACGCTGGTCAGCCCATGCCAGATATTGATGAACACAGCCTTGGTCTTTTGGACGATATTGATATGGCCGAACCGGTTGAGGAGCGCCTTCACGACCAGGAACACCAGGAATGCGGCAATGACGATGCCGCCGATCTTCAGCCAGTCCGTATGGCCGTCGGGTCTCGAAAAGAAGGTAAAGGATTTGACGGCGAAGAGCGAGTGGATCACGTCGAACTGGGTGATGAGGGTTACGCCGAAGACCGTCGCCAGACAGATCACGTCGAAGGCCCTTTCCGCGACGATCGTTCCCACCAGTTTGTCCGCCGGCACCTTTTCATAGCGGGCCAGTATCGTGCATTTGACGACCTCTCCGACGCGGGGCGCGCCCAGGTTCACAAAATAGCCGATCATGACCCCTAAAAAGCAATTCACGCGGGAGGGGTAATATCCCAGCGGCTCGATCAGTTGCCTCCATCGCAGGGCCCGCAGCCAGTGGCTTGCCAGCAGCAGCCCCAGTACCGGCGCCAAAAGCCAGTAATTGGCCCGGTGCAAGGCGCCTTTCAGTTGCTCCCAGCTCTTATGGTCCAGGTCCTTCAAACTCAGCCAGACAAAAAACGCTGCCAGCGCAGCGAAGAAAAAATATTGAAGTATCGCCAGGAATTTTCGTCTCATAGATTGCCCGACAAGTTACGTTTTATTTCCCTCAAAGGAGCATATTATCGATCAGCCGGACCTCTCCCAGGCTGGCGGCAACGAGCGCCACCGCCATGCCCTCATCCCCTTCATGCCATGGAGCCAGATCCGCGGCCCGCGCGATCTCCACGTAGTCGACGCGAAGCCCTTCGCTGCTCATCAGGTCACGCGCCTGTTCGAGGACCGATCCGGCAGGGCGGCCTTCCTGCCAGCCTGTTTTTATTTGAACCAGGGATTGATAAATGAGCGGCGCTTTCTTTCTCTCGCTTTCCGATAACCGCATATTGCGACTGCTCATGGCGAGCCCGTCCGCCTCCCGGAGGATCGGACAGGTATGGAGAACGGTGGATGAGCTCATCAGGTCCAGGAGACGCCGTACGACCAGGCACTGCTGATAGTCCTTTTGACCCATGAACAGGTCGTCCGGCCGCACCCGGTCGAGCAGCCTTCGGACGGCCTGGCAGACTCCCTGGAAATGCCCGGGACGGTACTTTCCTTCCAGCAAGGTCTCGAGCCTCCCCAGGTCGTACTTTTCCAGGTCTTGCAGGCCTCCCGGATACAGGTCTTCCACCTCGGGAAGGAACAAGGCCCCTACACCGGCTTTCTCCAGCAGGTAGATATCCTTTTCCAGCGTGACGGGATATTTCTGGAAGTCCCTGGGGTCGTTGAATTGCGTGGGGTTGATAAATATGCTGGAAACCGTAAGGCTGCATTGGGAGCGCGACTGCCTGACCAGGGAAAGATGCCCATCATGCAGGGCGCCCATCGTGGGTACGAACCCGATCCGGCTCCCCGAGGCATGCTTCTTTTGGAGATGAAAAGCCAGCTCAGCGCCGCTTTTGAATAAAATCATATAAATAGCTTACCTTTGCAAACTAATTTTGTTAGGGTCTCCCTTGTCCCTTCACATGAATTAAGGCCTCAATTACGTCAAATAATGCTAACTAAAAAAAGAATTCTATTCATTGCCAACGAAATATCGCCGTATTTGGAGTTGACTGAGTTTGCGGAAACGGTGAATAAACTGGCAATTAAATCGAATGAGAGTGGGTTTGAAGTGCGCTGCATCATGCCCCGCTTCGGCGTGATCAATGAGCGACGGCATCGCTTGCACGAGGTGGTTCGGCTTTCCGGCATTAACGTATCGGTGGACAATGACGACTATCCCTTGCAGATCAAGGTCGCGTCACTCCCCAACGCCCGCCTGCAGGTCTATTTTCTGGACAACGAGGACCTTTTCAAGCGAAAGTCGATCCTGCACGATGAAAAGGAAAAATGGTTCGAAGACAATGGCCTGCGTACCGTATTCTATTGCAAGGGAGCCCTCGAAACCGTGAAGAAGTTCGGCTGGCCACCGGACGTCATCCATTGCAGCGGATGGATGACCGGCCTGATCCCCCTCTATCTGAAGACCGTATACAAGCGGGAGCCCGTATTCTCTCATAGCAAGGTCATCTACACCATCGGCCAGAATACGTTCAAAGAAAAACTCGGCCCCGATTTCCTGAAACTCGCCAATATCCACGCAAACATCAAGGACAAGGATCTGGATCCTTACAAGGAGGCGAATAATACGGCCCTTTTCCGGGGGGGAGCCACTTATGCCGACGCCATCACCTTCGGCGCCGAAAAGGCCGATAAAAAGCTCGTAGAAGAGTTTGGCAAGGTTCGCGGTAAACGGGTGCTCACCTTCAATGCGGAATCGGACCTGTCCGATTATTTGCAGTTGTACACCGACCTGAGCAAATAGGGGCTAAAATTTTAATTTTCTCTGTAAATCCTTTGCGTTTGCCGGTTCTGCGACTATCTTTGCGGCGGAATAAAGTACCCATTATCTTCTATTTAAATAGCAATCATAATCATGCCTTATTTATTTACTTCCGAAAGTGTTTCCGAGGGTCATCCCGATAAGGTGGCCGACCAGATCTCCGATGCCCTGATCGACAATTTCCTGGCCTTCGACGCGCAGTCCAAGGTTGCCTGCGAGACGCTGGTTACCACCGGCCAGGTCGTGCTTGCCGGGGAAGTAAAATCCAAGGCCTATCTCGACGTGCAGGAGATCGCGCGCGGCGTCATCCGGAGGATCGGCTACACCAAGAGCGAATACATGTTCGAGGCGAATTCCTGCGGCATTTTCTCCGCGATCCACGAACAATCCTCCGACATTAACCAGGGCGTCGACCGTAAGAAGAAAGAAGAACAGGGCGCCGGCGACCAGGGCATGATGTTCGGCTACGCCAGCAACGAGACCGACGACTATATGCCATTGTCCCTCGACCTGGCCCACAAGATCCTCCAGGAACTGGCCGCATTACGCAGGGAGGATAAGCAGATCAAGTACCTGCGTCCCGATGCCAAGAGCCAGGTCACGCTGGAATACAGCGACGACAATAAACCCGTCCGGATCGACGCGATCGTCGTCTCCACCCAGCACGACGAGTTCGATACCGAGCCCAAAATGCAGGCCAGGATCCAGAAGGATATCATCGAGATCCTGATTCCCCGCGTAAAGGCCAAATACAAGAAATACGCCCGCCTGTTCAACGATAAGATCAAGTACCATATCAACCCGACCGGCAAGTTCGTCATCGGCGGTCCCCACGGCGATACCGGCCTGACCGGCCGCAAGATCATCGTGGATACCTATGGGGGGAAGGGCGCGCATGGCGGTGGTGCATTCAGCGGAAAAGATCCTTCCAAAGTGGACCGCTCGGCGGCATATGCCACCCGGCATATCGCCAAGAACCTCGTGGCGGCGGGAGTCTGCGACGAGATCCTGGTGCAGGTCTCCTATGCCATCGGCGTAGCGCAACCCACCAGCATCAACGTCAACACCTATGGTACCGCCAAGATCGACATGCCCGATGGCGAGATCGCCAAAAAAGTGGCGGAGATATTCGACATGCGCCCGTATTTCATCGAGACGCGCCTGAAACTCCGTAATCCCATTTACAGCGAGACGGCCGCCTATGGGCACATGGGCCGCAAACCCGAGGTCGTGGAGAAGACCTTTTATTCCCCTGACGGCAAAGCATTAAAAAAGAAGGTCGAACTGTTCACCTGGGAGAAGCTGGATTATGTCCCCAAGGTCAAGAAGGCATTCGGCATCAAATAGCCGCGGCCCGCGAAATCTCTCAAAATATAAAACCTCCTCCATATCAGGGAGGTTTTTTAATTTCAGGGGCATATTTCACCGTCCCAACGGATCAAATTTATGAACGAAGCACACAATCCCTGGACCGTGCTGGCATCCAGGCAGGTCTATGATAACAAATGGATCGGCCTGACAGAATATGACGTGATCAATCCGGGCGGCGGCAAAGGCATCTATGGCAAGATCCACTTCAAGGGCCTGGCGATCGGCATCATCCCCATGGATGAGGAAGGCCATATCTGGCTGGTCGGCCAATACCGGTTTGTTCTCGATGCCTATAGTTGGGAGATCCCGGAAGGGGGAGGACTTCTCTCGGAGGAGCCGCTGGAATCGGCAAAGCGCGAGTTGAAGGAAGAGACCGGCCTGGTCGCCGCCGAATGGATGGCTATTCAGGAAATGCACCTTTCCAATTCCGTAAGCGACGAACGCGCGATCATATTCCTCGCCCGAAAGCTCCGGCAAACGGACGCCTCGCCCGAAGAATCGGAACAATTGACGGTACGCAGACTGCCCTTCGAAGAGGCCTGCCGCATGGTCGAAGAGGGCGGGATCACCGATTCGATGTCTGTTGCCGGCATCCTCAAATTGCGGCTGATGTTGCTGGAGGGAAGGCTATGAAGAAGTCATCGCTCATAATCGGCCGCCAACCGCTGATCGAAGCCATTCGGTCCGGGAGAGCCCTCGACAAGATCCTCATGCAGCGCAATGGGACGGGCGACTCCGTGGACGAGATCCGGCAGTTGGCCAGGCAGCATCAGATCCCCCTTCAGTTGGTTCCAGCCGAAAAACTGCATTCACTGACCCGCGCCAATCACCAGGGTTTTATCGCCTTTGCCGCACTGGTGCAATACCTCGACCTCCAGCAGGTGATCGACGAGGTGGTGGCTTCCGGCATACCCCCCTTATTCGTCATGCTCGACGGCGTGACGGACGTTCGCAATATCGGCGCCATCGCGCGCACCGCCGTTTGTTGCGGCGCGCAGGCCCTGGTGCTGCCTGACAAAGGGGTAGGGGCCCTGAACGAGGAGGCGATGAAGTCATCCGCCGGAGCGCTGGAACGCATCCATATCTGCCGCGTCAATAGCCTCCTGAAGGCGGTGGACACCCTGCACCTGAATGGGATCAGCGTGTTCACCAGTGAAATGAAGGCGGAAAAGAAAATATTCGAACTGGACCTGGCCGGGCCTTGTTGTATCGTCATGGGCAGTGAGGACAAGGGCGTGCAACCCTATATCCGCAAGGCTGCCGACACGCATTTCACGATCCCGATGACGGGTGACTTCGATTCGTTGAACGTCTCTGTCGCCGCCGGGATCATTTTATATGAAGCCATGAAACAACGTCTCCCATGAGTCCCTTCCACACGCCGCGGATCCCTCAGACCAGGGTGGACAAGGGGCGGGACCTTCCGTTTAGCGCCGGCCTGCCGGTCAGCCTGGTCGAATGCCCGCGCGACGCCATGCAGGGCTGGCCGCATATCATCCCGACTGAAAAAAAGATCGACTACCTGAACGCGCTACTGCAAGTGGGCTTCGATACCCTCGATTTCGGCAGCTTCGTGTCTGCCCGGGCGATCCCGCAAATGGCCGACACCGCCGAGGTCATCCGTCACCTGGACAAAGGCCGCTCCCGCGACCGCGACGCCTCCCGATCCCGCGTCTCCACCAGGCTCCTTGCCATCGTCGCCAACTTTCGCGGGGCGGAGGAGGCCGCCGGCTACGATCTCATCGATTGCCTCGGCTTTCCCTTTTCGGTATCCGAGACCTTCCAGCTTCGTAACGCCAATAAGACGATCGACGGTTCGCTGGCGACCGTCGAAGAGATGCTCGCAATTTGCGCCGCAAAAGAAAAGGAGTTGATAGTCTATCTCTCCATGGCATTCGGCAATCCCTATGGCGACCCCTGGTCGGAGGAACTCGTCTATGAATGGGCGGAATCTCTGTCCCGCCTGGGCGTCAAAACCCTATCGGTGGCGGACACGGTGGGCCTGGCCACCCCGGACCAGGTCTTTTCGGTCACGGATTATCTCATCCGTCAGTTGCCCGGCTGCACGATCGGCGTCCACCTGCATTCCACACACCGGAACTGGAAGGCGAAGATCGACGCGGCCCTGCAGGCCGGTTGCCGCCGGTTTGACGGGGCGCTCAAGGGTATCGGAGGCTGCCCCATGGCGGGAGACGAATTGGTGGGCAATATGGACTCGGCACTGATGATCCCGTATTTTCAGGACGCCGGCCTGTTGACCGGTCTCGACCAGGCGGCCCTGCAGGAGAGCCTCCGGATCGCCGGGGAGATTTTTACCAAAGAGTAACCCTAAACGCCTCGCCCCATGGAATTTCAACTGCCCATCCGGATCGATTCGCCCACGCCACTGATCTCTTACCGGGACAAGATCCTGCTGACGGGTTCCTGCTTCACGGAACACATCGGCAATACGCTGCAGGAACTGAAATTCGATATCCTGCAAAACCCCCACGGGATCCTGTTCGATCCGGCCAGCGTCGCCTCCAGCCTGGCATCCTATATCGACAATCGCCAGTATGGCCCCGGCGATCTCGTCCATCTGAACGAACTCTGGCAGAGCTGGCAGCACCATGGCGTTTTCTCCCATATCGACAAGGACGCCTGCCTCGCAAGGATCAACGAATCGCAATCCCGCGCACATGCCTTCCTGAAGAACGCGAAATGGCTGATCGTTACGCTGGGCAGCGCCTTCTCCTACAGGTTGACCGAAACGGATCTCCCCGTGGCCAATTGCCATCGTGCCCCGGCGCAGTCCTTCCGGAAGCACCTGATGTCCATCGACGAGATCATTGAAGCCCTCGACTCGTGCTTCTCGCGGTTATTTCGCTTCAATCCCGGCATACAGGTGATCCTTACCGTTAGCCCCGTCCGTCATATCCGGGACGGCGTCATCGAGAATAACTGCAGCAAGGCCCGCCTGATTGAAGCCGTGCACCATCTCGTGGCCGCCTACGGCGCTATAAGGTATTTTCCGGCCTATGAGCTCGTGATCGACGTTCTTCGCGACTATCGCTTTTACGATATCGATATGGTGCATCCAAATTATCAGGCGACGACCTTCGTGCTGGAAAAGTTCGCGCAGCATGTCATCGACGAACCCTCGCGGGGACTCATGGACGAAGTGAGAAAGATCGTCATCGCGCGCAAACACAGGCCGCTCCAACCTTCAACCCTGGCCCATAAACGCTTTCTACAGGAACAGGAGCTGCGTACCCGCGAGCTCGGCGCAAAATTCCCCTTCCTCGACCTGGCCGCTGAGCTGGAATACTTTTCCGCCGGATCGCGTGCGGATTAGCGACGCCCCGCGGATTGAATGGCAGTGGGAATTGACCATCGGGCTGGGCGTCTAATCTATACCTTTGGGAAAAGAATGCCATGAGCACGCAGGCACAGGCCATCCTCCGATTCTATAAAACGCTCAAGCCCGGATTCCGGCCGCCGAAAGGGATCGGGATCATGAACCCCTTCCTGGATGAGACGGCCTGGCCGCTCACGACCGCTTTTTATGAAAAGTTCTATGGCGACCAACGTCCCCGCACCTACATCCTCGGCATCAATCCCGGACGTTTCGGGGGCGGCGTGACCGGCGTGCCGTTCACTGATCCCATTCGACTCGAGCAGAAATGTGGCATTCCGAATGAGTGGCGTAAACTGCCGGAACTTTCTTCTCAATTCATCTACGAGATGATCGATGCGTATGGTGGTGTAGCCAAATTCTATGGCGACTTCTTCATAACGGCCATGTCCCCTCTGGGATTTGTCAAAGACGGCCGTAACCTGAACTACTACGACGACAAGGCCCTACTCAGCGCCTGCGAACCCTTCATGGCCGACTGCATCCGCCGGCAACTGGCCACCATCCCCTCGCTGCCCGCGGCCGGCCCCGCAAGCGTCCCCACCGCCGCTCCTGTCACCGTACCCACCGCCTCGCCCGCCCATAGCCCTACCACCGTCGCCGCACCCACCTGCTTCTGCCTCGGCGAAGGCGAGAACTTCCGCCAGCTCACGCGCCTGAATGCCAAACATGGTTTTTTCTCGGAGATCATCCCCCTGCCGCATCCGCGCTGGATCATGCAATACCGCCGCCCGCGCATGAAGGAATTTGTTGACCTCTACCTGACCAGGTTGAGATCGGTCAATGTATCCGATCCCCCCTCACCTCCAACTCCTGCATGACCCCCGCCTCGAAGTCCAGCCACTCCTTCCAGCGACGTCGCACTACGTCGCGATCCATATAAGTCTCCGCAAGCTCGATGAACAGATGGTAATGTCCGGCTTCACTCTCCATGAAGCGTCTATAAAACCCACTCATATACTCATCTGCCAACCCTTCGCTGAGTCGTTTGAACCGCTCGCAGCTCCGCGCTTCGATCAGGGCAAAGATGAGCAGCCTGTCCAAAAGACGTTCTTCTTCGTTGCCCCCCTTCTGCTGAAATTCCATCAGCCGGTTTACATAGGCATCCTTCCGTTGCTTGCCCAACTTCAACCCGCGTTTTTGCAGCTCCGCGACCACCTGGCGGAAATGGCCCCATTCTTCGGTCACGATCGGGGAAAGTTCCTGTACGAGTTTTTCTCTGTCCGGGTAACGCTGGATCAGGGAAATGCAGCTGCTGGCTGCCTTTTGCTCGCACCAGGCATGGTCGGTCAGGATGGCCTCCAACGAGAGGGTCGCCAGGTCGACCCAGCGCGGATCGGTGGGCAATTGGAGACCGAGGATATTCTTTTGCACGGGAATGCTTTCCATGGGGCAAACTTACCCATTTTGCCTTAGGTTTGCGAAAACCGAAGGCATGGGCGAAGACTTTCTGGACAGACGGCTGGATGAACGCAGGCAGCAGAACGCCATGCGCCGCCTGCGCCTTCCTGAAGGCAAGACCGATTTTTGCTCGAATGACTATCTCGGGATCGCGACCAATGGGCTGATCGAGGCGCACCTCCCTCCTTCAGCTTCCGCCCCGGCCCCGCACCCGCTTCGCCATGGCAGCGGTGGCTCCCGCCTCCTCGCCGGTAATTACCCGCTTATCAAAGAGACGGAACGTCATATCGCTTCGTTTCACGAGTCAGAGGCCGCACTCATCTTCAATTCGGGCTACGATGCGAACCTGGGTTTGATGAGCGCCATCCCGCAGCGCAACGACATCGTATTGTACGATCATCTCAGTCATGCGTCCATTCGCGACGGCATCCGCCTCTCCTTTGCTCGCTCCTTTTCATTCGCGCATAACGATCTCGCGGACCTGCAGCATCGCCTCGAATCCGTTACTGCCCAACCTCCCGCGTTCCAGCCCGCCTCCGTCCCTCCATCCGGGCCCACTTCCAATCCCCCGGCGCCCCCTCACCAGGTCTTCGTCGTCACGGAATCGCTCTTTTCGATGGATGGCGACCAGGCGCCATTACCCGAGATCGTGCGCCTGTGCGATCGCTTCGGCGCGCACCTCATGGTGGATGAAGCGCATGCTACCGGTGTGATCGGGAGGCAAGGGGAGGGCTTGGTGCAATCGCTGGGCCTGGAGCATAAATGCTTTGCGCGGGTTCATACATTCGGAAAAGCCCTTGGTTGTCACGGCGCCGCGGTATTGGGGAGCGCCTCCTTGCGGGATTGCCTGATCAACTTCGCAAGGTCATTTATCTATACCACCGCACTGCCGGAAAGCAGCGTCGCAGCGATCCGGGCCGCCTACGACCTCTTTCCCGGAATGACCAGGGAACGTCAGCGATTGCAGGAATGGATCGAACGCTTCCACCAGGCGCCCATTCGGTATGAACGACTGAATAGCCACACGCCGATCCAGGTGGTTATCGTCCCCGGGAATGACGAGGTCAAATCGGTCTCCGACCAATTACAGGCCGCGGGGCTGGACGTCCGCCCCATCCTCTATCCCACGGTGCCCCGAGGCGCCGAGCGCCTGCGCATCGTCCTGCATAGCTTTAACACACCCGCCGAAATCGATCGCCTGGTCGGGTGTTTGAAATAGCCGCGCGTAAAACCAGCTGCCCTGCTTATTAATGGGGTCAGTTTAAAGAGATCTTTCGAACCTGGAGGGATCCCGGTAACCTAATAGAATCTTTGGAACCTAAAGAAATCTTTTGGAAGGGGATGTACCGAAGGGGCGAAGCCCCTTCGGTCGCAACGCAAAGGATATTTTGTTGGCGACGCGACATTTTCCAGCGGAAAGCGTCGCCAACAAAATAAGCCGGCTCTTTCGAGACCGGCCTATTATCAACCTGAACCACCTGAACGTACATAAAAAGGGTAGGATCGATGAATTACAGAAAATCTGGGTTTAAATTCTTTCCTGATGCAAATTTTCGTATAAAGACCCATACGAAAAATACCATTTTGTGGTGATTTTTTATCGAATTCCCCCATCCGGCCAATACCCGGCATCCCCTATTTAGGGTATTGAAAAATAGATTACTTTTAAAAGTCCTTAAGACATCAATTCAATGGACCAGGTATGAGAATTGTCCCTTTGACTCTTTCCGTTCTTCTTACTGCCGCATTAATCTTCTGTCTCGATACGCAATGGGGAAAAGTGCCTCCCCTGGGCCGCTTCCTAAGCCCACAGCATGGCTTCTGGCAGAATGCAGACCCCCTCGACAAAAGTTTCAATGCCAGGCTCAACTTCCCGGATCTGAAAGAGCGGGCCGAAGTATACTTCGATGACCGCCTGGTGCCGCACATTTTCGCGGGCAACGACGAGGACGCTTCATTTATACAGGGTTACCTTCACGCGAAATTCCGCTTATGGCAGATGGAATTCCAGGTCTTTGCGGCGGCCGGCAGGCTCAGCGAGATCCTGGGGCCCGGCGCGGGGAACGGCTACCTGAAATATGACCGCCAGATGCGCCGCCTCGGGATGGTATCGGGAGCCGAAAAAGCGCTGGCCGAGATCGAAAAGGACAGCGTCACCAAACGCGATTGCGATGCCTATACGGCAGGGGTGAATGCCTATATCTCCGGTCTCCGGGAGAGCGAACTACCTCTCGAATACAAGCTGCTCAATTATAAGCCCGAGCCCTGGAGCAATCTCAAGATCGCGCTGTTCATGAAGTATATGGCCTACGACCTGGCGGCCAAGGAACATGACTTCGAGATGACCAATGCCAAGAGCCTCTTCAGCAAGGAAGATCTCGCCAAACTCTATCCCGCATTGCAGGACAGTCTCGACCCCATCATTCCCAGGGGCACGGCGTTCCTGCCTCCCGGCATTCATCCGAAGCCGCCCGTTACCGCGGACTCACTATATTTTGACAATAAGGATACCGTAACGATACGCGAACTGCAACCTGAAAAAAATAATGGGAGTAATAATTGGGCCGTCAGTGGTAAAAAAACATTAAGCGGTCGCCCCATTCTTTGCAATGACCCTCATCTCGGCACCAACCTACCCTCGATCTGGTATGAATTGCAGATCCAGACCCCCGACTTCAATACCTATGGAGTTTCCTTCCCCGGAGCGCCGTTTATCGTGATCGGGTTCAATGACAGTTGCGCCTGGGGAGTCACCAATGCAGGCAGGGACGTACGCGATTACTATGCCGTTGAATTCAAGGACGGGTCCAGGCAGGAATATCGCTACAATGGCGAATGGAAGGCGGCCGACAATCGATTCGAGATCATTAAAGTAAAGGGAAGCCCTGATTTCGTGGATACCGTGACCTACACCGTCTTCGGCCCCGTCATGTACGAGCCCGGCTTTACCGGCTTTTCGGATCAACCCTCGGATAAATATTATGCAGTGCGCTGGAAGGCAGATGACCCTTCCAATGAACTGGGCGTGTTCAGCCGGATCCGTTCTGCCCGGAATTATGACGATTACCGGCAAGCCATCCGATGGCTGAGCACCCCGGGACAGAATTTCATATTCGCCTCCAAGTCCGGCGACATCGCGATTACCCAGCAAGGCGACTTTCCGGCCAAATGGAAGGGGCAGGGCGACTATGTCATGCCGGGAACGGATAGTTCCTACCTCTGGCAGGGTAATATTCCTGCCGACGAGAACCCATTTATCCTCAATCCGGAAAGAGGATTTGTCAGCAGCGCCAACCAAAAACCGGTTGATACGACCTATCCCTACTATCTCGGCAGCGACTATCCGGTTTATCGGGGCCTGCTCATTAACCGCTTCCTCAACAAATGGAATTCCATCACGCCCCGGGATATGATGAAACTCCAGACCGAGAACTATGACGTATTTGCGGAAATGGCCCGGCCGGTACTTCTTAAGCACATCGACGCTTCCCATCTGGGTGACGAAGAACGTGCCTACCTGGACATCATCCGGAACTGGAATCTGCGCGATGATCCCGGCGAGACCGGTCCCACGATCTTTAATCTCTGGTGGTCGAGGCTGGAGTCGGCGGTCTATGACGACGAACTCTCCCAGACCGATCTTCCATTGCTTCGGCCTTTCGAAAGTACCTTGCTCGAGGCCCTGCTTCGCGACACGGCATATAAATTCATCGACAACATCAATACGCCGCATAAGGAAACCCTCCGGGAGATCGTCACGGCAGCTTTCAAAGCGGCAGTGCCCGACCTGGTGCAGGCCGACAGGGATGACAAATTGCAATGGGGCAGGTGGAAGGATACCTGGGCGAGGCACTTGCTGCGCCTGCCCGCGCTCAGCCGGACGCACCTCATGATCGGCGGAGGCACCAACTGCATCAATGCCGCCAAACAATTCCACGGCCCTAGCTGGCGCATGATCGTACACCTGACCGACAAGACCGAGGCCTATGGAGTTTACCCGGGCGGTCAGAACGGCAACCCCGGTAGCCCATACTATGATTCCTTTGTCGATCACTGGGCGGCCGGCAAGTATTATCCGCTCTGGGTCATGGAGAGGGAGGATGCCCGTGATAAGCGGGTTAAATGGAAAATGGTATTCGTCAATAATTCAAGACCGTAAATAGTCTATTGAAAATGAAATTCGTCGTCTCGATCCTGCTGATCGCCTTGTTGAGCTTCGTATCCGGGCTCTTCCTCCCCTGGTGGTGCATGGCGCTGGCCGCCGCCCTGGTCAGCCTCCTGCTGCCCCAGAAGCCCGGGATGGCCTTCCTTTCGGGATTCATCGCCCTGTTCCTGTTATGGGGAGCGCTCGCCTGGACGATCGATTCCGCCAATGGCAGCATCCTTTCCCAACGCATCGCACTCATCCTTCCGCTCGGCGGATCTTCGGTCCTGCTGATCCTTATAACGGCCCTGGTCGGCGCCCTGGTTGCCGGCATGGCCGCCCTGGCGGGGAGCTGTTTGAAAAGGACGGTCTAACCCCCTCCTTTGGCCCGCCGGGCCCCCCTCCCCCCGATTTTGCCTATATTTGCATGAGGAATTTTTGTTCATGGCCCCACTTCACAATCGTGTCTCCCAAAAGGAGCTAAAGGAACGCCTTTACCAGGAGACGGAACCCCGCATTACCCTGTCTTTCTACAGATATACTCTTATACCGGATACTAAAAAATTCCGCGACGAACTGTATCTCGCGCTGGACCAGCGCAAGGTCTTCGGCCGGATCTATATTGCCCCGGAAGGGATTAATGCGCAGGTAAGCGTTCCCCGCTCCCGCTTCCCGGAGTTGAAAGAGCTGCTCGACGCAATACCCGGCCTCGGCGGCCTCCGCCTGAACCAGGCCGTAGATGACGACGGCAAGTCGTTCTGGGTGCTGAAAATTAAGATCAGGGGCAAGATCGTTGCCGACGGCATCGACGACCCGGCATTCGACATGAGTCGCAAAGGCCGCTATGTGGACGCGGACGAATTCAACCGGCTGGCCGAACAGCCGGGAACCATCCTGGTGGACATGCGGAATCATTATGAGTATGAGGTCGGTCATTTCAGGGACGCGATCGAAGTGCCCTCGGATACGTTCCGCGAGCAACTGCCCATGTCGGCAGCCATGCTGGAAAAGGACAAGGATCGCAACATTATCATGTATTGTACGGGCGGCATCCGTTGTGAGAAGGCCTCCGCATACCTCCTCCACCGCGGCTTCCGCAACGTCTTTCACCTCGAAGGCGGCATCATTCAATATGCAAATACCGTGAAGGAGAAGGGGCTGGAGAACAAATTCCTCGGTAAGAACTTCGTATTCGACGACCGCCTCGGCGAACGCATCAGCGAGGAGATCATCGCGCATTGCCATCAGTGCGGCCAGCCGGCCGATACGCACACGAACTGCCGCAACGACGGCTGTCACCTTCTCTTCATCCAATGCGAGGCCTGCGCTGCGGCATATGAAGGCTGTTGCAGCGTCTCCTGTCTTGAGGTACTCCGCCTGCCTCCCGAGGCCCGCGCAGCCCTGCGTAAAGGCAAGGACAATGGCCGCAAGGTGTTCAATAAATCAAAGGCCCGCCTGCGGCCAAAACAAACCCCCTGAAGGCACACCCCAACCCTTAGGTCTTTTTTCATCATCCATACGATATAAGCCAATGCAACAAAGAGTTTGAACGAAGTTGCATTCCTGATTTTTATTATATGTGGCGCTGTTCAAGGCCGCAAAATCGGCTTTCGGTGAATTGTAGTTTGCCGGGCCAAATAAAAGTGTACTTAATACGTTTATTATCGTAATCGGTTAAAATCCAAGGCTCATCCAATGAACACGACCTTCAAAACTTTCATCCGCCTGCAGAGCTATATCAGGAACATCGGATATAGGCCCTCTCTTGGAAGTTATGAAAAGAGGAAGCTGGGTATTTTCAACCTGATGAATTTCTTTGGCGTGGTCGCGGGCATACTGGTGCCGATCGCCTGTCTTTTCAATATCGGCGAGATCCCTGTATTCGCCTGGCTTATTGCCTGTTCGCCCGCCCTGATCAGTCTCCTGGTACTTACGGCAAACTATTATCAGCGCTATGAACTGGCGCGCATACTCTATTTTATATTGTACCCCGTAATGACCAGCATGCTGTACGCGGTCAAGATCGACCTGGGTATCGAATTCTTCTTTGTGCTGTATGGGGTGCTCTCGGTATTCTTCCTTCAACGCGTGTACAATATCATCTTCTCGTTCACGCTCTCCATGGCCTGCTATTTCCTGGTCGTGACGATCTGGAAAGATTATAATTACCGGCTGGAGGCGACGAATTATTATTTCTACCTCTTCAATCACCTGCTGGCGATCTTCTTTATATTTTATGGTCTGCTGCTGATACGCAACGAAAATGCACGATACCAGGTTCAAACGCGTGAAAAGAATTTCCAGCTCCGCCGAAGCACGCTCAAGATCATGCAACATAAGGCGGACGTCGCGGAAAAGGCCGCCCTCCTCGAGACGCAGACACGTCAGCTCACGGAACTGAATACGCTGAAGAATAAATTATTCTCCGTGATCGCCCACGACCTCAAGGCGCCCCTTTATGCCCTGAGCACCCTCTTCCGGAACGTCCAGCAATATGACCTGCCCGGCGACGAAATAAAGGTGATGATCCCCGAAGTGGTGAAGGAGCTGAGCTATACCACGGGCCTTATGGAGAATTTGCTGCAATGGGCAAAGAGCCAGATGCAGGCGGAAGCGATCAGGCCGCAGGTGCTGGACATCGGCAAGATCACCCAGGAAGTGCTGCAACTCCTGCGTTTGCAGGCAGAGGCCAAGCACATCTACGTCACCAGCAAGATCGACCGGCCTGTTTACGTTTACGCCGACAAGGACATGATCAATCTGGTCCTGCGAAACCTGCTGTCGAACGCCATCAAGTTCACGCCCGCCGAAGGGCATATCAGTATCGACGCCCGCGAGGACCGTTCTCACATCGAAGTCTCCGTGGAGGACACTGGCACCGGCATCAGTCCCTCAGACCTCAAGAAATTGATGGATGATATCTATTATACGACACGCGGAACGGGCGGCGAGACCGGAACCGGCCTGGGGTTAATGCTATGTAAGGAATTCCTTACCCGCAACGGCGGTCGCATGCATGTCAGGAGCGAACAGGGAAAAGGCAGCATCTTCTCGTTCACGCTGCCGCGGTCACCCGATGTTGGCCAGCGAATATAAGATGCGCTGATAGGTTTCCTCCAGGGTCAACGATTGCCCGCGGAACGGCTCCCCGATCACTTTCTCGTACAATTCGATGTAACGCCGGCTGATGGTCTGCACCCACTCGTCGCTCATTTCCGGGACCGTCTGACCTTCCTTGCCCATAAAATGATTCGCGATCAGCCACTCCCGGACGAATTCCTTGCTGAGCTGCTGCTGCCGTTCGCCGCTGGCCTGCCGTTCTTCGAACCCGTCGGCATAGAAGTAGCGCGACGAATCGGGCGTATGGATCTCGTCCATGAGGTAGACCGTATCGCCGATCAACCCGAACTCGTACTTGGTGTCTACAAGGATCAGGCCCCTTTTGGACGCGATATCCCTGCCCCGTTGGAACAGGGCCAGCGTATAGGCCTCCATTTGCACATAGTGTTTTTCGCCCACCAACCCGCGGCCGATGATCTCCTCCCGCGAAATGTCTTCGTCATGACCGGCTTCCGCCTTCGTGGATGGAGTGATGATGGGTTTTGGGAAGGGATCGTGTTCCCGCATCCCCTCGGGCATGGCCACTCCGCACAATTCGCGCTTTCCGCTGCTATAGGTTCTCCAGGCATGGCCCGTCAGGTTGCCCCTAACGACCATCTCTACCCGGAATGGCTGGCATTTCCGGCCGATGGCCACATTGGGCGCCGGCGTCTCCTTCAACCAGTTCGGGCAAATATCCGCGGTAGCCTTCAGCATATACGCCGCGATCTGGTTCAACACCTGGCCCTTGAATGGGATCGGCCTGGGAAGGATCACGTCGAAAGCGGAGATCCGGTCGGAGGCGATCATCACCAGCCAGGTATCGTCGATGGTATATACGTCGCGGACCTTGCCTCGGTAATAGGCTGTCTGGCGGGGGAATTGCAGGAGGTTCATGGCGCAAAATTAAATTTTCAAGACAAGATTACAATGTGTATTTTGCTGATAATTAGGCCTCACTATTACTAAACGAAAACTTGTACCATGGGAAATGCTCTACCAAGGCTAGCCATTGTCATGCTTACGTCAGCCTTTTTCTCTGCTGCCACATTCGCTCAGTCCCAAGTCACGATTTCCGGTAATGTACACAATGCGTTGAATAGAGACGCTGTTCCTGCGGTCTCCGTCAGCATTAAGGGTACTGGTGCCGGAACCTATACGGATGACAAGGGGAATTTCAGGATCACAACCAATCACGCGCTCCCACTGGTACTTGTATTCACATCAATCGGGTTCGAATTGCAGGAGCTGACTGTCAGCGATGCATCGGCTCATCTGCAGATCGAATTTAAACCGGTTTCCGTCCTCGGAACGGAAGTGGTTGTCGCTGCCAGCCGCGTACCGGAGCGCATACTCGAATCGCCTGTTTCGATCGAGCGCGTAGGCTCGGCAGCCATCCGAAACAGCCCGGCCACAAGTTATTATGATGTGATACGCACGCTGAAGGGAGTGGACGTCGTCAGCTCCAGCCTGACTTTCAGTACCGTGACCACCCGTGGCTTCAACGGCAGCGGGAATACGAAGTTCAATCAATTCGTTGACGGGATGGATAACCAGGCCCCGGGGCTCAACTTCTCCGTCGGTTCGGTCATCGGGCTTTCCGACCTGGACATCGATAATATGGAACTGCTTTCCGGCGCATCTTCCGCATTGTATGGCTCCGGCGGTACCAATGGTACACTGCTCATCACCAGCAAGGATCCCTTCAAGTACCAGGGTGTCAGCCTCCAGGTTAAGGAAGGGGTCATGCACGTCGGCGGTAAGGATCCGGTTGGCGCCTCTCCTTACACGGACCTGGCATTGAGGTGGGGACAAAAGATCGGTGATAATTTCGCATTCAAGGTCGGAGTACAGTATATCGATGCCAAGGATTGGATCGGCTGGGACAGCACCAATTCCAGGGGCACCGGGGCCGGACCGGGTAATTATCCGATTCCCGGCTCTCGCAGCACCGATCCCAACTATAACGGCGTAAATCTCTATGGCGACGAGACTTCTGTGGACATCCGGCCATTCCTCCAGGGCGCTGCCCTGGCCAACCCGGCCCTGGCTCCCCTTGTCACTCCGATGCTGGCCAAGCCATATTACGTCTCGCGTACGGGGTATAAGGAGAGCGAAGTGATCAATAGCACCACACGTGATCTCCGGCTGACAGGCGGGATCTATTATAAGATCACTCCGCGTATCGTAGCCTCCCTCACGGGTAATTACGGCACCGGTAATTCGGTCTATACCGGTAGCGACCGGTATTCCCTGAAAGACCTCAAGATGGGGCAATACAAGTTGGAAGTGAAGGCTGACCATTGGTTCCTGCGCGCCTATACCACGCAGGAAAACTCCGGTCAGGCATATAACGCCACAGTTACCACCCAGCTTTTCAACGAGGCCTGGAAGGTCAGCTACAATCCCGGCAATCCGGGCGCCAGCTGGTATCCTCAGTACACGGGCGCCTTGCTGGCGGCCATGGCGGGAGGCGCGGATTTTATGACAGCCAATAATGCGGCGCGCGGATTCGCCGACCAGGGGCGGCCGGTAGCAGGAACGGCAGGATTCCAGTCCGTGTTCGACCAGGTGCGCGCCAAACCCATCCCGACCGGGGGCCTATTCGTGGACCGCACGAACATGTACCAGGCCGAAGGCCAATACAATTTCTCCGATTGCGTGAAATTTGCCGAATTGATCGTTGGGGGCAGCTGGAGAGAATACGTGCTGAATTCACAGGGTACGCTTTTTGCCGATAGCGCAGGCAGGATCAATACAACCGAGATTGGCGCATACGCACAGATCTCGAAGAGGTTGTTCGACGATAAATTAAAGCTCACCGCCTCCGGACGCTATGATAAGAATACGAATTTTGACGGGAAGTTTACTCCGCGTTTTTCGGCTGTCCTTACCGTGGCTCCGGACAATTATATCCGGGCCTCATACCAGAACGCGTATCGTTTCCCATCCAACCAGAACCAGTGGATCAACCTGAATACAGGCACCTATACCCTCATCGGCGGCCTGCCTCAGCTGCGGCAGTTCCACCATTTCGATACGCAGCCCGTCTACACTTACTCCAGCGTCCAGGCATATCAGCAGTCCGGCAATCCGGCTGTACTGGTCCAGGCCAATTTTGGTAAGTTCAAGCCCGAAACGGTACACTCCTATGAATTGGGGTACAAAGGGACCTTCGACCGCCGCCTGCTCGTGGATCTCTATGGATATTATTCCCAATTCGATGATTTTCTCAGCCGGACCACCGTGGTTCAGCTGTCAACCTCGAAGGTTTATTCCGTATCGGTAAATAGTCCAAACCAGATCAAGAGCTACGGCATAGGGTTAAGCCTGGACTACCTGCTGCCGAATAATTTCTCTCTGAGCTTCAACGCGTCCACCGATCGCCTGCATAATCCGGACTCAACCTTCGTCACGTATTATAATACGCCCAAGTACCGTTTCAATATCGGCCTGGCGAATAGCGGCTTTGGTCATGAGCAGCGATTCGGCTTCAATCTCCAGTTCAGGTGGCAGGATGCTTACTGGACTGAGAGCGACTTCCGGCAAGGTCCCGTAAGCGCCTTCGGTACCCTGGATGGAATGATCAGCTATAAGCTGCCTTCCGTACGATCCCTGATCAAGCTGGGAGCGACTAATATGCTCAACCACTATTACATCAACGCCTTCGCGAATCCCTCGATAGGCGGTCTCTATTACGTCAGTTACGGATATAACATTTTCTAAACGAAGAGGGCGCCACTGGCGCCCTCTTCGTTTAAGTGTTGATGCGAGCCGGCCCGTCGGGCCGGCTCGTCCATTTCATTAGACATTGAACCGGAAATGCATCACATCCCCGTCCTTCACCACATACTCCTTCCCCTCGATCCGCAGCTTCCCATTCTCCCGGCAGGCGGCCTCCGATCCGTATTGCAGGAAATCCTGGTAAGCGATGACCTCCGCTTTTATAAAGCCTTTCTCGAAGTCGGTGTGTATCACCCCCGCCGCCAGCGGAGCCTTCCATCCCTCATGTATCGTCCAGGCCCTGACCTCCTGCTCTCCGGCCGTGAAATAGGTCGCCAGCCTCAGCAGACGATAGGTGGACCGGATCAGCTTGTTGAGCGCCGGCTCCTGCATCTTGTATTCCTCCATGAACAACTGCCGGTCTCCCGGATCTTCCATTTCCGCGATCTGCGCCTCGATGGAATTGTTCATCAGGATCATCAGTGAATTTTCTCCGGTGACGGACGCCTTCAGCGCCTCCGAGAACCGGTTCCCCGTGTGCATCGACGCTTCATCGACATTCGCGACATAAAGAACGGGCTTCTCGGTAAGGAGGAACAGATCGCTGATCGCCGCCCGTTCTTCCTTTGAGAGATCCAGCTCCCGGATGCTCTTGCCTTTTTCGAGATGTTCCTTGCAACGCCGCAGCACGTCCACCTCGGCCTTCACCTTGGGGTCGCCGGTCTTGAGCAGTTTTTCCGATCGCGAAAGTTTCTTTTCGACGCTCTCGAGGTCTTTTAACTGCAGCTCGGTATCGATGATCTCCTTGTCGCTGACCGGATCGATGGCGCCTTCATCGCGCAGGATATTCTCATCCTCGAAGCAACGGATCACATGCACGATCGCATCGACTTCCCGTATATTGGCCAGGAATTTATTGCCAAGGCCTTCTCCCTTACTGGCCCCCTTGACCAGGCCGGCAATATCCACGATCCCGATCTGCGTCGGCACGATCCGCTGCGGTTTGACCAGCTCGGCGAGTTTTTGCAGCCGCTCGTCCGGAACATCCACCAAACCCGTATTGGGCTCGATGGTGCAAAAACGATAGTTGCTGGCCTGCGCTTTGGCGCTATTGCTGACGGCGTTGAATAGGGTCGACTTCCCCACATTCGGCAATCCGACGATCCCTGCTTGTAAACCCATACTGGTATCCCATTTTTAAGACCCGCAAAGGTAGTAAAAAGCAGACCACCCGGGGTTGGAATAATTTATATATTTTTATACATGGCATTAAGCAGGATATGGGCGGCATTCATCATCGTATCGGTACTCGTAGCGAGCATTAAGTGCGCCCTCTTCCCCGGCGACCGGAACCTTTTCAGCGAAATGGTGACGGGCCGAGCCGGCGACACCATCCGGATCGCCCAAATCCAACCGTCCGCCCCCGCGTCGTCCGCCCCCGCGTCGCCCTCCCCCGCGTCCCAACCCGCCTACCGCATCCAATCCGCCGACGGGCTGATCAGGACCTGCGAGACCGCTGTAACCCTTTCGCTCGGCCTCATCGGCATCATGGCCTTATTCATGGGATTGATCGGCATCGCGGATAGGGCAGGGGGGATACGCCTGCTCTCGAGGATCGTCGGCCCCTTCTTTTCCCGGCTCTTCCCCGACCTGCCCAAAGACCATCCCGCCATGGGACACATGGTCATGAATTTCTCGGCAAACCTCCTGGGCCTGGACAACGCGGCGACGCCCTTCGCGCTGAAAGCCATGCAAAGCCTGCAGGAGATCAATCCTAAAAAGGATACGGCCTCGAATGCCCAGATCATGTTCCTCTGTCTGCATCAATCCGGGCTGCAATTGATCCCGGTCAGCGTCATCGCTATCCGGGCATCGATGCGGGCTTCCGATCCGACAGATGTATTCATACCGATCCTGATCGCCACCTTCGTCGCGACGCTGGCCTCCATGCTTATCGTCGCATTCAAGCAACGGATAAATATCTTTCAGCCGGTCATCCTGGCCTGGGTGGGCGGGTTCTGCCTGCTGATCGCCGCACTCGTAATCTATTTGCGCCAGCTGCCAGCCGATCGCGTACAGTCCTTTTCACAGGTGCTCAGCAATGGCCTGATCTTGTTGATCTTCGTCCTGATCGTCGGAGGGGCGCTATACAAAAAGATAAATATGTTCGACGCCTTTGTGGAAGGCGCGAAGGGCGGCTTCGATACCGCCGTCAAGATCATACCTTATCTGGTCGGGATCCTGGTGGCGATCAGCATGCTCCGTACCAGCGGCACATTCGATGCCATCATTGAAGGCATTCGGCGCGTCTTCGCCGCCCTCGGCACCGATACCCGCTTTGTGGACGGACTGCCCACCGCACTGATCAAACCCCTGAGCGGCAGCGGCGCGCGCGGCATGATGATCGCGGCCATGCAAGGGCCCCAGGGACCCAATTCCTTTGCGGGCCGCCTGTCCGGCATCCTGCAAGGTTCATCCGATGCCACCTTCTACATCATCGCGGTCTACTTCGGCGCCGTGTCGATCAGGAATACCCGCTATTCGATCGGCGCCATGCTGCTCACCAACCTCGTCAGCATCGTCGTGTCCATCTTCCTCTGCTATCTCTTCTTCAACTAAAAAGGCCATCCCGGAATCCTCCCGGGACAGCCTCTTGCAGGGTACTTCTTCTTCCTGGTGATCTGCTCTTCTTATGAAATCCTCATGTGTAATCCGTCTGATAGGGAATATGCTGATGACTGGGATCTATTTTTTAAGGTATCCATTATATTCATCATCCGTTACGCAATCCCACCAAACAGGCATACTCCAG